>JAIUMA010000023.1 GCA_022565795.1 Balneolia bacterium
CGGCACAAGCGTTCGCCGCGGCACGCCTGTAAACCTTGTTGTGAGCGACGGACTTGGAATGAACAAGGTGCCAATCCCGGATATCGTGGGCAGCCGTCTTGCCGTTGCGCAGCGGGAAATTCGTCAGGCGGGGCTGCGGGTGGGGCAGATAGAATTCCAGCCGAGCGCCACCGTTGAACCCAACACCGTACTTCGTTTTACGCCTTCAGAATCCGATTCACTTTTTGAGGGCGACCGCATCAACCTGGTTGTATCCGAACTTTCCGATATTCAGGAGTCCGAAGAGCGCGGAGCCGTAATTATCGACTCAACCGACGTGCAGCAATCCGTGCCCGACAGCCTGATTGTACCTGAAGAGGACAATAACGAAGTCGAAGATTAAAATGGTTTTCTTCGTCAGCTAATCCGACTGACCGACTTTTAGCAATAAATATCCATCAACGTATCCTTACCGACTGTGAAAATTCCGCATCCGCTGTCTGAATCCTATTCATTTCCAACCATCGCTCCGTCCATTCTTGCCGCCGACTATACCAAACTGGGTGAAGATATCAGCGCCTGTACCGAATCCGGCGTGAAGTGGATTCACTGCGATATAATGGATGGCCATTTTGTTCCGAACATCAGCTACGGATCTCTTATTGTTAATGCCGCCCGCAGGGCCGCTCCAGATGCCTTTCTCGATGTTCACCTGATGATTTACAATCCGGATCGCTATATAGCCGATTTTGCCAAAGCCGGAGCTAACCTCATCAGCGTTCATGCCGAGGCCGATCCGCATATCCACCGCACGCTTGGTGCCATCAAAGAGCTGGGCTTGTACCGTGGCGTGGCCATTAATCCGGGCACTCCGCTTACTGCAATTGAAGAGGTACTCCCCGAGGTCGACCTTGTTTGTGTGATGAGCGTGAATCCCGGTTTCGGTGGTCAGAAGTTTATACCCTCAGCGCTTCAAAAGATTGAACGTTTAGTGAAATGGAGGCAGCAAATGGGCCTGAATTTCCTCATCGAAATTGACGGGGGCATTGGTCTCGCAAACACCGAGAACGTAGCCGCAGCCGGCACGGATGTGCTGGTGGCCGGAAGTAGCGTATTCGGAGCTGAAGACAAAAACGACCAAATTCAGAAGCTCTTTCAAAAAGCGATCATTGGTAGCAGTAATTTAACCTGACCTGCTCACTTCGGAATGAATACCGGCGTATATTCATTCATCATACTGTACACTTCGCTATTTTCAATTCAACTTTTTTTGCACTGATTTGATAGAACAAACAATTGTAATTCAGGATGTAGAGCCCGTTCTCGTACTTGGAATTCAGGATAAAATTCTGAAGCAGATTGAACGCGCCTACCCGGGAGCCAGCCTCACCGCACGGGGCAACAAAATCAAAATCAGCGGGTCTGCTGAGGACTTTGCTGAGATTAACGACATACTGAACCAGCTTATCAGGCTAGCGATGCGGAACAAAGCCGTTTCGGATCAGGATGTGAATACGCTGCTTAATATGAAGCAGAGCGACCGAATTGTGGAAGGCTTGGTAAAGCATGACGAAGACACCATTGTCTACACCCACACCGGTGAGGTTGTACGCGCCAAGACGCCGAATCAGAAGAAGATTGTAGAGTCTTCGGCTGTAAATGACATTGTTTTTGCCATTGGACCCGCCGGTACCGGTAAAACCTATACCTCCGTGGCTATAGCCGTTAAGGCCCTCAAGGATAAAAAGGTGAAGAAGATTGTACTGGTACGTCCTGCCGTTGAAGCAGGCGAAAGCCTCGGATTTCTTCCGGGCGGCCTCAAAGACAAAATCGATCCCTATCTGCGCCCGCTCTACGATGCGCTGGAAGAGATGATTGACAAGGATCGTCTCGACCTGCACATGACCAAAAACGTTATTGAAATCGCTCCACTTGCCTACATGCGCGGACGTACGCTCAACAATGCATTTGTGATATTGGATGAGGCTCAGAACGCGACCAATATGCAGATGAAGATGTTCCTTACCCGCCTTGGCTTTAATTCCAGAGCGATTATTACGGGTGATGTTACCCAGACCGATCTTCCAAGACTGAAACAGTCCGGCCTCGTTTCAATTCAAACCATTCTGAAATCCATCAAAGGGATTGATTTTGTGTATCTGGATCAGCGTGATGTGGTTCGCCACAAGCTAATCCGTGAAATCATTTCAGCCTACGAGCGACATGAGGAAGAAGAGGAAAAAATGCGTGAAAAGCTTGAAAGCAAAGAGCGCAAAAAGAAAGAAGGAAAATGAGCTACAGCGTAAAACCACTTCATCAGGGGACATTTTCTGTAGGGCTTGACAAGCGGTTTAATCCAATCAGCAAGGAAGACCCGCCCAAAAACGGTGCGCTCAAGCTGGCTTTGAACCCTTTTCTGATTCAGACGCCTGACCGCAACATGCTCATCGACTGCGGACTGGGTACATTCGGCATCGAAAGCCATCACCCTAAACTACTCGAAACCCTCGAGCAGGAAGGTTTGAGCGAACGCGACATTACCGACGTATTTTGCAGCCATCTGCACTACGATCATATTGGCGGGCTTGCCCACAACTCGAACGGCTACTGGGAACTCACCTTTCCCGATGCCACCATCTGGGCATCAGGCAAGGAGTGGGCCAAGCTGCAGTCGATAACCGACGACGAAGGGCCGCAAACAGAGTTTCTGGACTTCATTGAAGCCCGTGCCGATCTTAATCTAATGGACGATGAAGCCAGCCCGAATGAATACATCACCAGCAAAACTATGGGCGGGCACACCGAATTCAGCCAGCTCATCGAGCTCAGGCTTGGTGAGCAGCTTTTTCTAATGGCTGGAGATGTTATCGGGACCAAAGGCGCAATCAATCGTAAATATGCCGCTAAGTACGATTTCGACGGCAAAAAGAGTATGAAACTTCGCGAGGAACTGAGCCGCCGGGTTTATGATGAAAATGCCATTATTCTTGCGTATCATGATGTTAGCAGCCCGATGTTCAAGCTTCCGGACCACAATTCGGAGAAAGGATACTCCATAAAAACCGTAGATTCTTTTAATGACTGACGTAAATATTGCAGAAATAACCGCCGGCCTTTTTGAAAAAAACGCCGCTGAGGCCGATGCTGCGGTGATTCTGGGCTCCGGACTCGGAGATTTTGCAGATTCCCTCACAGACCGAATCGATATCCCCTATTCTGATATAAAGGGCATGCCCGAAGTTACGGTAGTAGGGCATTCCGGGACAATTCATTATGGCAAATCAGGCGGAAAAAGGGTACTAGCATTCGGCGGGCGTTTTCACAGCTACGAAGGCCACGGCATGGATGTTTCCCTCTGTCTGGTGCGGATTGTGCACGAACTGGGCATCAAAAAGCTGATTATAAGCAACGCGGCAGGCGGTGTTTCAACCCGGCTCGAAACCGGTGATTTGATGCTTATCAGCGACTTTATGTCCCCCGGTTATGCCTACAGCTACCGGGGTGTGCCGAAGTCGAACGTCCGCTACGACATCAAGTCGCTCAGGCCTAAAATCCTACAGCTTGCAGCAGAAAACGGCATTCCGCTTCAGCACGGTACCTATTTCTATGTAAAGGGCCCGACCTACGAAACCAAGGCCGAAGTGCGGGCCTACCGGGCAATGGGCGCGGATGTGGTCGGCATGAGCACCGCACCGGAAATGCTGGAAGCCACCCGGCTTGGCATTAGCTGCATCGGGATTTCATTGGTTACCAATATGGCCACCGGCGTGAACACCGGCAAGCTGGACCACAGCGAAGTAAAAGAGACGGCCGAGAGCCGCAAAGAAGATTTTGCCCGCTTTGTGAACAAACTCATTCAGTCAGATATCTGATATTTTGAATTCAAACGAGAGGTAATAGTTATGGAAGTGAACATCACGCAGCTCAACGACAATCTACATTTCGAAGCCGTTAACCCGGATGGCAACTCCGTTCACCTGGACGGCGGCCCTGCTGTTGGGGGCGAAGGAAAAGGAATGCGCCCCATGGAGCTGCTGCTCACAGCCGTTGCATCATGCAGCGCATTCGATGTAGTAAGTATTCTCAAAAAGCAGCGCGAGCCTCTTAAAAATCTGTCCGTTTCAGCGAAGGCTGAACGCGCCACCGAGGGCGATGCCAAGCCGTTTACCAGCATGCATTTCGTGTTTAAAATAAAGGGTGATGTGAACCAGAAAAAGGCCGACCGTGCGGTTCAGCTTTCGGTAGAAAAATACTGTTCCGTCGGGGCTTCGCTCGATCCTGACATTCCGGTTACATTCGAAGCCGTAATTGAAGGCTGATTAATCAGAACGACTTTCTGAACCGGAGCGTTAAAGCAGGCTCTGTAACGCAATCAACCTGAATGGTATGGAATCCACATTTATAAAGCAGCTTTACAACGATTTTAAGCTTGCGCAGCGCTGTCCGTCGCCTGCTCTGGTATCGCAGTTTTTCAACAAGCTCCTTGCATTTCTGTTTCCTGAAATAAGCACCGATAGCTACAACTCGTACGAAGAGTTCGAAAAGGCGTTTGATTCCCTCCGTGACGATTTTCGGTTCATACTTTCAAAAAGGCTTAACAGGAGGCCTGAAGAAGATGAGGCTATTTTGCATCATGTTTTTGAGTCGCTGCCTGATATTAGGGAAATGCTTCGAGAGGACATACAGGCCGTTTATGATGGCGACCCGGCTGCTAAAAGCCTGACAGAGGTCGTGCGAACATACCCCGGATTTTATGCTATTGCGGCGTACCGCATTGCACACTGCATGTGCGAAAAAGGACTCGATCTTATCGCACGCATCATATCATCGAACGCTCACAGTAAAACCGGAATTGACATCCACCCTGCCGCTCAAATTGGCCGCCACTTTTGCATTGATCACGGCACCGGCGTAGTTGTGGGTGAAACCACAAGAATTGGTAACCACGTGAAGATTTATCAGGGCGTTACTTTAGGTGCCCTAAGCGTAAAAAAGGAAGACGCCAAGACCAAGCGGCATCCCGATATCGAGGATCATGTGGTAATTTACGCCGGAGCAACCATTCTGGGCGGCAAAACGGTTGTAGGGCATCACAGCATCATAGGCGGCAATGTTTGGCTGACAGAAAGCGTGGCCCCGCACTCCAAAGTGTATTATCAGCCCGAAGGCGGGGCGGTGAGGTATTAGGAATTTGGGCTTTTTTGGGGATTGCTTACAATTCATCCGTATGCTGAAGCTGACGGGAATTGATATTCCAGGGCGAAGATCAACAACGGGTTATCTGGATTAGGATGGATAGGACTTAAGGATTTTGAGGATGCTCGGGGTGGTTTGGAGATAATGATTAAAACCGCTACTGGTGTTGTAATAAGCAAGAAATCCTTTTGATCCTTAAATCCAACGAATCCTAATTCAAAGATACGCAGGAGTTGGTTTCCATTTACACAATTGGCAATTCAACCTCGGATATTTGTACTTTATATTTAAGCCCTTATCTATTACCGTTGACTTCAGTCAACGGTAATAGAGCCAACCCACTAGGGCTTCAGCCCCATTTTACGATGTAGTTTTGATTGACTATATATTCAAATTACACAGGAAGTGCGAGGTTGTTTGCACACTCCGGTCTGTGGCTAAAGCCACCAAAAGGGGCATCAACTGCCGTCAGCTGAAGCAGACGGCAATTGATATTCCGGGGCAAGAACCAACATTCGGGGCTCTCTGAATTAGGATGGATAGGATTTAAGGATATTGAGGATATTGAGGATGCTCAGGGTGGTTTGGAGATAATGGTTAAAACCGCTACTGGTGTTGTAATAAGCTGGAAATCCTTTCAATCCCTAAATCCACCGAATCCTAATTCAGCTATGCTATATTAAAGCTTGCTTATAGACCTTCAGAAATTTCCAACTCGCCCATTCGTTAATTATATTGCTTTAAGAAGGTCAATTCTACTTATCTGAAAAATGGTTACTCAAAATAATCTTATTGAAAGGCGAAAGGACATACTCGGGGGAATACCTGTTTTCAAGGGCACCCGTGTACCAGTAAGTACCTTTTTTGAATATCTGGAGACCGGTTCTTCCCTGAATGATTTTCTGGATGATTTTCCCACAGTTTCCAGACAACAGGCAATTCAGGTGCTCGAGAGATTTAAGGATCAGCTACTGCAGCCGCAATGATAAAAATATTGCTGGATGAATGTCTCCCCCGAAAGCTGAAGTACAGAATCGAAGAGTCGGATACCAAATTCTTTGTTAAAACAGCACCTGATATGGGATGGGCTAGTCTTTCTAATGGAAAACTATTGACAGCTGCGGAAAAGGAGTTCGAAGTTTTCATCACCAGCGACAAAAATCTGAGTTTCCAGCAGTCCGTCTCCTCTTCTTCTATTTATATCATATTGCTAATTGCCAGGACAAATACCTACGAAGACCTATTACCACTGGTTCAAAAGATAAAAAAGGCTGTCAAAGCTCATAAACCCGGAACTCTTATAGAAATTGAGTAGGATGGCTATAAATAAGCTTCCTTCTCACATTAAGGCAGCTATTCCCAAAGATCCTCTCCAGAGTGAGTTATAACCGGGCCTATCTGAATCAGGGTGGATAGGATTTAAGGTTTTTGAGGATGGGCGGGGTGGAATGCGAATAATGTACTAAACCGCTCCTGACGTTGTAATAAGCAGAAAATCCCTAAATCCACCGAATCCTAATTCAACGACACTCGCGAATTACTATCCTCTCCAACCCTTCAGGTTTTTTGAGAAGTTTTTCGGCTTTGGGATTTAATATGCCTGCTTTTATTGTTTCAGTACTATAATAACAGGAAGAGTTGAAGCTCCTTTTGATTTCCCGTAAACTGACTGAATTGCAATGCCCGAATCCTGAAGCCTTGCAGTTTATTGGTTACTATTAAATCAAGCCCTGAGCTAATCAGATCTAATTTCCACCACGAAGCGCATCACCCTGCAAAAAACCAACTGCTATGTATATCGAAGAACTTATTGGAAACACGCCGCTTGTCCGGCTCAAGCATATACCCGTGAAAAAAAACGTGGCGATATACTGCAAGCTGGAGGGACAAAATCCAGGCGGGAGCGTAAAGGACCGGGCTGCGCTGGGCATGATAAACGGGGCGATGGAGCGTGGAGAGCTTAAAAGCGGGGACACCATCGTGGAAGCCACCAGCGGAAATACCGGCATTGCACTGGCCATGATTGCCAGGCTGAAGGGCATTAAAATCAAGCTGGTGATGCCCGAAAACTCGACCAAAGAGCGCGTTCAGACCATGAAAGCCTATGGCGCTGAGGTCATCCTTACGCCAGCCGAAGGCACCATCGAATATTCCCGCACGCATGCCGAAGAGCTGGCGGAGAAACACGGCTACGTGATTCTGAATCAGTTTGGAAATCCAGATAACTACCGCATGCACTACAACACAACCGGGCCGGAGATATGGCACGATACGGAGGGCAAAATCACGCACTTTGTGTCATCTATGGGCACAACGGGCACCATTATGGGCGTTTCCCGCTATCTGAAGGAGCAGGACAAAAACGTGCAGATTGTAGGTACGCAGCCCAAGGACGGCTCCAGCATTCCGGGCATCAGGAGATGGTCGCCCGAGTTTCTCCCGGCCATTTACGAAAAGGAGCGCGTTGACCGCATCATAGACGTTAGCGAGGCCGAAGCGACGCGCATGACCCGCAGAATGGCCAAAGAGGAAGGCATCCTGGCCGGCATGAGCAGCGGAGGCGCGCTACAGGCCGCCATGAAACTGGCCATTGAGCTGGATGAGGGACTTATCGTCTGCATCACCTGCGACCGTGGCGACCGCTATCTGAGCTCACCCTTGTTTGAGGATATCTGACAAGCGTCCCAAAAACTAAATCTTTATTATTTAGCTAAAGGCCTAAAATGAGGCTCGAAATCGTTGCTCTCCTGCTGCGGGATTTGCCACCTCAGGAAAGCGTCATACATTCCTTCCGTATGTGAAGTCACATCTCCTGAAAAGTACGACAGGCTTCCGTTGATTTCGATGACTAGCTGAGGCGGGCCTGAATCTCCAAAAGTTTGTTGTGAGGTAAACAAAAAGCGCCGTTCGCGGTCAGATACAACCTCTACTATAACACCATACCCACCAAAGCCGCTGAATATATAGTATTCAGGCGCACATCGCTCTATACCCTCAAGCTGCAGATAATTACGGCATAATGCTCCCGGATTCAAATCTGCTCTGAATCTCAGATAAGCATATTGCTCGGATATAGGAAAAAACGAAACCTCTGATGGCAACAAGCCGGGGCGAATATCATCCCACGGGAGTGAGCCATCTTCTTCAAACCTGCTTCTGGCCTCATCTGATAGCATGACTGTTATTAAACCCGGTCGCCATGGTGTAATAAACCGATTTTGGAAAAAATCGCTTCGGTTTCCATAGCGCGTCCGAATTTGGTTTAATGTACGGGCAGCTGATTCAATGTCGGCTTCTGAAGGCTCAATTTCACCGGTATACCACAACGCAAAACCATAGGCTTCCGCGAGATCTTCTTCTGTTAAGTCGGCCGGATTAAACGGATCGACCGTATCGCAGGAAGTCAGAAAAAGAACGAGAATCGCAAAAAGGGTGATGGTTTTCATAGTTGACGCAGATTTGAGTTGCCGGTCTTTATTTATTTAATGTACTGAATCATTGGTTTCAGGGGAAAGCATTTTAATTAATTCCGGGTATTGGTGTTATGGCGGGTAAACACTAAAACGGAAACCACTAAGAACCACTAAAAATTGAAAGAATCTCTTTCTACTACCTTAATCACTACCTTTGCGGCCCTGCGTCTTTACGTGAAACCCGCACGGCACCAAAATGTTTCAACTTGTGTAAGGTTTTTGGCTTACGGCGCTCTATAGAGAAAAAAAGAAATGCCGTATGAAACTACTCCAGCAGCTCGAAAAGAACTTACTTGATGAGGGCTACAGTCCGCGCAGCCGGCATCAGTACCGGAAGTGGATTGTGGCCTTCATTCGCTTTCACTACCTCAGGCATCCGTCTGAGCTTTCTGAATGGCACATCCGCCTGTACCTGCTTCACCTCTCTTGCTACAGAAAATGCGGGCGGTATCAGATCAGACAGTGTACGTCGGCTCTTCTGTTTTTATACAGACGCGTATTGGATTTGCCTGATTTCTACCTGCCCGAACCTCAGCCGCCTGAGCAGCCTCCGCATCCGGCATTTGACAGCTGAGACAGAACGCATCACCCTTTACCCTGCCTTCAAAAGCGGTTATATTAGTCGCCCATATCCGCTCACTCAATTTTGTATGATGAAGCCATTTGTGTTCACTCACACCGTCCGAACATTCGAAACCGACGCTCAGGGACTCCTGACCCCTTCTTCCCTCCTCAATATTCTGCAGTACGGCGCCGGCAAACATGCCGACGACCTGGGCTGGTCAGTGCGATCGCTGCACGAAAGCGGAAAGACGTGGGTACTTCAGCGGTTTTATGTGGAAATCGAAAAGCTGCCATCCGACAATGAGACCATCACCCTTACCACCTATCCAACAGGTGCGGAGCGGATTCTGGCCTATCGTGACTACAAGGTCGAAAATGAGGCCGGCGAGCTTCTTGTGAAAGCAACATCAAGCTGGGTTATTCTGGATCTCGAAAGCAGACGCGTGGTGGCTGTGCCCGACAACGTGAAGGACATAAGCGAATCATTCGGTCCGAAAATCACTTCCCTCCCCGCAAGCAGAATAACGCCATTTGACCCGCAAGATGGACCGGACAAAAACATCACGCATGAGTTCCGGGTGAGGCGGCATGATTTAGATTTGAATCGCCACGTAAACAATGTGCGCTACATGGAATGGGCTATCGAAAGCGTGCCCGAAGCCGTATTTGAGAAGCTTCGTCTATCCACTCTGGATATTGTTTTCAAGGCCGAATGCTTTTATGGCGACACGGTGATGTCGGTTAGTCGTCCGCTATCGGTTTCATCACATGATTACGCGCTCACGCAATTTGAGCACCTCCTGTACAGAACATCAGACAAAAAGCCGGTCTGTCTGGTGCATTCCTCCTGGAAGTAAAATAACGACCGACTTCCTATCAGCCTGTTCCATATAAGTGGTTGGCGAACCGGGTTGAAGTTCCTTTCCGGGATACTCACCTATTCCGGTTCAGAATGTGATGCATTTCATGGCAAACGGCATGCGTGCCACCTTCTGTCTCCTCCCCCTGTTCCACCTTTTATTCGCATAATCATTGCGCCGTAACGCGTTAGAATAATCAAATAATCGAATACAAATGTCGCATTTAGATTTTATCTAAATAGCTTTAATCCTATATTCTAATATCAATATACGATATAGAATTTAGGACTATGCAGTTTCTATCCTTAGGCACACAATACACCCTTACCGCGCTCATCACCCTCAGCAAAGAGGGCACCGGCGTAGCTGTGTCCGCTTCTAAACTTGCTGAACCGCTTAACAGCCCGAGCACCTATTTAAGCCAGATGCTCACTAATCTCATTGAGCCGGGCATAATTGGCACCAGACGGGGAATAAACGGTGGTGTGTACCTTGCCAGGGATGCCAAAGAGGTTTCTCTTTACGACATCGTAACCGCTGTTGAGGGAGATACATTTTTCCAGACCTGCTTCCTTGGCATAAGCGGCTGCGGCGATATCGAGCCCTGCCCTTTCCACGATGAATGGGGGAAGAAGAGAGGAAAAATCGAAGACTGGCTGAAATCTACCTCGCTTGAAGAGCTTGCCAACGATACATCGACCATGCTTACAGATGGCTTGTTGCAATTTGAGCGTAAAGCAAAACGCTGATTCACTTTTTTGATTCACTTACATGTCTGCTGAACTACTCGAAAAAACTCAGTGCACCCATTGCGGTGAACCCTGTGACGAAGAGCTTATAAGCAGTGGCGACAATCACTTTTGTTGCCACGGTTGCCAGACTGTATTTGAACTTTTGAGTGAAAGTGGCCTAAACTCCTACTACAGCCTCGATAAGGAAACGCCCGGGATATCGATGCGCAAGGTAAAGCAATCCTCGGAGTTTGCGCACCTCGACGACCCGACTGTCAGCTCCAAACTGCTTGATTTCACAGACGGAACGCAGGCACGGGTTACCCTTCGACTGCCGCAAATTCACTGCAGCTCCTGCATCTATCTGCTCGAAAACCTGCACAAGCTGGAGTCCGGCGTAAAACAGGTTGAAGTATTCTTCGATCGTCGTGAAGCATCTATACATTTCAGCATAGATACGCTGCCGCTTTCGGGACTAGCCGCGCTTCTCTCCCGCATTGGCTATGAGCCTGATCTGAGCCTCGATCACCTGAGCGAAAAGAAACAGAAGCAAAACAACAAGCCGCTGCTGCTTAAAATCGGAATTGCGGGTTTCGCATTTGGCAATATCATGCTTTTCAGTCTGCCGGAATACCTGGCAGGACCCGGCGGAATTGACAAGCAGTTTCTCACGCTGTTCGGCGGCCTCAACATCATCCTTGCCCTGCCCGTCTTTTTTTACAGCAGTCTGGATTTCTATAAACCGGCTATAACGAGTATTCGTCAGCGGCAGTGGAGCATGGATATTGCCATTTCACTTGGCATAATCGCGATGTTTTTCCGCAGCCTGTATGAGATTCTTTCGGGTTATGGAGTGGGCTATATGGACTCCTTCACTATGCTGGTTTTCTTCCTTCTGGTAGGACGTCTCTTCCAGCAAAAAACCTACGACAGCCTCTCCTTCGATCGCGACTTCAAGGCTTATTTTCCGCTATCGGTCATTCGTCTCACCTCATCCGGTGGTGAGGAGAGCGTTGCCGCCACTCGTATTGAGACCGACGACAAAATCGTAATCCGCAACGGAGAACTGGTTCCGGCCGACTCGCTTCTCCTTGATGAAGAGGCATGGCTGGACTACAGCTTTGTAACCGGCGAGTCCGAGCCGGTTAAAGTTACGAAGGGGCAGCTTGTGTATGCCGGAGGACGCAATGTTAAAACATCTGCGCTTTTTAAGACCGTAAAGCCTGTTTCGAGCAGCTACCTTACCAGACTTTGGAACAGCGAGACGTTCAGAAAGCCCAAAGCAGAAGGCCTGTACTCGACATCAGCCCGATTCAGTCGGTACTTCTCGCCTACTATATTGGCCGTTGCCACTTTGTCTGCTCTTTACTGGCTGCCTAACGAGCCAGGGCTGGCCATTAATGCGTTTACAGCCGTACTCATAATTGCGTGTCCCTGTGCCATCGCCCTCTCGGCTCCGTTCACTCTTGGGTGGGCAACAAAAATAATGGGCAAGAACAAAATCTACCTGAAAAATGCCGAAGTGACCGAGCAGTTTGCCGTGGTCGACAGCGTTGTTTTCGACAAAACCGGCACGCTTACCCACCGAGACCAAAGCGATGTAACCTTTCGCGGCCGGAATCTGGATCAGGACGAAATCAGGCTGCTCATTTCCTCACTGCACGAAAACACGCATCCACTGGGTCGCGCAATCTACCATCACCTTAAAAAAGACCTGAACGCTCCTCTTCAACAGTATCTCCTTCGGGCTGACTCGTACACAGAGGAGAGCGGCAAAGGAACCGAGGCCGTCATTTCCGGCCAAAGGGTACGCGTAGGTTCTGCAAAATGGGTAGGAGCAGAAGCTGAAGCTCAGGATGATACCAGCGGTCGTTCTTCCCGGGTTTTCATCTCATTTGATGACATCATCCCCGGTTATTTCGAGCTTGCCAATCGCTACCGCAGCGGGATGAACGAGCTTGTGAGCAATCTGCGCGGCTCGGTTCAGGACAAAGTTTATCTGCTTTCCGGTGACAATGACCGCGAAAAAGCTACCCTCACCCCTGTTTTTGGTAGCGAACAAAACCTCAGATTCCATCAGACTCCGCACGACAAGCTGGCTTTTATTGAGCAGCTCCGCGACGGCAAAGCCGAAGTGCTTATGATTGGCGACGGACTAAATGATGCCGGAGCGCTTCGATCAAGCACCGTGGGTATTTCACTGGCTGAAGATACCAGCAGCTTCACTCCGGCAAGCGATGTAATTATGGAAGCCGGCTCATTGCCGCTGTTGGATCGGGTGCTCAACTTTTCGAAAAAGTCCATCACCATCATTTATATCAGTTTTGGCATTTCGATTCTCTACAACATCATCGGGCTTTCCTACGCGGTAACCGGCACGCTATCACCGCTGATTTGCGCCATCATTATGCCGGTAAGCTCAATCTCAGTAATCTTTTTCACCACCTTTGCAACCCACTGGGCTGCATGGAAAAACGGACTTCAAACATGAGCGTAATGTATATGCTTATTGCCTTCAGTCTGCTCATCGCAAGCGGCTTTTTGCTGGCCTTTATCTGGGCGATGCGAAACGGGCAGTATGAAGACAAATACACACCATCGGTTCGCATCCTGTTCGATGATGAGCCCAGAGTAGATTCGACAACCGATTCTGAAGAAAAAACATCAACAAAATCACAACACACTAACAAATCATAAATCATGGCAACTGAAACCTTTTACTACGACAATAAGATTGTCCGCAATTTTGCGATTGCGACCGCTATTTGGGGTGTAATTGGTATGCTGGTAGGCTTGATCATCGCCATCAAGCTGTTTGCGCCGGACTTTCTGGGATTCATACCGGAATTGTCGTACGGCCGCCTGCGTCCGCTTCACACCAATGCTGTTGTTTTTGCTTTTGCCGGCAACGCCATTTTCCTGGGGGTTTACTACTCGCTGCAGCGACTGTGTAAGAGCAGAATGTGGAGCGACACCCTCAGTAAACTCAACTTCTGGGGCTGGCAGGCGATTATTGTATCGGCCGTCTTCACCCTTCCATTGGGCTATACACAAAGTAAAGAATATGCTGAGCTGGAGTGGCCAATTGCCATTGCAATCGCCGTAGTATGGGTGATTTTCGGCGTAAATATGATGATGACCATCTACAAGCGCCGCGTGAAGCACATGTATGTAGCCATCTGGTTCTACATCGCTACGTTTGTAACGGTTGCCGTGCTTCATATCGTAAACAACCTGGTGCTCCCGGTTGATATGCTCAAAAGCTACTCTATGTTTGCCGGGGTACAGGATGCGCTGGTGCAGTGGTGGTACGGACACAACGCGGTTGCGTTCTTCCTTACCACGCCTTTCCTCGGGTTTATGTACTACTTTATCCCGAAAGCAGCCAATCGTCCGATTTTCTCCTACCGATTGTCGATCGTCCACTTCTGGGCGCTGATTTTCATTTATATCTGGGCCGGACCCCATCACCTTCTGTACACCGCTCTTCCGGGCTGGGCACAGTCGCTCGGGGTTGTCTTCTCGGTGATGCTTATCGCTCCATCGTGGGGTGGTATGATTAACGGTCTGTTTACGCTTCGCGGCGCCTGGGACCGCGTTCGTCAGGATCCGGTGCTGAAATTCCTCGTAGTAGGCGTTACCGCATACGGTATGGCAACGTTTGAAGGGCCTATGATGTCGTTCAAGAGCGTGAACGCCATCACCCATTACACCGACTACGTGATTTCCCACGTGCACACCGCTGCGCTGGCATGGAACGGTGGTCTGACGTTCGCCATGCTCTATTTTATCATTCCGCGGATTTTCAACACGAAAATCTACAGCATCAAGCTGGCCAACTTCCACTTCTGGGCCGCGACCATGGGTATGGTGATTTACGTGATTCCAATTTACTGGGGCGGTATCACACAGTCGCTGATGTGGAAAGAGTTCACCGCTGACGGTACCCTCATGTACCCGAACTTCATGGAAACCGTAACCCACCTCATCCCGATGTACATTGCGCGCGCCGTTGGCGGTTCGCTTTACATCGTTGGTATTCTGGTCGGTACGTTCAACCTATTCAAAACCATGAGAGCAGGCGAGCTGATTGCCGATGAGAAAGCTGAAGCTCAGGTTGCCGTTGCAGAATCTGCTGCCCGCAAGGAAAGCACCTTCCACCGCTGGCTGGAGTCAAAACCGACGCTCTTCACCGTTCTTACAACCGTAGCCATCCTTATTGGGGGTATCGTTGAGTATGTGCCTACAGCACTTATCAGCTCGAACGTACCTACGATTGAGAGCGTACAACCATACACCCCGCTTGAGCTTGAGGGCCGCGACATTTACATCGCAGAGGGCTGCCTTGGCTGCCACTCCCAGATGATTCGTCCGTTCCGTTCGGAAACAGAGCGCTACGGTGAGTACTCCAAAGCCGGCGAGTTTGTATATGATCGCCCGTTCCTCTGGGGCTCCAAGCGTACCGGTCCGGATCTTCACCGCATTGGCGGAAAGTATCCTGACTCCTGGCACTATATGCACTTCATGGAGCCGCGCTCGACCTCACCGGGTTCGATTATGCCGGCATATCCGTGGTTTGCAACAAGCACTGTTAATATTGAGTCCATTCCGGCCAAGATCCGTACGCTTCAGCGCCTCGGAGTGCCTTACGCTCAAGGTTTCGACCAGCAGGCCATCGATCACTACCGTAACCAGGCTGAAGCCATTGCGAGTGGCCTCAGCAGCAGCGGATTTGACGTTGAGTGGGACAGCCAAATGGTAGCGATGATTGCCTATATGCAGCGTCTCGGTACTGATATAAGTGCGCAGGCTGATAGAGTCGACGCCGTACCGCTCAGACGCGACAATGACGAAGCGGACGCCACGGCAACCGTAAGCCATAATTAATTAACACTCTTAAATCATAAACTATTATGGCACGCAACGTACTCGAGACCGTTCAGGGGATTGAAATATTTCCACTGATTTCACTGGTCATTTTTGTGGGGTTTTTCGCGCTCATGCTGGGCTACGTATTCAGCATGAGCAAGAGTAAGGTTGAAGAGCTGGAAAACATGCCGCTTCGGCCCGACTCAGACGCTGATGATATTTTTACCGCTGATCCTAAGGAAACGAGGAATTAAGTATGTCTGAAGAAAACAACAAACCGAAACAAGACAAAGAAAAAAACCTGATTCTGGATGATGAGCGCGATCTTTTGATGGATCACGAATACGACGGGATTCAGGAGCTGGACAACAACATGCCGCCCTGGTGGCTGTGGGGCTTTTATTTCACGATAGCTCTTTCGGTCGTTTACCTTTTTTATTATGAGGTAAGCGGCTGGGGTCCGACCCAGGAAGAGCAGTATGAAATCGAAATGGCCATGGCGGCCGAGCGCTACGGAACAACCGACGAAATCATTTCCGATTTTGCACAGGCCCAGATTCTCACCGATATGCAAAGCATCGAGCGCGGACGCGAAATTTACAGCGCTTCCACGAATCTGTGTGCAACCTGCCACGGTGCTCAGGGGCAAGGACTTGTAGGACCGAACCTGACGGATAACTACTGGAAGCACGGCTGTGATTTTCAGTCGGTTATTACCAGTATCAAAAACGGGTTTCCGGCTCAGGGTATGCCACCTTACGGAAGCACGGTTCGCATTGCCGACGACGATTTGATTATGCTTGCGAGCTACATCATGTACATCCGCGGTTCAGAACCGGATAATCCCAAAGCTCCGAACATGAGCAGAGCGGTAGAGTGTGTGGAAGAACTGCCGGAAGAACACCCGGCAGAAGACTAGAACCACCTGCTGGTAATGAAGCGGGTCGTGTAGTCCATTAGCGCACGACCCGCTTATTTAAACTGAACACCCGGCCAGACAAATGCCGGATTTATAGTTACACAGCCTTCGTCTCAGAATATGACTTAGGCAAACTGAACGGGCCATTGCCATGAGTAAAGCCAACAAAAAAGATATTAACCCGATTACCCGGGAGGAAAGCTACCGGGATTTTGTATCGACCATTACAGAAGACGGAAAGCGGAACTGGATTTATCCCAAGAAACCAAGCGGGCGTCTGTACAAGCTGCGCAGCTACGTAAGCTGGCTCCTGCTTGGCTTTTTGTTCGCCGGTCCTTTCATCACCATTAACGGAAATCCTCTTCTCCTGCTCAACATCTTTGAGCGTACGTTCGTGATTTTCGGTGTCGTCTTTTGGCCACAGGATTTCTATCTGTTCTTCCTGGCTATGATCACCCTTATTGTCTTCATTGTGCTTTTTACGGCAATCTGGGGACGACTATTCTGCGGCTGGGTCTGTCCGCAGACGATTTTTATGGAGATGCTGTTCAGAAAAATCGAATACTGGATTGAGGGTGATGCAAATCAGCAGAAACGACTGAACGCTGCGCCTATGGACCGTAGCAAGTTCTTTAAAAAGGCCAGCAAGCACGCATTATTTATACTTCTGGCTCTGGCCATTGCCCATACCTTTATGGCCTATATTATCGGAAAGGATCAGGTGCTGGAAATTGTGACAGCCGGTCCGGCCGAAAACCTCGGCGGCTTTATCGCAACCATGGTCTTTACGGGCTTGTTCTACGGCGTTTTTTCCCGCTTCAGAGAGCAGGTTTGTCTGGTGGCCTGTCCGTACGGGCGCTTTCAGTCAGTGCTGGTGGATAACGACAGCATAGCCGTAACCTACGACTTCGCCCGCGGTGAAGGACGTGCTAAAGTCGGCGCGCGAAAGAAAGAAGACGGTGTGGTGACCAACTTTCCGAAAAAAGGTCCTGAAGAAGAAGTATACGGCGACTGCATCGACTGTGAGCAGTGCGTTAAGGTATGCCCGACCGGTATCGACATCCGCAACGGGATTCAGCTGGAATGCATCAACTGCACGGCCTGTATCGATGCCTGCAACGAGGTGATGCGCAAAGTCGGTAAGCCCGAGGAGCTCATCACCTATACCTCGTACAACGCGGTTGTTGAGGGAAGCAAACCCAACTTTTTCACTACAAGGGTGAAGGCGTACCTTGCCGTATTCACTGTTCTGTTCTCGGTCTTTATTTATCTGTTTGTCACCCGGCCGGAGGTTTACACCGTAATTCTTCGTGAGCCCGGCATGCTCTTCAACGAGCTTCCCGGCGACCGCTTTTCGAATTTCTACAATGCCCGGTTCTTTAACAAAACCTTCGACGACATGGATGTAGAGCTTCGCCTGCATTACCCTGCCGGCGAGATTCAGTGGCTTGGCGAACAGCGAACCATTCCCGGGCAGCAGCAGGTCGAAAACCGGATTATGGTCTTCCTTGAAGGCGATCAGTTAACAGGAGCGCAGACGGCCGTTGAGTTTGGTGTTTATCGAAACGGGAGATTGATACAAACGCTCCAAACCGGTTTTATAGGTCCGCAAAACCGACCTCAGCAATAGAATAAATCAAACTTTTTAATCACATCACATCACATAAACAAGCTGAACAATGGAAACAAAGAAAGAGCAAAAAGAATGGAAATGGCCGCTCGGTATTTTCCTGTTTTACATGACCTTTGTGGTTGGAACCCTCTCCTTCGTATTCTTCACCTTTACACAGGAAACCGACCTTGTGGTTGAGCAGTATTACGAGGCTACGATTACCTGGCAGGACCATATCGACCGCAGCGAACGCGCCCTCAATCTGGACGAACCTCTTCGTGTAGAGCAGACTGGCAGCTACGTTGATATCATCTTTCCCGCCAATATGGTTGATGAGGGTTTAACCGGCACCGTCCACCTCTATCGTCCTTCCGGCTCGTCTATGGATGTGAAAATACCCGTAAATCCTGATGCGGAAGGCGTGCAGCGTATCAACCTGGAGGGCAGAGCGAAAGGCCTGTGGACCGTAAAAGTGGACTGGGATCACTATCAGACCGGCTATTTCGCGGAGTCGAGGCTATATTTGCAGTAGCAGCAACAGATTAGAACAGGCACTGTCCTGCTGTGAGGTATTGTGCACGGTGTTCGACTCGAAAGTGGGATCCGGAACCTACACCAATATGCCCAATCCATTTTATTCGTGTGATTGAGCAATGAGTTCATTACATTTGAGCCAAAACTACTTTCGGATCTTAATTTATTAACATGGTAGAATCAATGACCGGCTTTGGCCGGGCTCAGGCTCAGGCCGACGGATATTCGGTGGAAGCCGAAATCCGCTCCGTAAACAACCGCTACTGCGACGTTAGCATTAAGCTGCCCGGAGATTTTCAGCAGCTCGAGAGCAAGCTTCGCACCGGACTTCAGCAGCAGTTTGGCAGAGGAAAAATTTCCGTTAGTGTTAAGCTGGAACAGGTTAGCGGCAATAAAGCTAATGTTCGCGTAAATCAGGAGCTGGCAGCCGCCTATCTACATATGCTCCGGGATTTAAGAGCCACAACGGGAATCAGCGAAGAGCCCGGATATAATGAGTTGCTGCATTTCTCAGATATTTTTGAGCGCGACAGCTTTACCGATGAACAAAAGGAACTCATTGAAGCTGGAATTGAAGAGGCCGTTCAAAATGCCGCCAAAATTACGATCGGCATGCGTCGTGAGGAAGGGAAAACGCTCGCGACCGACATTCTCTCCCGGATTGATGCTATCGAAGAGATAACCACTTCTATTCTCACCCTATCAGAAGGTCGTGTGCAGGAAGCCCGCGAAAAGCTGCAGGAAAGGGTGAAGTCACTGCTCGACGACGACAGCTACGACAAAGAGCGTCTTGAGCTTGAAATTGCCCTACTAGCCGACAAGCTGGACATCACCGAAGAGATTGTACGGCTGAATTCACATCTGAGCTTTTTCCGCGACGCCCTCAAAGGAAAAGCTTCTGCCGGACGCAAGCTTAATTTCCTGATGCAGGAGATGCTGCGTGAGATAAACACCATTGGCTCAAAGTCCTATAATGCTGAAATCGCGCACAAGGTGGTCGATGCCAAAGAGATCATCGAAATCATTCGTGAACAAATCCAGAATCTGGTCTGATGATTACCTCTCAGGATAAACCCGGCAAGGTGATTGTAATAACCGCTCCGAGCGGAGCCGGCAAAACCACTATTGCGAAGAAGCTGCTTCAAGAGACGCAAAAGCTTGTTTTCTCGGTATCAGCTACAACCCGCGCCCCCAGAGCTGGAGAGGTACACGGCAAGGATTATTACTTCCTTGACCGCAAAACGTTCGAAGACTACATCAAAGAAGGACGCTTCATTGAGCACGAGGAGTTCTATAACGGTTCGCTCTACGGAACCCTGCGCAGCGACGTTGAAAATCAAAGAAAAAAAGGTTATTTTGTCCTGTTCGACGTGGAGGTAAAAGGTGCCATCAGCCTTAAAAACGTTTATGGCGCAGAGTGCATGTCGCTGTTCATTAAACCGCCCGATCTTCAGACGCTTGAACAACGCCTCAGAAGCAGAGGCACGGAGTCGGAAGAGACCCTCAAGCTAAGGCTTCAGCGGGCTGAAATGGAGTTATCAAAATCCGGTCAGTTTGACCATGTTGTTGTAAACGATGATTTTGATACCGCCTACAATCAGGTAAGCACACTGGTTAACGATTTTATGAACAGCTAAACACCGCAACGCTTCACGCATTACTTTCGAAACAAACTAAAGCAAAAGAATTCTATGCCACTTCGCGCACTCGATGTTGAAAAAATCCAGGACATTACAGGTAATCTGTACGAGTCTATTGTAATTATGTCCAAGCGCTCGCGCCAGATTGCTGCCCGCGAAAAGATGGAACTCGATGAGAAGCTCAAATACTTCGAAGGTTTCGAAGAAGAAGATGAGTTTTCTTTCAACGAAGAGCAGGAGCGTATTTCAAAAGAATACGAAAAGAGACCACACGCAGGTCAGCGTGGCGTCGATGAACTGCTCGATTCAAAAATTTCCTACCGCTACCCGGATAATATTTAATAAGCCGCTTAGGTATGACGCCATCCCCGACTTTTGAGGGTAAACGCATCATTCTTGGTGTAACAGGCGGCATAGCTGCATACAAATCGGCTGTATTACTCAGGGAGCTACAAAAATCCGGAGCGGAAGTGCGCTGTATTATGACGCCTTCCGCTCTTCGTTTTTTAGGTAAGGATACGCTCAGCGCCCTTACCCGGCAGCCCGTTCCGGTTGATGTCTTCCCCGACGATGCCGATATCAACGAGAGCTGGTCACGCCATATCCAATGGGCCGAATGGGCCGACCTGATGCTTATCGCTCCGTGCACCGCCAATACTTTGGCGAAAATAACCCACGGACTATCCGATAACATGCTCACCTCCACCGTTCTTGCCGCAAGATGTCCCGTGGTTCTTTCTCCTACGATGGATGGCGGCATGTACGAGTCACCTGCCATGCGAATGAACCGTGAATTGGCTAAAGAGTTGGGTTATCACCTTATTGAGCCCGAGCACGGCTATCTTGCCAGCGGACTTGAAGACAAAGGAAGGCTACCCGAAAATAAGGCAATACTAGATTACATTGCCGAAGTTTTGAAACCAGCCTCACCCTCCGACCAAATACTTACCGATAAAAAGGTTGTTGTAACAGCCGGACCAACGCGTGAGTATCTGGACCCGGTACGCTTTCTTTCAAACCCAAGCTCAGGCCGTATGGGCATTGCCATGGCAGTGGCCGCCCGGAATATGGGAGCGGAAGTAACTCTGATACACGGCAAGCTCGCTGACCCTGTGCCCGGCGGCATAGAATCCGTAGAGATTATTTCGGCTGATGATTTATTCGAAGCCGTGAAATCACATCATGCAGATACCGACATTTTTATCATGGCAGCTGCCGTGTCTGATTTCAAGCCCGAATCACGTGCCAATAGTAAGGTGAAGAAAAACGGTGCTGCTATGCAAATTCCGCTTCTGCCAACACCAGACTCGCTCAAGTGGCTTGGAGAAAACCGGATTGAAGGACAGACGCTTATTGGCTTTGCCATGGAGACCGAAAACCTTATTGAAGCCGCCAGAGGCAAGCTTGAGCGCAAAAAGTCCGACTTTATTATCGCCAACACCATTGGTCAGTCTGGCTCCGGTTTTGAGTCTGAAACCAACGATGTATTTCTCATAGGCAACTCTGCCGAGCCGGCAGCTTTCAGCGGTCCTAAGACGGAAATTGCGGCACAGGTTCTTCATACCATTTTTCGCAATAAGCTCGGTTAGCCTTCAATGAGCGAGAAAGGAACGCATCCTCTGCTACGCCAAAAAGAGCGCCTGCTTGTAATCCTGCTTGCGGTAGCCTGTCTGCTAAGCGGCCTTATACTTCTGGCCTTTCCGGCACCTGAGCACAACCGCCTCGACGACTTAAGTACGATCGACCGCGCTATTGAGCGCACCCTATCCACGTACGGGCTTCCTGCAGATCAGATACGCGTCAGGAATACCCGGGTCGACAGCCTTTTTACGCGCGCTTCGTATCAGGTGAGCACTGCACGCGGATTTCCTTCCACGGCTGCCCATATTCATATAGCCCGGGAACTGCGTCCATATGGTGTTTCCGTGCAGGGTGAACGCCATTTCCCCGAAAATCGCCTTCACCTTACCATCACCTACTCGAACAGACTGGTCCGAACCGTAGAGTTCATTCCCTCTGCATCTCTTTAAAAGTCGTTAATACGACGCGCATCATTTGAATGAGTAACGCCTCGTGCGTATTTTGAAAGCGCTTACATCACTTTTAAATACTTCCTATGCGCATTTTTATCGTTTCTATTCTTCAATCACTGATTTTCATTCTCTTTAGCTTTTCGGCAGCCACGGCTCAGCCGGTCTCTGTTACCTTTAGTGTTAACATGAGCTATCAAACCGAAATGGGTAACTTCAATCCCGATACGCAGTTTGTAGACGTTGCCGGAAGCTTTAACGGCTGGGACGGCTCATCCCACGTGCTTTCTCCCGATGAAAACAACGAAATCTACAGCGTGACTTTAGATGGTTTCTCGCCCGGAGAGACGATACAGTTTAAGTTTCGGATTGATGGCGCATGGGATGGAAACGAAGAATTTCCCGGGGGCGGTCCCAATCGAAGCTATACAGTAATCTCCGGCACGAATGAGATTCTGGTATGGTACAGCGATGAAACACCGCCAACCGGGCCGCCGTCGGCAGCATTCAGTCCTACCAGCATCTCAATCTTTGAGAACGGTTCTGTACAATTTAACGATCAATCGGCCGGGCTCGTAACCGAGTGGGAGTGGACGTTTGAAGGCGGCACACCATCCACATCCACCGACCGGAGTCCTTTGGTCACCTATTCGCAGGCCGTTTCGTATGATGTAACTCTCATCGCCCGTCACGAAGACCTCGCCGACACATTAACTATTGAAAACGCGGTTAAGGTAAACGTGCGCGAATCGACCGAAACCTTCTGGTGGAATGATGCCGTTTTCTACGAGATGTTTGCCCGCAGCTTTTTCGACAGCAGCGGCGACGGAACCGGCGACTTTGCCGGCATGATTGAAAAGCTCGACTATCTAAACGACGGTAATCCGGAAACCACCGACGACCTTGGCATTACCGGCATCTGGCTGATGCCCATTCACGAAGCATACAGCTATCACGGATACGATGTGATGGACTACAAGTCCGTTAGCAGCGACCACGGCACCATGGATGAGTTCCGTGCCTTTGTTGAAGCGGCCCAGGAGCGCGGCATCCGCGTAATTATCGACTTCGTACTAAACCACAGCTCCTCCCGGCACCCCTGGTTTATAAATTCCCGCAATAATGTGGAAGGATACCGCGACTTCTACCGATGGGAAGACCAAGATCCCCAGCAAACCGGCCCCTGGGGTCAGAACGTTTGGCATTCGCACAGCTCCGGCTACTATTACGGCATTTTCTGGGGCGGCATGCCGGACATCAACTTTGAAAACGAAATTGTGAAAGAGAAGCTTTTTGAAGCCGCCGATTTCTGGTTAAGCGACATAGGCGTAGACGGATTCCGCCTCGATGCGGTAACCTACATTTTTGAAGACGGCGACCAGCTGGAACACGTGGAGGAGACCTTCGAATTCTGGCATGAGTTCAATCAGCGCGTTAAATCCAACAACCCCGATGCCATAACCGTAGGCGAAGCGTGGACCAGCACAGAGCAAATCATCCCATACGTAACCAACGACCGTCTGGATATTGCCTTCGATTTCGACCTTGCCAGCGCCACGCTCAACGCCGTACGAAACGGTAACGCAACGGCTTTACAGTCCCAGATGCAGAAAGTGTACAACAGCTACAACTATCAGCAGTTTGCGACTTTCCTCACGAACCATGATCAGAACAGAGTGATGAATGAGCTTGGTGTAAACAACTGGGATCGCGCCAAGGCTGCGGCCTCCATTTACCTCACCCTGCCGGGTGTACCGTTCTTGTACTATGGCGAGGAAATCGGCATGACCGGAGCCAAGCCTGATCCGGATATTCGCACGCCTATGCAGTGGACCGACGGGCCAAACGCGGGCTTCACCACCGGCAATCCGTGGAGAAGCCTCAACAGCGACTATCCGATCAGGAATGTGGCTGTGCAGGAAGAAGACCCAAACTCGCTGCTCAATCACTACAAAAGCCTGATTCACCTGCGTAACCGTACCTCGGCCCTGCGCACCGGCAGCTATCAGCCGGCAAGCGCTACGGACAGCGGACTGTTCAGCTTCACCCGTGAACTTAACGAAGAGCGCGTTCTGGTGGTGATTAACACCCGGTCTTCTGAAGTAAGTGAGAGCAGCATCACCTTTACAGGCGAGGCTATTCAGCCCGGAACATACGCACCCACAAACCTGCTCGACGACAGCTCATTCCCCCTCACCATTGAAGGCGGAAACCGCGTAACAGACTTTAAGATTGATGCTTACTCTACCGTCATCATTTCTC
Source organism: Balneolia bacterium (assembly GCA_022565795.1). GTDB lineage: Bacteria > Bacteroidota > Rhodothermia > Balneolales > Cyclonatronaceae > Cyclonatronum. The sequence goes on from JAIUMA010000023.1 coordinate 24,670, forward strand.
TGAGTGACGACCTTCCTGTTTCAACGGAGCCAACGGGAGAGCTTCCGCGCAGTTTCGAACTACGTCAGAACTATCCAAATCCGTTTAATCCCACCACGGTCATCAGCTACGACCTTCCGGAAACCAACGATGTGCGCCTGACCGTTTACAACCTGCAGGGCCAGCGCGTAGCAACGCTGGTCAACGGAGAGCAAAGCGCAGGGACGCATGCGATAACCTTCGACGCATCACACCTTTCGAGCGGGATGTATCTGTACAGCATGCAGAGCGGCGGCATGCAGCAAACCAGAAAAATGATGCTCATAAAGTAGCCTAAAGTTTTGGCAGGCTTCTTTATTGCGGTATAATTTGATATCATTTGCAAACACATACCCTGCTGTTTGTAAATGATATCACACCCGTTATACAATGAAAGCATTCGAGAAGCTACGTCTTGACTATTTCCCCCAGCCAGATGTTATTCTGCTGAAACATCCCGTGCTTTTATGCCATGGTTTCGGTGCGATGGGCAGCTTTTCGAGCAAGGGTCTCCTTCATGCCACCTGCATGATGCTACGTGAACGCGGCGTACTGGCATTTGCCCCCAACATTGCGCCTTACGCTAAAATCGAAACCCGTGCCCAAGATTGGGCCGAGGCAATAGACCGGATAAAGGAAATCACTGGCGCCACGAAAATGCACGTTGTGGCGCACTCGATGGGCGGCCTGGACATCAGATATGCCATCAGCTCTATGGACAAATACAAGGACGTGATAAGCCTCACAACCGTGTGTACGCCTCATCGGGGCACAAGCCTTTCCACGCTAACGCTCAACACACCGGAAACCATCCGCGGAAGCCTCGAAGGCATCGCCAACTGGTTCGGAAATAACGTCTACCCGAAAGTGCCCAGCAACATTACCGGAGCTCTGGAGCAGCTTGGCCGTGAATACGTTAACGAACACTTCAATCCCGCCAACCCGGATCATCCGGAGGTACGTTATAAATCCGTAACAGCCGCGTGCGGAAAAGGCACGGAGTACGACATCAACCGGCTCCTTATTCCGTTCAACAGCTACATTTATGAGCGTGAGGGCATCAACGATGGCTACATTTCTGAGGAGTCAGCAAAATGGGGTGAGGTAATTCTTCACTCTAATCTTTCCCATCCGGAGCAGATTAAGCTCAATCTGTCATCACGTAAAATACCGCAGTGGAAAGAGCTCTGGAGTGACATCATAAAATCCATAAAAGAAGACGACGAGCGGATCTTTACGGAGAAGTGAACCGCTACTTCCTGCAGCACAATTTTTTAATTAAGTAGGGCTTTTGTATTCTGTGGGCATCAATTCGTGTTAATTCAGATGCTAACTTCCTAACTTATGATATTAGAACCCGAAATTCTCCAGTCCTACAAGGAGAAGTTTGAAAAAGATCTGTACTCACAAAATGTGGCTGAAGCCGTATTAAGTGCACAAAATATATCTGCCGGCCGGGTCGCACAAATTCTGACCGATTCTGACGACACCCTGGTTGTTCCCTTTCTTGAAAAAGCTGATCAAAAGCAGGCCGGAAAAATCCTTGCTCACTTCTCTGCGGAAATGGCGGTGGAGATTTTAGGTCAGATGGACCCCAAAATTGCCGCAACTCTGCTCGATGACATTCCGATTGACCATGCGGCTGACATCATGCAGATTATGGATCCGGATGAGGCAAGCGAGCTGTTCAGCCACATCAATCCGAATCTGGAAAAGATGATTCGCGACCTTATGCGCTACGAATCCGGCACCGTGGGCGCGGTAATGAATTCGTACTTCACAGCCGTTAAATCCGGAACTACTGTTGCTAATACCATCACCGCACTTCGCGATGCTCCTATACAGATTGAGAACAAAAACTATGTTTATGTTGTGGATGCCGAGGGCAAGCCCCAGGGCGTTATTTCAATGAAGGACTTGCTAAGGACCTCACCCGACAAGAAAGTCGACGAGTTTATGACGCCAAACGTGGTGGCCGTGCATACCGATGACGATGCCATCAAATCCTCCGAGCTGCTTAGAAACCGCCGGTTCCAAATGCTCCCGGTTATCAATGAAAATGACAAAATTGTTGGGGTGCTTCTGCTGGATGATGCCATCGAAATCCTCTCCAATAACATGGCCGATATGTTCATGCACATGGGTGCTGCTTCAGCCGATGAGTCATTCTATACACCGCCGCTTGGCTCGGTAAAGAAGCGCCTGCCCTGGATGGCCGGTAACGTATTCCTGAACCTCGGCGCCGTGGCCGTAATAGCCTCATTCGAAGCCACTATTGAAGCTGTAGCCGCCCTTGCGATTTTCCTTCCAATGATTACCGATATGGGCGGGAACGTGGGTATTCAGGCCCTTTCGGTATCGATTCGAAGTATTGCGCTGGGTGAAGTCAGGATTACGGAATACTGGCGTGCTACCAAAAAGGAAATTGCCGTCGGTCTGATTAACGGACTTGCTCTGGGTATTTTGTTTGCCATCATTGCCTACTTCATACAGGCTAACGTTACGCTCGGGCTTGTTGCCGGCGCGGCACTGGCTGCCAACGTTTTCCTCGCCGGTATAGTGGGCGGAACGCTCCCGTTCCTGATCAAGCGATTTGGCGGAGATCCTGCTATGATGACCGGCCCCGTTCTCACGACCATCACCGATATTACGGGTGTTTCGATCTATCTTGGCCTGAGTACCTACTTCCTCGCCAGCCTGATCGGAGGATAAAACCAACCATTCTGAAGCCGCTTACTCCTTATGAGGAACTTCCCTCAACAGGAGTGGCGGCTTTTTCAATTTGTGCTTATAACTATCTTTTATGCGATACTCAGCCGGCAACGGTATTCTTTGGCTGTGCATATATTTTGTTCTGGCTCTGATTCCCATTGGCATAGCACTAGCCGGTGACCTGCCGGAGCTGCGTTCATTCTGGATTGAGTTCGGCGTGGCGCTTGGATTTATCGGGCTGGCCATGTTTGCTCTGCAGTTTTTGTTTTCCGGTCGCCTGAGGCATATCGCCCCTGTTTTCGGGAATGACAACGTGCTGAATTTTCACCGGCAGGTCGGAATCACCGCTTTTTTCCTGGTTCTGGCTCACCCTGTAATCCTGCTCACGGCCGACCCTGCATTCTGGGAATATTTTGACCCAAGAGTGAACTTCATGCGGGCCGTGTCTCTCAGCTTTGTAACCATAGCCATTGTAATGATAACGGTTACGAGCATCTGGCGCATCAACTTCAGGCTTCAATACGAGCACTGGAGGCTTATACATGGCCTGCTCGCCATGGCAATCGTAGGCATTGGCACAGCGCACGCGATTCAGGTTGGTCACTATCTCGAGCCATTCTGGAAAAAGGCAGCCTTAGCTATTTTGATGGGCTCTGTAATCTAGCTGGTAGTTCACACCCGAATCGTGAGGCCGTGGCTCAGCAGAAAGAAGCCCTACCAGCTGATGCACGTTAAGCGAGAAACAGGTGAAGCATGGACGCTCAACCTCAAAGCCATCAATCATGAAAGACCTTCTTTCAAACCCGGACAATTTGCATGGATTACGGTAGGGCCAACTCCGTTTTCTTTACAGTAGCATCCATTTTCTCTTTCCTCGAGCGCAAGGTCGGAGTATCTCTCCTTTACTGCAAAACCGGAAGGTGATTTCACCTCAACCTGGGAGAATATGAAGCCCGGCACAACGGTGTTCCTTGAAGGACCCTTCGGCTCTTTTGTGCCCGAGCCCGACAGCAATCTGTTTCTCATAATGGGCGGTATCGGGGTTACTCCGGCCATGAGCATGCTTAGGACTATGCGCGACGACAAAGACAAACGTAAAGCTATCCTCATATTCGCCAATGAAACGTATGATGACATCATCTTCCTTCATGAACTCGAAGAGCTGAGCCGGGAAATTAATCTCGAGATAATTCATGTGCTCGAAAAAGCCGCTGATGACTGGGAGGGCGAGCGTGGTTTGATAGATGAAGAACTGCTCAGCAGATACATCCCCGAAAATCCGGAGGAGTTCATGTTTTTCATCTGTGGCCCGGGCCCTTTAATGGACGTATCAAGCATCGCCTTGCACGACCTCGGTGTGGCATGGAACCATATTTACATGGAACGCTTTAGTATAGTGTAAGCTTCAATCGCCGAATGAGTTAGCAAGACATGAATGAGTTTGAAAAGAACCGAAAACTGCTTCATAAGATTATCCGACGATGCGGTGATTTTATCACCATTTTATTTATAGTCGTCTGCGTTCTGTTTGCAACCCGCGGCTTCTAAACGATGTGCCGTTATGAACCTTCTTATTCCAGTAGCCTTGTCTGTTGCCGGAATTCTTCTGGCAATCTATAAAAACTACCTCCGTGGCCGCAGCGACGTGCCGCTTGATTCTGAACCTGCCGAAAACCGGCCGGTCGAACATATCAAAAGCATTCTTTTTCTCGAAGTTCCCATCGAACGGATTACGCTGGGCTATTTCGCGCTCACGGCCCTCACGTACAGCGTTTTCCTTATTTCGGGCATATCCGTTCCGGCCATTGACCATACTATTATACTGCTAAGCGGGGTTATGGTTTTCCTTCTGCAGTTTAAATGGGTGATGGCCTTCGGAGTAACAAAGCGTCTTGACTGGCGGGTGCTTGCTTTCCTGATTCTCACCACCGCCATTGGCGTTTCACTGGTGATGATTCGTCCGGAAGCGATAAGCGAAAGTATGCTTGTAGCCGCATTTCCGTACAATCTCACGGCTCATCTGCTCGGTTTGGTACTTGGATTAGGCGGCGCAATTGTGCTGGACATTATGATATTTCACTTCCTGAAAAACTTCACTATTTCGAAGCGTGAAGCGGTTATTATGCACCTGATATCACAGATGATCATACTGGGGCTGGCTCTATTGCTGGTGAGCGGCGTCGCATTAACATTCACCGACCCCGAAACCTACCTGGAAAATTCCCGCTTCCTTATGAAGATGACCGCCGTTCTGGTTGTGCTAATCAACGGAATAATTATGAATCTGTACGTAGCCCCTAAGATGGAACTCATTTCGCTTAAGAAAGAAGAGCTCTCCGGTAATGAACGGCTGGTAAATACAGCTTTTGTTGTTGGCGCCGTTTCTGCGGTATCGTGGTTTGCTGTTTTCTTTCTCGCCATGATCGATATACTCGAAACGTTCAGCTATGCAGCTCTGCTAATCGCATACATGCTTATTCTGTTTTCAGCCATTGGCGGCGGACTCATTACAAAGCGGCTGTTCGAGTCGAAAGCGAAAGCTGAGGAAAAGTAAGCAATATGTTTCGCGGCACGCCATCGCCCTATTTAAGCAGCGTCATACTTCGGGTTAAACTTCCGGCGGGAGTATCAATTCTGTACAGATAGATTCCGGAGCTATGTGCAGCAGCATCCCAGCGTACGGTGTGGGAACCAGAGGAACGGGCTTCGTCAACCAGCACGGCAACTCTGCGGCCAAGCATGTCGTAGACAGAAAGTCGCACATGGCCGGACTCAGCCAGCGCAAACCGGATGGCCGTTGTAGGATTGAACGGGTTCGGATAGTTTTGTTCGAGTGTGATACTCTCCGGCAGCTCTGCAACCGGCTCGGTCGAAGTGCCCGTCAATTCATTACCGTAAAGGGTGATGTCATCGAGGCGGAACTGAAAATCGCTGTTTTTCGAAAACCGAAGGCTCACATCCGATACCGACGGAATAGCAGTCAGCTCCACTTCAAAGAGCGTCCACTGGTTGGCCGACACTGCTGATTCATATTGAATCTCAAACCAGCTGCCGCCATTATCCAGACTGTATTCAATCAAAAAGGATTCTGTATCGCCGGTGTGCACGCCAAACGTAAGGCCGATGTCTTCATATCCTAAAACATCAATATTACTGATTGTGAGGAACCGCTGGCCGAGATTCATAAATACCAAGCCCCCACCGCTCGCTCCCGGATAACCCTGGGACGGGATTGAGCTTCTGATATCCCCGTTGCCTTCAAAAGTAAGGTTTTCGTTATCGTAGCTATGGTCGCTAATCGGTGTTGTTGATGAAGGGTTTCCGAATGTTTCCGCAAAGATGATGTCAAATTCCGGATCGGGATCAGGGTCAGGAGTTGAGTCATCATCGGTAAAATAAGCCCGGCGAACCAGAGTAGTATCGGCAATAAAGGGGTTCACATTGCCCTGCCACTCTTCAATTTGAGACGTTCTCCACAGCTCATACTCGCCCACGTGATCTGCATTGTGCCAGCTTCTGAGCGCCTCAGACATCGAGCTAAAATAGTTTGGATCGCTCGCATCAGCCTGATTGCGGTAAATCGTATAGAAGTAAAACATGGCACGGGCCACATCACCCTGCATATCTTTTTTTACTTCAAAACGAATATCGCCGGACAGCGTAATTTTACTGTATTCGTCGCGGACTTCAACGGGAGGAGGCGTTGTTGTGAAGATGAGATTGCCTTCATCTCTGTTAACTTTGTTGTACCAGCGGTCTACGTCTTCATCAGGAATATCACCAAATTTGTAGTTTGCGCGGTCAGCATTTACGCGGATTTCACTGGCATAAAGGCTGTGCAAGTCACTTCGTGCCGGTTCATTTCCTGCTCCAAGAGATTGTGGCCACAGATGCTCGGCATTTATACCGTTGCCACCCTGAAACGCATCGGCTCTTGGTGTTGAGGAATTCGGATCTACCGGTACTTCAAAATAGGTATACAGGCAAACCACCATTCCGTCGAAATTATCCAGAATGGTGTACATACGGTCGCGGGCTGTGTCGTACCCCAGCGTTTGGTTGGGCGTGTAGTTTTCGCGGAGGTATTCCAGCAGCTCTTCCCCGGTGCGGTCTCCTCCAATTTGCTGGTTCTGGGCATGAATAATTCCGGGTAGTAAAATGAATAACAGCAGGATGTTGAGAGTGAACTTCAGAGGAGCGTGGGACATATACATGTTCGATAAAAAGGAATAATTAAGATGAATATAGTAATTAATCCCATCGCAACGGCGACCAATTGCGTAATCAACTGAAGCCCAAACACTTATGGTAAATAATGTGAATTGAAACTGTTATTTGCATCCAAATCTCCATATATTAAAAAATTCTAAATTACAGGTGTGTTTTATACATTTACGGGTAAGCAAGGCTATGGCAAGCAAGAGTAAAAAAAACAGTCCCTGGCGCATTCTTGAAGAAACGGAAACGCTGGCAAGAACAGGGAGCTGGGAGCTAAATCTAAAAACGGATGAGCTAATCTGCACAAACGGTGTCTATCATATTTTAGATACAGAGCCCGGATCTTTTGATATCAACTTTAAAAAGGGTTTTGAGATCGTGCATCCGGATGACCGGGACATGGCTTCCGCACATATGCGGGAAGTACTCGAAAAAGGGGTTGAATATAATATCCGCAAACGACTGCTTACTCCGGGCGGGAAAATAAAACACGTTGTTTCCAGAGCTCACGTTATTCGGGATGAAAGCGGAGAAGCCATCAAATTAACCGGCGTTTTCCGTGATATCACCTCAGAAGTAGAGGAAAATCTCAAGCTGCGGGATATCAAAAATCATCTTGAGCAAACCATTCACTCGGTCAATGGTATTATTTGGGAAGCTTCGGCTAAAAATCTACAGACCACCTACGTTAGCCCTCAGTCAGAAAACATATTAGGGTATAAGCCGGAAATGTTTTTAACTAAAGCCGGTTTTTGGAAAAGCCTTTTGCACCCTGATGATGCTGATGCTGTACTCGCGAAAAGCCAAAAAGCTGCAGACACGGCTACTGGTACGGTGCTGGAATACAGAATTCGAAATTCTGAAGGAACATATATCTGGCTTCAGGATTCCCTTAGCCCGGTTATCGGCAATGGGAAGTGCATCGGCCTCAGGGGATTGATGAGAGACATTACTCCTCAGAAGCAAACATCAGAACTGTACAACAAAAGCGTCGACGACCTTAGAAAAAGCGAACGGCGATTCCGGGCACTGGTTCAGGATGGTTCAGACCTCACCGCAGCCATAAAAAAGGACGGCTTCTACGGCTACACCACTCCGAATTATTACAATTTACTGGGTTATACTTCTGAAGAGCTAAAAGACATCAACGCCTACTCGCTCGTCCATCCCGATGATGCACACAAACTAAAAGCTCTCGTCAAAGATTTGGAACCTGGTGAACGGGTTAAGTTTGATAAGTACCGGTTTCGCGATAAGCAGGGCAAATGGAGATGGATGCAAAGCGTTTGTACAAACCTGCTTAACGAACAAAGCATAGAAGGTTATATCGTAAACAGCACCGATATAACAGATTTGATTGAAACGCAGCTCACCCTTAAAGAAAGCAATGATCGATTCAACCTGATCAATAAAGCAACCAATGATGCGATATACGACTGGGACATAATAGAAGACCGATTTATCTGGGGGGATGGGTTTAAACGTATTTTTGGCCACGATACGACCGGCAGAATATTCCGAATGGAAGACTGGGCTGAGCTGGAGCATCCGTCCGACAAGAAAAAGTTTCACCTTGAATGGAAAGACTTTTTAGACGACCCTGAACAGTTTAAATGGCAAAACGGTATTCGTATCCGCAAAGGGGATGGAGCGTATGCATATATTGAGGAAATCGGACACATGATCCGCGATAAGGCGGGAAAACCGGTTCGAATGATTGGTGCTATTCGAGATGTATCTGAACACAAGCAACAACAGATCAGAAACGAGATGCAGCAACATATTTCGCGTATGTTTGCACAAAGCCATAGCTCTAAACAGGCGCTGCATGAACTTACAGAGTATCTTACCGATTACGGAGACTTTGGATTTTGTGAAGTCTGGCTCAAAGGCCAGATGAGCAGTAGTCTAAACCTTGCGGCCTCGTATGCATCTGGAAAACCCGGAGAGCTGTTTCAAAAAGCCTCATCCAGTATAAAAAGCCTCATCCAGTATAAAAAGCCTTAACAAAGATGAAGGGCTTCCAGGCAAAGTGACTACCAGTGGAGATATCGTAATTTGTGATCAGCTGCAGAGCGCCGATTACTTTGTCCGCCGCAAAGAAGCTGATGACTCCGGTATAAAATCCGTATTCGCGATGCCGTTATCAGCCAATAACGAAAATATTGGTGCACTGATGATTGGAAGCGCCAAGTTTTTTGGCCAGGACAACAGCAGGACGGATTACCTTACGCTGCTTGGAAATATCATAGGTGGTGAGATTGTGCGAAAGCATCAGGAAGAGGAAATGCAGCAGCTTTTCGAACACGCTCCTGAAATTCTCGGCGTTGCGTCTCCGAGCGGTTATTTCCACAAGGTAAATCCGGCCTTTTGCAAAGCGCTTGGTTATACTAAAGAAGAACTGATTTCTCGTCCGTTCAAAGAACTGCTGCACCCTGAAGACCTGGAAAAAACCCTGCGCGAGTTTGATGAAACCAAGAATGCCACAAGGTATGCGAAAAACTTTCTGAACCGCTACAAAACAAAAGACGGCGAGTATCGCTGGATAAGCTGGGATTCTTCCGATGTTATTAATGAGGAAGGTGCTGTTTTTGCTTTCGGCCGTGATGTCACTGAGCTGGTTAAGCTTGAGCAAGTAGCCAATAATGCCAATCAGTTATCCAGAATTGGCGCATGGGATATAAACATCAAAACCAACCTTGTTTATTTCTCTGAAATGACCAGCAAGATTTTTGGTCTGGAGCCCGGCAAATCGCCTCATGTAGATGAAGCATTGAGCTTTTACCCGCCGGATGTGCAGAAACAGCTGATTTTATGCATCGAAAAGTGCCGAATCGAGGGCATCCCATGGGACCTTGAGCTGCAAATGAAAGACAGCAAGGGCAAGCCGGGCTGGGTTCGCTCTATTGGTCGAAGCGAGTTCGTAAACGGTGAGTGCGTCCGTTTGTTTGGAAGCGTACAGGATATCACAGACCGAAAATTGTCAGAAGTACAGCTTACGCAAACTCTTAAAGAGAAGAATACGCTTCTCGAAAGCATTGGCGAATCGTTTTTCTCAATAGACCGCAACTGGACCGTATTATATTGGAACAAACGTGCTGAAGAACTCATGGGAATCAGCCGTGATGAAATCCTTGGCAAGAATATCTGGGAAATATACCCCGATGCCAAAGCTATGAAATACTACAAAGAGTATGTTCAAGCTTTTGAAACCGGGGAGCCTGCAGAGTTTACAGAACAGTTCAACACCGGTGAGCGTAACGCCTGGCTACAGGTTAACGCCTACCCTGCTGATGGAAATATGAGTATTTTCATCAGGGACATCACCGAAAAGAAAATCGGAGAAGAGAAGCTACGGCTTTCTAACGAGCGCTTTAAAAGGGTTACCGAAGCTACAAATGATGCAATCTGGGACTACGACGCTGAAAAAAATGAGCTTTTCTGGGGCAAGGGTTTCAACGTGCTGTTTGGTTATGACGACAGCATAAAGCCTGCACTTGAGCTGGTAATTAGCAAAGTACATCCGGATGACCGTCAGAGGATATTCCAGAAAATAAGCGATTATATGGCCCCCGGAACCGTAACAAACTGGTTTGAGGAGTATCGTTTTCAAAAGGGTGATGGTACCTATGCACTGGTTATCGACCGGGCTGTATTCATTCGTAATGAAAACGGGCATGTTATCCGCGTTGTTGGTGCAATGACCGACATCTCCTACCGGAAAGAGTATGAAGAATCGCTGAAGAAGCTTAATTCCGAGTTGAAACGGCAGGCGCATGAGCTCACTATTTCAAACCGGGAACTCGAACAGTTTGCCTATATAGCTTCCCATGACCTTCAGGAACCACTACGCATGGTTACCAGCTTCCTAACCTTGCTCAAAAAGCGATATGGCCACCTCTTCGACGATAAAGCGCATCAGTACATTCATTTTGCCGTAGACGGCAGCAAGCGAATGAGGGAAATCATACTCGACCTGCTCGAATACTCACGCGTTGGTAAACATGAGGACAAGGTCGAACAAATCGAGGTTTCTGAAATCATTGAAGAGGTACGCCTGCTTCAAAAAAGAGTAATTGACTCCAAGAACGCAGAAATTATAACACATAATCTGCCGGTTCTGTCCTCCTACCGCACGCCCTTAACGCTGGTGTTCCACAACCTTGTTGAAAACGCGCTCAAATACAGCCGGAAAGACAGGACACCGATTATTGAAATCCGTGCCAGGGAAGAAACTAGCGACTGGATTTTCACCATCACCGATAACGGTATCGGTATCGAAGAGCAGCATTTCGATAAGATATTCATCATTTTCCAAAGGCTTCACAGCAAGGAAGAGTATCCCGGAACAGGAATGGGGCTGGCCGTTGTAAAAAAGACCCTCGAGAGTCTGGGTGGTGAAATCTGGGTGGAATCTGTTGCAGACAAAGGCTCTGCATTCCACATCTCGCTTCCCAAAGAGATAAAGCACTAAAGCCCGATTACAGCTTCATCTCAGACATGGTTTTGAACACCCGGTAGGCCGTAAGATCATATTGTATAGGCGTTACGGAAGCATAGCCATCATTCAGCACGTTTACGTCTATATCGAGCGCGTCATCAAGTATTTCGAGGCGTCCGGTAATCCAGTAGTAGGGCTTGTTCATCGGGTCTTTACGCGGAATGTACTCATCCGTGTAGCGCGAATCGCCCTGTCGCGTCCACTTGATACCTTTAAAAGGCCCGGCTGGAGCATTAACATTTAGGGTGATGCCCTTGGGCAGGCCGTTTTCGAACACAAAGCTGATGGCACGGGCCGCAGCTTCCTGCGCTCCGCTCATATCGGCATCCTCGCTGAAATCCATACAGCTAACCGCAATCGACGGATAGCCCAAAATAGTGCCTTCCGTAGCCGCACTCACCGTTCCGGAATAGATGATATTTATTCCCGCATTCGAACCGTGATTAATACCGCTCAGAACCAAATCAGGTTTACGGTCCAGAAGCTTATCGGTAGCCAGCTTCACGCAGTCGGCAGGCGTACCGTTTACAGCGATTCCGTTCATTCCGTTTTTCATTTCAAACGATTGGGCACGAAGTGGATCCGAAATGGTGATGGAGTGCCCCACCGCGCTCTGCTGGCGATCGGGAGCCACTACGACCACATCACCGAAGCGCTGGGCAACCTCAACAAGAGCCCGAATTCCTTTAGAAAAAATACCGTCGTCGTTGCAGACCAGAATCAGTCTGTCTTGTTTAGAAATGCTGCTCATTCAGGGAATTTAGCCTTTCAGGTTAGTTGTATTGCTCCTGCTCGTTCGGAAAGTCTCTAGACTTTACATCGGTTACGTAGTTTCCAACCGCGTTTACGATATCGGTATGAAGATCGGCGTAGCGTCTGAGAAACCTCGGATGAAAGTCTTTATTCAGACCAAGCATATCGTGTAATACAAGAACCTGACCGTCACAATGTGGTCCGGCTCCAATACCTATGGTGGGAATATCAAGCAGTTCAGTGACTTTCTTCGAGAGTTTTGAAGGTATTTTTTCCAATACCAGAGCAAAGCATCCTGCTTCCTGAAGCTTGAGCGCATCGCTAATGAGCTGTTCTGCCTCCAGATCCTCGGTAGCCCTAACTTTATACGTTCCGAACTTATAAATACTCTGTGGCGTAAGGCCGAGATGTCCCATCACGGGAATTCCGGCGTCTACAATACGCCTGACCGTGTCTACAATTGGCTTTCCGCCTTCGAGTTTCACAGCGTGGGCACCGGCTTCTTTCATCATTCGGCCTGCGCTTATCAGCGCCTCCTTGGTGGTAACCTGGTAGCTCATAAACGGGAGGTCGGCGACCACAAGCGCTCTGTCGACTCCGTTTACCACGCAGCGAGTGTGGTAAATCATGTGGTCGAGCGTCATGGGCAGCGTGGTCTCATTTCCCGCCATCACGTTGCTTGCGGAGTCGCCTACAAGGATGATGTCTACCTGAGCCGCATCAACCAGTTTGGCCATCGTATAATCATAGGCCGTTAGCATACTGATAGCTTCACCCCTCGTTTTCATATCCACTACGGTCTGAGTGGTTACCTTAGACGGGTTGAACGAGTTTTGTTTCTTCTTTCCTCCGTTCAGTTCAGTGCTCATATCGAATCCGATGGTACAAATGCTGCAGTAGCTTCCAGCTCACAGGCTACCTTTCCATCGACGGTTGCAGTGCCTTTAAGAGTGGCAAACTGACGGCGGATAGATACAATTTCCACTTCCATATGCAGCTGATCTCCGGGAACAACAGGTCTGCGAAATTTAGCCTTGTTTATGGTCGAGAACACAATAGTCGTATTTTCAGGATCCTCTGCAAGCATCTTCAGAAACAAAATACAACCGCTTTGGGCCATCGCCTCAACCTGAAGCACACCGGGCATGAGTGGCTTACCCGGAAAGTGCCCGTTAAAAAACTCTTCGTTGCCGGTTACATTTTTAATGGCAATAATTTTCTTCTCATCCATCTCAAGAACCCGGTCTACAAGCAAAAACGGGTATCTGTGAGGAATCACAGCTTTAATTTCTTCAATGTTCATCAACATAATTGGTCTGTCTGCTAATTGTATATTGTTAGGATACCGATACTGGTCTTGACTAGAACAATATCAGCAAATAATATCTTTTATTCCAATGGCTTAGAAGCCGCGAACCTGTAGATCAGGCTACGGTGCCAACGTAAATGTAAGCGACTCCGCTTTGAAGGGTATGGTACTCCTGCCGCACGAATGAGCCGCTTTCTTTCATCATATCTGTAAACTTTTCGCCAGCAGGAAATTTTGCGCTGGTTTCAGGCAGGTATTCATAGGCTTCTTTGTTGCCGCTCAGAAAACCCCCAACAGTAGGCATCACATATTTCGAATACAGTTTAAATGGCGTTTTCATGAGGCCATAAGGCTGACCAAATTCGAGTACAATCACCTTACCACCGGGCTTAACTACGCGGGCCAGTTCTTTAAGGCATACAAGCGGATCGTCTACATTACGGATACCAAAGGCGATACTGCTAATATCAAAGCGGTCTTCTTCATAAGGTAAATCCATAGCATCGGCTACCTCGAACTGAATATCAAGTCCTTTTTTCTGCGCTTTGCCCGGGGCAGGCTGAATCATCGGGGCAGAGAAATCGGTACCCAGGACAAAACCTTCAGGTCCGACTGCTTTTTTGAAGCTGATGGCAAAATCGCCGGTTCCAGTGGCGCAGTCCAGAACATGGTGTCCTTTTTGAGCGCCGCTAAGTTTCACCGCTTTTTTTCTCCAGCGGTGATGTATTCCAAATGAAAGGACGGTGTTTATATAATCATACTTGTCGGCAATGGAGCCGAACATTTGCTTTACTTTTTCGCTCATAAATAATTTTCATCAACCGGATACCCCTCAGAACTGCTGTTTCCGGCTTTATAATAATAAAATTGGGATGTGAATTAACGATCGCAGAAGCTGTTTTTGTGATGGCACAAAATACAGAACTTTTCGATACCATATTCAGCTAAACCTCCCTTTCGGTCTGCCCATTCCGTTCGCTCAAAAACGCTGACGATTTACATCCAGAATATCCTGCCAAAGCTGTCCGAAAACGGAGCGTAGCGTCGGATAGACCGTTATTCGCTGAAGCTCCTCATCACGTCTCTCGTCGTCATCAGGAATGTAGAACCGGGCACCGTCGGCAGCCATCACGGCCAGATTACTGTCGAGGGTATGCCGCTGATCAAAAACCTTCTCCCCTCTTTCATATCCCGTTAAATGAACCCGAATTCGAAAGACCGGACCGGGATGAACCACATTCAGTGTACGAACCCGTCTTACAGATATCTCCTGTACTCTGAATTCAATATCAGCTTCCTCTGAGCTTTCAGCCATAGTAACGGCCGGGCGGTCATCTCCCGAGTAGACCTGCATCACCCTTTCCATGGCACTTTTTGCAAGAGAATCAGCAACGCCTGAACGAAGTTCTTGCTTTATACTCTCGAGCACGATTCTTTCGTCGAGCTTGTACGCCTCTTCGGAGATTTCGCTCAGGTAGAGTGATTTGGACTGAAGACGCACATCATCAACCAGCCAGCCGCTTGATGAACACGCAGCGGTTGAAACAAGCATTACTGCTGCAAATAAATAGATGGTAAAGCGTGACTGCATATTTTTCATTTTGATTTTTTCCCGCGCCAGGATTTCCGCTGTTGTTCACTTTTCTGCATCGCATTCATGATGTCATACTCCATCTGCCGGATGTTTGGAAGGGTGATGCCTTCACGGATGGAATAGCGCGTAATTAACATATTCAGGACTTTGTCATTTAACCCGGGCTCACCGGATTGGGTTTCATCCGGACGAATTTTACCAGCCAGCGTCCGGATTAAGCCAAATTTGAATACAATAAACAAAATTATCCCGGCGACCAGATGGCCGTACATGCCTGCCATTCCGAACCACGACAAAGGCGCCACAGCCACCAAAAACTGGGCGATATCATACTGAAGAATCTTAATTAAACCGTTCAGTCCGGGGCCGGCAAGAGATGTTTTGCCAAGGTGCCACACAAAAGCCATCGTTAGAGTTAACACAACGGCAATCGGCCATGGCAAAAGCAGGAGGAATATCAACGAAAGCACAATGCCAACGCCGTCAGTGCTTTCAATCCAGGTAACGGCTTTTTCCAGCATGGAACCGACCGTATATTTTTCAAAAAGCGGACCGGCATGCTTTTTTAGCAGCTCTTCGGTTGTGTTAAAAACGTGGCCTTTAGGAGTGATAATCCCCGCAGGTGTATCGAGATACGGAAATTCCTGCGGGCTTTTTTTCTGTTTTTTCAGCATGGCTAAAAGTACGCTGAATTCGCCAAAAATGGAAACCTGACCACATTCTCGGAAAAGTTATGCCATGCCGATAGTAAATATTCCAACCGATGCCGGACCGGCAGGAGCAATTACCGATGAGAGCGTGAAACAGGTTGAGCCCGTAGTGAAAACATCATCAATAATAATTACATGCCGACCTTCAATCTGCTCCGGCTTTCGCAGCTCAAAAGCCTGCTTCAGATTCTGCATGCGTTTATCGAAATTGAACTTCGTTTGGGTTACGGTATGCTTCACACGAACAACCACGTCAGCTGGAAGCACCTGCACATCAAGCAGCTCTGCGATTCCCTCAGCTATTAGCCGCGCCTGATTGTAACCCCGCTTCGTTTTTCTGCGCTTGTGGATGGGCACCGGCAACAAAATCACCTCTTCAGCAAGCGGAATGCGGGTTGCAAGATGCCTCTTGCTGATTCGTTCAGCAGCCAGCCGGCCCAACATCTGACCGGTTTCAGCCATGCCCTCGTATTTGAGCATTCTCATAATGGTCTGAAGTACACTCTCTTTATCATACAGCCACATGGCATCCTGAAAAGAGACTTCATCGGGCAGGATTAAGCCGCCGCAAGTATCGGCATTGGCGGGATTGGGGTCATCAAACCGCGTTGTGATACAGGGCTCACAAAGCAGGTTTTCCTGTCCGCTAAGGATATCACCGCAACCCACACAGGTTGTCGGAAAGGCGATTTGCTCGAGCCCCTCTTTGAACAATGCAAACATAGTAGTAAGGTTGATGAGGTCTGTGATAGCTATACACTTTCATCATTATAGCAAACTATTTGTAAAATCATAGCTTACACATGGCATTGATGCCTGTTTAGGCGCTATGCCGCCTCGGCTTTCATCGCTTTAACACCGTATAAACTGAGGATTGCAACGATTGCAGCTGTTACGGCAAATCCCGGCCAGACAAGCATGATTCCGTATTTCAATCCTGCGCCGATTGCAATCACTACGGGTAGCATCCACAGCAGCGAAGCAATCTCTTTACCCGGAATGAGCGAGCGACTTTTGATTCCGTACTTCCGGCGGCAATAGCGGAACAGAAGCAGCGTGAAGAGAACATGGCCAAGCAGTGTTGCGATGGCCGGACCAATCAACCCGAGTGACATCACCAGAGCAATACTAAAAATGAGGTTAAAGACCAGTTCTGCCACACCAAATCTTGCGTTCACGTCGCTGCGGCCGACCCCAAGCAGAATGCTCTGCGGGAAAACAAGCTGCGTAAGTATGGTGAGCAGATATACCCTGAAGATCGGCGCCGATTCCGAATAGCCGCCAAAAAGAAGGAAAAGAACTTCTTCGGCATAGACAAACAGCATACACAAGCCCGGAACAACCAAATAGGAAAGTCGGGCGCTCGCTTTTCGGGCTTCCGAGACGATGCCCGAGAACGAGCCGGTTTTCAGATCACCAGCGTATTCCGCAACCAATGCCGCACTTACGGCGGAAGTAAGGGCAACTACGAACGGGATTTTCTTGGCGCCGATTTCATAAATCGCGTAGAGGCTGTCGCTGTCAAAAAATACGCCAACAACCCATTTGTCTGTATAGACCGTTGCCAGCGAAACCGCGGTGAGCAGGAAAATGCCCCACCCGTACTTCAGCGATACAGGCAGTTCAGCCTTCACAGCTGACCATCCCGGCCATTGTTGCATTCCCTGAAGGGCTACGCCAATTACAATCAAAGACCGTATCGCAGGGCCAATTGCCATGATGAGAAGAATCTGAGCAATGGGCAGCCCCATCGCAAAGGGAATTACAATCAGGCAAAATTCTATGATATTATACCCGACGCTATAACCGACCAGCCATTTCTTGCGCTTCAGCGTGATGAAAAGTGGCTCGGCTATGCCTGCAAAGACGGCCAGCGCCATATACGGTGAAAACATTCTGAAGGCATCCGTAAACTCGGGTATATTCAGCGCAGATGCCCAAAATCCGGCAAAAACGAGTCCAATCAAGCCGGTTATTAACCCGTAGACTGCGCCGAGCATGAGGTTTACCGAAATAGCTATATTTCCTTCACCCGCCTTCCCGCGGTAGTAGAGCGTGTTTGCAAGGGTATTCACAAAAGCCGGCCCGACTATGGCATACACCAGCCAAACCTTGCGGTAGGCACCGAACACATCCTGGTCCAGAACCCGGGTAAGCACCATCGTTACCAGCAGCGCAGCGCCAATGCTGGCATAGCGGGCCATCGACATGGCGCCAAGTTTACGGTAAAATGATGAGATAACCGGCAGCTTCACAGAAACGATGTTCAGGATACAGTATTAGTAGGCAAACAGACGGATCAAAAGCTCCGCTTTGAAAAGGTAAACAGTTTATGACAGTAATCTGTAAAAAATATAGGTATCCGAATAATCTAATTTGTAATGAGTGATTCCGGTTCATCATTATTATATTAATCCAACGATCGATAACAGAACCAGGGCTGTTTACAGACTACAACGATCACTCACATTTTACTACAATAATTTCAGGTTTTTATGTCGAAGCTTCACGCCGATTTGGTAGCCATTCGCAAGAGTCAGAAACTGAGCGTGCAGGATATGCACGATAAAACGCGTCTTGCGATGAACACGATTCAGCAAATCGAAGATGGTTCAATTTTTGAAGCCGAAAGTAACAAAACGTACACCCGCAGCTACGTGAGAACCTACGCCCGCGGATTGGGCATGGAAGACAGCGATATGATTCAGGCGCTGGATCTGCGCGAAGGTGGCATGTATGATGGTTTTCTTGTACAAAAGTACACCGGTGAGAAGCCAGCTGAGCCTGCACCGCCCGCGGCCGAGAGCAAGCCAGCTCCTCCTACTCCCCCGCCGGCTCAGAAAAAAGCAGCCGATCCTGATGAAGCCGACCCTTCCGATGCCAAGGCAATTCCAACGCCCGGTAAAGAAACGCCTGATCCTGTACAACCTGAGCCTTCGACCAAAACTGAGGACGTCCCAAAAAGTGATGCTGCCTCAACAGAGTCTAAGCCACGAGTTTTAGACGGCAGCACCATTGGTCCGGGCAAAACAGGTCCGGTAAAAATCAGAAATGCGCAACACACTCCTCCGCCCCCTCCTACATCCGCCGATGTGGACTGGAGCGACCTTCGCCGCAACACCAAGCGCCCGGGCAAAGACATTCCGGTGCTTCCGATTGCGGGCGGCATCATCATTCTTCTGCTTCTTGCCGCAGGTATCTTTTGGCTGATCAACTCAGACGGCGAGCCGGCCGACACAACCGGACTTACTCCTGAAAACGGCGTCACCGAAGAGCGGGCAGCTCCTCCGGGCTCAGAGTTCGATGAAATGCTTGCCGATACGCTCGACGCACCTGTTCCGCCTGATCCGTCAAGAGCTGCAGCAGCTGCACTGCCCGATACGTTACATGTAGTCGTTTATGCCGCTACCGGAAACCTTGAGCCTTTCCGCGTGCGCTCAGACACCTTCGAAAACAGACGCCCGTACTGGATTGAGCAAGGCGTGGGCATGCGCATCTCATTTGTGAATGAAATGACGCTCACTGGCAACTTCAACCGCATGCTCGTGCTCTACGACAATCGCGTTATTACCGAATTTGATGAAATCGACGAAAACGGCGAACGGATTCTCCGCAGAAGTCAGTTTGAGGATGATCCCTCCCTGGGATCTTTCACCGAAGCCGGACTTCCAGCTGGTATTTCCGAGCCCCGTGAAGTAATAGAACGGCCGATTATCAACTAAATCCGAACATGACCACAGAACAGGCACGCAAGCGTGTTGAAGAGCTGAGAACTACGCTCCACAAAGCCAACGACGCATATTATGGTGAGGCAAACCCCATAATGAGCGATCGTGAATTCGACAAACTTCTGGAAGAACTGCTCGACATCGAGATTGAATTCGATCTTCAGAGCCCGGACTCTCCAACCGTTAGGATAGGCGGAAAACCTTCCAAGACGTTCCAAAACGTAACGCATCCCGTGCCGATGCTGAGCCTGTCGAACACCTACTCCGTTGAGGAGCTTTTCGACTTCGATAAGAGGGTTCAGAACATTCTCGGCCAT
>JAIUMA010000024.1 GCA_022565795.1 Balneolia bacterium
GTGACAGAAGTGCAGATTTATGTTCATCACATCTTGTTCAGTTGTTTAGCGATGAGGCGCAGATATCAATATCGCCCGAAGAATTATTTTCAACACAATACCCCGATTCTGTTGAGACATTAAATTTGAATATTTCTAATAACGGAAACAGTACACTCACTTACGAAATATTCAATACGCAGACCCAAACGGTACTTCATTCAGGCTTCAGTTCCGATCAACAATTAAATGTCGGAAACATATCATCCGGCTCCTCTGCCGACCTGCTATCAGCCACAGAAGGAACTCCGCCGCGTACATCCATCGCATTTATGCCTCACAACACTTTCGATTGCGAGGGTGCTGAAGGGCTCATAATTCAGGACAATGGAGAAATCGACAACGGTTACAGCGGAAACCCTAACCTGGTGGACGAAGTAATAGTCGCAGAAAGTTTTTCTATTCAGGACCCTTCATCTTTTGGTACCATATGTATTAGTCTGCTCTCTTTGGGTTCAGAAAGCCTTGACTTTGAACTGGTTATCTACTCAGCTGACGAATCAACCGGAGCACCTGACGAAGAACTTTTTTCGGTTTGGGCAACTGCCGAGGATCTGCCGGACGGTTTACCGGATGAACCCGCCTGGTACACCGTCGATTTATCAGGTGCAGCGCTGCTGGCCGAGCCGGGCACTTATATAATTGGAGCCCGTTTCCAGCCGCAGGATCCTAACGTATTTGTCGCAGCCGACGAATCCAGCGATGAGCAGGGAAATGGATGGTTTTATACAGATGATGCGGATGAATGGGTTCCCTTGACAACCCAGTTCCCCGATTACAAGAATTTGCTCATCCGTCCGCAGCTTACCGAACCCCTGGCCTGTATGTCGCCCGAAGAGGTTTCATGGATATCCGTGGCCGATGACTCCGGCGACGTGGCGCCCGGTGAAACGGAGCAGGCTTTAGTAACGCTTGACTCATCAGGGCTGACTGAAGGCACCTACGAAGCACTGCTTTGCGTTCTGAGCAACGATCCTGAAGCGGGACTTACAGAGGTTCCGGTAACCATGGAGGTTCTGCCTGATCCGCCCGTGGCCGAAGTCAATCCTGAAGAACTTAATCCTGCGGCGGAAGAAGGAAGTCAGACAACTGAGACCATCACAATTTCAAATTCGGGAATTGGAGAACTGGAATGGACAGCAGGTACCACCAGCGAAACCCGTTATGGAACGTCAGCACCTGGTTTTCAGGAATACAACACAAGCAGCATGCAGCAGCCATTAAGCAGCTTCGACTGTGATGAAGCCGACGGACTTATCATTCTGGATGCGGGCATTATCGACAACGGATATTCCGGAAACCCTGCGATGATCGACGAAGTTACAATAACGGAAAGCTTTTCCCCTGAAGATGGTGGGGTCTTAGGCACCGTATGCCTCAGCTTTATGTCACAGGGTCCTGAAAGTCTCGATTTCGAACTGGTTGTCTATCAGGATAATCCGAATGCTGATGGGCCCGGCGTGGAAATAGCCAGCGTACAGGCAACGGCGGAAGATCTGCCTGAAGCTGAGACAGGTATCGAAGCTGAATACTGGGTTACCGCAGACCTGTCGGGTCTTAACATTATCGTAGAGGATGGCGAGCGCGTATATATAGGTGCAAAATGGTCTCCACCATCTCCGAATGTATTTCTTGCAGCAGACGAAAGCAGCTCTGTAACGGGTGAAGGCTATATCGATCTGGATGATGGCTGGCAGCCGATTCAGAATCAGTTTACGGAATATAAAGCCATGATGATAAGACCGCAGTTTATGGATCTTAGCGGTTGTTTCGACCCTGAGGGCACCGACTGGATCAGTCTTTCGGCAACCGATGGTATCATTGCTTCTGGTCAGGAAACTGAGATAACCGCAACTTTTGATTCTGAAAACCTGTCACCCGGCACCTATGAAGCGCAGGTTTGTTTTCTTACAAACGATCCCGATAATTCTGTAGTTGCCATACCCGTATCATTCACTGTAGAAGAGGTACCTGACCTGGCAGAAGTTTGGCCGGGAGACACCAATAACGACGGTGTTGTAAGCCTTAGCGATGTGCTTACGATCGGTGCATTCTGGGGTGAAGAAGGTCCCGCCCGCGACGATGACGGCACCAGCTGGGAGCCGAATGAAGCTGAGTTCTGGGAAAATGAGCCAGCAGCCACCTGGGCAGATGCCAATGGTGATGGCGTTATAGACGATGATGATCTCAGCATCATTGTGCAGCACCAGGGTAACACGCAGCCGGACTATGAGCCATCAGACGAGGCGCCAATCAGCGAAAGCAACCTGCCCTCCGCTGAGCCCGGATCAATAATAACCGCAACCTTAACTCAGGTGCCGGATGACATACTCGGAGCGGCCTTTTACTTCACCATAGATGGGGGAAACAGTCCTGAATGGACAATACACTCCTTCGAAGCCGGCGACTGGGCACAAGAGTGGATCACTGATGATATGCTCCTGAGTCTCGACTATATCGATGGGAGTGATTTTGGCATCGTCTGGGCCCACAAGGGTGAAGCTGCTCCATCACAAGCGCAGAATCTGGTAACTGTAGAAATCGAGGCCGGTGAAGGCTGGAACGGAGACCTCAATCTTCTGGTCAACCAGGTTAATGTCCTGGATGAAAACCTGGAGCAGGCATCTCTGAGCGGCGTGATCGTAGATATAACGGTTGAAGACCCTGTCGATACACCAACAGATACGGAACTGCCCCAGGTTACAAAACTCAATCAGAATTACCCGAATCCGTTTAATCCAACCACTAACGTACAATTCGACCTGGCCTCACAAGCTGAGGTTGTGCTTGAGGTGTACAACGTGCTGGGTCAGCATGTATCTACTCTAATCTCAGGAGAAATGATGCAGGCCGGATCTCATTCCGTTACCTTCGATGGCTCCAGACTAAACAGCGGTGTTTATTTCATTCGTATGCAGGCCGGCAGCGAACAGTTTACAAAAAGCATGACGCTGGTGAAGTAGACTAATTTCCGGCATTGGTCAATAAAAAAGCCTGGCTTCATTCATGGAGTCAGGCTTTTTTGATATTACATTGAAGTGAAATCAGCGCTTTTCTACATATTGGCGTACCAGGTAGCTGAACCTTTTTCAGCTTAAATAACTTAACAGTCTAAACACCAATAAATTAGACCGGATGGACCAACCAGAAGAAAAAAAACGAATAAGAACCTCAGAACTGGACGCATACGAACCTGATGAAATTGCGGAACGTGTACTAAACATAGGCGTAAAAAAGACACGATACCCGGCCTACAAAACACTGGTATTAGGCCTTATGGGTGGGTGCTTCATTTCTTTTGGAGCACTTTATGAGCTCTACATTCTGGCTCATCCTCACATAGGCAGCAGCGTATCCATTGTCCTTGCCCCCTTGTTCTATGCTGTAGGGTATATAATGGCATTTATTGCCGGAGCTGAAATTTTCACGACAAACAACTTATCTGCTATGGCCTGGGCATCCGGAAAGGTATCCTTGTGGGATATTACCAGAAACTGGTCACTTGTTCTTTTGGCCAACATGGTCGGCGCTGGCTTTATTGCTCTCTTATACTTCTATTCCGGCCTGGTCTATATGTTCGACTACGCCGTTGTTGATATGGCCAAAACGCTCACATCACAAAAGCTAAGCTTCAATATTCTGCAGACTACCATTATCGGGATTTTTGGGAATATGCTCATTTGTACCGGATTGTGGCTGGCGATGGCGGGCAGAAGCGTTACAGATAAGTTTTTAGCACTGCTCGTGCCGGTTGCCGCCGTTCCCGCACTTAATTTCCAGCACTCAACCGGAAACATGTTTCAGTTTTTCATTGCTTTGCTCACAGAAACTGAAACCGTCGATCTGGAACTGCCAACGCAGGTCACCTTCTGGACGATTTCAAGTAATTTATTTTTTGTCTCTCTCGGTAACATCATAGGCGGTGGTGTCTTCATCGCCATCATCTACTATTTTGTCTTCATTCGGGAAACCAGATTCGACTAATCTGTTTATTTTCCTGTCGCTACTAGCTTAAAAGCCATTCGATGGCAGCCTCACGTGTTGAGAACACTTTTACATGAAAGCCGATTTCTTTGTTTAGCTTGTTTGCATAAAGCATTGAAAGTGCCGTAGGAAACGGGCTGTCGGCTATCACTGCCTGCCGCTTTCCTTTTAACACATGCTTGATTGAATGCAGAAATTCATCAATCGGCTCGGTATCCTCTACAGAAAACGTAAACTCAGCGCCCCTGTAATCGGTAAGCAGGTTGAATTTATTATTTACGAAATCCTCGTCTTCCAACAGTTCGCGCCAGGCTTTGCCAACTTCGTCTCTGGCAATAACCCCGCTGTGTCGATACTCGATGAACCCCTCTTCGGCTTGTTTTTCCATCGTATAGCTCATTTAAGGTAATAGTCTAAAATGATATGTGGCAGCCCGGTCAGCTGTTGTGTTCTAAAAGTATAGCCCTCAGTTGAATGTTGTAAAAATCAACACGTGAGATGATAAGCACTACTAAGTGAACTGTTCTTTGATGCTGTCCAAAATACAAATATTGACGAATAATTTTTGACCGCACCATATCAAAAATACCACTCTGAATACAAAATCTGTTTGTGGAAGCGGTTTTCCAAAATGCAGTAAGCACCCCTTCATATTGGCTTCATATTACTCTGCGCGGCGGTTTTTGCTTCAAACTATAAACAAATCTCCTTATTTTAATAGTGATATTAGATTATTACTTCTGATCACCTATATGCTAAACAAATGAGCAAAAAAAATATTCAAACATCATTCTCTGACCTTCCGTTTTTATCAGATGATAACCGCCCGGTACAGCACCGGGGATTTCGCACCGGTATCTGGAACCGTGAAATCGAGCTCAGAAATTTTATTCAACTGAACTACACTCCTTATACCGGCGACGCCTCATTTTTGGCCGGACCCACCGATACTACCATGCTGCTTTGGCATCAGGTTTTGAACCTGATGAAAGAGGAGCAAAACAAAGGCGTGCTTGATGCAGACACTTCTGTTGTATCATCCATTATTTCGCATAACGCCGGCTACATCGACCGCGACCTTGAGCGTGTTGTCGGCCTTCAGACCGAAAAGCCATTGAAACGGGCCCTCATGCCGTTTGGCGGCCTTCGTCTGGCGCAGGGAGCACTTGAAGCCAACGGCTACAGCCTCTCTGAAGAAACCCTTAACGCCTTCAAAAATATCCGTAAGACTCACAATGATGGCGTATTCGACGGATACACTACGGAAATTAAAAAAGCGCGTTCATCCGGTATCATTACCGGTCTGCCGGACGCATACGCCCGCGGACGCATCATTGGCGACTACCGCCGCGTAGCCCTTTACGGCCTTGACCGCCTCATCGAAGATAAAATTGAGCAGCAGCAATCTCTTGAGACACCATCAATTACCGAAGAGGTAACCAGACTACGTGAGGAAATCAGTGAGCAGATCAGGTCGCTTAAAGAGCTAAAGGAAATGGCGGCTCTCTACGGATTTGACATCTCCGGACCAGCTACAAACGCATCCGAAGCCATACAGTGGCTCTATTTCGCCTACCTTGCTGCCATTAAGGAGCAGAACGGCGCGGCCATGTCGCTCGGACGCGTTTCAACCTTCCTGGATATTTACTTTGAGCGTGACCTGGCTGAAGGCACCATAACCGAAGCTGAAGCTCAGGAGCTGATCGACCATTTCGTAATGAAACTTCGCATGGTGCGCTTTATGCGCCCGCCGGAGTACAATCAGCTTTTCTCGGGCGACCCGACATGGGTTACTGAAGTGATGGGCGGAATGGGAACCGACGGCCGCACCATGGTAAGCAAGACCTCCTTCCGCTTCCTTCAAACGCTGCATAACCTTGGTCCGGCGCCGGAGCCAAACCTCACCGTTCTCTGGTCTCAAAATCTACCGGATGGATTTAAGAACTTCTGTGCCAAGACCTCCATCGAAACCTCGTCGCTTCAGTACGAAAACGACGACCTGATGCGCGACTACTGGGGCGACGATTACGCCATCGCGTGCTGTGTATCAGCCATGAAGGTCGGCAAACAGATGCAGTTCTTTGGTGCCCGTGCGAACCTGGCCAAAACTCTTCTTTACGCCATCAACGGCGGACGGGATGAGATTTCAGGCGATCAGGTTGCACCGGCCATGAGCCCTATCACCGGCGACTACCTCACCTACGAAGAGCTCGTGCCTCGCTTCGAGCTGATGACCGACTGGCTTGCCGCGGTGTACATGAATGCGCTGAACATCATCCATTATATGCACGACAAGTATTACTACGAGCGACTGGAAATGGCGCTGCACGACAGAGACGTAATTCGCACTATGGCTTGCGGTATCGCCGGGCTATCGGTTGTAGCCGACTCGCTGAGCGCAGCCAAATACGCTAAAGTGCGTATCATTCGTGATGAAAACGGACTTGCTACCGACTTCGAGACAGAAGGCGAGTTCCCGACATTCGGCAACGACGACGACCGTGTGGACGACATCGCCCGCGATCTGGTTAAGCAGTTCATGAACAAGCTGAAAAAGCAGCCGACCTATCGAAACGCCATTCCGACTCAATCGGTACTAACGATTACATCCAATGTAGTTTACGGCAAGATGACCGGAAACACGCCTGACGGACGCAAACTTGGCGAGCCATTCGCTCCGGGCGCAAACCCAATGCACGGACGTGATCACAAAGGCGCTGTGGCCAGCATGATGTCTGTCGCTAAATTGCCGTATGAATATGCACAGGACGGTATCTCCTACACCTTCTCGATAGTGCCTAAAGCACTCGGCAAGAGTGAAGAAGAGCGCACAACGAACCTCTCCAAACTGATGGATGGGTACTTCGGTGAAGGCGGACATCACGTAAACGTGAACGTTTTCGAGCGTGAAACGCTGGTTGATGCGATGAAGCATCCGGAGAAATATCCGCAGCTTACCGTTCGGGTATCCGGCTATGCGGTGAACTTCAACAAGCTTACCCGCGAGCAGCAGCTCGACGTTATCAACCGCACGTTCCACCAGGCGGGATAAAGCCATGAAAGACGTAACAGGATATATTCATTCTGTAGAAACCGCCGGTACGCTCGACGGACCGGGCGTACGGCGGGTTCTTTTTCTGCAGGGCTGCCCATTGAAGTGTCTGTACTGCCATAATCCTGATTCGAGAGAATTCAAGTGTGGCCGGCAGACCACTTCGTACGAGCAGCTTCGCGAGATTGCAAAAAGCCGCGGCTTCCTGATGAAGTCAGGCGGAGGTGTAACACTTTCCGGGGGGGAGCCCCTGAGTCAGCCCGAGTTCGTGAAATCGATCTTCGAAGGCTGCAAAATGATGGGGCTCCACACGGCTTTGGACACCTCCGGCTTTACCGGATGGAGAGCCGACGACGAACTGCTTTCCTTCACCGACCTCGTACTGCTCGATATCAAGCACATTGAGCCGGATGGGTATAAAAAGCTAACGGGAGTAGACCTCCAGCCTACGCTCGATTTCGCGCGCCGTCTTGCCGATATGGGTAAGCCGGTGTGGCTTCGCTACGTGCTTGTTCCCGGCTACACCGACAATCAAGCGAACATCAAAAAGCTCGCAGAGCTTGCCAAAGAGCTTGGAAACGTTGAACGCGTTGACATTCTGCCTTTCCACAATATGGGTTCTTACAAATGGAAAGAGCTCGGCATGGATTACAAGCTCGAAAATACGCCTGAACCTGAAGAAAGCAGTATTTCAATGGCGCAGAGTGCTTTCAGAGAAGCCGGACTTACCGTATACTAAAACCGTGCATCCTGCCGGTTTTCCAAAAATGTTAATCAAACTGTGAACCTGACTCCATATCGGAGCCCATCACCCTAAACATCCGACTGTGTTTTCATTTCTCGACCGCAAACATTCGGTGGCCAAACCAGGCCATAACCGCTGGCTGATTCCGCCTGCAGCGCTGGCCATTCACCTCGCAATCGGCCAGGTATATGCCTTCAGCGTATTCAACCTTCCGTTAACGCGTATTCAGGGCGTAGCAGCCTCGGCGCCCGGCGACTGGCAGTTGCCAACCATCGGCTGGATTTTCTCTATAGCCATCGTTTTCCTGGGCCTTTCTGCCGCGCTTTTTGGCAAGTGGCTCGAGCGCGAAGGTCCCCGCAAGGCGATGTTTGTATCCGCTATCTGCTTCAGCGGCGGATTTTTCGTATCAGCAATCGGGGTGTACCTCCACAACATCTGGATTGTCTATCTGGGCTACGGCGTGCTTGGCGGTATCGGACTTGGTATCGGATATATCTCACCCGTTTCCACACTGATTAAGTGGTTTCCGGACCGACCCGGAATGGCAACCGGCATGGCGATTATGGGATTTGGCGGCGGTGCCATGATTGGCTCCCCACTCGCCGTTGCGCTGTTAAAAAGATTCAGCTCGCCAGAAACCGCCGGCGTTTGGGAGACTATGCTAGTAATGGGAAGCATCTATTTTGTACTGATGATGATTGGCGTCTTTCTGGTACGCGTCCCTCCCAAAGACTGGAAGCCCGAAGGTTATGTACCCGGTAAGTCCAACGGCCGCATGATGACAAGCAACCATGTAGACGCCGATACCGCTATCAAAACAAAGCAGTTCTGGCTGTTGTGGGTAATGCTGCTCGTGAACGTAACCGCCGGTATTGGCGTGCTGGGACAGGCATCACCAATGATTCAGGAGATGTTCCCAAGAACCATTACGGTTGAGTCTGCAGCGGCTTTTGTGGCTCTGCTCAGCTTCTTTAACCTGATTGGCCGCTTCCTGTGGTCGTCGTTTTCCGACAAAATTGGGCGACAGGTGGTTTACGGCATTTATTTCGGCCTCGGCCTGTTGCTCTATGCGCTCATTCCTACCTTCGGTGCTTTGGATTCAGCCGTGCTCTTCATCGCCGCATTTGCCATCATCATGACCATGTACGGCGGTGGGTTTGCGACCATACCGGCCTATCTTCGTGACCTGTTCGGCACCTTTGAAGTCGGTGCTATACACGGCCGCCTGCTTACGGCATGGTCCACGGCCGGCGTATTAGGCCCGGTGCTCATCAACTACATTCGACAGGCACAGATTGATGCGGGCATCCCGGCAGAACAAGCCTACTCCGTTACCATGTATCTGATGGCGGGACTGCTTCTCATAGGCTTTATCTGCAATCTTATGATCAAAGAAGTCGACAAGAAGTATCACATAAAAACGTGACCAATCTCAGCGGGCTTCATTAATTCGCAGCGACTCGCTTACGACACTGAAGCCTGCTTTATTGATTTCACGGTCCGCTATTGTTCCTGCTTCCAGCACCAAAACGGAGTAGCCGGAATGTGTAAAGGCGAACATCACCCCTTCATACTCGGCGCCAAAATAAATTTGGGTAAACTCGGCTGACTCAGCCGGAAACCCGGCGTATTCCGATGCGCCGGTAAAGCTGAATGTCTCATCCGTGAAAGTAAAAACTTCCTGCCCGGCCATCATATCGCTGTGGCTCCTCAGCCATGACTCCGGTTCCAGCTCTTCGTTGATGGAAGTGATGGTAACAAAACCACTCGAAAACATCCCTTGTTTTCGTAAAAGCACGGTATCAAAGTTGTCATTTTTGTCCGTAATGTCCTGCAGCAGCCAGCCTTGAGGCTTTGTAAAAGAGACATAGTCGCGCTCAATATTTTCCATTGGTTTCTTTCTGCAGCCAACGAGCATAAGCACGGTTACAAAGACCAGAATTAAAGTCGTTTTGGTTCTGAACATCATTAAAATCATAGCATTGTTTCTTCTATTCTGCGCAGCGGGCGACATCACGAATTTCCGCAATATCTTCATCGGTGAGCCTCAGCTCCGGCCTTGTGAGCTGCGCGCCAATCATTCTGTACATCACAGAGAAGCTGTTTTCCACATGACTCAAACCCAGTGCATGGCCGACCTCATGAGCCAGTACAAGCGACAGCTCTCGTTCATTTGCAAAGTGGTAAATGGTGATGGTACCCTCGTTGCCAATCCGCTCGAAGTTTCCACCGGCGAAATACCGTGACGGTCCAACCTCCTCATTGAACCGATCTGCCAGCTCATTGCTGAAGTTTATTTCCCGGTTCAGCTCATCCAGCATCCGCTGATTGACCTCAATCTTCTGCTGAAGTCCGGATCGCATCTGCCTTTCCTGAGACTGCAGCTCATTCAGCGCGGCTCGTTCAGACTCTACGCGATCCACCTCCGCAGGGTTTAACCCTCCGGCACGATTTCGCTCCTCTATGAAATTATTGAGTGATTCAACATGGGTGTTTATTCGCATAATGAGCCTTTCATGCTCCTCAGCTCTGCTCTGTAGCCTGCGCTCGGCATTTAGCAAATCGGCCCGCATACGATCGATTCGCTGTCTTCTGATATCGAGATTCTCTTCCAGCTGCATGGCTCGGTTAGTTCCCGCCTGCCGTTCATCAAACACAAACCGGATGGCAATGTTTGCATCCGGAGACTTCTCAGCGTGAATAGTATCTATTGCATCTGACCACAGGTTTATCGCGTTTTCTACCGCTTGCCTCACCTGTACGTCGGTGAGACCAAATCCACTGTCGATATCGGAAATGCTGTAATGGAACTCCAGCTCACACGGTGTATGATCAGTTCGGTTACACTGCACGAGAATCAGCGTGAAGAGGGTAATCAAGCCGAATTTAGTGAGCTTCAGCTGGCTCTCAGAAGGAAACGACATCATTCAAAATAGGTTATGGCTGGACGTTCCTCATGATAACAGATTTCAGGATAAATCACCCGCTAAATTCATCCTGTATGATGCGTTACGACTACAGGCGGGCCAGAGAGAAGCGAAGGGAGAGGCGGTGGGTAAATCCCAGATCGGATGATGTCCCGGCAAAACTGCTGAAGCCGTAGTCGAAATCAAACGCGCCAAGACGCAGGCCGGCACCTAAAGTTGGGGATGTATAGATACGGCTGCTGCGGTCAGTGGCGAAATCAGTGAGTCCGAATCGAAGGAAAATGGTATCCACGTAGCCGGCTTCAACGCCAACATGAGGTTCGATGCTCATTGAGCCGACATTCATGTAATAGGTGCGGCGGTTTTCGAAGCGAAGATCGGTATCAAGTGCAGTTACCAGGCTGAAGTCTCCGAAGTCGAACAGTCGGGCAGCGCCAAGTTTCACCGTTGGTAGAATAACCTCGTTTTGTCCAACCGGAATTTCGTCACCGAACTCTGTTTCGAGCGCGCTGAGCTCGTTCGCATCAACCGACCAGAATTTCATCATGGTGGTTATATCCATAAGGTTTACACCAAACTGATAGTCGCCGGCACGGTAGAGCGCTCCCACATCGAGGCTATAGCCCCATGCATCGGCAAAGGGCCCGATGCGGCTGTTCAGTACTTTTACGCTCGCTCCCCAGCTCAGGCGTTCATTCACCGGGCTGGCATAAGAAAGTAGAAAAGCCAGATCCGCAGCGCTGAACTCAGTGATGTAGTCATTCACATTTTCCCGCGGACGCTCGCGCTCACGATCCCAGGCGTTCAGGGTATTTTTGATATTATCTACACCCTGACGAAAAAAACTGAGAGCCAAAACGCCGTCCGATCCGGGAACCGGCAGAGCAACAGCGCCATAATCGTAGCCCACGATACCACCGAAACGCTCGGAGTGCATATAAGCAACTTCCAGGTCCTGCACGCTCAACAGTCCGGCAGGATTCCAGTATGCGGAAGTAACATCATTCGAAAAGGCAACGTGTGCACTTCCCATACCCAGCGCTCGGGCGCCGCTTCCAACCGACATGAAATCATTTCCATAAGAAACGCGGATAAAATCCTGACACTCAGCCTTAGAAAAGGTAAAAAGGGATGCAATTACAATAAGAAAAATCGAGCGGATCAAAGGAAGCCGTAGGGTTTATCGGTTGATGTTATACGTTACAAATATACGGTTTGCTGTGCACAGAGCAAAAGTGCAGACTCAGATTATACCTCAGGGCCGGGCTTTTGTTCCGGCTGATAAAGCCAGTGCAGCGGATCAACACCGTCGGGTTTCCAGTTTACCGGAGGTCGCTGTGCAAAGCCTATCGGCTCTGCGACTATTTGCCCAAAACCGGTGTTTGTGTCTGTGGTGTACAAACTCTGAATCCGCCTGCGGTTTTTCTCTGCAAAATGAATACACTCGTCTTTATCTGCACGAGTAATGGTAACCAGACCGTCTGTGTGTAGATCAGGGTCAGTAGCAGCAATCAGCCTGTCACCCGCTGAGAAACACTGTTGATCCAATGCCCTGTAAAATGAGCGTTTGTAGTGCAGCAGCGGCGAAAGCTTACGAACAGAAAGATTTTCTTTTATGTAGGATGATGCGCCGGCTTCTGCCTCGATGGCCTCCACCAGAGAACGCGTATCACCATCGGTGAATACCGTCGTAAGCGAACGACAGCCCTTGCCCTCGTAGCGGAACATCGCTTCGACCAGCTCAGCGGCAACAGCTTCGAAATTTGCTTCCTGGGGAATCCAGGCTACGGAGCTGTGGGCTGTTCGTATGAGCTCCGCAGCACCTGCAGCCAGCATGTTTTTATCTGCAAGTAATCTTCGAACATCAGCAACGCTGCTCTCCGAACCGCTGAACATCACCGCATCGGCCTCAAGATTCGTGAAGTCTTCTATTTTGGTGCTGTAGCGGTGGATATCAAATGTCGTATTCTCTTGCAGGAATCGCAACAGCGATGACAGCAGATGCGGATCTTTGCGCGATATTTTTCCCGCATAGTGATGTCCTGAAATTAAAACGGCCAGTATATCCTGAAGCCCTACAAGCGGCAAGTTACCTGCATGGAGACAAAGCAGCATTTTTTTACCGGAGGCCGATTCAGTTTCGTGAAGTTGATTTGAAAATTTCGAAGCCCAATCTTTGAGCGATTCAGCCGAAACCGAACTGCGAACGTGATCAAGTGCGAAATTGACATCATCCCTGAAAAAAAGCTGCTCATCGAGAGTTGCCTTTAAAGCTTTTCCAAGCAGCCCTGACTCATCATCAATCCAGCTTTGGACTGCTTCACCAAGTGCTGTTGCTCTGTCTGCGGCAGTATTCATGCTTAGTCCCTGTCGATTAGAAAATTACAGCCCCTAAGATTTTCCGGCACAAAACGTCCCATCACCTGAAACCTTCCGTCTTCTTTCTGCACACCCTTATCTCCGGTGAGGATAAAGCTGCATGAATGCACGTTCGCCAAATCTATGATGCCAATGAGGCCCTCCTTACCGGCGGGGACTTCTTCAAGTGGATTCTGCGGATTGCGCACCGAGATCTTCAGCCAGCCCGGACAGCGAAACCAGCCTGTTCCGTCGGCGTAGGCCTGCGAAAGCATTTCGGTCATTCCATACTCCGAATGCACCTGCGACGGATCAAGGGTGAAGGCGCTCGCAAGGGTTTTATGAAGCTCATCGCGCGACATTTCACGCCGGTGTGTTTTCATACCGCCGGTTTCCATTATGATGGAATCTGAGGGCAGGCTGACCGGAAATTTTTCCGCCAGATCTATGAGTCCAAAGGCTGCTCCGAAGAGCAGTATGCGCTTGTTGCTGGCTTTAATCGCGTCTAAAGCCATAGGAGAAATGGGCTCACCGGGGACAAGGAAACGGCTCAATCCCGTTTCATCAGTGCTTATCAGCTCGTTGAGCATCCAAATTAGTGAGGACTCGGGGTTTTCATTATAGCCGGGAGTGTACGCCAGTATCACAAACTCGTGCACAGGATAAAACGTATGAAGGCCTTTGTGAAGCGACTTCCGGTAAAGCTCCGGATCGGGCACGTAATGAGCAGAGCGCTTCATCCCCGT
Source organism: Balneolia bacterium (assembly GCA_022565795.1). GTDB lineage: Bacteria > Bacteroidota > Rhodothermia > Balneolales > Cyclonatronaceae > Cyclonatronum. The sequence continues at coordinate 13,852 of JAIUMA010000024.1, forward strand.
TGTGCCACTACTTCTGAAGCGAAGCATGTCTTTTTCCGGTGAAATTGAAGAGATTTCGGCGTCACGAAATGCTTCTACCGGAAGTAACGGCACGGCATCGCCCTTTTCTACTTTATTCGGGCTTATCCCAAGCTCATTACAAAATACCCGAAACGGCATCAGCTTTTCGTACTGATAGCTGAAAACCTTTCGCATTTTCGTTTCATAGTCGGTATCTGAGTCAAAAATAAAATCGGGATTCATCCGGTAGTCAACTCTGCTTTGTTTCTAAGTCCAAACTGTTCGGGATGTGTCGTTCAATTATAGATATGGGAATAATGGCTGCGTGGACTTCATCATTCCATCTAAGCCTTCGCTCAAAAATAAAAGCCCCGGCGTGGTGCCGGGGCTTTTGTTGTGTTACACACACAATTTTGCTTTCCGCTATTACGAAATTATGAGAACATTGCTTTTACGTACTCAGTTCTCATTGTAGCAATAGAGGTTATTGATATACCTACCGGGCAAACGGCTTCACACTCCGCAAAGTTGGAGCAGTCGCCAAAGCCTTCTTTATCCATTTGCTCTACCATTGCTTTTACGCGCTGTTTCCGCTCAGGAGCTCCCTGCGGAAGCTTGGAAAGCTGAGCCACTTTTGCACCCGTAAACAGAGATGCTGAGGAGTTCGGGCAGGCCGCAACGCACGCGCCGCAGCCGATACAAACGGCGTAGTCCATGGCGCTGTCAGCGTCGATTTTGGAAATCGGGATGGCGTTGGCATCAGGAGCGTTACCTGTAGCTACGGTTACGTAACCACCGGCTGCCATGATGCGGTCGAAGGCGTTCCGGTCTACGACCAAATCTTTGATGACCGGGAAGGCTGTTGCTCTCCACGGCTCGATGGTAATTGTATCACCATCGTTGAAGTGACGCATATGAAGCTGGCATGCCGCAGTACGCGCTTCCGGTCCGTGCGGGATTCCGTTAATCACAAGGTTACATGAGCCACAAATACCTTCGCGGCAGTCATGGTCAAACTCAACAGGCTGTTTCTGCTCTTTCATCAGGTTCTCGTTAAGAACGTCGAGCATTTCCAGAAACGACATGTGAGTGTTGACTTCCTTAAGAGAATAGTCCTCGAAACGGCCTTTATCGTTTGGACCGTCCTGGCGCCATACCTTAAGATTTACTGAAATGATGTCTTTATTACTCATAATTGATTTATCCGAAGTTCTTTATTTGTAGCTGCGCTGTGTAAGTTTAACATTCTCGAAGATAAGCGGTTCGCGATGGTGTACCGGAGCTTTATCAACTCCTGTGAATTCCCACGCGGAAACGTGTGTATAGTTTTCATCATCTCGCTTGGCCTCACCCTCAGGTGTTTTGGACTCCTCACGGAAGTGTCCGCCGCACGACTCAGGTCGGTCCAGTGCATCGCGGGCCATCAACTCACCCAGCTCCAGGAAGTCTGCCACTCGAAGTGCATATTCCAGATACTTGTTGTAGGTAGCCGGCTGTCCGGGCACAAAAACATCCGACCAGAACTCCTTACGAAGCGCGCTTATTTCCTCGATGGCCTCCTTCAGGCCCTGCTCGTCGCGGGACATTCCAACTTTATCCCACATAATCTTTCCAAGCTGACGATGGAAGTCGAGAATGGTTTTCGAACCTTTGATATTGAGAACTTTCTCGATTTCAGCCGTAATGCTCTGTTCGGCTTCATCGAACGCTTTGTGCGTAGTATCGACTTCACCCGGAGTAACTTCCGTGAGGTAATTACCGATGGTGTAAGGAATTACGAAGTAGCCGTCGGCAAGTCCCTGCATGAGGGCACTGGCGCCGAGACGGTTTGCACCGTGATCAGAGAAGTTGGCTTCACCGAGAGCAAATAGACCGGGTACGGTTGTCATCAGGTTGTAATCAACCCAGAGACCGCCCATTGTGTAGTGAACCGCCGGATAGATGCGCATCGGCACTTCGTACGGGTTTTCATCGGTGATCTTTTGGTACATCTCAAAAAGGTTGCCGTAGCGATCACGAATAGCTTTTTCACCATCGCGTTTGATCGCATCGGCGAAGTCGAGATAAACAGCCAGACCGGATTCACCTACGCCGCGACCTTCATCGCATACGTTTTTTGCGTTACGTGATGCAACGTCGCGAGGCACAAGGTTACCAAAACTCGGATAGATTCGTTCGAGGTAGTAGTCGCGCTCCTCTTCCGGGATCTCGTTCGGATGACGCTTATCACCCTGCGCTTTTGGCACCCATACGCGACCGTCGTTACGGAGTGACTCACTCATAAGCGTTAGCTTGGACTGATACTCGCCGGAAACGGGAATACATGTCGGGTGAATCTGAGTAAAGCTTGGGTTAGCAAAAAGAGCGCCTTTGCGGTAGCATCTCCATGCGGCCGTTACGTTCGAGTTCTTCGCATTTGTGGAAAGGTAGAAGACGTTTCCGTAGCCACCTGTACAAAGAAGAACGGCATCAGCTGCATGTCTTTCGATTTTACCGGTTACCAGGTTACGGGAGATAATGCCTTTGGCTGTTCCGTCGACGGTTACCAGGTCGAGCATCTCCTCACGAGTGCGTACTTCAACCTTACCGGAGTGCACCATTTTCATAAGCGCACTGTAGGCGCCAAGCAGAAGCTGCTGCCCCGTCTGTCCGCGGGCGTAGAATGTACGGGATACCTGCGCACCACCAAAGGAGCGGTTATCAAGCGTTCCGCCGTACTCGCGTGCAAAAGGCACACCCTGAGCTACGCACTGATCGATAATATTGTTACTTACCTCGGCAAGGCGGTACACGTTCGCCTCACGGGCACGGTAGTCACCACCTTTAATGGTATCATAAAAAAGACGCCAGATGCTGTCGCCATCATTTTGATAGTTCTTTGCAGCATTAATACCGCCCTGTGCTGCAATACTGTGTGCGCGTCTTGCAGAATCCTGAATACAGAAGGCTTTTACGTTATAACCAAGCTCACCGAGCGAAGCAGCGGCAGACGCACCGGCCAAACCGGTACCAACTACTAAAATATTGTATTTACGCTTGTTACTCGGGTTAACAAGTTTAACGTTGTTCTTATGGGTCTTCCACTTTTCAGTAAGCGGACCGGTGGGTATTTTTGAGTCCCATTTGAAGGTTGTTTTATCTGCAACTTCCATTATGATAAGCCTCCGTTGATATAGATATAAAGTGGTAAAAGCAGGAATCCTGCGGCAAGCAATACGGCAACAACACCACCGACTACATAAAGTACCGGGGTAATTTTGGGGTTTTTAGCGCCGAGAGAAATAAAGGCACTCCAAACGCCGTGCTTGAGGTGAACTCCGATGAGGATCATAACAAAAGAATAGGCCGCTACGATCCATGGATTAAGGAATGCAACTTCAACATGCCTGGCCAGATCCACCATCTCCTCACCGTTGTAAGATGTCATGTAGGTTTCAGGGCTGAATAAGTGATACTTAAAGTGCATAACGTGCAGAATCACAAAAAGCAAAATCACGCTACCTGAAATAAGCATGCTTTTTGAAGCAAAATTTTGCTTGCTGGGGCCGCCCTGACTCTTATAATATTTGTAGTCGACCGGACGTGCCTTTTTCTTATTGCGGTAGATACTAATACCTATATAGGCGTGAATAAGAAAAAGAGCGACAAGAATAATTTCTGCTATCCAGAGCAGCGGGCCTAAATCGTGCAGAAAGTCTGCATAACGGTTAAACGCTTCGCCGCCATCGGGAATTAGTAATGAGAGATTTCCTGAGAGGTGAGCAACAAGAAACAGTGTAAGGAATATACCGGTGAGGCCGGTAAGTATCTTCCGGCCAACCTGTGACTGAAGGGCATTAGCAAAAGAAGCCATTGGTTAATATTTGCTTAGGTTAATATGTAAAGAGTTTCGATTTAATAATATAAACAATCGTATTAGATTATGCTTTCAGATTGTGAACTTATAACTAATTTGTAACCCTTCTGAATAATCTAATACGACTATGCGATTTTATTTTTCACATCGGTTCTAAATATACTACTAACAGCTGTAAGTCCTAAAAATTGGATGATTGCAATCACTTCTTTTAACTGCCTCAGATCACATTCTGCCCGTTTCTTTTTTATTGTTACCGTAAGTCATTATCTGTCAATTTATAACAGAAAACCGCTTTTCTATTCCACCTGTCTATGAGTACCGTTTACAACACCTTCAATGCTGAAGTTGCCACCGAGTTTAAGGAGCTCGGGTCAAAATTTTTGACCATAGGCTTTCCCTGCGACAGCATCGAAAGCTTCGAGAACCACCTTGCTGAAATCAAAAAAGAGCACTACGACGCCACCCATCACTGCTACGGCTGGCGCATCGACCCGTTTGATATAACGGAGTTCGCTCAGGATGATGGCGAACCTTCCGGAACGGCCGGACTACCAATTTTAAATCAGCTGCGCTCGGCAAACCTCTGCAATACAGGCATCGTGGTAATTCGTTATTATGGTGGCACCAAGCTTGGCAAGTCAGGTTTAATTAGCGCATACGGCAGCTCCGCTGAAGAGTGTATTGAACAGGCTAAGCTCGTGCGGATTGTTCCGGGAAAGTCTCTTAGGGTAAAGGCGCCCTATGAGCATGTAAAGCAGGTCGAATACCTCACCGGCATGCACGACGCTGTTCACGCAGATACCACCTATGCTGCTGAAGTCACTTTCGAAATCCATGTGCCTAATGACAGCTTTACCGCCTTGTTTGATGCCATTTCCCGGCTGGAATACCTCGGCGTTAAGTGCGATGAAGGCAATACAGTCATCATCACACTTTAAGCAAACGAGCATATTGCGACTAAATCCCCTTAACGGGAACCAATACGGTCAGGCGTCCATTTTACAAGCAACTCACGATTAAAAGCACTAATTTTGCCCATCACAAAAACCAACGGATTTGCATGAAGATATACACAAAAACCGGCGACAAAGGCGAAACATCACTTTTTGGCGGCCAGCGCGTATCAAAAACGTCCCTCCGAATTGAAACCTACGGAACCGCTGACGAGCTCAACTCCTTTATTGGTTTGGCCCGCAGCCACGGCCTAACTGATTTGAACGAAAAAATTGCCGTTCAGGCCCAAAACGACCTTTTTGTTCTGGGAGCAGACCTCGCCACTCCACCGGCTAAAGAAGCAAAAATTCCGCGTATCAGCGCATCACACTATAAGTTATTGGAAACCTTCATCGATGAAGTTTCCGATGAGCTGGAGCCGCTAACTAACTTCCTGCTCCCAACCGGCACGCAGGCCGCTTCCGCCCTTCACATTGCGCGTACCGTTTGCAGACGTACGGAGCGCATCTGCGTGGCCGCCCGCGAAACCGAGGATATATCTGAAAATATCGTGATTTACCTCAACCGTCTTTCCGATCTTCTTTTTGTGATGGCACGTCTGGAAAACGAGCGCTCAAACATACCCGAAACACGCTGGATTGCTCGCTGAACAGGGATAAACACATGGGATTAAGCAACAAGCAAAAAAACTACATCGACAAGCATTCCGGCAAAAAAAGCGCCCGTGCCATTGCCGATGAGCTCCGACTCGAAAAGTCTGAGGTCGAAGAGTACCTCAGCAAAAAAGAAGCTTCTGCCAGCGCTAAGGATGATGGCACCGTCCCGAAAAAGGCCTCCAAAAAAGGGGCCTTTTACGCCATTATGATTGCCATTCCGTTTCTGTTCTTCATACTGCTCGAGTTGGGACTTCGAATGGGAAATTACAGAGGCAACCTCGACCTGTTTATCTATCCGACTATTTTTGATGGCGAATATGCGATTCCTAATCCCAACTTTACATCACGCTACTTTTTCGCCACATCCTCCGTACCAAGCCCTTCCGATGATGTTTTCCTGGTGAATAAGCCCGAGAACGGATTCAGAGTATTTGTACTGGGTGGCTCTACCGCAAACGGATATCCGTACGGTTACAACGGCAGCTTCAGCAGGCTCTTTCGAGATATCATCCAGGATATCGCGCCGGACTCTCATGTTGAGGTCGTGAACGTAGCCACATCGGCCATCAACACATACAGCATTTACGATCAGGTTGACGAAATCCTGGAGCAGAAGCCCGACGCCATCCTTATTTACGGCGGTCACAACGAGTATTACGGGGCGCTCGGTGTGGGGTCATCCGAAACTTTTGGCGCTTTTCCGGGCTTTGTTCGCTCCTACCTCAGGCTTCAGAGGTACAAAACTTTCCTGCTGCTCAGAGACGGGATAGTTCGCGTATCCGGCTGGTTCGGCTCCATGCGGTCTACAGCTGCCGACCGGGCTCCCGGCGGCACGCTTATGCAGCGCATGGTGGGTCAGCAGCAAATCCCGCTGGATGGTGATCTCTATGAACTGGGAAAGCTTCAGTTTGAAAGCAACATGAACGCTATACTTCGCAAGTTTGAGCGGAATGACGTTCCCGTTTTTCTTGGTACCCTCACAAGCAACCTGAAGGACCAGCGCCCTTTTATTTCAGTAGCTACGGACAAGCATCCGGCCGCCGATGAAGTTTTCAGCAACGCTATGGTTTTGGTTGAAGAAGAGAACTTCGATGACGCTTTCGATCAGTTTGTATACGCTAAAGATCTCGACGCCCTGCGATTCAGAGCGCCGGAATCGTTTAACGGGATAATTCGCGATATGGCCGACTCATACGCGAATACGAGAGTTGTTCCCGTGCACGAAGCATTTCTGCGCGAAAGCGAAAACAGGCTTATTGGCTTCAATCTCATGACAGAGCACCTTCATCCGAACGTTCCGGGCTACCAGCTTATGGGACGTGCTTTTGCTGAATCATTCATGGAGGCAGACCTGCCCGGGATATCCATCAACCGAAACGCACTTCGCGACTGGGAAGAGTATCACGAGATGATGCACATGACCGAATTCGACGTCCGGGTAGGGGATCACCGGATTATGCTGCTCATGAACAGCTGGCCGTTTGTGCCACAGCGTGATCCCCGGGGATATCCGAACAACTACAGCTTCGTTTCGCCTGCCGACAGCATGGCGTTCAAAGTGGTAAATGACAACGTTCGCTGGGATCAGGCGAAAGTCAGGCTCGCCACACTCTATCAAGATAATGGCGAACTCGACAAAGCTTTGGCAGAATACAAGGGCCTGATGCGCGCACAGCCATATAATGACAGTCCCTTTATTTTCGGAGCCCGGATCTGGCTGGCCCGAAACAACTTCGATGAAGCCTTCCCGCTTCTGGAGCAGGCTTATGCCATCGAATCAACAGCATTCACCACAAAAATGCTTGGTGCAATCGAGGTCGACCGAGGAAATACCTCTCGCGGCATTGAACTCCTGGAAGAGTCCATGGCGCTTGATCCGACAGACGCGCAGACGTTATTTAATCTCTCCGGAGCCTATGCCCTCGAGGGTAACTTTTCCCGCTCCGATGAGATCCTCACAAAGCTGGAGGCAATCAACCCAAACTTCCCGGGTGCCGCAGCATGGCGCCAGCAATTGAACATACATTTGCGTCAGCAGCGCTGATTATCGTGTAAGACTCTCCAACATCATCTTTCAATTTGTTAATTTTTAAACTCAAGGAATTATACTGATGGCTTTAATGGTATCCGTTTCCGGTATTCGCGGTATTTTTGGAACAGACCTCAACCCTGAGAACCTGGCCCGTTACAGCGCAGCTTTTGGCCAGTGGGCAAAGGGTGGAACCGTTGTGGTTGGCCGCGACTCCCGCGTTACCGGCGAGCTTTGTGAACGCGTAATTGTGGCTTCACTTCAGTCTGTGGGCTGCAACGTTATACAGCTCGGGATTACGCCAACGCCAACCGTAGCCATGGCCGTGCTAAAGCACAAGGCTAACGGCGGTATCATAATCTCAGCCAGCCATAACCCGGCCGAGTGGAACGCCATAAAGATGCTCAACGACAAATCGGAGTTCCTCGACGCCCACGAAGGTGCTGAGGTCCTTAAGATTGCCGAAAGCGGAATCTCGTATGTGCAGTATGATGAAATCGGCTCCGTCGAAACCGATGATCAGGCCCTGAAATACCACGTAGACGCCATTCTCGACCTCCCCTATATCAACGCTGATGCTATTGGCAGTGCCGGTTTCACCGTTGCCGTAGATGCCGTAAACGGAGCAGGATCGGAGTCCATCCCCTATCTGCTGGAGCGTCTCGGGGTGAAGAAAGTGCATAAGCTGCACTGCACGCCCAACGGACTTTTCCCTCACAATCCGGAGCCATTGCCAGAACATCTGGGCGAAATTTGCGAGCTCATCAAAACAGAGGGAGCCGATCTTGGAGTCATTACCGACCCTGATGCGGACCGGCTGGCTTTTGCAGACAACAACGGCCGCCTTTTTGGCGAGGAATACACACAGGCATCAGCTTTTGACTTCTATCTGCGCCACAACAAAGGTGATGTGTGCACAAACCTGTCATCATCCATGATTTGCGATTTCATAGCTGATAAGTACGGGGTAAAGTGCCATCGCTCGGCCGTGGGTGAAATAAATGTAGTGAAGAAAATGCGTAAAGAAGGTGCAGTGATTTCGGGTGAAGGCAACGGAGGCGTAATTCTGCCTGATCTGCACGCCGGACGTGATGCGCTACTTGGAACAGCGCTAATGCTTCAGCATATGGCCGATACCGGAATGACAGCCGCCGAATACCGCGATAGCCTGCCGAATTACTTCATCTCAAAAAACAAAATTCAGCTGCTTGATATTAATGCAGACGAGGCGCTGTCCGTAATTAAGCAAAAATATGCCGACCGCAATCCTGATCTGACTGATGGTGTTAAAATACATTTCGATGAAGGCTGGGCTCACCTGCGCAAATCCAATACGGAGCCCATCATCCGGATTTACACGGAAAGCGACTCTATGGAAAAGGCTAACGCCATTGCGGAGGAAATTAAACAGGCCGTATCGGGGTGACCGCAGGCGACAGTGTCAACAGTGAGGGAGTTTAGTTTATTTGCAGCAGACAACATGCCGGGTTGGTTAAGCTTTCAGACTATCTTGAGCTGACCCTCAGCCAGAACTGGTCTGCATAGAATTAATCACAACAAACGATTACAGCCAATAAAAATAGTTTGGGATTATAAAAGGCTTTCATATATTGCACATATGTATAAATATTGTGAGCTAACGTAACCCAACAGCCATGGATCAGCATCAGCTAACGCGCAAACAGAAGCAGTTTTATGAATTCATACGGGATTATCTGTATGAAAACGATATCTGGCCTACCTACCGGGAGATTGCTGAAGAATTCGGCTTTAAGTCACCGAACAGCGTGACTCAGAACCTTCAGGCTCTTGTTAAAAAGGGCTACCTCACCAAGACCGACGAAAACGAATATGTGCTCACCGAAGAGACTGAGCGCAATGAAGAGATTGATGAGGGTATTCCGGTTCGCGGAATTATCGCCGCCGGTTATCTTCAGGAGGCAGTTGAAGCCGACCTGGGTGTCATCACCCTAAAACACCTGTTCCCTGGTATACACAAAATGTACGCGCTTCGCGTAAGCGGCTACAGCATGCGTGATGCCGGCGTGATGGACGGCGACTTTGTATTACTGATGGACGACGACGTAAAAGACGGTGATATCGGAGCTGTGCTTTATAATGGCGAAACCAGCCTGAAGCGTATTTACTACGGGCCGAACGGTCTCCGACTGGAACCGGCCAATGATGCTTATAAAGACATTTATATTGAGCCCGACGTGTTTGAGGAAGTACGAATCCTTGGCAAGTACATCGGTCACGTTAATCGTTCTGGAGTTTATCGCCAGAAGCCTAACTGATTGTAAATCAGAAGAGACTTTTATTTGAGTGTTGTCTCCGAAACGGGATTCAGGCATTGACCTGATCCCGTTTTTTATTTCCTTCAGGTTGCATTGGAGCAAGAATGGCATTCAGCGTATCTTTGTTCTGGAAGTCCACCCGTTTTTTAAACCAAACTATTTATGTCAGACTACGAATTAAAAGATATCCGAACCGATTTACTCGAGCCGAGCGCAGAAGTTCCCGTTGTAATAGATTTCTGGGCTCCGTGGTGCGGTCCGTGCAAAACCTTAGGCCCGGTTCTGGAGAAACTTGCTGCTCAGGCTAAAGGCCGATGGAAGTTTGTGAAAGTTAACGTAGACGAGCAGGAAAACCAGCAGTTAGCCGCGCAGTTTCAAATCAGGAGCATTCCCGCAGTACGCATGCTCTATCAGGGAAAAATCCTGGGGTCGTTTGAAGGCGCGCTTAGTGAGGCTCAGGTAAAGCAGTGGCTGAAAACAAACCTACCCGAACGTGAAGGTCAGGATGAGGATGATGACGAGCAGGAAGACACCATAGAATCTTTCATTGAAAAGGGCGATCGCGAGTCAGCACTTAATGCTGCAAAGAAAGCCTACGATGAAGACAAGAACAGCGATGATAACAAAATTCAGCTGGCTCTGCTGCTGCTGCCCTCCGATCCTGACACAGCTATGAAATTAATTGAGGCGGCCGGCGAATCCGGAAAGTATGAGCTGGAGAAAGAGAGCATTCTCACCATCAGGCATCTGCAGAGTATTGCCGAATCAGGAAAGTTTGAAGGTGATAACAGCAAGCAGGCCGGCAGCTACGTTCAGGCAGCAAAAGACCTGTTTGATTTTAAGTATGAAAGCGCTCTGGAGAGATTCATCAATATTGTGATGATCGACCGCAAGCTTGATGACGACGGAGCCCGGAAGGCGTGCATCGCAATATTTCAGCTTCTTGGCGAAAAACACCCGGTATCGCAGGCATGGAGAAGGCGATTCTCTATGGCATTGTACTAAGTCCCGCTTTGCTGAGTTAGTTTAAACAAAAAAGCGTCCGGCAGATAATCCTGCAGGACGCTTTTTGTATATCTGAATCCCAGTCTTGCCTACTTCTCAGGAGCTGAAGCTGGCTTCAGTGCTTTGAGGGCTGGAGCTTCCCGATCGGGATTACGCTCAACGGTAAGTGAAGCCGACTTAACGGCATCGTGCAGCTGTCCGTTTTTAATCCATGCACGGCCACCGTCGTAGCGCATACGCCGCTTGTTTTTCAGGGCCATTGCCTGCTTGTGAAGATCCGGTAGATTGCTGCTCATAGTGTCTAACGTTTGCGGGTTTATATTAATGAAGACTCTTACCGGACTGAGCCGGTGCGCATAATTTTATGTGAATATAACACAATTTTGGCGAAAGCGGGTTTCCTTCTGCACTTAAAAAACCATCAAAACTGACTTTGATAATAATTCATTTTGTGCGTATATTTCTAAGCTAGTAACAAAAATCACATACCGAATTTATTCTTTACTATGTTCGCAATAGTACAAATTGGCGGCCATCAATATAAAGTAAGAGAAAATGATACCATCTTCGTGGATCGTTTATCTGAAGATGCAGACGCTACAGTAACATTTGATCGCGTTATGCTCGTATCTAATGACTCTGACGTAACCGTTGGCACACCTGTTGTAGATTCTGCCAAGGTTGAAGCTACCGTTAGCAAGCATCTGAAAGGCGACAAAGTTATCGTTTTCAAGAAAAAGCGCCGCAAAGGGTACCAGAAGCAAAATGGCCATCGCCAGCATCTTACCCAGCTCACAATCAATTCCATTACGGTTTAACCTTTAAAAGCAGAATAAAATGGCTCATAAGAAAGGTCAAGGCTCCAGTAGAAACGGTCGCGATTCGGAAAGTAAACGTCTCGGCGTTAAGAAGTATGGTGGTCAGCAGGTAATTGCGGGCAACATCATTATCCGTCAGCGCGGTACCAAAGTTCATCCCGGCGAAAATGTAGGTATTGGTAAAGACCATACCATTTTTGCAACTAAAGATGGCGTTGTTACCTTCAAAACCGGTCGCAACAAGCGTAAGTTTGTATCTGTAGTAGCCTGATACATCAGATTTTAGATTAGCTGCGTTTTTAACGTGCTTGTTTATTTATATTAAGCCCCAATGTCCCGTACATTGGGGCTTTTTCAATTTGTGCTTACTTCAACGCTCCCAATACGATGAGAAATATCAAAATTCCAGGACTTTCGCTAACACACACTATTAATTCTATTTTTTGCATCGGTCGTAACTATGCCGATCACGCCAAAGAACTGAACAACCCTGTACCTGCCCTTCCGGTAGTTTTCACCAAACCCGTAAATACCGTAACGTTCGATGGTGGTGAGATCATCATACCAACCAACCTCACGCAGGATGTTCATCACGAAGCAGAAATGGTTATTTCAATCGGTAAGTTTGGCCGTTATATTTCAGAGGCTGAGGCAATGGATTACGTCTCCGGTTACGCCATAGGTATCGACGTAACAGCACGTGACCTTCAGGCTGCGCTCAAAGAGAAATCACAACCGTGGACACTGGCCAAAGGTATGGATACATTTGCTCCAATTGGCAGCTTCGTTCCGGCCGCAGAGGTTTCGGACCCGCATAATCTAAATGTGAAGTTAACCGTAAACGGACAAACGCGGCAGGACGGAAATACTTCAGACATGATTTTCTCTATCCCCGCGTTAATAAGCTACGTCTCTCGGTTTATTACACTTCATGAAGGCGACCTCATTTTCACCGGCACACCGGCCGGCGTTGGTCCGCTGAAAAATGGTGATAAAGTAGTAGCCACGCTGGGAAATAATCTGAGCCGTTTGAGCGTATCAGTAAAAGAAATCTGACCAAATAACATCACTCTTCACTTTATACCCTTTCGCTTGTAATCGTGCATCTGCGCTTGCTTATTACCCTCATGGCCTTAATTGGGCTGTGGTCTTCTGTTGCCGCTCAGAATCTGAGCCCGGAACCAAACCTCCCGCCTTTTATTGACTCTACGGCAACGTATATCTGGCCAACGGATGCAAGCGACTACTTTTCTGCGACCTTCGCTGAAACCCGCTCGGCTCACTTCCACGCTGCGGCCGATATCGGGACCTGGGGGCGCGAAGGCTATGAGGTATACGCAGCACGCGACGGAGTGTTGTTTCGGGTTGGAATCAGTCCCCACGGGTACGGAAACGTGATTTACCTGCAGCATGATGACGGCTCATTTTCTGTATATGCCCACCTCCAGGATTTCGAACCGGGCATTCGTGCGATTGTCGACTCCCTCCGGTTTCAGACCTATGAGCACTCTTTCGATGAAATCATGACAGAGTACAATCTCCGTTTTAGTCAGGGTGATTTGATAGGCCGAACGGGCTCTACCGGAATTGGTCCGCCCCACCTCCATTTCGAGCTTCGCTCACCACACAACGCTGCTTTTAACCCCATGCTGGCGGGTATCCATATCGCCGATAGCGTGCCACCAACCTTCTCTTCCATGGCAATCCTGCCGATGAGTGGTGATGCTCTCATAAACGGTAACGCCGAGATGATCACCCGAACACCATCCCGAAGCGGGAACCACTTCAACTTTGGGCGTATCGATGCGGAAGGAACCATCGGAATTGCCGTCAATGCCAGCGACCGCTCAGACAACGGCCGGAATGTTTATGCGGTCTATGCACTCGAAATGAAAGTTAACGGAGAGCCCATGTTTCATTCCAAAGTAGATAGTTTCTACATGGGACAAAGCCGTCAGATGCTTATTGACCGCGTCTTTCCTCTGCTTCAGCAGCGAAGAGGCGGTTTCCAGAGGCTGCATATTTTACCGGCAAATACACTCCCGTTTTATGACCGCGATTTAGGTGACGGGCTTCTTCACCTGGAACCGGGCACGCATCAGGTAGAAATTACTGCGCTGGATTTTTACGGCAACCGCGCTACTGCATCCCTGGAAGTTCGGGTACCAGATGAGCCGGCTTACCGTGAGCCAGATGTTCAGTTCACATTCAAAGCCGGAACCGTTTCGCCACCTGCCCCGCTTTCCGAGCAAAACCGACCGCCCCACGAACATTTTGTTTGGACGAATGCATGGATTCGTCCGTTGAATGAGGCAAGGAACCTCAGCATCCGTAGCCGGGGCGATTTCGGCAGGCCCGTTCATAAATATGAAATCCTGAACAGCAGGCAGACCGCTCCGATCGAGGGAGATGTAGTAGAGATAAACAGCGAAGCCACAGGGTCCTTCACTCTGAACAGGGTGCTGCCGGGTCGGGAAACAGAGCTTCGCTTTCCGGCACATCGCATGCGCATCAACTTTGCGGAAAACTCCGTGTACGACACAACCTATGTGCACGCAAACCGCTTCACCAGAAACGGGGAAGAATTTTTCAGGTTTTCTCCGGGCGATGAGCCTCTGCAGCGCGGTTTCAGGCTTACACTAACGCTGCCCGACAGTCTGGCCGATAACGACAAACTGAGCCTGTACTTCGTAAATGAAAGAAACAACGCACGCTCGGCAATGTCTTCAACGGTTGAGGGCAATCAGCTTACGGCTAATGTTGGTGGTTTTGGGCTGTACGTGATTGCAGCCGATACTACTGCGCCTCAAATAAGCCGTCCCAGATTGTGGAGAAGAAATTCAGATCAGCGCTGGTTTGTGAGCGTACGGGCTGTTGACCTTCAGACGGGAATTGACTTCAACAACGTGGTATTCAAAGTTAACGGAGTCCGCGGCATAGCCGAGTACGATCCGTTTGGTCATCTTCTTACCTATCATCTTCCGGGTTTTGAGCCCTTAAGAGGTCAGAACACCATCACTATTGAGGTACCCGACAGAGCCGGAAACGTATCAGAGTTTACACACACGTTTAACCATTAGCCTAATCAGACGTAGGCTATACAGCTGATTTCCACCTTCGCATTTTTGGGAAGCGTGCGCACCGCCACCGTCTCTCTGGCGGGGGGATTCTCCGGAAATGCGGAGCCGTAAATCTCATTTACGATTGCAAAGTCATCCATCGATTCGAGGAAAATGGTACACCTCAATACTTTGCTGAAAGATGATCCTGCGGCTTCAATAACCGCCCCAAGGTTTTTCATGACCTGCTTCGCCTGTGTCGCAACATCTTCACCTGCAAACTCACCGGTATCCGGATGCATACCAATCTGACCGGAGCAGTAAACTATACCGTTAAAAACTGTCGCCTGTGAATAAGGGCCAATAGCAGCCGGCGCGTTAGAGATGTGTATCAGCTTGTGACTCATATAGCAAAATCCTTTCTAAATAATTAAAAACCTGCATAATCCGTTATGCATTAAAGCGACCCGTTGTGTAACTGACTTAATGAAAGCGTTAGCATCTGGTTTGCACAAATTGAACAGAAATGCCTGATTGGTTAAACAGTCGAGAAGTTACGCTTTCAGGGCCTGCTCTCACAACATAATGATTCTTTCCATATATTGCGTGAGGGTTCAGCTATCATTACCTTAATTAGGCAAAAATACTGTAACATTATTAGACGATAAATTAAATAATCTGTCATGAAAATTAATTTCAAGATCACCACACTTGCCATCCTTTTAGCCGCTATTCTGGCTTCCTGTGCAAGTGATCCCAACATCGAATCTGCTAAACTCAATCTCAGAAACTCCGACTATCAGGGCGTGATTGATGCAGCTAACAGGGCGCTAGTCGAAAATCCTGATAATGCAGACGCTTTCTTCTACATCGGAGCAGCTCACCTCGAGTTAGCCGATGATAAGCCGGTATCAGAGCGTCGTGAAGACCTGCAAAAAGCGCGTGAAAACATGGTTCGCGCTGATGAGCTATACAGAGAGCAGGAAATTGCATCAAACGAGGCCGAATCTGCCATCTCTCTGCTGGTAGCACGCTGGCAGGATGAATACTCCCAGGGTATTGGCGGTATCGACTTCGAAGTGGAAAATCCGCCGGAAGTTCTTCAAACAGCCATTTACCATGTGTACAACGCACATGCTGTAATGCCAGACAGCACCATGAACCTGGATGCTCTTTCTGAGCTCTACTTCATGATGGACGATGTAGACAATGCTGTTAACTACATGGAGAAAGCAGTTGATCAATCAACTGAGCCGGATCTTACCCGCTACCAGCGTCTCGCCTACTTCTATCAGGTGAAAGAAGATGAGCAGGCTAGTCTGAATCTTCTGGAGCGCGCCGCGGATCTTTTCCCCGATGAGATTTTCTTCGTTCAGGAGCAGGCTAATATTTACTTCCGCCAAGGAGAGAATGAAAGAGCTATGGAAATTCTCCAGCAGCTCATCGAAACGGATCCGAACAATCCGCAATATCGCCTTGTGATGGGTTCCCAGATTTATCAGGAATATCTGAATATGACTGATGAAATTGCGGGTCTTTACGATCGTCTGTTCGACCTGAACTCTGAGTTTCGTGATGAAGCACGCAGTACCAACCCCGACTTAGGTAAAATCGAGCGTCTCGAAAATGAAATGGATGAAATCCAGGTAGAAATCATGAGAATTGATGAGCTTCGCTTCGAAATTGCCGAACGTGCTGAAGAGCAGCTTTTACGGGCACACGAGCTCGATCCGGAAGAGCCAAATACAACCTACACGCTTGGCGCCATTAACGAAAACCGTGGCCTCGCGCTTCTCGACCAGATGAACAACTTGTTTACCCAGGATATCGATACGGAAGATTTCCAGCAGAGAGCACGTGCTTACTTTGAGGCTTCTCTTCCGTTTTATGAGCTAACAGCAGAGCTCGAGCCTGAGGAATCTGACAACTGGCTGAAACTCTTCCAGGTTTATACTCGCCTTGGCATGGCCGAGCAGGCTGAAGAAGCCGCTGAAAGAGCCGGACTCTAACCCTTTATATCTCACTACCTTTATGTTGAATCAACTTACCCGAATGGCTGTGCTTGTCATAGCCTTCGGGTTCTTTTTTGCATGCTCACAATCGTCTCACCTGGATCGCGCTGAAAATTTGCGCCAGGGTGATAACCTTTCTGAAGCCCTGCGAACCGCTAACCGCGCGGCGGTCGAAAATCCGGAAAACGCTGAAGCCCACTTGCTGAAAGCCGAGATTATTGCCGAAATGGCTCGTAATAATCAGCCGGCAGACCGCGCAACCCTGTACCGGGATATGGTCGAATCTTTGCAAATAGCCAGAGAAACAGCTGATGCTAATCAGGAAAGAAGTATACGAAACCGTGCTTCCGAACTGCGCACCGAAAAATTTGATGCCGAGAACAATGCTGCTCAGAACATACTCGCAAGCGGTGAGTATCTGGACAATACCAATCGTATTACCGCAGCTGCGCATCTGGAAAATGCCCGGATCATTCGTGCCGACGAACCCCGTATTTACGATATCCTCTTTGAGCTGTATTATGAAATGGGTGAAACCGACCTTGCCATTTCTGCGCTCGAGGGTATGTACGAAAACGGAGTCGCAGCCAGCCGGCATGTTGCCGCACTTGGATTTCTCTACGTGCAGGAGTATGAGTTTGAGAAAGCCGTTCCGGTGCTGTATGAATCATGGAACGACGGTCAGGGACTTATTAACTCCGGACGTGGTCTGGCAAATGCACTGCTGGAGCTTGGTCGGAATGATGAAGCTTTTGCAGTACTCGAACGACTAAGCCGCCTCGATGCTCAAACTGTTGAAAGCAAGCTCGGCTATGGCCGGATTCTGGCGCTCAACGCCATGGACACGCTCGATGAAATCAGTACCGGGAACTCACGCGATGAAAATGAGCAGTTTTTCGACTCGGCTATGACCGACCTGAGAGCCGCAGAATCTGAGTTTGAGGCTGCCCTTGTTCTGAATCAGGATCACCTTTTGGCAAATCAGACGGTTGGATTGTATCACAGGAATCTGGCCATCAGGCTGACGAATCTGTACGCAGACTTTCCGTTTCTTTCTACTTCTGATCGCGAGCAGGACATATCAGATCATCTTTATCAGAGTCTGAACCATCTTGAGCTTTTGTCTGAGCAGGACCCTGCCAATCAGCAGGTTTGGCTGGCACTTGGCGATGTCTATGAGATGCTCGATATGGAAGAGGAAGCCGAAATTGCGCGCACCAACGCAGGCGCCCTCTAATACACTTTTTTAGCGCAACCAGCTGATTTTACAGGCTCGCATTCTCCAGGAATGCGGGCCTGTTCTGTTTGTTAACCATTTCAATAGCTGGACTCAACTTTGTATCTTACCATCTTAGCAAGATTCGACAGCTAAAAGCCGGTCCACACAGTATAACAGCTATAATTATAGCTCAACTCTTCTAATGTCAGATTTTAAAGATACGACCGCTACTCAAGCTGCCTTTCACCACTTTTTAAGCAACTACAAGGACTACCGTTTTAATGAAGTTCAACTCTAAAGTAATTCATGCAGGTCAGGCGCCCGAAGAAACCTCAGGCGCGGTTATGCCACCCATTTTTCAGACATCCACCTACGTTCAGGAAGCGCCCGATGTAAACAAAGGCTATGATTACGCCCGCGTAGGTAACCCAACCCGTACCGCTCTCGAAAATATGATAGCGGGTCTCGAGGGAGCTGATGCCTGTGCATGCTTTGCCAGCGGTTGCGCAGCCATGGACGCCATCATTAAAATGTTTCGTCCCGGCGACCACATCATTGCTTCGAATGATCTTTATGGTGGCACGTACCGCCTGTTTACGCAGGTTTTCGAACCATTTGGCATCAGATTCACATTTACAGACATGACTAATGTCGAAAATGTCCGCGATACCATCAACGAAGACACCAAGCTTCTGTGGATTGAAACGCCAACCAACCCCCTGCTCAACATCGTCGACATTGAGGCGCTCACGAAACTGGCTAAGAGCAAGAACATGCTCACGGTAGTAGACAATACCTTCGCGTCTCCGTATCTGCAGCGCCCGCTCGAGCTGGGTGCCGATGCAGTAATGCATTCAACCACCAAATACCTTGGCGGTCATTCTGATATAATTGGCGGAGCCGTAGCCACATCAAACAAAGAAATTCTTGAAAATCTGCGGTTTCAGGTGAAGACAACCGGAGGCGTGCCCGGTCCGATGGACTGCTATCTCACGCTGCGCGGCATCAAAACGCTGGCTGTGCGTATGGACCGTACCTGCAAAAACGCTGAGAAGATTGCACATCACCTTAAGAATCATCCGAAAGTGAAAAACGTGCGCTTTCCCGGTTTTGAAGACCACCCCGGACACGAAGTGGCCAAAAAGCAGATGAAGGCATTCGGCGGCATGGTTTCCTTCACCCTTAAAACCGACGATATTGAGTCGGCACATACGTTTATGAAGAACACCAAGCTTTTCACACTGGCTGAAAGTTTGGGCGGTGTAGAGTCACTCATTAGCCACCCGGCGAGCATGACACACGGCTCTATTCCTGCTGAAGTGCGCAGAAAAGCAGGACTGAACGATTCGCTCATCAGACTTTCGGTTGGAATTGAAGACGCCGATGACCTGATTGAAGATCTCGAAAAAGCTTTCTCTGCCGTTTAATATCGACTTAATCCTCCCCGCTATTTGACTGAAGCGACCTCATACAAATCTACCGTCCTTACCTGGTTCGGTCTGACAGTTCTGGCCTTTATCGGGCTGGGATGCTGGAATCCGTTCGCACCAGGCGCAGAAGAGGGTGATCCGTTTGAGGAGCTTTTGGGCGACCCTTCCACCATAGAAGGTTTTTTCACCCGTTTTCAAAATGCGTACCAGCTTCGTGATACTACGTTGTATGGCCCGCTGATTGCATCGGACTTCACCTTCACGTTCCGCGATTACGACAACAATGTGGATATAAGCTGGGGTAGGGTTGAGGAAATGAACAGTACGTACAGGCTTTTTATAAACAGCAGGGATATTCGCATTCAATGGAATAACATTATCTCGCAGGAAGTTAATGCGGAGCGGGACCGCGCGCAGGTAATCAGAAGATTCGACTTAACGGTTGCGCTTGAAGCCGCCGACCTGATTCGGACTGACGGAGCCGTAAATTTCGTTTTGGCAAGAGAAGATTCGACTGAAAACTGGCAGATCCGTTCATGGAGAGATGAATCGGATCTGTAGCAAGAATAAACAGCAAGATTTGACTAAATAAACAATACCATTACACATATATCTAAAAGAAATCATTTATGAAAAATGTAGTCATTGTAGGGGCATACAGAACCCCAATCGGATCATTTGGAGGAAGTCTTTCATCATTTTCGGCGCCGGAACTTGGCGCAGCAGCCATCACCGGTCTGCTAAAAAAGACCAACTGCAAGCCTAATGATGTGCAGGAAGTAATTATGGGCTGTGTACTTACGGCCGGTATCGGTCAGGCGCCGGCGCGTCAGGCTGCACTAAAGTCCGGGCTCGACAAAAACACGCCATCAACTACTGTTAATAAAGTATGCGCTTCAGGAATGAAGGCTGTGATGATGGCCGTAAACCAGATTCAAACC
Organism: Balneolia bacterium; assembly: GCA_022565795.1. GTDB lineage: Bacteria > Bacteroidota > Rhodothermia > Balneolales > Cyclonatronaceae > Cyclonatronum. The sequence continues at coordinate 34,131 of JAIUMA010000024.1, forward strand.
GGCGAGGCAGACGTGATTGTTGCCGGCGGTATGGAAAGCATGAGCAATGTGCCTTACTACCTGCCCGGACATCGCAACGGTTCAAAGCTTGGTCATGCTCAGGCGCTCGACGGCATTATTAAAGACGGTCTTTGGGATGTTTATAACGACTACCACATGGGTAACGCCGGCGAGAAAACAGCACGCGAGATGAAAATCAGCCGCGAGGACCAGGACAATTTCGCCATCGAGTCGTACAAGCGTTCTCAAAAAGCAACAAATGAAGGCTGGTTCTCCGATGAAATCATCCCAATTAACGTAAAAGACCGCAAGGGCAACGTTACCAAGATTGAGGCTGATGAGGAAGTAAACCGCGTAAACTTCGATAAGTTACCGGGTCTTCGCCCTGTTTTCGAAAAAGACGGAACCATTACGGCTGCAAACGCCAGCTCCATCAACGACGGCGCAGCGGCTATTCTGGTAATGAGCGAAGAAAAAGCCAATGAACTTGGTCTTAAGCCTATTGCAAAAATTAAAGGTCAGGCCAGCGCTGCTAAAGAGCCTGAATGGTTTACAACCGCACCGGCCGATGCCATTCCGATTGCGCTTAAGCGTGCCGGCTACAGCGTGGATGACGTAGACCTGTTCGAAATTAATGAAGCTTTTTCAGTTGTATCGATTGCAAACAATCAGCTTCTAAAGCTTGATCCGTCCAAAGTGAACATTCACGGCGGCGCGGTAAGTATCGGCCATCCGATCGGATGCTCCGGTGCCCGCATCATCGTTACGCTGCTTCACGCGCTCAAGCGCACAGGCGGTAAAAAGGGCTGTGCAGGTATTTGCAACGGCGGCGGCGGCGCGTCTGCCATCACCGTAGAGATGCTGTAATCCCGTTTTGAGGTGATGCCAATGAGGCTCATCTGCAGCAATATCAACGCCCGGGCTGCTTTACAGTCCGGGCGTTTTTAATAAGAATTTACCTCCGGAAGGGTGATTGAACTTTTCTTTTTATGATCGGGAACAATGTGATCAAAAGAGGGTTTACTTGGTTAATTCACTTGCTTTTATAGGGATGTAAAGGTATTTTTGAAGTTCCTTTCTATCCGCACTCAATTACACAAAAGAGCTGATTTATCGCGACATACGCTACATAACTGTTTACAAATACTTTCACTATTTTGGAGATTAGCTTTTTTTGTCTTCTCCGTCGCCAAGCAGAACCTTTTATTCACGCTCTGAATTGAATACCGTGCACATTTTTTCCCGCGTTTGTATTTTGTTGATTTTCATCGGAATTACTTCCGTTGATCTTCATGCACAGCAGTTCCGTGTTATTCAGCAAACGTCTGAATTTACCGATTACGAATTCCGGAACGACAGCCTCAAAATTGCAGCTCCGGAGTTTCTGGATGTCCCATTTCGCGAAGGCGAACTTCGCTACCGCGTGCTCGAACAGGACATCGTTCGCACAAACAGGGCTAATAACCTGATGTCTCAGCAGGTAGGCACCGCTGAAGACCTGATGGCGATTATCCCATCGACCTCGGAGTCTTTCATTGTAGCAAGCCCGGTTTTTGAGTATCGCAAACAGTACCGCTCCACGCTTATCCTGAACGTTGCGCGCCAGGATTTGAACAATTCCGAGAGCTTTCTGGTAGCCAGACATTTGCGCATCAGGGTGTACAACGACCAGACCTGGTCTGCCAACGCCACGCAGGGAGCCGCCCGCCCGCTTTCGGCTGAAGCGCATCCCCTCAACAGCGGCACATGGTACCGGATACCGATTACTAAAAATGGAATCTACCGCCTGAGCCGCAGCTATCTTCGCGATTTGGGAATTGATACCGATAACATCGACCCGAGAAACATCCAAATATGGGGTACTCCGGGATACGAGCTGCCAAAGCCGAACGCCGATGAGCGTCCTGCTTTTGCACAAATCCCGATTTTGGTTGAAGGTGAGTCAGACGGGAATTTCGGCAGTAACGATGCTGTCATATTCTACGCCAACGATATCAATGAGCGCATTTTCGATCCGGTTGCACGTGACTGGAGCCATAATCTGCATGCTTACGACACCCGGAACTACATTTTTATAACCGTTGGGCAAGAGCGCGGACAGCGCCTCACTCCATTTCAGGCTTCCGGTTCGGTTTCTCAGGAGATTACACAATTCCGCGACTTCCTCTGGCTGGAGCAGGATCTCTACATGCCGGAATCCCAGCAGCGGTCCGGCACATTTTGGTTTGGTCAGCTTTTTACGCCTGAATTCAGCAATCAAACCGTATTCACAGATACACTTGCCGGCTTCATCCAGGGCACTGATGTGGAATTCAGAGCCAGAATGGGCGCGCGTTCCAGAACGACATCATCATTCAGTTTTACTAAGGCCGGACAAAATGCGGGCTCAATCACCATTACGCCAATCACAAATCTCGTATCGGCAACAGGGAGAGCGGCCAATTTGGGTAACATCACTCGCATCATCAATAATGTAAACCTGGAGAACGACCGCATTCAGGTTCAGGCGCAGTTTAACCCAACTTCACCCGATACACGCGGTTGGGTAGACTTCATCCATATTCGCGCCAATCGTCTTTTAGCTCCGAATAACGGTATTCTGGAGTTTTTGTCACCTGATGATGCTGAAAGCAGCCCGCAGATAGCCCGATACGTATTTAATGGCTTCACTTCTCAGCCGATGGTGATGGATGTCACCGATCCTGCTAATCCCGTTCTCATTCCTTCTGAAGGCAGTGGTAACAACTGGTCGGCCCGCTATTTCTACAGCCCGGGCCGCAAGCTGATTGCCGCCACAAGATTTTTAACGCCTGCAATGGGCTCACCGGTGGCGAACCAAAACCTGAGCGGCACCAACTTTTTCCCTGATTACATCATCGTAACGCACGAAACCCTGGTAGACGCGGCACAACGGCTCGCCGACTACCGTGCGGCGCAAAACGGCTTGCGCCCTTTAATCGTAACGCAGCGCCAGATTTTTAATGAGTTTAATGGCGGCGTTGCAGACCCTGTTGCCATTCGCGACTTCATGAAGTACCTGTATGATATGGCCGGACTCGATGATGATCTGATGCCGAAATATCTTGTACTATTTGGCAACGCCACTTTCGACTACAAAGGCATTGAGACTTCCCCTATGCAGAACCTGGTGTTCAACTTCCAGCACTATGTCGACAACGACAACCTGTCCAGAGTTGACACCTACGGAAGCGATGATTTCTTTGCTTTCCTTGGCGATGATGAGGGCAGCTGGAGACGTCAGGATCAGAACAACCGTCTGGACGTGCAGATTGGCCGCTTTCCGGTACAAACCCTGGAACAGGCCAACAATATGGTCGATAAAGTGATTGCCTTTGAAAACCTGGAGCAGGCCGGCGACTGGCGCACGCTCTTCACTTTTACCGCAGACGATAACGTAAACGGTCAGAGCAACGACCGTGATCTGCACACATTTAACGCCGACTTCACTGCTGAAACCATAGATGAAGACGCAACCGGCATCCGTGTGCGCAAGCTCTATCAGTTCAGCTATCCGGTCGAGAACACACCTGCAGGTCAGCGCGTACCGCAGGCCACTACAGCTCTGGTGAATCAAATAAATAATGGTACGCTCACGCTGCATTTTTCCGGGCATGGAAGCGAGCAGCAGCTTACGCAGCAGCGTCTGTTTCAATCCTCAGATATTCCCCGCCTCACCAACCGTAACCGACCGTTCATTATGGTTACGGCCACCTGTTCGTTCGGGCGATACGACGATAATGTTGACTTCTCCGGTGCCGAAAAGCTCATTAACCACAACAATGGCGGTGCTGTAGCTTCGCTTACGACCTCGCGCGTAGTATTTACCAGTAGCAGTCCAAATGCCGGGCAGGATAATAACTTTGCCCTTCATATCGAGCTTACGCGACAGATGGTTGAGCGAAACCCTGACGGTTCAAACAAAACGATTGGTCAAATTTTCAAAGACACCAAAAACTTTGTCACTGCTAATAACGAGGCCGCTGGTAACAACAGAATTAACAGCCGTAAATTTGTGCTTCTGGGGGATCCGGCTATGACGATGGGACTTCCTGAAAAGCAAATTGATATAACCAGTATCAACGACATCACAGATTTCAGCACCGGCCCGCTGCAGATTCGCTCTCTGGACCGAATGACCATTGCGGGTCAGGTTAGCGATGCCAACGGGCTACCGGATACCGATTTTAATGGTGAAGGCGTCGTGCGCGTATTTGATGCATCGAGGCTTGAGTCGCTGCCTAACCCGGACGTAACCTGCGGGCTCCTTCAGCCCGAGTGTGGTTTCCGCGTTCAAAACGACGTGCTTTTCAATGGTCGCGTGAGTATTGTAAACGGTGAATTCAGCACGGAGTTTATCGTGCCTAAGGATATCGCCTACTCCGATTCCCTCGCCCGAATCCACGTATATGCTGTAAACCCAACCCGTACCGATGCTGCAGGCTCGTTCTCCGGTTTCTTCCTCAACGGAATTAATGAAGAAGCTGAAAACATTTTCGACGGTCCGGAGCTCGATGCCTACCTGAACGACGACAACTTTGTGAACGGCTCGCTGGTCAACCAGGATCCGACGCTGTTCGTAAACGTCTTCAGTGAAGGCGGTGTAAATACCACTGGAGCCGGCGTAGGGCACGAAATTATCGCCATATTGCGGAATGTAGACAATCCGCAGCAGGAACAGACGTTTATACTAAATGATTTCTATTCCGGCGAACTCGATGATTTCACCCGCGGGCAGATTGAATATCCGCTGGACAATCTCGAAGACGGAAGCTACTCCCTGAGCGTTCGCGTATGGGATGTTTTCAACAATGTCGGAGAGTCTGAAATCTTTTTTGATGTTTCCGGTGGCAATGACCTCACCATCCGAAACGTGTATAACTATCCTAACCCAATGAATAACTTCACCAGGTTTGCTTTTGAGCACAATCAGGCCGTTGGTCAGCCGCTTGACGTGTTCATCCGAATCTATACGCTTTCGGGCAGACCTGTTGCACAAATTCGTGAAAGCCGCATAGCAACCGGCAATCTGGAAATGTTTGAGTGGGCCGGCCGCGACGACGACAACAATCGCCTGGCCGCCGGAACCTATCTGTATCACCTTCGTGTGCGCACCGACGGACCCGAAGGCAGGATCACACAAGAAAAGATTGAACGACTTGTAATCATTCGATAAAATTTCCGAAAGACTGGAAATCTATCCTTAATTTAAAACATACGTCTATAAAACAGCCGATACCGAACACCATCGTTTATTAACAATCCATAGATTAACGAAGATATGAAGCAAGTAACAAAATCTATACTCACCGGTATGCTGCTGATCTGCCTCGGCGCTGGCTACAGCTTTGCACAGGTGGGTATCACCGCAGTTCCTTTTATGCAAATCGAGCCTGATTCCCGTACTCCGGGTATGGGTAACGCAGGCGTGGCTATTGCCGACAACGCATCCGCTGTTTTTTGGAATCCCGCAGGTCTGGCTTTTCAGCCAAAAGAAACCCAGCTTTCATTAACCTACGCGAGCTGGCTTCCGAACTTCAACACCGACCTTTTCTACAACTACCTTGTAGGTAAAACCCACATTGACGGCATCGGTACTATTGGCGGACACATCACCTACCTCAACCTTGGAGAACAGATTCAAACCGATGAAACCGGCCGGGAGCTCAGAAGCTTTTCGAGCTATGAGCTGGCAACAGGTCTTAGCTACGGTTTCCAGCTGAACGACAATTGGGCGCTTGGAACGGGCTTCCGCTTCATTTACAGCCGCCTCACTCCAAATATCGATGTTGGTGGTCAGACAGCGAAAGCAGGTACCAGTGTTGGTATCGACGTAGCTGCGCTCTACCGCAGTAATGAGTTTATCCTGTTCGATCGTGCTTCCCGTTTCAGTGCAGGTGTAAACCTTTCGAACATTGGTCCTGCCATTCAGTATACGGATGATGCCCAGAGCGATCCGCTCCCTACCCTCCTTCGCATGGGCGTAGCCTACGATATCGCGCTTGATGATCAGGGTTTCAATACCATTACCTTTGCTGGTGATGTATCCAAAATTATGGCTCGTAACGATACCGCCGGGCAGGCTATGGGCGTAATGGAAGCCCTCTACAGATCATGGGACACATACACCCGTTTTGACGGCCAGGACTTCATTGATGTACCGCTTGCGGAGCAGTTCATGTACGCCATTGGCGCCGAATACTGGTACAACCAGCAGTTCGCCATCCGTACCGGTTATTTCTACGAGGCACCAAACAACGGTGACCGTCAGTTCCTTACTTTCGGTGCCGGTCTGCGATACAATATGTTCGGGGTCGATTTCAGCTACTTGTATACCATCCGGGAAGATCACCCGCTGGCCAATACCATCCGATTATCGGTTCTGCTGAATTTCTGACATATCCCTAATATTTCCATCGCATAAGCATTTTCATGCTCCATTTCTTCATTACAGGCAGAAGAATATCCACAGCGGGTATTCTTCTGCTTTTTATTTTTGGCTTCTCTTTTTCTCCGGTGAAGGCACAGGAAACGGTTGTTCCGGCCTTTAAACCTCATCAACTTTCTGATAGCGCCGAGCGTCCTGCCCCGTTAAGTTACCCCATCTCCCAGGGAACCATCCATATTGTAGCAGCGATGGTTGAGTTCGAGCCAGAAGAAAACCGCTTTACTTCCGGCAACGGAACGTTTGAGCTCGATTACCTGATGCGCGATGACATCACAATCGGGCCCCTGCCGCACGATCAGGGCTACTTCGAGGCACATCTGCAGTTTGCACGCAACTATTTCGAACAGGCATCCGGCGGCCAGCTCGATATTGAATTCACCGTACTTCCGCAAGTTTACCGCCTGGATAAGCCGATGCGTGAATATTCTCCAACCGGTCCTGACGACAGCGAAAATTTTCGTCTGGGTGATCTGTTCTACGACACATGGACGACCGTAGCCGCCTCCGACCTGCCCGACCTGAGCGGTCTTCCGCAGGATCGAACGATGTTTGTCATTTTTCATGCTGGTGCAGGCCGCGACATCGAGCTCACCGGCACCATTCTGGATAACACGCCGCAGGATATTCCCTCTGTGTTTCTTGATAAGGATGCTGTGTCAAGGCTTTCCTCTGATGCCGGACCTGATTTCGACGGCATTCCCCTTCCCGGTGGCCTTCGGGTAACTAATACCGCAATTTTGCCCCAAACGCAGTCCAGACGCGGTGAAGACGTAACCGGCGCAGAAATCGTGCTTGAGCTTTCCATAAACGGTATTCTTACCGCCAACGTAGGCAGCTTTCTTGGTCTGCCCGACCTGTTCAACACGGAAACGGGATCATCCGGAATTGGTCAGTTCGGCCTGATGGACGGTGCCGGTATTTTTTCTTATTACGGACTTTTTCCACCGCTACCCTCAGCATGGGAACGCATATTCATGGGCTGGGATACACCTTTCGACATTTCGCTTTCGGACGAGGCGCCCATCACCCTGCCTTCCGTTGCACTTGGCGACGCCTCCGCACGGGTAGCTCGACATCGGATTTCCTCCGACGAGTATTTTCTGGTCGAAAACCGCCACCGTGATCCTCAGGATACAGGAGTAGAGCTCACTTTCCGGCTGCCTGACGGCTCCATAGAAACGCGCACCTTCGATAATAGCGAAGACCGCTTTTCACCGACGGACCAAAGTGATTACGATGAAATTTTCCCTGCAGGCGTGCTGGTAAACGTCAGTAATTTCGACTGGAGTCTTCCCGGCGGGCTTGATGTAGGTGAAGACGGCATTCCGGGCTCTGACGACGACAGAATACTGAACGGCGGCATGCTCATCTGGCATATCGATGAGGCCGTGATACGCAGAACTATCGACGACAATGCGATCAATAATAACTTCGACCGACGTGGTATTGCGCTTCAGGAGGCTGATGGTGCGCAGGATATCGGTCGTCCTGCCCAGGGACTGACCAACTTCGCCAACGGCGGGCCGTTCGACTTCTGGTGGTCGGGCAACGACTTTACGGTGATTACACCAACCGGCCAGCGTATCGTATTGTACCAAAATCGCTTTGCGGACGATACTTTCCCGAATAACCGCAGCAATACCGGAAGCAGCACCTTTTTTGAATTTTATGATTTTTCCGACAATCTGCCGGTTGCTTCATTCCGCGCCAGAACGGCTTCAGCGGAGAATGTAAATCTGCTTTATGAAGGCAACATAGGTACGGGTTATAGCCAGATGGAAGGCCTGTTTTACGCATGGCCGCAATCACCTTCACTCTACTCATCCGGGCAGGGAACACCGTTTTTGCTCGTTCCAAGCGCTTCAACCGTCTCAGCTTTTCCATTAAATGCTGAAGCAGGAATTGATGAAGCAGGCCGCATCGATTTACCTTCAGGCACCGGCATGCCACTATTTACGATGGATGGCGTCCTGACCGTAAGCGAAGATTCCGATGGCTTCAGCGCTTCTCTTTTCCAGTATGATGAATCTTCTTCTGCTTTCGAAACAGTCTGGGCAACAGGCATTCCGGAGGCCGTTTTTGGCATCCCTTCTACCGTTGATGGTCAGCTAATCGATATTGATACCACGCCCGCAAGGCTTAATGCGCAAACTGGTGAGATCCAGCTCGTAAGCGGAGGTTTCCAGCAGAGCGCTTCAGTTGGCGGCGTGCAAACCATCATCGAAAACGGGCAGCTTACGACCACCGACGGTCGCATAAGCAGGAATGTGGGATCCGGAGACGAATCGAGAGTGTATGCGGCAACCGTAAGGGTTAACACAGATGCGTCGCCTCAGCCCCTGCTCATCACCAATAATCAAATCACCCTTTTGGCAGAAGACTCCCGCGATGACATCACCCTTGCACAGACATCGGGATTTCCGGGTCTCAGCTGGCCGGCACTGGTCGATTTCAACAACGACGGCTCGCTGGACTTCCTTTACATCAACTTTGCCGAGAATCGCCTTGAAGGGCGAAATGACAACGGCGCTTTCCTTTGGGATTTCCCGCTTGACGCGCCTGAGGGTCAGCGGTTTCTGTCTACTCCGATTGTAGCTGACCTCACCGGCGACGGCCGCGCTGATCTGCTTGTTCCGGCAGCAGACAGCCTTTCTTACATTATTCATGCTTTCGACAACCGCCTCAACCCGATCGACGGTTTCCCTCTCTACGCCGGTTCACTATCTGATGACCCGCTGGAGTTTCCGCTTCAGCCCGTTCTGAGAGATAATCTGCTGTATGCGGTCAGCTCCGCCGGTGATCTTAAAATCTGGGAGCTCGACGGTACGGGTGAGGTTTTCTGGGGATCTGTTTACGGAAATGACCCCGGAAATAAAGTAGCCGCAAATCCGCTTGGCGACAGCGATGGTCCTTCCGCTTTCGGTCTCCTCAACGCTGAGGAGACTTACAACTGGCCCAATCCTGCAACCAACGAGACGTGGGTAAGGTATCAAACCAGTGAGCAAGCCGACATCACCATTACGGTAACCAATATGAGCGGTAACCGCTTGTATGAGCGCCGTCTGCAGTCCAGAGGCGGAACGCCCGAGGAAGTTCTGCTCGACACATCCGGATGGAGCAGCGGTGTTTACTACGCCCGCGTACGGGCCACCAACGGCGGACGCGAAGAAACCCGCCTCATTAAAATTGCCGTAATTCGATAATTTCTCTTTTTAGCTTTATACATGACTTTTTCCGGTTCCTTATTTAGCAAACGTTTCTTTAAAGGCCTGCTGGCAGCCGGAGCTATGGCGCTGCTTGGTCCTGCCATTACCGATGTTTACCATGCTGAAGCCCAGCAGCGGCCCGCCTGGCTGAACTACCCGCACAACCATCTCGACTGGTACACTATTAGCAGCGAGCATT
>JAIUMA010000025.1 GCA_022565795.1 Balneolia bacterium
AAAAAATTTAGCTAAAGCGTACTCCGTTCCGCTAAATAAAAACAAAAGCTCCATAACGCTCAGAGCAATTTTAAATGCTACTCAGCGGAGAGTTTTTATTTTTAACGCTCCACTACGCCGCGCTTCTTAACGCTATTTTTTTCCATAGGCCGGATTCATTGGGGGCAAATTCCAACTTTTTGTGTTTTTTAGTGCTTTCTTTTTTTAGTGTTTCCCCCCTCATGGTCAGAATAAGAAACTAAGCAGCTAAAATACTCTTTTCGGATAATTCACCATTCACCATTCCCAATTCCCAATTCACAATTCACAATTCACAATTCACAATTACATCACACTTCCCTACTTTACCCGTACGTATCCATCCAAAAACAAAAACATCATCTTATGAAGACCATCCGCTGGGGAATATTGAGCACGGCTAAAATAGGTATAGAACAGGTCATTCCTGCCATGCAGCAGGCGCGCCACACGCAGGTGTACGCCATCGCTTCACGCGGGGCAGAAAGGGCTGAAAAAGCCGCACGCGATCTGAAGATTCCGAAACACTACGCGTCGTACGAAGCCCTGCTCGAAGATCCTGAGATCGATGCCATTTACAATCCGCTTCCGAATCATCTGCACGTGGACTGGTCGGTGAAGGCGCTCGAGGCCGGCAAGCACGTGCTGTGCGAGAAACCCATCGGAATGGATACCGAAGACGCGCGTCGCCTGCAAAAAGCGGCCGCCGATCATCCGGATTTAGTGGTGATGGAAGCCTTCATGTATCGTTATCACCCGCAGTGGCCCATTGTGATTGATGCCATCCGAAAAGGAGAGATTGGGCAAATCAAGGATATTCAGGCACATTTCACCTATTATAACGACAATCCGGAGAACATCCGCAATAAGCCCGGCATTGGCGGCGGCGGCTTGCTCGATATCGGCTGCTACTGCGTGTCATCAACACGATGGGCGTTTGGCCGCGAGCCCAAACGCGTGAGCGCAACTCAGGTTATTGATCCGCGTTTTGGCGTGGATACGCTAACCTCCGGCATTCTGGATTTTGGAGACGGTTTCGGCACCTTCAGCTGCAGCACCCTGGCCGATGCCTGGCAGGGAATGGTCATCACCGGAACCAAAGGCCGCATCCGCGTGCCTATCCCCTACAACCCGCAGCCCCATGAACCTGCGCGAATACACGTAATCACCGGTGGAAAAGAAAAAGTCCACGAAACCGAAATGGTAAACCAGTTCACGCTTCAGGCGGAACATTTTGCCCGGGTAATTGGTGAAGGCGCCCGTCCCCACATCAGCATGGACGAAACCATCGCCAATATGAAAGTGCTTGATGCTCTGGCGAAAAGCGCAGAAATCCGCGAATGGGTTGATATATGAGGGAGAGAGGGAGAGACAGAGGGAAAGGATTTTTGATAGCTGATTCTTGATTGCTCATCTTTGAATTGGTGCCGTCTGTGTGAATTTGTGTCCCTCAAATGTAGAATTAAACCCGGTAGCTTCAAACTATCACGGAGCCCCCATTTAAAACTTAAAATTCAAAATTTAAAATTGAGTGCAAAGCACTAACGACTATAACCCGCCCCTCTTCCTCCGCAACGCCCACATCCAAACCATCTGGCCGTCGCTGTTTCGCAGAGTTGATCAGCCGGCATTCGAACGGGTCCGAATCCTTACACCCGACGACGATTTCCTTGATATCGACCGGTACGGCAACACCGGCAAACGCGCCGTCATCATCTCGCACGGCCTTGAGGGCAACAGCAGCCGCGCTTACGTTCTCGGAATGACCAGAGCGTTTTTAAGCGCCTCATACGACGTCTTTGCCTGGAACTTCCGGGGCTGCAGCGGCGAGATGAATCTAAAGCCCCGCTTCTACCACAGCGGCGACACGGGCGATCTGGAAACGGTGGCAAAATACGCCATAAACGAGGGCTACAGCGACATCACGCTGATAGGATTCAGCATGGGCGGGAACATGAGCCTGAAATATGCCGGAGAACAGGGTGATGCGCTCCCGGACGAAATCCGACGCATCTGCTGTTTTTCGGTCCCCTGTGATCTCACCTCTTCAGCGCTGAAGCTGGCCACGGCCGGAGGCGGCATCTACATGAAGCGCTTCATGCGCATGCTGAAGGCCAAAATCCGGCAAAAAGCCGCCATCATGCCGGATGCCATCACCCTTGAGGGCCTGGACAACATGACCACATTCGAAGAATTCGATAACGCCTACACCGCCCCGCTGCACGGCTTCAAAGACGCCTACGATTACTGGGACCGCGCCAGCTGCAAGCACGTGCTCACAGAAATCCGCCGGCCTGCCCTGCTGGTAAATGCTTTAAACGATCCGTTTCTGACAGAGGCATGCTACCCTTATGAAGCTGCTTCCGTCAATCCATATTTCAGACTGGAAACACCCGAACACGGGGGGCATTCCGGTTTTCCGTTATTCAACGGAAACGGGTTGTACTGGCATGAGATTAGGGCGGTTCGGTTTGCTGAAACGCAACCCGGCTAATCCGCAGATACCGAAGCCGTACGGGCAGCTTGGTGGTATGCCTCAACTTCCTGCTTCATTTCTATGAGAGCATCATTAAACATTTCCGGGCTATGAAAAAAAGGCGTGTGTCCCTCCGGAAAGAGAACAAATCTTTTCAGTGGCGCGTCCAGATTGTCGTAGAATTCACGCACTAGTTCGGCCGGTGTATTGAAGTCGTTTCTGCCGTTTAGAAACCATGCGGGGATCTCCAGTGAAGGGATACTTTCTGTAAGATTATAACCCGCAATCAGGCCGTCTGCGTGCAGTGGTTTACCACCCCGGTTCATGCTGTTGAGAAGCTGCCGGTTGTCGCGCAGGCTGTATTCAGGTGCTCTCAGTACAATGCGCGCCATTTCTGTAAAGCTGAGATCGGCACCGCCTCCGTGCCTTTCTACAATAGCGGCTAAACGGCGATAGTCCTCATGAAGCATAGCGGGGATATCAATTTCCCTGAGGGTCCAGCGTTCCTCCAGATGAATGCGATTTTCGAGCCACTGCCTCGCAAGTTCGGTAGCACGGGCGTGATCAACAGTCTGTGAAACCCCTATCCAGGCATAAAAAAGCTCGGGATGCTCAGCCGCCAGCTCAATGCCGATGCGGCTGCCCCAGGAGTGTCCCAGCAGATAGATGCGATCCTGATTAAAGCGCTCACGCAGCCAGTGTACCAGCTCAAGCGCATCCGCTTTCTGCTGCCCGAAGGTGAGGGTTGACTCATCAAAATCAGACGGATTCGATTTTCCTGCACCCCGCTGATCCCAGTGCACCACCACAAAATGCTGTTCAAGATCGCCGTCAAACTTATGGGCGAAAGGCATTTGAGAGGCTCCCGCCCCCCCGTGAAGCCATAGGAGAACCGGATTCTGGTCATCATGCCCGCGCATCAGCAGATGCTGCTCCATATCTCCGAGAACCACCGTGGCCAGCTCTGCAACCGGACGGGTGTCTGCTGAATCGATATCATCGGTATATGTACCAAAACTTCCTCTGGTAAAAATCAGCACAAAAAGCGCCAGGGTTATACCAACCGCTAAAACAAAGTAGCCAAAAAACGCAAGTAGTTTTCGCATGCTTAAATATCAGAATCTGATTTTTGTGAGAGTTGAAGCCTTAAAAATACTACTCATGGCTCAGAATTATATGTTTTTCACGTGAAGATACCACCTAAGTTCAGACCGCAATAATCCATGCGTTTTACATTGATTTTGCTTAAAATAGCGCATCACATCAGCTACAAATTCATACCATACATTTTAAAAGACTAACGGGCTAAACATTGAAACTATCCGCATCTGCATCACTTTCTGAAGGTAAAACCGACCTCATCATTCCCGTATTTACCGGCTTTAAACCCGATGAGCTCGTTTCGCACATTCCGCCCGGAAGCAAGGCTGCCTTTGCAGAAGCAGCATCTGATTTCAAGGCCGACAGCGGGAGCCACATCACCCTTTACGGATCTGATATCCGCATTATTCTTCTTGGGCTGGGTAAACCAAACGGAGCCTCATTTCCGGCATATTTCCGCGCGGCACGAAAGTTTTCAGCTAGCTCCGGACATCAGATGAGGGAAAACATCACCCTGCTTCTGGCTCATTTAAGCAAGCCGGAACGCGCCGGCGAGGCACTTGTGAACGGGCTTATCACAGGAACCTACGAGCTTGGCAGCTGGAAAGAAAAAGCAGGTGAAAAACCTCATGTGCTCGATTCGGATCTGAGTGCCATCACCCTTCTCACCGATAAAACTGGAGATGATGCGCAGCAGCTTGTCGATGCCGCCGTTCGTGGCCAGCTTGTTGCCCTGGCCCAAAAGCAGGCCATGCATTTGGTGAACATGCCTTCCAATATTCAGACGCCTCAGTTTCTGGCTGGTTTCGCCAACGACTGGGGAACTCAGTACGGGCAAAAAGTCACCATCTTTTCCGGTGAGGAAATTGAAGAAAAAGGACTCCATGCGCTTGCGGCGGTCAACCGCGGCAGCGAGTATCCGGCAGAGTTTATTGTGATGGAGTACGAGCCTGAAAACGCTACGGAGGACACTAAAACCGTTGGTTTGGTAGGCAAGGGAATTACCTTCGATACGGGCGGGCTCTCCATCAAGCCATCCGACGGAATGTACTTCATGAAAAGCGATATGGGCGGTGCAGCCGTTGTGCTGGGCTTCATGGAGGCAGCCGCATCATTAAAGCTCGACACGCGGTTCGTTGCCGTGATTCCCGTTACGGATAACCTCATCGACTCGCGCTCTTTCAAACCATCGGATATCATCGGTTCTTACAGCGGTAAAACCATCGAAATTTTCAACACCGATGCTGAAGGTCGTCTCATTCTTGCCGACGGACTTTCGTGGCTGACCGATAATTACAAAGTCGATGAGCTGTTCGATTTTGCCACCCTGACCGGAGCTACCGTTCGTGCGCTCGGCTACGCAGCGGCCGGGTTATTTACGCCAAATGACGAGCTTGCGGCTTCTATTTCAAAATCTGCTGATTCCTGTGGCGAGCGGGTCTGGCGATTCCCCATCTGGGATGAATACAAAAGCGACCTCCACAGCGATGTTGCCGACGTGCGTCATGCCAGCCCGAGTCCGGTTGCCGGCGGTATAACCGCAGCCAAGTTTCTAGAAATGTTCACCCGTGAGCATCCATCCTGGGCTCATTTCGACATTGCGGGCGTTGCCTTTGGCGAAAGCGAATTCGGCAAGCACAAAAACGGAACCGCCTGGGGAATACGTCTCCTTGTAGACTACTTCAGCAAAAAGTAATTAGCAATCCGCGAAACCATCTTTCATAACTAACCAGACTACTTTTCTTATGGCCGGCAAACCACTTACTTACCTTTGTATTTCTACCTATTTCAAAGGCGGACCCTTTTTGGAGGCTTGCGCCAAAGAGGGCAACACCGTGTACCTGCTTACTGCAAAAAAGCTCGAGCACAGCCCATGGCCCCGGGAGTCCGTAAAAGAGTTTTTCTATCTGGATGACGAAAGCAACTCAGCCGAAAACATAGAAAATATCGTGAAAGGTTTTGCCTGGCTGATGAAAGAGAAGGATGTCGACCGGGTCGTGGCATTGGATGATTTCGACGTGGAAAAAGCTGCAGCAATCAGGGAAGAGTTCCGCATTCCGGGCATGGGACAAACCACCGCCCGCTATTTCCGTGACAAACTGGCCATGCGTCTGAAAGCAAAAGAGGAAGGCATTCCTGTGCCGCCGTTCAGCGATTTATTCAAGGACAAGCACATTAACGCTTTTGCCGACTCCGTGGCACCGCCCTACGTGGTCAAGCCGCGTTCCGAAGCTTCCGCCATGGGAATCAAAAAGGTTCACAGCAAAGAAGAGCTTTGGGAAGTTGTGCACGGACTGGGAGAAGAGCGCTACCGATTTCTGGTGGAACAGTTCAAACCGGGTGATGTCTATCATGCTGATTCGCTCACTTTCGACGGAAAGGTGGAGTTCTGCTGCGTGAGCCGCTACCTGAGCACCCCTTTTGAGGTTGCCCACGGAGCCGGAATTTTCCGGTCAGCCACCTGCGACCCAAAATCGAAGGAGGCCAAAGCGCTTGTAAAGCTCAACGCATCGGTAATGAAGGGTTTTGGCATGAAGTACAGCGCGTCCCACACGGAGTTTATCCACTGCCACGAGGATGGCAAGTTCTACTTCCTCGAAACCTCCAGCCGGGTCGGCGGTGCGCACATTGCTGAAATGGTAGAGTACACCACCGGAGTCAGCCTTTGGGGCGAATGGGCGCGCATTGAACATGCGTCGGCCACCAAATCATCCTACAAACTGCCCAAACCTAAACAGCTGAACGGAGGCATTCTGGTATCGCTGGCAAGGTATGAGCATCCCGATCAGTCTGCGTTCAATGCACCGGAGGTCAAATGGACCATCAGCAAGAAATGGCACGTGGGATGTATTATGGTTTCTGAGGAGCAGGACCGTGTTCTGGAGCTGCTGGATGAGTACGCCGGTGTCGTCCAGCGGGATTTCCACGCGAGCGCTCCCCTTCCGGATAAGGCCACGGAGTGAGGAATTTTGATAGCTGATGTGCGACATGCGATATGCAAAGTCACAAACTAAAGCAGAGGGCTTTTAAAATTCTGATTTTTGTTTACCGTCCACTGATTACTGTTCACTGATTACTGATCACTGCTTATGGATCCTACATCCTGGAAACACGCGTTTGAGCTTTTCGATACCTACGGCGACCTGCCTATAGATGACTTCATGACTCGAATCGAGAAGCTCCCGCTTGATCAAGAAGTCAAGAATATACTCCTTAAGCTAAAAACCTCGGAAAAAGCATCATCCGACTATTTTGATAACCTCGGTGAAAAACTCACCAGTATGGTGAAGCCCGAGACGCCTAAAAAACTGGGCGACTGGAACGTGCTTGAACACATTGAAACTGGAGGTATGAGCTCCGTCTATCTGGTTGAGCGAAATGATGAAAGCTTTTCCATGAAGGCCGCAGCAAAGCTGATCCACTTCGGTGGCTACAATCCGCGCATTCTGAAGCGCTTCAAGCGCGAAGTTGAGTTTCTGACGCTGCTTGATCATCCCAACATCACCCGCATCATCGACTGGGGCGTGGCCGGCGAGGGTGTTCCCTGGTACATCATGGAGTACGTTGAAGGAGTACCCATCACCTGCTACTGTCAGGAAAATGAGCTGAATCTGAATCAGCGTCTGGAGCTGTTCACCAAGGTATGTGATGCCGTGCAGCACGCGCATAAAAACCTGGTAATCCACCGCGATCTGAAACCAACAAATATCTTTGTGGATAAAAGCGGCGAGGTGAAGCTTCTCGATTTTGGCATTGCAAAAGCCATCTCACCGGGACCGTCCGACGCGCAGGACCACATGCTCACCATGGACAATCAGGCGCTCATGACGCCCGTCTATGCTTCACCGGAGCAGCTGGGCAGCGAGCCTCTCAGCACCGCTTCCGACGTCTATTCGCTCGGTATCATTCTTCATGAGCTTGTAACGGGCCAGCGGCCGTACAGTTTTAATGAAGTGAATCCTGTGAAAATGCTCGCCCAGATGAAGGAGCAGCCGCTGGAAAGGCCCTCTGCTGTTTTCGGCAGCACGAAGGAGAAGCCCAGGGGAATCAGGAAAAACAGGCTCAATCCGGAACTGGATGACATTCTTTTAACCGCTCTCCGGTTTGAACCAGAGCGTCGCTACGGCTCGGCCGAGCAGTTGGCACGGGATATCCGAAACCTGATGAGCAACAAACCTATAATGGCCCGTCCTGATTCAAAAGGCTATCGCTTCAAAAAGTTTGTTCAGCGTCATAAAGCTGGTGTTGCGGCTTCAGCCTTTTCATTGCTGGTGCTTGTAGCGGCCGCGGGTATTGTATTCTGGCAGGCCGAACAGACCAAAACGCAGGCCGAGCGCGCCGTAGCTATGAAGGATTTTTTGGTAACTATGGTTTCAGCCTCCAATCCTTTTATAGGTCCGGGCGAAACGCCAACGGTTCGGGATATGCTGGAATATGGTTCGCGGAACGTAGAAGAGGAACTAAGTGAGCAGCCGCTGCTGGCTGCCGAAATGCTGGGCGTAATCGGGACCAGTTTCCACGGGCTTGGTGAAGCCGGTAAAGCCAGGGAATACCTCGAAAGATCTATGCAGCTGGCTTCTAAAAACGGCGGGTTGGACCCGATAACCGAAGCCCAAAACCGGGCTACCCATGCCCATACTATGATTGGAACAGGTGAAACCGAAGCAGCTCGTGAGCTGGCCAGAGCTGCGCTTAGGGACGTTGAGAACGTTAGCGGCTCGGAGCAGGTTCGGGGTACCCTGCTCAACATCATTGCTGGTACCTATTTCATAACGGCTGAATATGATACTGCTCTGGAATACGCGCTTGAGGCTATGGATCTCACCTGCAGCGCCTATGGAGAAACGCATAGCAGCTGTATTCAGACGAACATCGAGCTTCAGTATTTTTATGAGCGCGTAGGGGAAAACGAAAAAGCACTTGATGCTTCCGGGCGCGCCTGGGAACTGGCCATGGAGCGCTATGCAGACAACCCGCATCCTCAATTGGTGATGGCCGCTGGTGCTTACGGCAGCGCCCTCTCCCTGTTTGCCCGCAACGATGAGGCCATCCCGCTGCTGGAGCAAAACGTGCAGCACTCCCTCGATATTTACGGTGAAGATAATTTCCGGTATGCCCGTGGAATGGACTGGCTCACGCTGGCGTATCAGGCGGCGGGACGCACCCATGATGTACTTACAACTATACAAAAGCTGATCCCGATCGGAGAAGCCGCTGTCCCACGGAATCCGCTCACTCCCGTATGGATGCATCGCGAGGTTCACTCGGCTGTTCATCTTCGTAAACCCGGTGTCGCACGACAGGCCCTTAGCGAACGCGGTGACCGGCTCCCTGAGCGCTACCCGGCTCACATCAGCCACGCCTACAGTATTTTTGAGCTGCTGATTCGCCATCAGGAGGGCGAGTCGGCTGCGGTGCTTCAGCAGGAAGCGCTTGAGCTGGTGATGCAGCTGGAAGAAGAAGGGTCGGGTCAGCTGAATGAAGCCCGCCTGGCCGCACTCTTGCTCAGCGTAGAAGCCGGCGACAGCGAAACCTCTGCCCGATTACTTGAAGACGCATCCGGAGCCAGAATCCAGAATGCAACGAGCGACGTAACTCCGGCTCGCTATTACATGCTGGAAGCGCGCTATCATTTCCTGAATGATGATGCTGAAAGCGCAGCCGAATCCCTTCGGAACGCAGAGGAAATTCTTAGTACCGCCCGTCATAACGACGGCCCATTCCTTGCCGAACACCGGGCACTCGAAGCAGAGCTGCTGTGTCGTACGGGAGAGACCGACAAAGGCAGAATGATGCTCGATTCATCGCTAAGCTACTGGCAGGAAACCGCCCAAAGCGAGCTCGGAGAACAAACCATGCGGAACATGGCGGGAAGCTGCGAATGATGAGCGTCACCCTTGAAAAAATTCCAAAACAAATACCGGATCGAATCAACCCGCCTGCGTAACTGGGACTACGGATGGGAGGCTTTGTATTACATCACCATTTGCACCAAAAACCGGGTATGCTGGTTTGGTGATGTGATAAACAGTGAAATGCATTTGTCCGAAATTGGGCAAATCACGGAAAACGAATGGATAAAAACATTCGAAATCCGACCCGACATGAATTTGACCATGGGCGAATTTGTGGTGATGCCCAACCATATCCACGCCATCATCGGAATCGGCAAAAACCGGTATAATGATCGTGATGGTGGTAACGCCGACGGTGGTGGTAACGCCGACCGTAGAGACGCGATGCATCGCGTCTCTACATCGGTGCCGGAATCACCACGGTCGGCGGATTCGCACCCGGATTCGGTGTCGGAATCACCACCATCGGCGGATTCGACCCCGTCATCGGTGTCGAAATCACCACGGACGCCGGATTCGACATCGCCGCCATCACCCGAAAACCACAAAACCAAAAATCAATTCGGGCCGCAATCCAAAAATCAATTCGGGCCGCAATCCAAAAATTTGGCATCCATTGTCCGGGGATTTAAATCCGCCGTAACCATGCGGGCCCGATTGATACATCCCGAATTCGAATGGCACGTCCGTTTCCACGACCACATCATCCGGAATGACAAGGCGCTTCGTAATATTTCAAGGTACATCATCAACAACCCGAGGGATTGGAAGGGCGATACGTTTAACCCAGACAGACGCAGACCACGGAAACCGAAAGGGAAATGACCGGGTATAACCCTACTCCTTTTGTGGCTCAATTATTTTTTTAATCTACTCACCCCATGCCCTTTCCCAAACATCTTCTCTCATTGTTCCCCATCCTGCTGTTCTTCATTTCATGCGCCAATGATGATTCTGAGCCGAATGCAGTTATGGAAATTCCATTCGAGTCCGCTTTTGAGCTGAAAGAAACCATGCTTCTGCCGGAAGTCATATTTGGCACAATATCCTATCTTGAAAGAGCATCCAACGGGGACCTTCTCATTGCCGATCAGTCCAGCAACCGAACCTGGCTTTACCTTAATGAAAGTGAAAGCTGGAAGGAACTTGTCTTGGAGGATTGTCATCCCGGCATTGAAACATTGATTATTGGAGCTGCTTTTTCGGATGACCACATTTTTCTGATTAACTCCCCTTCCCTGTCCGGTCACAGCTTTATGCGCGACGGCAGCTGCGGCACTCGTTTAGCCGAATCATTTACCGTACCTGATTACATTACCGGACTGAATGATGGCTTTCTGGGCTATGTAACCCGTCCGGGCGAAGACATTCCGCTTATAGTGCGATTCGATTCAAATGGAAATGCGCTGTGGGAAACCTCTTTTGATGAACATCCAAACCCGGTGTATTCAAACAGAGTAATGGGTGGCGGCATGGCCGTCGGTGAGGACGGACGGGCATTTATCACCAGCTCATCCGCGCCTGAGCTGCACGTTCTGGATACCGAAAGCGGAGCGTTCATTCAGCACATCAGTCCGCTGTTTGATGATGTCTTTGATGGCATCAACCCGGGATTCGACGAGCGCGCCTTCCCGGAAAGCTGGCATATGTGGTTATCCCGTACTGGTTCTCATATGCTTGTCGCCGGTTTAGGTTTATTAGATAACGACTATGTGCTGTTTTCAGCCCCAACGTTTGTGCCACAGGAAGATGACGAAGATTTTTACCTCATCTACCGGCTATCAGATGGTGCTCAATACTACGTCCGTATTCCCGAAGAAAACGGATGGACAAACCTTATCAGTGGGGGCTACCTGCATGAAATCCATTTTGTTGAAGAACAAATCGAGCTCCGCATCTACGGTGTAAACGAAAACGGTTTCCCTCAATAAAAAAAGCCCCGACCAGGCTTTTGCCTAATCCGGGGCTTGTCACACCACAAAAAAACTTTGCGAAAATCCGCGCTATAATCTGCGAAAATCTGCGTCCTTAGAGAGTCCTTCTAAATCCAGGGCGACTGTGCCGAAGCCTGAGCTATCTTAGCCGCATCTATGGCTATTACAAGCTCTTCGTTGGTTGGCACCACGTAGATTTCAACCTTGGAATCATCAGCGCTTATACGGGTCATTTCACCGGGCTGAACCGCGTTGTTACGGTCCTCGTCCAGCTTCACGCCCAGAAACTCCATTTGTTCAACCGATTTCTGCCGAATGAGCGCTGAATTTTCGCCAATACCGGCGGTAAAAAGAATGGCATCACAGCCGTTCATCGCGGCCATATAGGAGCCGATATACTGCTTGATTTTGTAGGTGAAGACATCGATAGCCTGCTGACATCTCCTGTCTCCTTTCTCGGCTTCCGCTATCAGATCACGCATATCGGCTGCATACCCGCTAAGGCCAATCAGTCCGCTGTGACGATTCAGCAGCGCGTGCAGGTCGCTTAGAGGGAGCTCTTCCTTCTCCACGAGATAAAATAAAATTGAAGGATCCAAATCACCGCTTCGGGTGCCCATCACCAGTCCGGAAAGCGGTGTGAATCCCATCGAGGTGTCCACCGATTTACCGCCCTCAATGGCAGCGATGGACGCTCCGTTGCCTAAGTGACAGGTTATTACTTTCGTATCCTTAGAATCCTTTAAAATCAGCTTATAGTACTGCCGGCTCACATAGTAGTGTGATGTGCCGTGGAATCCGTACTTACGAATCTTATAGCGACGATACAGTCGGTTGGGAATTCCGTACAAATAGGCTTTTGCAGGCAAAGAGTGATGGAACGCCGTATCGAATACGGCCACATGAGGCACATCCGGCAGGGCTTCCATAGCGGCTTCAATACCCCTCAGGTTAGGCGGATTATGCAGTGGCGCCAAATCGATAGCCTGCTCGATGGCTTCCTTCACGTCGTCATCAATCAAAACCGAGTCCTTGAACATATCGCTTCCGTGTACCACGCGGTGTCCCACGGCTTTAATATCTGAGGCTGATTTTACGATTTGTGAATCAGGGCTAAGTAAAAATCCGAGGATTTCCTTCAGGGCCTCTGTATGGTTCTGTATCGTTTTCGTTTCCTTTACTCTCTTCTGTCCGGCTGGCTCATGCTTTACAATAGCCGTTACCGCACCGATACGCTCAACCAGTCCCCGGCAGAGTCCCGACTGATCTTCGGTGTTTATCAGATCATATTTTACGGATGAGCTGCCGCAGTTAATTACAAGTACAAGCATTTTTCTCTATCTCTTAAAGGTTTATCTGTTTCATAGCTTTGTACAAAGGTAAGGAAAGTTTGTGAAGATTATTTCAAGTCTGGATAAAAATCTAATAGCTTTATTCGATTTAGTGATTAGCACTTAATACCTCACCAATTTAACCCGTACTGCATACAGCAGTGATATATCTGAAAGGCAGCCGGAGCCGAAATCACAACTTCATATATCTTCATGATTTTTAACGGGAAATAAGAGTTTTTTTTCCGCATTAAGAGTCGTCAATTGCCTCGTGCTGTTGACAGCACCTTTAACACGTGACCAAACACAGCTCTCCTATGAAAATCTTATCTGTACTCTTTACTTTGGCCTTGTATTCTGTTCTGAGTCTTAGCTTCCCGCTTAGTGCGAATGCCCAGCAAGACGATCTATCCGACGAAAACTGGAACTGGGCCAACTCCTCTCCGGGAATTGAGGGCCCAAACCCAACCAGAACTATTCAGGATGTTGTAATTGACGGAGAAACTATTTATGCCGTAGGTCGTCTCAATCTGGCAGGCGGGCTGGAAGCCTTCAGCTTTGCCATTTATGATGGTGTAACCGATCAGTGGGATACAACGCCCGACGGGCCCGGACAGGGCTTTGCCCGAACAATCGACCGGTTTGAAAACCGGCTTTATCTGGGTGGCGATTTTTCACAGGTGGCCAGTGAATCCGCAGATTACATGGTAATATGGAACATGGATACCAGGGAATGGGAGCCTTTCAATCATGGAATTAACAACCAGGTAAGGCAAGTGTACATAGCCGGTAATAACATGTTTATTGCCGGTGATTTCTCTTCCGTTGATGGCCTTGAGGCCAACAGCATTGCCCGCTATAGTTTCAGCAGCGGCGAATGGGATAACATGGGTGGTGGCGTTCCACAGGCCGGCGACCGAATTCAACGGCTGGCCTCTGAAGGCGATCTTCTCTACGTGCTTGGAAATTTTCCGTCAATTAGCGGACTTGAGTCCTCTTCTGTTGCTGTATACAACATGGAAACAGAGGAATGGAGCACCCCGGGTAATCAGGCTGCCGGAACATACTACGATATAGTTTTCGAGGAAGAATCTATTTGGTTTGCAGGATCATTCAGTGCAGCACCAGACGGGTCTCAAATCAACAACCTTATCAGATACGACAGGGTTTCCGAAAGCTTTTCGTCTTCAGGTGCAGTCGTCGAAATCGGGAGTTCATTACGATCGCTACATCTCTCGGGCGACTATCTGTACGCCGGAGGCCACAACTGGGACAGCGTTACCGATGATGATAACATTCGCTCCTTTTCCCGATTTAATTTGGTAACCGAAGAATGGGAACCTATTGAAAGTGCAGACATTGCTATTTCCGGCACGTACTACGGAATTACGGCATACAGGGATGAAATTCTTGCTTATGGCTCTATGCCCCGCATACGAGGAATAAACAGCGGACGAATTTTCACTTATAATCCGGAAAATGATGGTATAAGGAGTCTCGGAAATGGAATCACCCATGAAGGACGCGTCAATGCTTTGTACCGGGCTGGAGACAATATTATTCTGGGTGGTTTTTTCATAAACTCCGGAAATCTGCGCGCCGACCGCGTGGCTTCCTTTAATCCCGGAAGCCGGAGCTGGAATCAGGTGAATCCGTTCCCGTCTGCCGTCACCTTCAACGGGGAAGTACACTCTTTAAAAAAGCATGATGGATATCTTTACGTTGGCGGAAACTTCGGAACATCAACCGCGACAAATCTGAATCGCTTAGCCAGATATAACCTAAGCACAGGCGAATGGGAAGCTTTAATTCCCGAGGGTCAGACGATGGGTGGCTCCATTTATGCGTTTGCTGTGCACGAGGATAATCTCATTTTTGCCGGCGGTTTCACCTCGGCAGGTGGAGTCTCAGGGAGCAGAATTATGCGCTATCACCTACCTACCGGCAGCTTCCACCCTCTTGGAGACGGCACAAACGGCATAATTTATGATATAGTAATCCATGATAACTACCTCTATGCCGCCGGAGCATTTTCTCAGGCAGGCGGAATTAACACCGGACGTGTAGCCCGGTATCATCTCGCTGAAGAAGTATGGGAGTCGGTAGATAACGTCCACCCCAACAACGACGTATTTTCGCTAATGGTTCACGATAATTACCTCTACATCGGCGGAGAATTTACCAACCTGGTTGAATCCTCTGCACGCTACGTTGCTAAACGAAATCTTGTTAGCAGCAGCGAGTGGGAGCGGGCAGGCAATACGCTCAACTCCGGCTCCGGCTTTGGTGTACGTACAATCGCGATGCTGGAAGGCACACTCTACATTGGCGGCGTTTTCGACAGCTATCAGGGCGTTGAGCTGAACAATGTAGCCCGACTTTCCGAAGATGGAGAAAGCTGGCTTCCACTCGGCTCCGGCGTGAACGGGCGTGTTGAGGACTTCCTCGTATGGGAAACCGATCTTTGGATAAGCGGAAGATTTACACGGGCCGGCAACAAGCCGGCAGCAGGATTTACCGTATGGAGTCTGGATCCGGATTTTACGCCTCCGGTTAATATAGCTCTTGACCCGCGCAATCTCCCTGAATCAGCCAGACTTGATCAAAACTACCCGAATCCGTTCAATCCGAGCACCACCATTCGCTATACCCTGCCCGAAACGGGACACGTGCAGCTGGAAGTTTATAACATCGCGGGTCAGCGGGTGGCAACGCTGGTGAATAGCAGTCAGGCTCAGGGAGTTCATACGGTCGTGTTCGACGGCTCAAGACTCTCAAGCGGATTGTACCTGTACCGGATAACGGTAAACGGTACATCGCTTACCCGAAAGATGATGCTCGTCAAATAATCTTTCAAAAAATGTTTCATACATTCGCATCCTGAAAACACAAAAGCCCGTTCCGGATTTCTCCGAAACGGGCTTTTTTATATGAATCGACTCAGGAAGTCAGAAAGGCTTATCACTCTTTCTTTTTATCATCTTCATCAACAACTTCGTAGTCGGCATCGACTGCGTCGTCGTCAGAACCTTCAGCTGAGCCTTCTGCCTGTGCTCCTTCCGGGGCACCTTCAGCGCCTGGCTGTGCACCAGCGGCCTGCATTTCCTGCGTGGCATCGGCCCAGGTTTTGTTCAGGTTTTCCACAAGCCCGTCGATAGCATCAACGTTCTCAGCCTTGTGGGCTTCTTTCAGCTCATCGAGAGCAGCCTGGATTTTAGACTTGGTACCGTCTGAAAGCTTATCACCATACTCACCAAGATTCTTCTCGCTGGAGAAGATCATGGAATCAGCCTGGTTTAGCTTATCGATACGATCCCGTACTTTTTGATCCTCATCGGCATGCTCTTCAGCAGCTTTACGCATGTTTTCGATCTCCTGCTCAGAAAGACCTGAGCTTGATTCGATGCGAATGTTTTGCTCTTTACCGGTCGCCTTGTCTTTAGCGCTTACGTTCAGAACACCGTTTGCGTCGATATCAAAAGAAACTTCGATTTGCGGCATGCCGCGTGGTGCCGGCGGAATTCCGTCGAGGTGGAATTTACCGAGGGTACGGTTGTCGGCAGCGCGGGTACGTTCACCCTGCAGAATATGAATTTCGACAGAGGTCTGATTATCCGCAGCGGTTGAAAACGACTCTTTTTTGCTTGTCGGGATCGTGGTGTTGGCGTCAATCAGCTTGGTCATTACGCCGCCCAGGGTTTCGATACCCAGAGAAAGCGGCGTTACGTCGAGCAGAATTACGTCTTTTACATCACCTGCAAGTACACCACCCTGAATCGCAGCGCCTACGGCAACTACTTCATCCGGGTTTACGCCCTTGCTTGGCTCTTTGCCGAAGAATTCTTTAACCGCTTCCTGAATTTTTGGAATACGTGTTGAACCACCAACAAGAATAATCTGATCGATCTCAGATTTGGAAACCTTGGCATCTTTAATGGCCTTCTGACATGGCTCAAGCGTACGCTTTACAAGATCATCAACCAGCTGCTCAAACTTGGAGCGGGAGATATCTACGTTAAGGTGCTTAGGACCAGACTGATCGGCAGTGATAAACGGAAGGTTCACGTTAGTTTTCGCTGAGCTGGAAAGCTCAATCTTGGCTTTTTCAGCGGCATCTTTCAGACGCTGCATCGCCATTGCATCTTTGCTAAGGTCAATTCCATCGGAGTTCTTGAACTCAGAAACGAGGAATTTGATGATACGAGAGTCGAAGTCATCACCACCAAGATGGGTATCACCATTGGTTGACTTCACTTCGAAAACACCATCGCCGAGCTCAAGTACAGAGATATCAAATGTACCGCCACCAAGGTCATACACAGCGATGGTCTGGTTCTTGTCTTTTTTGTCAAGACCGTAAGCCAGAGCGGCTGCGGTTGGCTCGTTGATAATACGTTTTACTTCAAGACCCGCAATAGCGCCTGCTTCCTGAGTAGCTTTACGCTGGGAATCGTTGAAGTAGGCCGGTACGGTAATGACGGCTTCAGTTACTTTTTCACCCAGGTACTCTTCTGCGGTCTGCTTCATTTTCTGAAGAACCATGGCAGAAATTTCCTGAGGGGCATACTTACGGTCATCAATATTAACACGGGCAGTCCCGTCATCACCTTTAACAACCTCGTAGGCGTTATCGGAGATTTCGTTGGCAACTTCGTCGTACTTACGGCCCATGAAGCGCTTGATTGACGCAATAGTTTTTGTCGGATTGGTAATCGCCTGACGCTTGGCTGGTGCACCCACAAGACGCTCACCGTCTTTGGTGAACGCTACAACCGATGGGGTTGTACGCCCGCCTTCTGCATTAGGGATAACGACCGGGTCGTTACCTTCCATCACAGAAACGCAGGAGTTGGTGGTACCAAGGTCAATTCCTATAATTTTTCCCATTTTCTTATTTACTTTGGTTTTACTGTTCTTATTCTGATCTGTTATTCAATGATAATCGTCTCGGATTCTTCTGCATCACCCTTCAGCGGCACGGTTATTTCGAGCACGCCCTGTTTCATCGATGCCTTTATATCTGCCGAATTGACATTTTCAGGCAGGGTAAACGAGCGGTTGAACGAACCGGTGCTTCGCTCTTTCTTCAAAAATTCTGTTCCGTCTGCATAAGATGTACTTCGTTTTCCCGAAACACTCAAAACCTGATCCCGATGTGAAATCACAACGTCGGATTTTTCCATACCCGGAAGATCGATAATCAGAATGATGGCATCATCCTTTTTAACGACATCCAGAGAAGGCATGAATCCGCCGGATTTTCCGGTTTTGGAAACCACACGATCCATAAACCCGGAGAAATCTTCCCCAAGCTCGTTGAGTCGCTGTTCTATTTCGCTGAAGTTAAAATGAGACATATTGAATCCTTTTTGCCTAGTCAAAGGCAAACATAGTGCCAAAAAAATATGCCTTTAAACCTCCTGCCGTATTGACAACCGTGGGAACAGTGTGTCAGGTCAGGGCTACAGGTTTTGGAGTGGTTCAGAGCTAAATGACAGCCGTCAAGGGCAATGTTGTCGCTTCGCGTTTGGGGTTAGGGGTTGGCAGCCATTCCCGATTTAGTATAAACCCCGGAAACGAGATACATTCAAAAATCAAATCTTTTCAGTCAGATATCAAAAATATCCCGTCCTTAGTCCATCTCACTTCATAAATCGCAACTCAAAAATCAGATATCAAACTTCCGCCAGCGTTTTGAGGTGTGAGAAGAAGTCAGGATAAGAAATCTCGGTGCACTCGGCTCCGTTTATGGTTGAGGCTTCTTTTGCCATCATGGCCATTACTGCTGAGGCCATCGCAATGCGGTGATCGTGGTGAGATTCGTATGCAGCTGACTTCGGCACAAAACCGGGGTCTCCTTTCACCTCGAAACCATCTTCGAATTCGGTTACATTAGCACCGGCTTTGGTTAGCATCTCAACAACCGCGCTGATTCGGTCGGTTTCCTTGGCGCGCAGCTCTGCTGCGTTTCGCACTTTCGAGATTCCGCTGGCAAAACACATTGCAACGGCAAGCACCGGAATTTCATCGATGGCGTTCGGCACTTCTGCGGGCAGCAGCTCCGTAGCTTTGAGTCCGCTTGTTTTTATGATGATGTCTGCCGTTGGCTCACCCGCCTGCTGCGATCCGTCATCGATGGTGTTGGCAATTCTGATGTCTGCGCCCATGCGTTTCAATATGCCCATAACGGCATTTCGGGTCGGGTTGATGCCTACCTGAATAAGCTCAATGCGGGAATCAGGAACAAGCGATCCGGCTACCATCCAGAAGGCCGCTCCGGAAATATCACCGGGTATTCTCATATTTAACGGGCGCAGCTCAACGCCTTTGCTGCTCTTAATAACGCGCGTCCCGTCCGCGTTAAAGTCAATTTCCAGACCCAGCATACGCTCGGTATGATCACGGCTGGGAAGTGATTCAATCACCCTGGTCTCTCCGCTCGCAAAAAGGCCGGCCAGAAGTACGCATGATTTCACCTGTGCGCTTGCCATCGGAAGTTTGTAGGTGATAGCATCCAGCCCGGCGTTTGACTTAAACCTTAGTGGCGCCTTCTCGTCTCCGGTGCTATCACAAATTGCACCCATGTCGCGTAACGGATTGAGAACCCGGCCCATCGGCCTGGATGAAAGCGATGCGTCTCCGGTGAGAGTAACCTCAAGACCGCTGCCGGATACAATGCCGCTCAGAAGACGCATTGTGGTTCCTGAATTACCGCAGTCCAGCTCAGGCTTAACCGGCCGGAGTCCCTTCCTTCCCCGCCCGTGTATCACCACCGTGCTTCCTTTAATGGTGATGTCAACGCCAAGACCTTTAAGACACTCCAGTGTACTTCTCGGGTCAGCTGCATTGGAAAAGTTGGTGATGGTTGAGTCGCCCTTGGCAATTGCCGCAAATAAAGCAGCACGGTGGGCAATGGATTTATCGGCCGGGATATCGGAAATAATCCCTTTGAGAGCACGAACCGGCTCTATGGTTTTAATCATGAAAGTATGAGTAGGTACTGATCTGAAAAGAGTATGGATTTATCTGAGCTTCGACTGAGCCCGCTGAGCGTAGCCGGTTCCCGGGTACTCCTCGCGAATCATACGGCTGATCTGCTCAGCTTCGGTGCGGTTGCCCAGCGCAAGGTTGGAATCAATCGACGCCAGCATGGCTTCAGCAACCCAGTTGGTGTAGGCGCCAAAGAAAATCCGGACGTTACCCAACTCGCGAATAGCATCGATATGGCTGTTCATACGCTGAAGCGAAAGTCCAAGCCTGTACTGTGCTTCTGCTCCCGTAGCGCCCGAGCTGTTTTCTGAAACCTGACGAAACAGATCACGAGCCTCAGAGAAATTGCTCCGCTGAAAAGCAACTTTGCCAAGCCCGAGACGAACCTGATCCTGATCACCGCCGAGGCTAGAAGCCAGATTAAAATTTCTTTCGGCTTCCGAGACATCACCCTTTCCAAGCGCTGCATTTGCCATACCGATTCTGGCATCGAAACGCAGGCGACGGCTGCTTTCGGAAAGCTGTGTGAAGCGTGCCATTGCGTTATCGTACTCACCTGCGCTCAGGTGCATGTTGCCAAGCTCAAGCAGGGCTGATTCGCGTCGGTCGCTGTTCGGGAAATCATCAATCACGGTGCGGTAGGCTTCACGGGCCTGTGAGCGATCGCCTGCACGACGATGGGCCTCAGCTATGTTGAACCAGGCCTCCGGAATCATTCGCTCATTATTGGTTACCCGGATGTACTGCCTGAATGATTGAATTGCGCCTTCATAGTCGGAGGTTTCCAGCAGCGATTGTGCCTGACGAAAACGGAGCTGATCTGCAGTTCCGGCCTGCGGATTTGCCGCTATAAAGTCCTCTAGCTTCTGCGTACTTGTATCGCTTTGTCCGGCAGCTTCCTGCGCAAACTGTATACCGTTAACGGCCTCAATTATCAGATTGCTCTGTGGATAGCGGTCGAGCACGCGCTGGTACGCGCTGATTGCGGCTGAAAAGTCGCCTGCATTAAAATGTGCGTTCCCGATATTGTACTGCGCACGAGCTGCCCATTGCGAGCGCGGAAAACGCTCGATGGTGCGCTCAAACTCCTGTATAGCCTGAGAATAGTTGCCCGAAAGAAGATAAATGTATCCGATACTATACTGGGCCTGTTCACGGAAACTGCTCTGTGGGAAATCGTTAATCAGCTGGCGGAATGTGCGTACGGATTCAAAAGTCTGGTCACTGCGGTAGAAGCTGTTTGCAATCTGGAAGGTTGCATAGTCTGCGCTGCGTTCAAACGCCTGGGCTGTTTCATAAAAAGTGATGGCTTCATCATAGTTGCGAAGGGCAAAGTTCGCGTCAGCTATCCGAAGTTTAGCGTCGATATCGTAGGGAAAGATGGCGACTTCCGGCTCCTCGAAGTTGTCCAGGAACTGACGAAACGGCGGGATGGCGCGCTCAAATTCTCCCATCATAAAGTAACTCCAGCCGAGCGAATAGCGGGCCGCAGATGTAAACTCACCGCCGCGAAACTCCGCCAGATAGCGCTGAAAACGGGCGCTAGCCGGCCCAAATTCACGCATATTAAAATAGCTGTCGGCACTCCAGAACAACGCTTCCCCGCCGATATCTGAAGTTGGACTCTGAACGTAAATACTTTCGAAAATTGGTTGTGCCTCATCATAGGCCCGGTTGCGATAAAGTACCCATGCCCGCTGAAAACGAGCTTTCAGCTGGACTTCCGGTGTGACCTGTCCGGAGGCTTCGGCCCGCTGAAAAGATTCTATAGCACGGGTGTACTCGGCATTGGCGAAGTAGGCTTCGCCCAGGAGGGTGTAGATATCTCCCGGATTCTCGAGTGGCTCAAGATTACGAACAACATACAAAAGTGTTTCTATGGCCGACACGTGATCGCCAATTTCAAAAAGGGTGATTGCCCACTCGTAATAAGCCTGCTCCACCCATGGACCTGAAGTAAAGGTACGTGAAAACTGCTCGAACGTGTTCAGCGCCAAATCGTAACGTCCGGCAAGTTTTTGGTTTACCGCTTTGTAGTACAATGCTCGTCTCGAAACGTCATCATCAGAGGTAACGGCACGGCCGAAGGAGTCGGCGGCCCAGTGATATACGCCCTGCTTGTGAAAAACCCAGCCGAGACCATAGTGAGCCAGACGCTCTTCTTGGGTGCCTTCAACCAAACGAATGTAGCGGCGATACCAGTTTGCGGCATCATCAAGCTCGTTGAGGTAGTTGTAGCTTTCAGCAACAATCAAGGTAGCCTTGGCCTGCTGCTCATCATTAAGCCCTGACATGGCGCGTCTTAGGGATTCGATAGCCTCCGGAAATCGTCCTTGACGATAATAAGCTTCACCCAGTGCAGTGCCAACCCGTCCCGTAACTTCAGCAACCGGATAGTTCGCGCGGAGACGTTCGAACTTTTCGGACGCTTCGTCATATTCATTGTTCATCAAGTGAAGACGGCCCTGTGTGTAGAGCGCTTTAGGCGCAAAGCGTGATGTCGCATGCTCGTCCGGTATTCTGCTGAAAAAATGGTGAGCCTGCTCGTAATTACGCTTACTCACATAGGTTTCAGCTGTCCAGAAAAGAACTTGTGGCGCCAAATCGGCGGGCAGTTGAAGACTCAGGGCTTTCTCATACAGGGCAACCGCCTGCTCGAGGTCTCCTTCATAGCTGTAGCGGTGGGCAAGGTCCACATAAAGCTGAGCGGCCTCGCGGCTTTCCGGGTATTCGGCAATGAACGTATCGAAATGCAGAATGGTGCGGTCGGGCTCGGCAGCCGCTCTGGAAAGCGCAATGTAGTACATCGACTTACGACGCTGGCGTTCATTCCCCTCGTTCTCCTTGAAAGCTTCAAGCACGCGGATGGCCTCATCGAACTGACCGTTCTCGTACAGGGTGATGCCCGTAAAAAGCAAATCTGCTTCAGGAGTCTGATCGTGCTGAGCATGTGTTTCAGCTGAAAACGCAATCAAAGTAAAAATAACCAGAAGAGGAGTGAAAATTCTGAAAAAAGAGACCAACGCCATTTAAGTTAGGAATGAAGGGTACGCTGTTCGGAAAACAGTACAATATAAAAGAACTTTGGGAGAAGATGCAGTGCTATCATTGCAATGACAACGCTGTATGTAACGTATTTCTCAGCCCGTTTCACATACACATTACACGCAGAATTGAACGCTTAACCACAGCGTTATTAAGGCGGCGTCTTTGGGGAATTTAAGA
Source organism: Balneolia bacterium (assembly GCA_022565795.1). GTDB lineage: Bacteria > Bacteroidota > Rhodothermia > Balneolales > Cyclonatronaceae > Cyclonatronum. The sequence continues at coordinate 22,931 of JAIUMA010000025.1, forward strand.
CAGGACTTACCGCACTAAATATTCAGGAAGCGCATGAACTCATCAGCGCGCTCGTGCAGCTCTTCGTCGTTTTCTCCGGTCTCGGTTTTAGAAGTAATCACATAGCCATATCGGTTGAGTGCACGAAGCAGATTACCCGTATCAGTTGTGTTTATCTTCATCGAAATCCTGAAACGCTGTTCGGCTTGTTTTGGAGCTTCCACACCGAGGCTCAGAATTTTCACGCTTTCCAGCTCTGTAATGCGTACCAGATCAATCAAGCTGTAGTCGTTGGGGCTGACTTCAATCATAATTACGGCGCCTTCTTTGTCTGAGTTAAACAGCGTGGAAAGCGCGCGCTCTGCATCTTCTCGAAACACAAGGCCTGTGTACATATCGGCATCATCCAGTACTACCGCAAAGTCTTTATTGCGGGTGCTCATTTCATGTAGGGCGTCCGAGATATGCAGGCGTGACTTGAGGGCAAAAGGCTTGCGTCTCACCTTAGACAGAAGCGTTTGAGAGCGGTCTTTTTCAGCCTCGAGATCCGATTTGTGGGCTGTACCAAGAAGATGGCCGGTTGTGAAATCGATGAGCGCTACCGTATCTACGTTTTGCTCCTGCATGGCATCCAGACCATCCTCGATGGTATTGGTTGCACGCAATGGCGCATAGGCTGGATTTATGATTTCATGCAGAAACATAACTTTTCAGATTAGGCTAAGGTTGAGTTACGTTGATAACGCCGTCGGGCATCAAAACATTTCTCAGGCGAGTTCATCGACCAAATCCTCGGGTTCAAGCATGTCCTCAAGTCGGGCCAGCTTGTCTTTTCGGATGAGGAAACTGATATCAATGTACTCATCAAAATACTTTTTATGAAATACTTCTGCAGTCTCGAAAATATAGGTGATGGCCTTGAAGTTCTGCAGACTGATTTTCATGTCCGTTTTCACATAATCGGCCATGGCATAGGTCTCAATCTTGTTTTCAAGCTTCTGCAGGCCAATACCTCTCCACGCTGATATGAAAACAGCGTCCTCAAATTCGCGTTTTAGTCCGGCGAGGACCTCCGGATCAGAAACGGCGTCGATTTTATTAAATGCCAGAATAGTGGGTTTGTCGTCGCTTTGGATACCCTTGAGGGTGTCATCAACAACTTTTTTATACTCGAGCACCGATTCCGAAGAAGCATCCATCACGTGGATGAGCATATCGGATTCGCGTATTTCATCCAGCGTGGATTTAAAGCTATCTACAAGGTGGTGAGGCAGCTTTCTGATGAATCCAACCGTATCCGAAAGAAGTACCGTTGTACTGTTGGTGTCAAAACGGCGAACCGTTGAGTCCAGGGTAGCAAAAAGCTTGTTTTCTGCAAGCACATCGGTTTCGGTTAGTGCATTCAAAAGCGAGGACTTTCCAACGTTTGTGTAGCCCACAAGAGCAATACGAAGCGTGCCTTCACGTCCTTTTCGCTGGGTTTTACGCTGCTTGTCGAGCTTCTCTAGTTTAGTTTTCAGAACGGAAATCCGCTTACCGATAAGGCGGCGATCCGTCTCAATCTGCGTTTCACCGGGCCCCTTTGTACCGATACCACCTTTCTGGCGCGAAAGGTGAGTCCAGTAGCGGGTCAGACGGGGAAGCAAATACTGAAGCTGAGCCAGCTCAACCTGTGTTTTAGCAGCTGCTGTTTTTGCTCTCGACGCAAAAATGTCGAGAATCAAGCCGCTTCGGTCGAGAATCTTGATTTTCGTTTCACGCTCAATATTACGGGCCTGAGTGGGCGACAGATCATCATCGAAGATAATCATATCGGCCTCCATCTGTTTTGCTGAAGCGGCGATTTCGGAGAGTTTACCCTTTCCGATATACGTTGTGGGATCAGGCTTGTCGCGATTCTGGAGGACCTTGTCGATTACATTTCCTCCAGCGGTATTCACGAGCATTTCGAGCTCGTCTATATATTCAGTCGCTTTTGAAAGCGGGGTATCTACGCCGTAAAGGCCAACAAGCACCGTTTTTTCCGGCTCCGATGATTTTTTCTGCTGTGTTTCTGTAAAGCTCAAATAAATAGAAAGGTATGATGTGGGTGCAGTCGATTTCGAGCACCGCCCGTGCAGGGTTGGCTCATTCTGCGTTGTCTATATCGATATTGATGGCACCAAAGGAGTGCACATCCGAAAATGTATGCTGAAATCTCCGGCCAAGCTTGTGGTTCAAGACTTTTCTGAAACCTTCAACTTTCTGCGCCGGCACTTCGATTTCCAGCCTGTGATAATTTAAGGTACCGTTTTCTCCGGTTTTTTTCTTGTAAATGAAAGCGTAGCTGTTTCCCTGATTACCGGGCTGTTCTACAAAATCGTCGATGTTTCTCCACGCCACGGTCTGCGAAGGATCATTGATATTTTTCATGATGCCGTGGTCGGTGATGTACCGCTTGGACATAAAGTAGCTCGATATGACCCAGTTGAGGGATAAAAACATATAAGCACCTGTAACCGGGTAATAGTTGCTCATTCCAAAGTACCAGGCCATGCCGCCAAGAATTACGGATAACCCTAAAAACATGGTGGCAAACAGCGGGAATCCGCCAAATCTGCCTGTACGCCATGCCAAAAGCACGTTACGCAAACGAAAGGCATTCGATATGGTAACGGCAGCCAACACAAACGAAGCGACGCTAAAAAACACAAGAACCGCCAGAAGCAGGTAGTACAGTTCGAATGTGTATGATGCCAACGACATTAGCTTAGGTCTCCGTCAAGCTTTCTGGTTACGATACTTTCTGATAGTAACAAAATAATTCCAATTATAACAAACCAATTCCATATTTCACGCCCCGCTCCGGCAGCGCCGAGCTGTACCGCAATATTGGCCTGTTGTTCCTGTTCCAGCTTTACAAAACTGCTTACGGTAAAATGCGAATCAAACAGAGCGCGCAGTTCCTCTTCTGCTAACGTACGAAGGTTCGACTCTGTTATGTGCTGATTTACAGCAATATAAAGCGTATCGGTTTCTGACTCAATCTGCGCGATGCCAGGCTCCCATTCTTCGGTTGTGCTAAGAATACGCTGCCCGCGGCTTACCGGGGAAACATCCGGCACCGTTTCAATTTCATTCAAACGAATCAGCGGCTGATTAAACCTGCCGGTTGAATACCATTCGAAGTTCGAGCCGAGAACAAATTCATTCAGCCCGCCAGACTCCCCCGCTGCAGCATACAGACCGAGCCGGTAGAATAACGGAGCAAAAAGCGGATTTACGGTGAAGCCTGACCATCCCGGACTAGTATGAATGGCCGATACAAAAATTCTTCCTTCGCCAAGATTGTGCTGAACCAGAAGCGGATCATCCAGATTGGTTCGAAGAATCTGTTGCGATGCACTTCCACCAGCCGTGGAATAGCGCCAGTAGTGGAAAATCGGAGGCATTTCCAGCCTGACGTCCTCATCCTCATCGGCCTCAAAAATATCATCTAAAACAGGATGCCCCCGAATGATGCGCCCCACCTGAGCCACGGCTTGAAAACGACCAGGATCGCCTATTAAACCGGTAAAGCGCCCGGCATTGGCACGCTCCAGAAAACGGTTGAAACGATCCGGAGTGCCGCCTTCACCGGGAAAAATAACCAGTCCGCCGCCCTGCTGCACGAATGAAAGCAGCTCGGTCCATGCGTATTCCGGTATGTCTCTCACCCCCTCAAGGATGATGGCATCCGGGGCCTGCTCCTCAATCGACGGCGAGAACCCGTCCCAGTTAGTACGGCGCAAATCCACGCTTCCGGTTGATCGTCGCGCAGCCTCAAATACCGGCTCGATCCACGATGTCCTGCCGTTGTCTGCTGTTTCCGGCGTGATGAGCAGAATATTCCGGGCTTCCGGAAGTTCGAACGCAAAATAGCGCTGATTATCGAACGAGATGGCATCACCCTCTAAAACAGCCCTGCCCGTAAGCGCTCCGGCCCGCGGGGGGATGATCTCAAAAGAGTAAACCGAAGTCTGCCCCGGCTCAAGATTCACCTGGTACTGTCCTGCAATTTCATCACCGGTTTCTACAGACAGAAAGTAGTTAAATACCTCCCTGTCGCCCATGTTTTGGATTTCCACATCAATCGAGACGGGTCGGCCGCCGGCCACAATCTGGTTTGAACTCCGGATATTGGTAATAGCTACATTCGACGCAGGATCCTCTCCGGTTTGAACGAGAGTAAGCGGCATTAGCTCAAGATTAAATGACGCGTTGGCCGTAAACTCATCCATCCTGCTCTCAAGCTCTTCGCTGCCCCGACCAACCACATAGAGACTTCGGTTTTCCCTGTCGGTGGCGCCGGCACGGCTGATGAGCTGGGTTAAGCGGGAGTCTGTGAAGTTACCCGCATTAACGGGCTCCAGATCGTTAAGCATCTGCTGCGCCTGGGCTGCACCCATTTCTTCCTGCTGCAACAACGCTCCGTGCGTGTTATAAATAAGAAAGCGGTCGTCGGAAGAGGCCGCGCTGATGAGCTCATGAACGGCTTCGACAGCGGTATCCATCAGCGGTCCGCGCTCGTCTATTTGTGACATAGCAGGGCCGTTTTCGAGAAGTATCATGTACAAGACCGAGCCGGAGCCAAAATTCAGCCCCGAACCTGGTGAGAGCATCGGCCGGGCGAGTGCCAGAGCAAGTAATATGATGGCCAGCACACGAATAGCCAAAAGGATGCGTTTCTTAAGCTTGAGTCTTTTCATGGAGCTCTTTTGGAGCTGTTTGAAAAAAACAAGCGTGGAAAAGGCCTGTTTCTTCGGCTTTCTGAAATTGATCAGATGAAGGATTATTGGGATTACGATTGCCAGTATCCCAAGCAGAAAAAACGGGGTGAGAAAACTCATTCAGAAAATGTTAATTTAGAAACTTGTGCGCGAGCGTGTAATGACGCTAAGATATTTACCATTTGATGATTATAAAAGCCATAGGCTGGCGCCATCACAAAATACAATGTATATAAACCAAAAGATGACATCAGAAACCAGGATTAACCTACTACCGGCCGTTTTCATTCTGCTACCTATCCTCTTATTTGCTTGTAACAGAACGCCCTCAAATCCCTGGACTGAAGCTATTCCGTCATCGGCAACCGTACTTTACACGTTTGAAGAAGGCACTACGCTTTCCACGGCGCTAAACTCGGGCTCACTGAATTTTCTCAACGAAATTAGTGAAGCCGACTTGCAGCTGGTAACCGAAGTTGAAAACGCAACTACCGCCGAGCTATTGCTGACCGCCCTGTTTATTGAGCCCACGGGAGCTAACCAGTGGTCGCCGGTATGGATTGGCAGCTACCGCCAGTACAGCGCTTCGGATATTGCCGAGCGGTTCAAAAGAGCTTTTACCCAGAACTCCTACCAGTTTCACGGTCAAACCATCCACCGATTGTTTTTGCAGGACGGAAGCACCTATTTTGCAGCCCAGGTAAACAACTATATTCTGGTTTCCCCGAATAGCGGAGCGCTTGAGTCGGGCTTAAAGAGCTATCTGGGCAGATCCGACTCCATGCAGCTTCCTTCTGTTTCAGAAATTTCAGGCAACCGCGTTTTTGTGAACTACTCCGGATTCGGAGACTTTGCCAAGCAGCTCGGAGCACCACGCTTCCGCCCGCTCATTGAAGACGCATTCAAAGGACTGCAGGCTGCTGAGGTTTCAACAAATTCCGAGTCTGCAGGCAACGGCCGTCTGACCCGCTTCAATAGCACTATTTCTAACGGCTCTGATGTATCAGTACTTGTTCGCGAGCTCAACGGCTCTCCCGCCACGCTGCGCATGGATCGCTATATTCCATCAGACGCAGCCGTTTTCGGCATGTTTTCAACCGAACGCCTGCGTAGCGCAGCCGATGGTTTTGAGCCACTTACCGGCTTGGATTCGTTGCTGGTGGATAACGAGAACCGGATTTCCAGGATTTCATCGGCTCTGGGTAATCAAGCGGGATTTGCCGGGTTCTACACGCTTGGATTCTCCCCGCTGGAGGAGACCGTTTTTGTACGTCAGGTATCTGACCGAAGCGCGATTCGCGAAGAGCTCGACCGCCTTGTTAGCGATGGCGAAGGCCAGCAAACCCGTAGCTTTTACAGCTTCAGGAGTCATTTACTGGCACAGATTTTAGGCAGCAGAATATCCCCATATCAGGACTTCATTGTAGGGCTTTCCGGAGATTTCCTGGTGATTGCACCCAGAAGTGGTCTTGTCCAGCGCGTTATCAATGATGTAGAGCGTCGGCGTGTTCTGTTTTTCGATGATGAGTACGTCTCCTTCCGCTCGGCTCATCCCGAGCAGCTGAGCTCGTTCTTTTATGTAGATAATCAGTCATTCAGATCATTCATTGAGCCCTACACCGACCCGGCTTCAAATGCAATGACTTATACGCAGTTTTTCGATGTCCTGACCTTCTCTTCGCGTTCATCATCCGGCGAAACCGGAATTCAGATGGACCTGCATCAGCTTGAGCGAACATCACGGCCCTTTGTTGACCGCTGGTACTTTCCGGTATCCGGAGCCGAACTCACTGGCCCTGCTGTCGTTGGCAATCTTTTTCAGGAATCCCGAAATGATGTCGTGTTTGCCACGGATAACAACCGCGTAATTGCCGTCGCTTCTGACGGAACCGAGATTTTTACGGCTTCAACCGGCGAGGATACTCCAATCGGATCTCCGGTTATTTACGACTGGTACGCCAACAATCAGCAAGCGGTGCTCGTAGCAGCAGGAAACAAAATTTACGGCTGGAACAACCGTGGTCAGCTTCTGCCCAATTTCCCGTTTGAGCTCTCGGAGCAAATCACATCACCCTTGCTCGTAGCTGATATCAGCCGGAGCGGACTTCCCGAGGCCATTGTCGCTACGGCCGACCGAAACCTGCACGTACTCAGTGGGCGCGGAACAAGCCTCAACGGCTGGCCGCAAACAGCAAACAGCGTGATACGCCATAAGCCGGTAATTGAGACCTTCGACGGCAATCGCAGCCTCTGGGCATTTGCTGAAAACGCCGTGCTGGGCTGGAATCCGGATGGCACCAACAGAAGCGGTTTCCCTGTTTTCACCGATGCTCCGCTAATGGGTGAGCCGGTAATAAACAACAACCGCATTTTTGCCGGCGGCGCAGACGGTAATCTCTACGCCATTTCCCGCGAAGGTGTATTCGATGCTGAACTGAACATTCTTTCATCAGACAGTTTCAACGGAAACGGCAGCATGGTTGTGCAGGCGGTGAATGCTTCAGACAGTCCGCTTTACGCCAGCCAAACCCTTAACATGCGCGTTCGCATAAGCGAAGAGAATGATAGTGGTGAGACTTCAACCCGCCTCGAGCAGATGAACGTAATTGCAGCATACAGCCAGAACGGCTCTGTATTTCTTTACAGCCTGGACGGCAGGCTTCGCTTTACGCGTTCTATGGGACAGCCTGCCAGCGAGCATGCGTCGCTTATTATAACCGATTTAAACCGCGATAATCGTCAGGAGCTGATTGCGGTTACTCAGGTTGGCCGGATGTATGCATGGACCGTTGAAACGGCTTCATCCTACGATGGTCTCCCGACTACCGCTATCCGCTATCCGGTGGCCACCCGTCTGGGCTCCGATGGGCTGATTAACATAATTGGCGGCACCCGCGACGGAATCCGAACCTGGGCTGTAAGCAATTAGATCCTATAAAAAAGGGAGCCAGGAGCTCCCTTTTTTATAGGATTATTTACCAAGTATATTTTTGAGTGCTGTAGCAGCCTCGGTGTAACCAAATGTGTAACCGAGCGCTTTCAGCTTCTCCGGTACGGCTCTCTGGCTTGCAGTCAGAGCCGCTGCGGCTTCACCTACCAGCATCTTGAGCGCAAACTCCGGCACCGGAAAGATTGATGGCCTCCCCATCACTTTCCCGAGCTCAGCGGCAAACTGCTTCATCGTAACAGGGTTCGGAGCAGTTACATTAAACGGGCCTTCCAGCTTCTCTTCGGTAATGGCAAACCAAAATGCATTGCAGACATCATCCATGTGAACCCATGGAAAAAACTGCTTTCCATTCCCCAGCGGACCACCAACAAACATAGAGAACGGCGTAATCATCTTCTCGAGCGCACCTCCGTCTTTTTCAAGAACAATCCCAATCCGTGGAATGACCAGCCTTACGCCGGTTTTGCGCACTTCTTCGGCTTCCTCTTCCCACTGCAGACACACTTTTGCAAGAAAGTCGGCTCCGGCCCCTGCATCCTCATTCAAAAATTCATCACCCCTGCTTCCGTAGTAGCCAACGGCTGAGGCCGAGATAAGCACATCGGGCTTCTTTTCAGCTGCTACAATGGCGTTAACTACGGCACGTGTTGTCTTCACCCTGCTTTTGAGAATGCGGGATTTTACCTCCGGTGTCCAACGCTGATCGAAAAGGTTTTCACCTGCAAGGTTAATAACCACGTTAGAGCTTGCTACTACCGCATCAAGGGCTTCGTATGGTGAAAATGATATTTTTTCCGGATGATGCTCGTCCGACTTACCTTCCGGACTACGGGTAAAAACTACAACATCATAGCCCTTTTCTGTGAGGAACCGCGACAATGCTGTTCCAACAAATCCGGTTCCCCCTGTTATACATGCTCTCATCGTTTTAAGGTATTGAGTGAGTAAGCGATCAGATCAACTGAGTTCAAATCTGGCCTGAAATGCGGAGCACATCCACATATAAAAATACGGCCGGCGCTGCCAGTAACAACGCATCAAAGCGGTCAAAGAATCCGCCGTGTCCGGGCAGAATGTTGGATGAGTCTTTGGTATCGTACATGCGCTTCAGCTTGCTGGCCGCAAGATCACCAATCGGACCAAATATTGAAACCAGCACAACCGCGGGCAGCATCAGCGCCAGTGATACCGGAAAAACGGGTGCGGCCAGCCATACGATAAGGAGGCCAACAAATGCGCCCAGCACACCGCCGCCGAATCCTTCCCATGTTTTTTTCGGGCTGATTTTCGGAGCTAAAAGATTTTTTCCAAAGTTTTTCCCGATGAAGTAAGCAAAGACATCATTTCCCCAAACCATCATTACTACCGCTACGGTAAGCACAAAACCGGCAAGTCCATCATCAAAAAAACCATCCCTAAGCAGTATGATGGTAAGAATTCCTATGGGTGCATAGAGCCCGCAGAAAATGGTTGTAACCAGCGAATTATAGGAGCGGTCGGCTCCACGTACAATTTCGGTAAGGATGAGCATCAGGAACAGGCCCAGACCAATCAGATAGTTGTAGGGGATGTGCGGGAGCAGCATCACCCAGACGCCGATTCCATACATAAAAAGACGGCTCGGCCGGGATTCACCCTGATCGAACATGCCGGCCATTTCCCACTGAATAATAAGGGCAACGGCGGTCATCATAATTTTAAATGACCATCCGCCCAGCCAGACAACCCCCAGAAAAAGCGGTGCAGCAACCAGCGCAAGAAGTACGCGCTTCTTTAATTCAGACACGGTTTAAATTTAAGATAGATGTTTACAGAACACAGCAACGGCAGCTCAATTAATCGCCTTCCGGCATATCGTCGAGGAGCTCGCCGTCTTCAAACTCTCGTATCGCCTCTTTGGCGCGATCGAGTTTATCGTTGGGAACATAAACATAAATAAGCGAGAGCTGCGAGTGATTGACTGAATAAGCAGAATCTTTTTTGGACAGAATCTCCGCCTGAATCCCGCGGTCGTGGAGATAGTTTTTCATCATTTCAGCTTCGAAAGACTGATTGGTTTCGAAAACCAGCGTCCAGTCTTTTATTTCTGTTGCTTTAGGATTATTTCCAAACATATCTAACGTCTCCTGTGCTAAGCGGTAGGGTGAACGACTCTTTTGAATAAGTAAATTAAATAAACGGTAAGAATCAAACTACTGGCAACAAGCCATAGCTCGGGCATTTCAGCAGATTCCGACATTTCGGCCAGCTCCGGGCGAAAATGCACTGCCGTTACCGTTCCGGAATTATGCAGAAAATGCACCATTACAGCAGGGTAAACCGATCCTGACCAGACTGTTAGAAAACCAAGCAGAATACCAATGGCCGAAAGCGGAATGACCTGCGGCAGATTGAGATGGAAAAGTCCGAACACTACGCCTGTTACAACGAGCGCGGCGCCAATGCCGAGCGCGTTTTCAAACAATCTGTGAAGGAATGAGCGAAACATTATTTCCTCACATACAGCAGGAACAACGCCAATATTAAGCACTAAAAACCAAAGCGCGAGCCCGCTCGTGAGAATAGTTGCCGTAAGCTGAGCGCTGGACTGAGCCAAATCCAGCGCGAACTCAGGCATGGGTAGCTGCTGATTGAACCATCCCAGAAACCACACGAGCGGCTGTGCCACAAAAATAAGCGCAAATGAGAGCCCGAATACTATGGCCGGCTTCTCGGGCATTTTAAACCGCATAAATGCACGGTATTTCCCTTTTACAGCGGCCAGCTTGGCAAGCAGCATAGTTGCAACGGCCAGACCCAGAATCTGACCCACAGAGTTCCCTGTGAGCATCAGCGAGGGATTGGAAAGCATATTCTGCTCTGTAACGCCCCCAACGCCTTCCGTAAGAATAATAGAGCCTATCATGAAGGTGGCACCGATCGCCTGAAAGAGGACCATCCCGCCCACAATCCACATCACGGCAACCAGCCAGTCGGGAAATCCTTTTCGCTCAAACCAGGAGCGCTGTTTAGGCTCTGTTCCGGCTTCAGAAATGTCGTACTGCATATCAGATTTCAATGGTATCGGCCCCTTTTCCTTTGAAGACCGCGCTGCCGACCATACCTGTGATGAGGTTGAGTGTACCGATCACTATCATACTTAATATCAATCCCCCAACAGAGAATCCGCTGTCGGCTCCGGCTGCCTGCTCCTGAATATCCTGCAAAGCGCTGTCATCGCCGTATTGTTCAACAAACTCAATTAGAGCATTCAGGAAAAGCTCATTCGCATTTACTGAAAATAAAGTCCAGATGACATCCATAAAATTGAATACGACCCCGAAAACAAGTCCAGAAACGAAGCCAATAAGCGCGCCACGGCCAACCTCGATGGTTTGACCAAATTTCTTTACGTGCGACCATGTGGTAACCAGGCCCGGAGCGAGGGTCAGTCCGCAGCAGCCCAGACAAGCGACAAGAACAATAGCAATACTTTCAGATACCAACAGCAGTGATGCATAAAAAAACAGGGACGCTAATACAGCAAGCCCGGCGCCGGTGATGGCTGCATGTTCAAAAAACGGGTTGTTTTCTCTGGGTTCCATAATTTCTTAGTTAGTGTGATGATTTCCAGCCGTGAAGATAATCAATATCAGACTTAAGCCTGCGATATACCCGGTAAAAAATCGGCTCAGATCCGTGTTTATCCAGATGCCAACCAGATTTGCTCCCACATCGATGATGTTCACCAAAATGGTCGCAAGCAAAATTATAAGTGATGTACGCAGTTTAATGGTGACGTGTTTCCTGAAAAATAAGCCCACTGCCGCCATCACAAAAAATCCGGTGTAAATCCCAAAGCAGCGGGTGCAGACAGCCATGCTGGTGCCATCACCGGAAAAACTTCTGAATGAAAACTGATGACAAAGATCGCTAAAAGCCTGATGCGTTATATCGTGTAGAAAAGGTGCATCAATAAAGACGAACCCTGATGACAAAAGAACTACCAGCCCGCTAAGCAGGGCTAACAAATAATAGATGGAGTCCTGTTTGGGTCGCATAGGATCGGAAAATTAGGAAAAGCGTTTGATACTACTCGAAAAGCAGTGAGATATCAAGCGCGTGAACTGAATGCGTAATTCCGCCAACAGAAATGAAGTCAACACCCGTAGCAGCGACTTCCGGAAGTCGTTCGAGCGTCATGTTACCGGAAGCCTCGGTCTGTGCACGACCATCGATGAGTGCTACAGCTTCGGAAAGCTCCTCCAGGCTCATATTATCAAGCAGCATGATGTCTGCCTTGCCTGACTCAAGTGCTTCCTTTATATCGGAAACAGATTCCAGTTCGATTTCAATTTTGGCATCGATTCCATTTGCAGCACGATGCGCATCACACTGCTCCAGCGCCTGGCGGATTCCACCAGCTACCGCAATGTGATTCTCTTTGATGAGATACATGTCGTCGAGGCAGAACCGATGGTTTGTGCCACCGCCCAGACGAACAGCCCATTTGTCAAGATAGCGCTGCCCCGGCATGGTTTTACGGGTGTCGAGCAGCCTGGTTTTGGTACCTGCAAGCGCATCGCAATAGCGCTTGGTTTTTGTGGCAATGCCGCTCATACGCTGCATAAAATTGAGACAGGTGCGCTCTGCGGTAAGAATGGATCCAGCGTTGCCGCTCACAACGGCTATGGTATCACCCCGGTGAACAGGAGAACCGTCGTGAACATATATCTTAGAATCGAGGGCTTCATCGGTGCGTTTCAGGATAAACTGCATGAGCTCTAAACCGGCAATAATTCCAGCTTCTTTGGCAATAAACGAAGCTTCCGCTTTTTCATCACCTTTAAAAACGGCCTCAGTAGTGATGTCTCCCCTGCCGATATCCTCACGAAGGGCAAGGTCTACAATCTGTTCAACCAGTTTATCCATTCGACTCCATAAATGATTTCATACCTTCAACAAAAAAGTCCGGGGGCGGGCACGGTCTCCGCGTTTTGAAATCTACGAAGCAAAGAACTACCAAACCCGTAATTTTCACTTTACCGTCGGTTCCAACTACGTCGTAGTGGGTGTACAATCTGGTGGCAGGCTCGTCAAATATTTTTACCCGGATGGAGAGCAGCTCATCGTAAAAAGCGGGGCGCTTGTAGTCGAGGCTGACGTGCATAACCGGCAGCATCACACCGGCATCCTCGAGCGCTTTATAGGAAACACCCGCCTCACGAATCATTTCGGTGCGGGCCTCTTCAAAGTACTCCAGAAAACGGCCATGGTATACGTAGCCCATCTGATCGGTTTCTGCGTAACGGCTTCTGAGCTTATGCTCATAGACCAGAAGGGGCTTTTTGTCCCCTTCCGGCTTGACTGAATTTGGCATAACTCAGGCCTCTGCCGTCTCCCATACGCCCATTGCAGCGTACTTGGCAATACGCTGATCAACCAGCTTATCGGCCTTCAACTTTTTGAGACGAGCAAGACTTTCCAGAACCTGCTTTTTCAGTGCTTCTGTAGCGGCATCATAGTCGCGGTGTGCCCCTCCCAGCGGTTCCTCAATAATACCGTCGATTACCTTCAGCTCCATCAGGTCTTTTGCCGTAAGCTTCAGTGCAGCTGCCGCCTGCTCTTTGTATTCCCATGTTTTCCAAAGAATAGATGAGCAGGACTCCGGAGAAATAACCGAGTACCAGGTGTTTTCCATCATATACACCTCGTTACCCATACCGATACCAAGTGCACCGCCGCTGGCGCCTTCACCAATAATTACAGTTACAATTGGCACCTTAAGGATAGCCATTTCGCGCAGGTTTACGGCTATGGCTTCGGCCTGACCGCGCTCTTCGGCCTCAAGGCCCGGAAACGCGCCGGGGGTGTCCACCAAAGTGATGACCGGAATATCGAACTTCTCGGCCAGCTTCATGAGACGAAGCGCCTTCCGGTAGCCCTCAGGGTTCGGCATTCCGAAGTTACGGTACTTACGGCTGCTGGTATCACGGCCCTTCTGCTGACCAATGACCATCACCGACTGACCATCGATTGTAGCAAAACCACCAACGATAGCTTTGTCGTCGGCTACGTTTCTGTCGCCGTGCAGCTCAGTGAAGTTTTCGCACATTTTGTAGATATAATCCAGCGTATACGGACGGTCGGGATGACGTGCAAGCTGTACTTTTTGCCATGCGGTGAGATTTGAGAAAATTGAGCTGCGCAGCTCGTGAACCCGCTGCTGAAGCCGCTCAATCTCGGGACGAAGAACGTCATTTTCGGGAATCCGGATTGCGTTCAACTCCTCAATTTTTTTCTCAAGCTCTGCAATTGGTCTTTCAAAATCGAGATAATTGTTATTCATAATCGTATAAGTAGTTTATCGGAGCCTTTGCTCCTGAGCTATCATTTATATGCTAATTACTGCTGATTTTCTGCTACAACCGGTTAATAAGACTGCGCAGCTTTAGCGCCCAGACCATCCAGACGGCTTCAAAAATAATGTTACGAGACATTTTCGACTCACCTTCCTCACGCTCCCTGAATATAATAGAAACTTCGCTCAGATTAAATCCGGCCATCCAGGCGCGAAAATGCATCTCTATTTGAAATGCATATCCATTCGATTTAATTCGGTGAAGCGGAATCGCCTCGAGCACCTCACGCCGAAAACACTTGAATCCGGCCGTGGTATCTTTTACGGGCAGGCCGGTGATAAAGCGCGCATACATATTAGCCGAATAGGATAGTATCAATCGGCTTAGGGGCCAGTTTACAATGCTGATCCCGTTATGGTAGCGCGAGCCGATTACAAGACTTGCATCATCCTTTTTAGCGGCTTCAACCAGTCTGGGAATGTCGTTGGGATCGTGTGAAAAATCCGCGTCCATTTCGCAAATATACCTGTAATCTTTCTCCAGAGCATAACGAAAGCCCTCCACGTACGCAGAACCAAGGCCCGACTTCTCTTTACGTGCCAGGAGATGAATCCGGCCCGGAAAAGCCTCACGCTGCTTGTTGATGATCTCCTGCGTACCGTCCGGGGAGTTATCATCCACAAACAAAAGGTCCACGTCGGGAACAAGACTCATCATTATCGGAATGAGCCTGCTAACATTTGACGCTTCGTTATAGGTTGGTATGATTACTAAGGTATCAGACATGTATTCAAAGGGTGATGGCGCAGGCGGCTGAATCTACTTTCCTTTGCCTGCAAGCATCGTAAAAATGGTATTGATGAGAATTTTGAGGTCCATCTTTAGAGAGATGTTTTCCACGTAAAACAGATCGTATTTCGTCTTTTCAATAACGTCATCGAAGGTTTCATCATACTTCCACTTTACCTGTGCCCAGCCGGTAATGCCCGGACGCACCCTGAGTCTGCGGCTGTAAAGCGGGATCTGTTTCTTAAACTGATTCACAAAAAACTGTCTTTCCGGCCGCGGGCCAACCAAACTCATATCGCCTTTAAGCACGTTGAGCAGCTGCGGCAATTCATCAAGGCGAAGTTTTCGAAGCCAGATACCCAGAGGTGTAATCCGGGGATCGTCGTCACTGGCCCAGGTCGGTCCCGTTTTTTTCTCTGCGTTCTGGTACATGCTACGGAACTTATACATGGTGAAGGGCTTACCGTGAAGCCCCACACGCTCCTGAGCGAAGATTACAGGCCCTTCAGAGGTTAATCGGATAAGCAAAGCCGTAAGCAGTATGACCGGCAATGTGACAATCAGAATAACGAGCGACAGCAGGATATCCATCATCCGCTTCACCGTTTTCTCCCAGGCTGGCATCGGATCCGGCATCACTACGATAAGCGGTAATCCGAAAATCTGATTGGTTTGATTCAGACCGCTGATAATCTGGTAGAAGTCAGGCAGAATCTTGATGGTGACGTTCGGCTTTTCAATCGAATCCAGGATGTTCACCAGCTTAAAACGATCCTGTGGCTCCATCGCAACGATCACGTCTTCTGCCCCGTAATTGTCGATAATGTCGTTGATTTCATCAATGCTGCCCAAAACCAGCTTGGGATCAACTTTAGGACTAGCATCTTCTTCTTTAGCGCTCTGATCGATAAAGCCAACCACATCCAGCCCGGATGTTTTATGGCGTTCAATATCTTCATGAACCTGCTTTGCCGTTTCCCCCACGCCCACAATGATGGCTTTGTGAAGCCCAACTCCACGCATTACCGTCGCCTTTTGTATAGTACGGACAATTAGCCTGTTGAAGGCAACAAAGGTGAAGGTAAGCAGCCAGTATATTATGGTAAAGTTCTTGGCATAGCTGATGTTGCTGGAATTCCAGTTGAGGTCATCCGTAAAGAGCAAAAAGAAGAATATGAGCGTACCAATGATGGTGATTTTCCCCACGCGCAGGATTTCATCGAAGCGGGAAATCATGTAAAGCCGCTTATAGAGACCGAAAAAGGCAAATATTGCAATCCAGAAGAAGGCAGTTACTATCGCCGGAAGCAGAACGCTGGCGGGTGCAACGAGCTGAGGCGAATCGAACAATTGGAGTTCAAAACGGATATGGTAGAAGACGTACCACACGGCCAGCAAGGCGATAAAATCGGCCAGCAGGGTAAATATGATATCTCTTTTACGCTCCAAAGTTCAGTTGGCTGTTTTAGATTCTCGTTCGCTTAAGCAGGCTTGTTTCAAACATTTTGCTCAAAAATGGCTTATCTTGGCGTCCCTGATAACTCCTCAGTTCGTAACGCAACCGGAACGGATTGATTCTACAGTTCTCATACCGGGCTTGTTATTTTTTTGAGCTCAAATTTCAACAACCAATTAAAATAAGGAATAAAGCATAAAAGTGTTCCAACTTATTAAAACCGACACAGACACAAAAGCAAGGCTCGGAAAGCTTAAGACCGACCACGGCACTATCGAGACACCTATTTTCATGCCGGTGGGAACCATCGCCACGGTGAAGGCTGTGAATCAGTTGGATCTCGTTGAAAAGGTTAAAGCTCAAATCATCTTAGGAAATACCTATCATCTTTATTTGAGGCCCGGAAATGAGATTATGTCCGAAGCCGGCGGACTTCATAAGTTTATGAAGTGGGACCTGCCGATTCTCACCGACTCAGGCGGATACCAGGTTTTTTCACTATCGGGAAACCGAAAGCTTGAAGAGCGCGGTGTAACCTTCAAAAGCCATATTGACGGGTCGAAGCATCAATTCACGCCCGAAAGCGTCGTGCATACCGAGCGCGTACTTGGCTCGGATATCATGATGGTGCTCGATGAATGCCCGCCCTATCCTTCAAGCTACGAGTATGCGAAAAACTCTATGGAGCTTACCCACCGCTGGGCAGAGCGCTGCAAAACAGCGTTCGACAGCTCGGAGGGCCATTACGGACACAAGCAGCATCTTTTTGGAATCTGTCAGGGAGGCACCCATCCCGATCTTCGCAAGCAGTCGGCTGAAGCGATTGCCGAGCTAGATTTCGACGGAAACGCCATTGGCGGCCTCAGCGTAGGCGAGCCCAACGAGTTGATGTATGAAATGACCGATCTGGTTACCGACGTGCTTCCTGCCGAAAAAGCCCGCTACCTTATGGGCGTAGGCACTCCGGCGGACCTGCTGCACGGCGTTGCCCGTGGCGTGGACATGTTCGACTGCGTGATGCCAACCAGAAATGCCAGAAACGGGACGGTCTTTACACGCGAAGGTATTGTCAATATCAGGAATGCGAAGTGGAAAAATCACCAGCAACCGCTTGATGAGTCCTTCGGCACGGACTTCACTACCAAATATACCATGTCGTATCTCCATCATCTTTTCCGCTGCAACGAGATACTTGGTATGATGGTAGCCTCGCTCCAAAACCTCACCTTTTATCTCTGGCTGATGGAAGAAGTTCGGGCGCATATTACCGATGGAACGTTTGGCAGCTGGTATCCTGAGATGGTCAATAAAGTATCAAACAGACTTTAGTACAGGCTTATTCAGGCCGGTTTGCCTCATTCTGCTGAGCAATATAATCTGTGAAATGACGCACCCGGCCTCTCAGGCTTCCAAACAGGATTTCAACGTCTTTCCAAATCGTGTAGGACTGCAAATAGTGCATTTCATAGCGCTCTTTCTCTTCATCACGAAACAGACGATGCTCGTTCAGCTGCCTTAATCCGGTTAGTCCCGGCTTGTAATAGATAAAGCGTCCCTGCCTTTCTTTTATGATGGGCGCCCCTACCAGACTGAATTCCCCGGTAAAAATACGATACAGAAAAATATAGGTGTTGATGAACCGGTAGCACTGAAGCGGCTTCAAAAACGAAACGTTTACCGTAGTGGACGAGTCCAGGAAGATATTCACGCTCGTTTTACTCGCTTTGTTGATTGAGGCGCTGATGCGCATCACCAAATAAACCGGAAATAATGCTATCAGAAGCACAGCTGATGACCAAAAATCCAGATTGCGCTTCAGAAATCTGTTCCATGCGTTAAGTGAGGGGAGCTCCAGATCCACAACTGGTACGTCATCGAAATACTCGACGTTGGATTTACCAATAATATAGTCCAGCGATGTGGGCACAACCTTACAAACAACCTGTGTATCCCTAAGCTGGGAAAGTGACTTCAGAACGTCTATGTGACGGATTTGATCAAGTATGAAGACGACCTGATCGGCCTTATAGCTAGATACAATTTCCGGAAGCTGTGATAGGTGCCCGAGCAGCGGGACATCATCGATGGCTTTATCAGATGATGATTCAACCTGAGACACAAGTCCCACGATTTCGTAGTTCCACTCGACCTCAGAACGAATTTTACGAATGGCTGACTGCGTTTTTTCGTCAATTCCGGCAATAATCACTCTTACCGGGTTTAGCCGATCTCTCCCAGTAGGTGCCTTGGTGAGAAAACGGGCCGAGACATATCGATAAAGCGGAAGGATAATAAGCATCGACATGGCACTAGCCAAAAGGACGAGTCGGGAAAAGGCAAAGTCGCGGATAAAAAAGGTAACCACAACAACCGTAACGAACGAGAGCACAATCGTTTTAATCAGATTACTTACCGAATGGAGATTCTGTCCGTAAAGAGAATAGTACTTAGCGTAAAGGAGGAAAAAGACCGTACAAAGCAGATTGACAACTAAAAACTCGAGCTGATACTCCTGAAGAATCTGCAGCGGATGAATTTCGTAGCGATATAAGAAAAAGACGATGGTAACAATATTGAGTGTTACCAAATCGATTACAGGCCTCAGCGTTTTATTAAAGATGGTTACTACATAGGAACCGATTGACTTCAACACTATACCTGTGAGAATAAACAAACGAAAGAAAAAACTGTAGCCATAGCTGTAATGCTTCTCAAAAAACTGATACAGCGCTTTATTAAAGGTGATGATATACCGGAGATTCTCCTTTTTGGTGCTTTCACCCTTATAATGGATAATGCTGGTTTCCGGTACATAATCAATTTTATAGCCGGATTTAAGCGTGCGATAGCTAAGATCAATATCTTCTCCGTACATAAAGAAACGCTCATCGAAACCATCCAGATCTTTAAGAACATCTGTTCTGTAGAACATAAAAGACCCAGAAAGCACCTCAATTTCAGAGCCGGTGTTTTCATCTTTGTCACCCATGTAATATGATGCGAAACGTCGGCTGTTCGGGAAGATTCGGGTTAAACCGAGCACCTTATACATCGCCTTCATCGGAGTAGGTATAGACCTCCGGGATTCAGGGGCAAAGGTTCCGTCAGGGTTCAGAATTTTACAACCGCAGGCCCCAGTTTCGGGTTTGCTTTCCATATGATCGTAAAGCACCTGAAGGGTGTCTTCACTTATAAGTACATCAGGGTTGACAATAAGCGTATACTTACCTTCACACTGCCGGATAGCCTGATTATTAGCTTTCCCAAAACCGACATTTGTATCGTTTTCTATATAGATGACGTCCGGGAAACGCTGTTTTAGGAAAGGAATAGAGCCGTCAGCCGAAAAATTATCCACCACAAAGATCTGAAGACGAAACTGCCCCTGTGCCCGGTAGACCGAGTGCAGCAGATTGGCCAGATACTCTTTTACATTGTAATTGACGATTACAAGCGAGATATCGTAAGAAGAATGTTTTGTAGAGGGTTCCAACGCGGTGTATTTTTCTATAAACTGGAAGTGCTAAAAATACAAAATGAATACTTCAACCCTATCAGGATTTTAAAATAATCAGGGTAGATGTTCCTGCGGAAGACGACAAGCGATAAGCCAGTTAATATCTTCAGGAAACCATCACCTTATATAAACACAAAAAGCCCTGATGTTGACTATCAGGGCTTTATGTGTA
>JAIUMA010000026.1 GCA_022565795.1 Balneolia bacterium
GGCCATAGCGACTTCTCCTATAATGCCGAGCTCAAATACGACGGGATGGCGCTCAGGCTTCGTTATGAGAACGGTAAGCTTATGCTCGCAGCCACCCGTGGCGACGGCACCACCGGCGATGACATAACCGCCAACGTGCGCACGGTGGATGATGTGCCATTACGCCTCAAAGGCGACTATCCGGACGTAGTTGAAGTCCGAGGCGAAGCCTACATGGAGCTTAAGGCCTTCGATGAGATGAACCGCCGGCGTGAGGAAGAGGGTGAGAGCGTATTTGCCAATCCGAGAAATGCCACGGCCGGAACGCTTAAGCTGCAGGATCCGACCATTGTTGCTACCCGCCCGATTCGCTACTTTGCTTATGACCTGCTTTTTGAAGAGAGCGACGAAAAGCTCACCCAAAGCGAAAAACTGAAGCTACTCAAGAGCTATGGGCTGCCGGTCTGCGACATTCACACCGTTTGCGACACCATAGAGGATGTGAGCAAACTCATTGAAGAGTGGGATGAAAAGCGCCACTCTTACCCTTTTGAAACAGACGGTGCGGTAATAAAGGTCAATCAGGAAAAGTTCAGAGATACTCTCGGGCAAACCGCGAAAGCACCTCGCTGGGCCATAGCCTATAAGTTTGCAGCAGAACAAGCCATCACTACTATTAAAGACATTACGCTTCAGGTTGGCCGGCTTGGTACTGTCACTCCGGTAGCTGAGCTTGAGCCCGTGCAGCTTGCCGGGACTACGGTAAAAAGAGCATCGCTGCATAACGAGGATGAAATCCGTCGCAAGGATATAAGGCCGGGTGACCGCGTCATGGTTGAAAAAGCCGGTGAAATTATTCCGCAGGTTGTTTCTGTGGTCAATCCGGATGCTGAAGATCGTCAGGAGCCATTTTCGATGCCGTCCAACTGCCCGGCCTGTGGCTCTGAGCTCGCCCGCATCGAGGATGAAGTTGCGCTTCGGTGCAACAACCCCGCCTGCCCTCCGCAGGTGCGCATAAGGATTGAGCACTTTGCAAGCCGGACCGCTATGGATATCGATGGACTGGGTGAAGCCGTAGTTGCCCAACTGGTGGAAGAGGGATTGATTGAAACCTATGCCGACCTCTTCACATTGAACACCGAAGATCTCATTCCGCTTGAGCGAATGGCCGAAAAAAGTGCTCAAAATCTCGTTGGTGCTATTGAAGCCAGTAAAAAGCAACCTTTCGAACGCGTACTTTACGGGCTGGGTATTCGCTTTGTGGGCAACAAAGTCGCGAAAGATCTGGCGAGGTCTATGGGCTCGGTCGATGCTATTATGAACGCAACCGAAGAGGAGCTTTCGGCTATAGACTCCATCGGCCCCCGCATTGCCAGCTCGGTTGTCAGTTTTTTCAAAAATGATGAAAATCGTGAAACCATCCGTCGTCTCAGGGAGTATGGGCTCAGCTTCGAAGCCAAGCAAGCCGAAGTGGCTTCATCCGTACTTGAAGGCTTCACCTTCGTAATTACCGGAACGCTTCCAACGCTGAAGCGCAAAGAGGCTTCCGACCTTATTGAACAAAACGGCGGAAAAGTAACCGGATCGGTCAGTAAAAAGACCAGCTACCTGCTTGCCGGTGAAGACGCGGGCTCTAAGCTCGATAAGGCTAAAAAGCTGGGCGTCACCATTCTGGACGAAAACCAGCTTTTTGAAATGATTCGCTAAAATGCTATAGTTAGGCGAATGATACTTTAGCCATTCTTTCGCCATTTTCCTTCAATCAAAAAGTATTAACCGCGGTATAACAGATTTCCCTGACTCTATGAAACTCGATATTCAGCAAACCGACCATTATGCCGTAATCACACCCGGCACGCCTAAACTCGACTCTACCGTATCACCGGATTTCAAAAGCAACCTGATTGTGCTTGGAAATGCGCTGGAGACCGGCGGGCTCATCATGAATCTGGAGCACGTAGAATTCGCGGACTCCAGCGGCTTAAGCTCTTTACTTCTGGCACATCGCCTCTATCGCGACACCGAACGCACACTGGTCTTGTGTGAACTCAATCCGAAGATTGCCAAACTGCTGGAAATTTCGAAACTGACCTCTTCCTTCATCATAGTAGATAAACTTGAGGACGCCATTGAGTACCTCAGTGATATCGATGCGGAATTCGACGAAGAGGACGACGATGACGAAATCTGAGCCAGGGCCGGATTTCACCTTCTGATTCACCCGAATCTTATTCCATGTTATCGAATCTGACCGCACTCGGCACCACAGATTGGGCCATCGTTTTCTTTTACCTGCTGCTTTGTGTGGTGATAGGCATCTATGCCGGCGGTAAGCCCACCGATGCCAAAACCTATTTTCGCACAGAGGGAAAAGTACCCTGGTGGGCCGCCTCATTTTCGATAGTCGCCACTGAAACCAGCCTGCTTACCGTAATTTCGATTCCCGCTGTTGCCTACGGCGGAAGTCTGGTTTTCCTCCAAATTGTGATAGGCTATATCATCGGCCGGATTCTGGTGGCATGGCTCATACTGCCCTCCTATTTCAAAGGGGATTTGGTTACTCCCTACGGACTGTTCGAGTCCCGGTTCGGCGTTCCGTTTCGAAGACTCTCCTCGGCAGTTTTTCTGGTAACCCGCCTTCTTGCCGACGGTATCCGCCTATTTGCGGCAGCCATCCCGCTTAAGATCATCACCGGGCTCGATTACCCGGTTGCAATTGCGCTAATCGGTTTCCTTACCCTGGCCTACACCTATTATGGCGGCCTCAGATCTGTTATCTGGATTGATGTCCTCCAGCTTCTGGTCTACACCATTTGTGCGGTGTTCATCGTATGGTACACTGCCGGTCTGCTCTCCGGTGGCACCGGAATGGAACTGCTTCAGCAGGAAGATAAACTAAGCTGGCTTCAGATGCCGACCTCCCTTTCAGACGTGTTCCTCACGCCCTACAACCTCATCGGGGCCGTGATTGGCGGAACGTTTCTGAGCATGGCATCACACGGTACCGACCACCTCATTGTGCAGCGCCTGATTGCTTGCGGCGACCTTCGCACCGCACAAAAAGCGCTGATAAGCAGCGGCTTTCTGGTTTTTATTCAGTTTGCCCTCTTCCTTCTGGCCGGAATCGTAATCTACCTCTTCTATCAGGGCATGACTATAGCCGAACTCGGCCTCAATAATCCCGATGAAATCATGCTATCGTTCGTGGTTGCTGAAATGCCGGTCGGCACCACCGGCCTATTTGTAGCGGCGCTGTTTGCGGCCGCCATGAGTACGCTTAGCAGCTCTCTTTCGGCACTATCATCATCTACCTTCTTCGATCTTTTCCCGAAGCTTAGCAAGCGCCCGGACGCGATGAAGCTCTCCCGATACATGATGATTTTCTGGACGTTCATTTTCATACTGTTCGCATCCATGTTCACAGATACAGACAATCCGATTGTTGAGCTTGGGCTCGGCATTGCGGGCTTCACATACGGAGCGCTTCTTGGTGCGTTTGTGATGGCGATATTCAGCCGTATTGGTCAAACCGAAGCCATAATTGGTATGGTTGTTTGCGTTACGGCCATGACCATCATCATCTTCACCACTCCTCTGGCATGGCCTTGGTATACCTTAACGGGATTAACTATCTTCAGTATCAGTTCCGCTTCAGTTGCGGCATTCCGCACAAACAGAGCATCAAACCGGTAGATCGTGGAATTATGAAGAAGGGCGCAATTGTAGTAGTTTTACTGATTGTGTACTTTGGTGTCTTCAGACGCGTTAGGATTTGCTGACAACCATCTGGTATCACAGAATTTTCAAGTTACAGATTACCATTTCCCTGAGGGGTAACCATCCATGAGTTTTTTAGAAAAGCTTGGCCTTGGCAGAAAAAGAGCCGTCCAGACCACCGGTTTGAACGAGAAGGCACAGCTTGAGGAACAGAAAAAGCGCCGGAACAGCCTGTTTGTAAAGCTCGGCATTGCTTTTATTTTCCTCGTTTTGGTGATGATTCTCTATCCGAGAAATATCATGCAGGAAGCAAACTATCAGGTAAACGAGCCCTGGAGGCTGGATGACCTCACCGCTCCGTTCGACTTTAGCATTCTGAAAACTGATCAGGAAATTGAGCGGGAAATACGTGAAATACGGGAGACAACAGCACCGGTTTTCCACACCGACCCTGAAATTCAGGATCGTGTAATTGCTCAGATTGATTCCGTGATGAGCCGTCTGGATCCCGTGCTGAATGCGTTCGCCGAGTGGCAGATTAACAGCAGAAACGGAAACGGAGACTCGCTGTCAGACAGCCTTAATTACGTTCGTACTCGGGCCAACGCCAACCTCTTTTTCACAGATTCCAGTCTCGACTTCATGCTCGAACAGTATGCTCGCGTACAAATGGAAGACGGGCGACGCAGTTTCGTTGGAGCCGATGTAACGAACCGTCTTGAGCACCTCATAAATGAAGTTTATCGCGACGGCATTATCGATATCGACAAATCCGAGCTTGAGAGTAACGAAATCTCGGTAAGGGATACACGGCAACGAACCGAACGCTTTATGAGCGCGGCAAATGTACGGGATATGGGCGAAGCTGCAGAATTTGTTAGTTTCCGCCTGAATCGCATGCTCAGGGACGAGGCGGCTTCTATAGCCATACAGCTTTACGTTCAGCTTATTGAGCCAAACTTCATATTCAACGAATCTGAAACCGAAGCTCTTATTGCGCAGGCTGTTGAGAGCATCAGCCCAACCAAAGGAGCCGTCGCTGCAGGACAAGTCATTATTCGCCGTGGAGACCTTATTGATCAGGAGCGTCTAAATACTCTTCGCAGTCTGGATGCAGCCCGTGCCACTCGGGCCAGCAACGTCGAGCTGGCGCTTCGCATACTCGGTGATTTCCTGCTGTTCCTGGCTATACTAGCTACCTTCCTCATTTATCTCTACCTCTATCGAACGCCAATTTTCGACAGCACGAGCAAGTTCCTTCTCGTCTTTCTGGCGCTTTTCCTGGTTGTGGGATCCAGCGCGTTTTTAATACGACTTGATAATATCTCGGAGTACATTGTGCCGCTTGCCATGGCGCCCATACTACTCACGATTTTCTTCGATTCGCGAGTAGGGATTATAGCAGCGATAAGCATAGCGCTGATTACCGGCATCATGAACGGATTCAATTTTGAGTTTATGACGGCTACTCTGGTCGGCTCAAGCGTTGCCGTTTACACCGTGCGTGACATAAGACAGCGCAGCCAGTATTTCCTGAATACGCCCGGATTAATTTTTCTGTCATACGGTTTTGTTCTGCTCGGCTTCACCCTTTCCAGAACGGGTGCATGGGATATTTTCGGAATGAACCTGGTGTTTGTTTTTGTGAATGTGCTGCTGATTTCAATTTTGACCTACCCGCTCATTTTTCTTTTCGAGAAAATGTTCAGTCTCACCACAGACGTGACGCTGTATGAGCTTAATGACAACAACAATCCGATTCTCAAAGACCTGATGCTCAACGCAACCGGAAGCTTTCAGCACAGTATTCAGGTAGCTAACCTGGCTGAGTCTGCAGCCAGCGATATAGGAGCCAATGCTCTACTTGCTCGTGTGGGCGCCTTGTACCACGATATCGGCAAGATGGATAAGCCACAGTATTTCGTTGAGAATCAGGCTCCGGGTATGAATCCGCACGATCAGCTTTCACCAAGCATGAGCGCCAAAATTATCCGCGAGCATGTGAAGGCCGGTGTGAGAATTGCCAGAGAGAAAGATCTGCCGCCTGTCATTATTGACTTCATCCAGACCCACCATGGTGACAGCCTCATTCAGTTTTTCTACAACAAGGCCCTAAAAGAGGCCAGCAGCGAGAGTGAAGTCCAGGAAGACTTTTTCCGCTATGACGGCCCCCTGCCATCCACCCGGGAGACAGGCATTCTGCTGCTTGCCGACTGCGTCGAGGCAGCTTCACGTGCTATGACCGACCCATCTTACAAGAAGCTGGAAAACCTGGTTAACCGTCTCGTTGACGAGCGCGTAACGGAAGGCCAGCTTATCGACTGCCCGCTCACCTTCCGTGATATTACCATTATCAAAAAAGCCTTCCTGAAGAACCTTTCGGCAATGTATCACAGTAGGATTAAATATCCCGGACAGGACGACAAAGACAAAGACAAAGAAGGAACCTCAACCGGATCCGGCAGTACGCTCTCCACGGGAGCCAGTTCAAAACGCGAGACGGAAGAGAAGCAGCAGACTCAGGAAAAGGAAAGCAACTAGATCAGTTTTATGGAGTCTGCTTTCAGCCCCGTATTGAAGCAGTTTTTGCAGTATCTGAAGCTGGAGAAAGGACTTGCTGAAAATACGCTGGATGCCTACAAACGGGATATCAACAACTATCTGAATTTCCTCTTCAGTGTAAAAGATATCCGGGATTTGTCCGGTGTTGAGCTTCGCCATATCGAGGACTATCTTTTCGAGCTGGCTGAAACCGGCCTGGCAACCACGACCATAGCGCGGAACATTTCGTGTATTCGCTCCTTTCATGTTTTTCTGGTGATTGAGGGCTTCAGCGCGGCTAATCCCGCCCAGCTCGTCGACCTCCCTAAGAAAGCTATGAAGCTTCCTGAGGTACTCCGTGCTGAAGAAGTGGCAAGACTCCTGGATGCAAGCTCCTCTTTTGGCTTTTCATCCAGCCCCATGCGGGACCGGGCTATACTCGAAGTGCTTTATGCTACCGGGATGCGCGTATCTGAGCTAACAGAGCTCACATTAGAACAGATTTTTCCGGAAATCGGATTTGTCCGTGTTTTTGGAAAGGGAAGCAAAGAACGGCTTGTGCCCGTTGGAAAACCTGCGCTCGATGCCATAAACATCTATTTGGAGAACGAGCGACCGCTTCATGCTAAAAACAAAGAGCAAACGCTAAACCGTGTTTTCCTGAATCAGCGCGGTAAACCGCTCAGCAGGGTCAGCGTTTGGACTCTGGTAAAGAAAGCGGCAAAAATGGCCGGAATCCGAAAGCCCGTTTACCCTCATGCGCTAAGACACTCGTTTGCGACACATCTTTTGGAAGGCGGTGCAGACTTAAGGTCGGTGCAGGAGATGCTTGGCCATGTTTCCATCAACACCACTGAAATATATACCCATGTTGACCGTAATTTCCTGCAGCAAGTCTACCGGGAATTCCATCCGCGCGGTTAGCATTCTCGTTTTTTGTATCTTCGCACCTGTAATCATCACACTGAACCTCTGAACAATCCTTTCGATTTTTTTTATGAATGAAACCGGCAAAGCAATACAGTCTATAGAATGGCGTGAAGACCACGTCCGAATCATCGACCAGACGTTTCTTCCCGGCAGAACGGTCTACTGCGATATCCGCGATGTTGGCCAAATGTGGGACGCCATCAAAAAGCTCAAAGTGCGCGGTGCCCCTGCTATCGGAATTGCCGCTGCCTATGCGTTTTATCTTGGGATTAAGGACATTCGCGATATATCCTACTCCGGGTTCAGTATTGAGGTTGACAGAATCGCACAATATTTGGCTTCAAGCCGACCTACTGCCGTAAATTTGCAATGGGCACTTGATCGCATCCAGAGCACTATACATGCACTCCGCGAGAAACCAATCGATGAAATTAAAGACACTGTTCTACAGCTTGCGAAGACGATACACGAGGAAGACAAACGAATTTGCAAGAATATTGGTCTGAACGGCCAGGAGCTTATTCCTGACACAGCCAACATACTCACGCACTGTAACACCGGCGGACTTGCAACCGGACAGTACGGTACGGCGCTTTCCATGATTTACCACGCGCATGAAGCAGGTAAGAAAATTCATATTTGGGTAGATGAAACGCGTCCGCTTCTGCAGGGTTCAAGACTTACGGCATGGGAACTGACCAGCGCAGGTATACCAATGCAGCTCGTGATCGACTCCGCAGCCGGTCATCTCATGAAATCCGGCAAGGTAGACCTGATTGTGGTTGGAACCGACCGTGTTGCCGCCAATGGCGATACTGCGAACAAAATCGGTACCTACTCGCTCTCTGTACTAGCCAAGGAGCACAATATCCCCTTCTATGTGGCTGCTCCGCTGTCGTCTATCGATACAGCAATTAAAACAGGTGATGAAATCCCGATAGAAGAGCGTGACGGAGAGGAAATTACCAATATTGGCAGCAGCCGTATCGCGCCTAAAAAAGTGGATACCTACAATCCGGCTTTCGATGTTACCCCGGCCAAAAACATCACCGCTTTTATCACTGAAAAAGGTATCGTTAAGCAGCCGTTCACGACCGGAATAGCGAAGCTGTTTTCCTGATTAGCTTCCTGCTTCGTAAAAAAGCTGATTGAGCCACTCTCTCATAAACGTAGTACGCCGGCGGGCCTCTTCCCTGCCGGCTTCTGTTTTCATGGTGTGCTCGAGCTTCAGAAGCTTTTCATAAAAGTGATCGATGATATAGTTCTTTTCGTCAGCCGGCCTGTTTTCCGGTTCAGGCTCATCCGGATGATAGAGTGACGCTCCGAAACCGGCTCCGGTTATCAGGCAGCGGGCAATGCCGATAGCACCGAGCGCATCGAGTCGGTCGGCGTCCTGCACAATGCTTGCTTCAATCGATTCAGGCTCAATACCGGCGCTGAAACTATGCGCTTCGATGCAGTGAAATATCTGGTCGAGCTTCTCTTCATCTGAGTAGCCCTGCTCTCTGAGAAACGCCACGCCACTTTCGGCCGCCAGCTTAGATGCCCTCTTTCTATCAGGGCTGTCTTTTGCCACGCTAACGCAGTCATGAAGCCAGGCTGCATAGCGCACAATTTCGGTATCTGCATCTTCTGACTCACTCAAACGCAGGGCAGCTGCAACTACGCGCTTGATATGAGATAAGTCGTGCGCAGCATCAGAAACAAGATTACGCTTCAGGAAGCTTATGAAGGTATCGTCGGGTATCATCATACTAAAAGAAAATCGGGATGCGCACTAAGATCGGCGCACCCCGATATTGATCATTAATATTTTAAAAATTCCAGAATTAAGCTTCGACTTCTGTGGCCAGGTTATTGATTCTGAAGACCTCTTCAACCTTGTCAAAGCCTTCGCCTCTGCGCAGAATTACCGGTGTATCTCCGGTCATATCAATAATGGTTGACTCACTGGTTGACAGCGGTTGCTCATCATCTACCACTATATCAACCAGACGATCGAAAATCTGGAATAAATCATCCGGGAATTCGGGATCGGGTCCACTGTAGAGATCTTCGGGCACTTTTGCGCTAGTAGCAAGTAGCGGACGACCTAATTCCGCAATAATGGTCTCACATATCGGATGGGCAGGCACCCGAAATCCGACTGTTTTACGCTTAGGGTGAAGCAGGAGTTTGGGTACTTCCTTTGTTGCCGGTAAAACGAACGTATAGGGTCCCGGAATAAGACGTTTAATAATTTTGAAGTTGTCGTCGCTAAGATTCGCAAATTTCGAGATTCCGGTAAGCGAGTCACAAATAAGGGTAAAAAGGTGGTCATCATCCAGCTTTCTGATGCTTCTGATTTTATCAATACCTTTTTTATTCACATAGTCGCAGCCCAGTGCAAAGCGGGTATCTGAGGGGAAAAGCATAATCTCACCGCTTCTTAACCGGTCTACAATATCAAAAACGCGCTTAATATGTGGTGTTTCAGGATGGAGCTTAATTTTTTCTGCCATGTTTGTTCCGTTTATGTTCAGGGTTGTGATGATATGTTTCAGACTTCTCCGTTAGCGGCATTCAGCCATTTGCATATCTTGCCGGTATCTACACTCTACGTTTGAAAAGCCGGATTATGCTGAAACTTTTGTTATTTATTTTATCTTTTAATGTAGTAAATACTCATTACAATCGAAGCCCAAAACCGGAAATCAATTATGAAGACAGACGTAAAACTGACTTTCTTAGGCCATTCTGCATTTAAGCTGGTAAGTCCGGCAGGTAAAGTATTATACATC
This sequence comes from Balneolia bacterium, assembly GCA_022565795.1. Lineage (GTDB taxonomy): Bacteria > Bacteroidota > Rhodothermia > Balneolales > Cyclonatronaceae > Cyclonatronum. The sequence goes on from JAIUMA010000026.1 coordinate 9,948, forward strand.
GACCCGTTTCTTAAAAATAACCCGACTACCCCAGACGAGTACAAAGAGCCTAAAGAGGCCGACTATATTCTTCTCACGCACGGGCATGAAGATCATGTGGGGGAAACGCTCGAAATTGCTAAGCGTACCGGGGCTAAAGTTGTCTCAATCGTAGAGCTTTCCGGGCTGCTGAAGTCCGACGGTCTTAATGAAGACCAGGCGTTTGAGTTTAATAAGGGCGGAACCGTCCATTTTGATGACTTCTCTGTAACGCTTACCAACGCTAACCATTCTTCATCATTTGGCGGACGATATGCCGGTGACCCCGCTGGCCTTGTCATTCGCTTCAAAGACGATATTACGGTGTACCACGCAGGTGACACTAACATTATGCCGGATTTCGAGATTTACGGCACTCTCTACCGTCCGGATATTACTATGCTTCCTATCGGTGATCATTATACCATGGGCGACAAAGAGGCAGCCGTTGCGGCCGGTATGATTGGCACGGGATTATTTATACCCGTTCACTATAGTACCTTCCCGCCGCTTACAGGCTCACCTGAGACCTTCAAAACTGAGGCAGAAAAGCTTCTGAAAGGCAAAGGAAGCGTGAAGATTATGGAGCCAGGTGAATCGCTATAGGAGCTTCAATAGGTCACTAAACAAAAAAAGCTCACCGGTAACCGGTGAGCTTTTTTCATGATATATGATAACTTAAACTACCTGTCTCAAAAGAGCACATCAATCAGGATAATAATCCAAACGATGGGCAGGTAGAATATAGAAGCGAACATCAACAGCTTGGCGTTGGTCTTGTCGCGCTTCAGGAAGAATTTAACTCCGTAGTATAGGAATCCCGCGCCGCTGAGCAGAGCACCGATTAGATAAATCATACCATTATACCCCATGAAGTAAAGGGATAAGGAAACGGGTATCAGCACAAGAAGGCAAAGAAGGTTTACCCAACCGGTTTTAATACCACTGGTATCGTTTTTTGGAAGCATACGGAAACCCGCTCTCGTATAGTCTTCATTACAAAGCCACGCGATAGCAACCACGTGCGGAACCTGCCACAGGAAAACAATAGCAAAAAGAACCCAAACGCCGGGCTCTGTAATTGTTCCTGTAGCTGCTGCCCAGCCGCCTACCGGCGGAAGTGCACCGGGCACGGCTCCAATCCAGACGTTACTGAACGATACACGCTTCATAGGCGTGTACATAGCAAGATAGGAAAACGCTGTAGCAGCAGAAACGAGTCCTGCAACCATGTTAACCGTAAAGATCAGGTAGAATAGGCCGCCAAATATAAGGCTCATAGAAAAGATGAGCGCATGCGTGGAGGTAATCTTCTCGGTCGGTAGCGGGCGTTTACTGGTGCGGAGCATCAGCTTGTCGAGATCACGCTCGATGTACTGGTTATGCGCGGCAGTACCTGCTGCAATCAATACCGTACCGATTACGGCGTGCATCAACAGCAGATAATCGACGGAACCGGCAGAGCCCAATAAAAAACCAATGGCCATGCTGGCCAGCACAAGTATTGTTATACCCGGCTTCGTAAGCTCAACATAATCAGAAATAGTTTGTGAAAATAATGGCCTGGAAAGGGTTTTATCCTGTGTTAACTTCATTAGCGGGACGAAAAATAATCTTTAATAAATATCAGCGTAAAATAAGAAATAATCGGTAAATCCTCACTTTGTTGTTGAATATATGTGAGGAATAAACGTTAATTTGTGACATCACGAACAATTGCTTTTATTGACCTCAGAAACGTTTCTATTCGTGGGTTGCTCTACTATACTATGTTAAAAAAATACTTCCCGACTGTAGCCATTACCACTGTTGTGGTAACCGTTATTTTAATATTCATCGGTGTAATCGTTCGCGCTTCCGGTGCCGGTTTAGGCTGTCCGGACTGGCCTAAATGTTTCGATATGTGGATACCACCTACTACCGCAGCCGATTTGCCTCCACAGTTCAATGCAGACGAATTCAATGCGCTGCATACATGGACTGAATATATCAATAGGCTGGTTGGCGTATTGGTCGGTTTTCTGATTTTGTTAACGGCTCTGTTCTCGGTTTCATACATTAAAGAACGTAAGTCGGTGTTTATTTCTTCATTTCTGGCGCTTATTCTGGTTCTTTTTCAGGGATGGCTTGGCGGACAGGTCGTTCGCAGCGGATTACAGCCCGGAATGATATCCGTCCACATGGTAGTGGCAATGCTTATACTTATGACTCTTGTCTACGCCGCATGGCAGGCCGTGAAGGACAACTACCGCTTTACCCTCATGCGCCATCATAAAAAAGCTCTCTTTTACTTCTCTACTTTACTGATTGGGCTTACGCTTGTGCAGATTGTACTTGGGACGCAGGTTCGGGAAGGAATTGATAATGCTGATCAAACCGTTGACCGTGCGCTTTGGATAGAACAGGTTGGACTAATTGATTACATTCACCGCTCTTTCTCCTGGACCGTTTTACTTACCGCCATTGGCCTTATTTACTATGTGAAAAAGAACAATCTGGTAACCAATATTACCAACCTCTCTTATACGATTCTTGCTTTAATACTTCTTCAGGTTCTAATTGGTATTATACTGGTCTACGGGGGACTACCTCCCGTTTTTCAGGTTCTGCATCTTGGTGTTTCATCATTTTTGATAATAAGTATGCAGCTTCTGTTCCTAGCCTCACGACACAGCAGATAGTGTTCTTCAACTTAGCGACGTAGTACCAGGCAAGTTTTCATGACATAAAAAAAGCTGATACTCTTAACGAGCATCAGCTTTTTTTGTTGAGATTCGGCATGCCTGCTATGGCTTGACTACCAAACGGAAATTCCAGTATCTCGGAACATCGTATCGAGCAACGTAATTCCGACAAAAACGAGAAAGAAGAGAAATGAGAATATTAACACAACGGTATTAAATTTCTCGTCGTAGTACAAGCCCATGAAAAACATCCCTACAAGCGTGGCTTTGAAAGAAGCAAGCAGAATAGCTACTACCACGTCGAATGGTGCTGGAATAGGCAGGTAGAACACCGCAACCGTTACAATTGTTAGCACGACGAGTGCCACAGTTGTGGAGATCAGGGTTTTCATTGGAATAATGTGATGAGCGCTCATAATCTTGTTGCTAAAAAATGTGTATGAGTGAGTATAATTACAGTTCTGATATCAATTCTCATTCAATAAATCTTATTCAATGAGATACATCAGCGGGAATAAGAAAATCCAGATAATATCGACAATGTGCCAATACAGACCACACATTTCCACAGGCGTATACCACTGACTTGAATAGTCCCCGATTTTAGCCCTGATTACAAGCCAAATCATCAAACCTATACCGATGATTACATGAAGACCATGGAGCCCTGTCATCATATAGTAGATGCTAAAAAACACGTTAGCCTTTGGATGATCAATACCATCAAAGGTGTAGTAAGCACCAGGGAAGATTCCCATATCGAACTTATGCGTGTATTCAAAGTACTTGATCACAAGGAATACGGAAGCAAGAAATATGGTAAGCAGAAGGTAATTTACAATCATTTTCTGCTTGTCGGTCTGAGCAGCTCGAATGGCGAGCGCAATCGTGAGTGAACTACCAATTAGAACAACAGTATTAACTGCTCCTAACATCGTGTCCAGCTGTGTTGCTGCCATTGTGAAGAGTTCCGGGTTCCATGCGCGGTATATGATATACGCGACAAAGAGTCCACCAAAGAACATAATCTCGGTGAATAGGAACAGCCACATCCCCAGCTTTGATGAACTGAACTGCTGATCTGCATTTCTGAAGTGATGCAGAAGACGTGGATTATCTACGCTATGCGCTTCGGCCATTTTTGAAGGATTTGTTATTCAGATTTTGTGTTGAGTTTACGCGTTCAGGCGTTTTGTTCCTGCTGTTTTACCGGTTCGCCTTTGTGCTCGTGTCCGTGATCATCTTCAGCAATACCAAGGGTGAAGTCAGCAATCGGCTTATGGAAATCATAGGCACCATTGTTAAGTACAGGCTGGTAGTTGAAGTTATGATGAGCCGGTGGTGATGAAGTCATCCAGTCGAGTGTACGAGCCCCCCATGGGTTCGACGGAGCTTTTTGTCCGCGGAACATGGAGTGCGCCAGATAGACAGCAATTATAACAAAGCCAACGCCAAGAATGTATGAACCAATAGTTGAAAGCTGGTGCATCGTTTGGAACTGCTCAATATAGCTGTAGTATCTTCTCGGCATGCCCTGGCTTCCCATAATAAACTGCGGAAGGAAAGTAAGGTTGAAACCAATAAAAATTATAACCGCTGAAATTTTGCCCCAAAACTCATTGTACATCTTCCCTGTCATTTTAGGCCACCAGTAGTGGAGACCACCAAGGAACGCCATCACTGTACCACCCATCATCACGTAGTGAAAGTGAGCAACTACATAGTAGGTATCATGAAGTTGTACGTTAACAGAAATGGCTCCAAGCATGATACCTGTAACCCCACCAATGGTAAACAAAAACAGGAATATACATGCATAAAGCATCGGAGTCTTCATATCGATTGACCCCTTGTGCATCGTTGCCAGCCAGTTAAAGATCTTGATACCCGTGGGAATACCTACGAAGAATGTAAGGAATGAGAATACTACAGTACTCAGCTCACTTTGACCGGATACAAACATGTGGTGACCCCACACAAGCGACCCGATGAAAGCAATCGCAAGACTCGACATGGCAATCGCCCAATAACCGAAAATAGTTTTCCTTGAGAACGTAGCAATCAGCTCGGATATCACACCGAATGCCGGTACAATCATAATGTATACCGCGGGGTGAGAGTAGAACCAGAAGAAATGCTGGTACAATACAGGATCACCGCCGAGTGCCGGATCAAAAATCCCAATACCAAGTGTACGCTCCATAATGAGCAGCGCCAGCGTGATAGCAAGTACAGGAGTCGCAAGAACCTGAATTATAGAGGTTGCGTACATCGCCCACAGGAAGAGTGGCATACGTCCCCACGTCATTCCCGGCGCGCGCATCTTATGGATGGTTACAATAAAGTTCATACCCGTCAGAATCGACGAGAAACCCATAATAAACACACCTAACGTCATCAATATTACGGCTGATCCCGTTTGAACGGAATAGGGTGTGTAGAAAGTCCAGCCGGTATCAATTGGGTTTACAGCCAGTGATGCAAGCGTAAACAGAGCACCAATAGAATAAATCCAGAATGATGCAAGGTTCAGGCGGGGGAAGGCTACATCTTTAGCCCCCAGCATCATAGGGAGAAGGAAGTTACCGAGTGCGGCAGGAATTGATGGAATGATGAACAGGAATACCATCACCGCACCATGGATAGTAAAAATGCGGTTGTAGGTTTCCGCTGTCATCAGGTTTTCTGCCGGAGTAAACAGCTCTGTACGAAGTACTAGAGCCAAAACACCGCCCACAAAAAAGAATAGCGCGATTGATGCGAGATACATCAGCCCGATTCTCTTGTGATCTACAGTAAATAGCCATGACTTGAGACCGGTCTCAGCATTCAGATAATGCTCAGTCGGATTTTCCTCAATATCGAAATAGCGTACTTTTAACGTTTTTCCGTTAGTAGTTGATGATGCTGACATCTTATTGTAACTCCTTTATAAATTCAACTAATCCCATTAGCTCTCTTTCGCTTAGTGTTTCACCGTAAAACGTCGGCATGTTGTTAGGGTAGCCAACATTCACAAGGTCACGTGGATTAACAATCGACTCAATCAGATAGTCTTCGTCCGCAATTCTGGTTGAACCGTCCGTGAATTCACGCTCAGCCATGTATAGCCCGGCAAATGTAGGACCAACACGGGATGAACCATCGGTAGAATGGCATCCCTGGCATCCTTCACGAGTGTACAGAAGCTGACCAAGTTCTGCAAGCGGTAGTGCATCCAGGTCACGACCCAGCTCGTCTTCGGTCCAGGCATCAAACTCATCCTGATCCATCACATGAACAATACCGTTCATCATAGAGTGCCCGCCTCCGCAGTACTCTGTACAGAAATAGACAAACTCACCGGGGCGAATAGCCTCAAACCATGCATAGGTGTAGCGGTTAGGCATCAAATCCTGTTTGAGCCTGAACTGTGGCACAAAGAAAGAGTGAAGCACGTCGCCATCACGAGAACGCATAATGAGACGTACGGGGGTTGCAACAGGTACTGTGAGATTATTAGATTCAACAATACCATTCGGATGCTCGAAATTCCAGCCGAACGAGAAGCTTTCCACGTAAACTTCGTATGAATCTGCAGGAGGAGTACGCATTTCGACGTAATCGTTGAAGCCCCAGCCGAAAACGATAAGAATGAGTATCAACGGGATTACCGTCCATGTAACCTCAAGAGTAGTATTGTGAGTAATAAGCGGAGTGGTATCCTCCTGCGACTTTCTTCTGTACTTGATAGAGAAGTACACAATCGCAATAGTGATACCCACCAGAAGGATAAGACTCACAATATTGATGAAGTGAAACAGCGCGTCAACATTAGCCGCATAGGTCGACTCGGCTGACGGGAGGAAAAAATTAGTAACGTATTCCATAAAGTTGTTAAACTGTTAATCTAGTCGAAACTGATTTCTGATGTTTTTTTATTTCTTTCTCTGAGCCAGAAAATTCCAAGAAAAAGCCCAAGCCCCATAAGGATTACAACACCGCTCACTTTCATTATATTCATTGCGTAAGGCACGTAGGAGCCTGATTCCGCATCGAATGTGAAGCAGTACAGCGCGATACGCTCCAGCGTTGAACCTACACGGCCGCCGGCAGCATCGAACAATGCGTTTCTTACATCAAGCTCTCTGTACTGAACGCCATACAGGTAACGGGTAATTTTCCCTTCAGGTGAAAGGAACATAATTGCAGAGCCGTGGAGGAATTCCTGAGCTTCATCGCTCCAGACAAACGGCATTCCTACTGCCTCTGTAATTCGGTCAATATTCTCCTGATCCGCTGTTAGGAAGTGCCAGCCGTTCTCAATACCATCGCGATTTACGCGATTGATGTATGTTTCCTTCTGATTAGATGCCATCAAATGATCTTCATCCGGATCGATACTGATGGTTACCACCTCATATTCGCTGCCCGGTACCCAGCGCACCTGGTCAACAGCATCGGCTACTCCATTCAGAATAAGGCTGCACATGCTCGGGCAGTTGAAATAAATGAGGTTCAGAAGAACAGGTTTTCCGCTTTCGAAATATGTAGAAAGCGGTACTTCAATTCCTTCTTCGTTAGTGACCATAATGTCACCGGGGACATATTCACCGAGTTGTTCCTGAATTTCAAGCTGGCGAAGCAGATCTGCATTCTGCTCGGCCTGCGGAATCGTTCTGTTCGAACGTTGAGCCAATAAGTCTGTTGTAAATAACAGAATAATTGCTAGTGCTGCCAGCGTGGTTATATGTTGTTTTAATACTTTCAATGGTACTGCCTGAATAATAGTAGAGTATTTCAATTAGATCTGTTGATCAGCAGCGTTTTCGCGCTGTCTACAGGAATCCGGAAAATACCTTGCTCTTCATCAATAACTTCAAGCTGGTTGAGTAGATTGATGTTGTCTGCCCGGTGATTGTTCAGTTCTCTGTACTCCACATTTACAGCCTGCTGAAATTCTTTATCGAACTTGTAGAATTGATAAAGATTGTAGGCTATGGCGATGAGTACAATAACGAGTACAGACGTAGCAACGGTCCAGAATACAACTCTGGACATGCCAATTTCATCGCTCATCACACCCTGGTCTACAGAGGCCTGAAATTCAGGGTCCTGTATCTCAAAGTATTCGGGTTCTTTGTTAGGTTCTTTTCCTGATTGCATAATCTAAACGCAGTAAATCAATGTTTATTTAGTGATTCTATCAATTTGGGGTCGTTTTTAGGCACCATACTGTTCTTCTTAAAGTGGAAGAAGAAGAGCCACATGAAGATACCGGCAAGAGCGAGAAATGTAGCAACATCCAGCCAGTGGAAAGTCAGTGAATCATGCAATGATGGCATGACCAGCCAGAAAATCTCAACTACATGGCTCACAATGATTATCACGGAAATCGTTGAGAGTACCTTGTAATTTGCTTTTGCAGATTTGTTGAGCAAAACGATAAATGGTATAACAAATCGTCCGAAAATAGTCGCATAAAACACGTACTGCCAGTTGCCCTCCATTCTAACATAGTAGAACAGAGTTGCTTCCGGAATGTTTGCATAATAAATAAGGAAAAACTGGCTGAACGTTATGTATGCATAAAATACGGTGAATGCAAACATCCACAATCCAAGGTCGTTGATGTGCGCACGCGTGATGGTGTTCAGAAGCAGCCCTTTACCTCTCAGCCAGAGTATCATCACGATCAATACGGCCATAATAGCCTGGAAAGACATAGCGAAGTAATATACACCAAACATGGTTGAGAACCAGTCAAAGCGTAAAGACATAATCCAGTCGAATGACGCGAATGCCAGCGTAAAACCAAAGAAGAAGATACCAGGCGCGCTAATTTTGCGGAACATAGTGTCGATTCCCCAGTCGCCGGTCTCATCCATTTTAATGGAGTTTTTGTACAGCGTATAGCCAAGGTAGCCCCAGATACCGAAGTAAATGACGTTACGAAGAATAAAGAAAGGAGTATTCAGGTACGGGCTTTTGTATTCCGCCAGATTCTGATAAAACACGTTTCGCCCCTCAAGATCACCAACCCACTCATATAAAGTACTCATTCCAAGCAGAATGGGTATAAACAGAAGCGCAAAAACCCAGAGATAAGACGAAAATGTCTCCGGAATACGACGAAGGGTTGTTCCCCAGCTGGATCGTGTAATGTGATGAATCATTACCAGAAACAGAGAGGCCAGTGAAAGGCTTATGAAAAACGAAAAGCTGGTGAGATACGAGTGCAGAAACTGCTCGTAATTAACCACTACCCCAACAAGACTGGCTAAAACACCTACAACTCCAACAGCAATAATTACACGCGAAGGATTAGCACTTTCTGGGAGTTGAACGTTATCTGTAAGTTTGGTTTGTGCCATTTCTATGAGTTACTGAATTGTTAGTAATTACTCTGAAGCCAGATCTGATCCGGTGTTATCGATACCAAAATGCCCTGCGCTGATGTTGAGCTCACGAAGATCCTCTTCTGTAGCGCCTTGACTGATTTGCATCGCGCGAATATAGGCTACAATCGCCCAGCGGTCTTCAGCGCGGTTCACCATTCTTCTGTACGATGGCATACTTCCGGCACCGTTATAAATAGCGCTGTAAATCTGGCCGTCCGGCATCGATAGTACATCTTCATCGTGGAATGATGGAGGCGGCACGTATCCCCGGCCAATTACGAGACCGTCGCCATAACCGGCAACACCGTGGCACGGAGTACAGCTTATGTTATACTGTGCTTCACCACGGGCAAGAAGTTCACGGGTTATGGCAATAGGAATCATCTCCACATAATCCCCATTCTGAGTAACACCTTCATACTTTTCGATATCGTTTCTGAGGTGTCCGCGCGCTACAGTACCCTCAACGGGTACACGGCTCGCGCGCCGGTCATCAAAAAAATCATTTGGCTCAAACGCCTTGAACTTTTGCTGCCAGTACATATTCTGCTGCGGCTGGATTTGTGTACGCTCCGATGGCTGCCCCCGGCAAGCAGAGATCAAAAAGGCCATCATTAGCAGTGCTAAGATCCGGAGGTTAGGATTTTGCAAAAACTTCATTCTATAGCTCCTACTCGTAAACTTTTTCTATGTGTGATGCGCCGGTACCTTCCAGAAACTTCATCGTTTCCTCTTCAGAATACATACCGTCTTCAGTTTCGATACTGATAAAAAACTTATCATCGGTTACCCGGTTAAAGTTATCCGAGTTAAACAGGTTGTTATGCAGTTTTGGCAAATTATTGAGAAAGAACATTCCAAAGACCGCAGCAAAAGCCGAAAGTAAAATGGTAAGCTCAAACGTTACCGGTACATAAGCCGGAATATTGGCAAACGGACGCCCACCGATGTTAATCGGGTAGGCAATTGAGCTGGCCCACACCTGAAGCGCAAGACCTCCGGAAAAACCCACAAGCGCGTGGCTCAGAACAATCCACCCGAGTTTGGACTCTTTCAGACCCATTGCATCATCCATGCCGTGGATAGGAAACGGACTATGAGCATCGAACTTGGTATAACCCGCGCGGTTAACCAACTTCGCAGCTTTCATCAGCTTTGCCGGATTGTCGTATTCGGCAAGCACAGCAAAAACGGTCTTATCTGTTTCTTTTACTTGATCGCTCATCAGTATTAGCTATTTGTATTAGGCTCGTTAAGCTCTTCAGTTTCTTTAACCGGCTCGTTGCCGTCTTCATCATAATAGTGCGGGTCGGCCTGTGGCATCACCATTTTCACCTCGGCAATCGCAATCATAGGAAGGAAGCGGAGGAACAATAGGAAATTCGTAAAGAAAAGGCCGAATGTACCTACATAAGTAAGAACGTCCACCCACGTTGGCGAGTAGTACGCCCATGAACCAGGAAGGAAATCCTGCGCAAGAGATGTTACCGTAATTACAAATCGTTCGAACCACATCCCGATATTTACTACAATAGACAGTATAAAGGATACGGTGATACTTCTCCTCATTTTCCTGAACCAGAAAAAGTTCGGAGCAATTACGTTACACGACATCATTATCCAATAGGCCCATGCATAAGGTCCGGTAGCTCTGTTCACGAAAGCAAATTTCTCATATTCAACCCCGCTGTACCAGGCAATGAAGAACTCCATGATGTAGGCAAAACCTACCATCCATCCGGTAACCAGAATAATGATATTCATTTTCTCAATGTGGTCAATCGTCATGATATCCTGAAGCCCGTAAATCTTGCGGGCGATAATCATGAGCGTCATTACCATCGCAAAACCAGAGAAAATAGCTCCGGCTACAAAGTAAGGCGGGAAAATGGTGGTGTGCCATCCCGGAATTATGGATACTGCAAAGTCAAAGGATACAATTGTGTGTACAGAAAGTACGAGCGGTGTGGCTAAACCGGCGAGAAGCATGTATGCTTTCTCGTAATTCTGCCACTGCCTGTTACCACCAGTCCAGCCCAGGGCGAATGCACCATAGAGCTTGGCGGCCAGCTTGCTTTTAACTCTGTCTCGCAGCGTTGCAAGGTCAGGAATAAGGCCAACGTACCAGAAAAGAAGGGATACGGTAAAGTAGGTTGATACAGCGAACACATCCCAAAGCAGCGGGCTTTGGAAGTTTGGCCACATCTGCATCTGGTTTGGAAGCGGGAAAACCCAGTAGATTACCCAGATACGACCTACGTGTACGGCTGGAAAAATACCCGCACACATTACCGCAAAAATGGTCATTGCTTCCGCAAATCGGTTAATGGCGGTACGCCACCCCTGTCGAAACAGAAAAAGAACCGCGGAAATAAGCGTGCCTGCGTGACCGATACCAACCCACCATACAAAGTTAATAATCGCCCAGCCCCATGCTACGGTATTATTCAGGCCCCAGACTCCGGTACCTTCCCAGATCAGGTAGCCAAGCATCAGAAACAAAAGCCCCATCAACAGGTTGGATATACCGAATGCGATATACCACCAAAATGGAGTTGGCTTTTCAACAATATCAGCAACCAATGCCGTGATACTGCTGAAAGTATGATTGCCCTTTACCAGTGGGGCTTCTTTGACGTAACCGCTATTACTGCTCATCTATAACTGTTCGTTTACTTAATTGTTCTAATTAGGCAGGGCGTTATGCCAGCTGGCTGTTAGGGTTTCTCAGTTTTGCCAGATATGATGTTCTCGGTCTGATATTCAGCTCTTCAAGCATCACATAGTTTCTGTCGTTGCGCTTGGTTTGGGTAATGATACTTTCATCATCACTGATATCACCAAATGTAATCGCCTGTGAAGGGCACGCCTGCTGGCAGGCGGTCTTAACAGTGCCGTCGGCCGGCTTAATTGAATTTCCGGTTTCGTTCTTAGTGGCAATCTTCGCACGGTTGATACGCTGTACACAGTAGGTACACTTCTCCATTACGCCACGGAAACGAACCGATACATCCGGGTTCATTGCCATTTGGATGATGTCCGGATCTTCGTCGATTTCCAACCAGTTTTTCGCGTAGTTGAAGAAATTGAAGCGACGAACCTTGAACGGGCAGTTATTGGAGCAATAGCGCGTACCAATACACTGGTTGTAGGTCATCTGGTTGAGGCCATCATCGCTGTGCGTTGTTGCTGCTACAGGACATACCATTTCGCAGGGAGCCTGCTCGCAATGCATACACGGGATTGGTTGATGCACTACCTGAGGATCGTTTTGATCGCCCATGTAGTAGCGGTCGATGCGAATCCAGTGCATCTCACGGTTACGAACTACTTCGCGCTTACCAATTACCGGAATGTTATTCTCAGACTGGCAGGCAATAGTACACACACCGCAACCGGTACATGCGTTAAGGTCGATGGCCATTCCCCACTGCGGTTGATGCGACGGGAAAAGCTGATCGTTAAACAGGTTCGGCGGGTTTCCACCGTTCTGACGGCCCGGAACATAAACCATGTCGGGAGCGAAAGTCGGGTTTGCACGGTACTCTTCAAGCGTTGCTTCACGAACCAGCGGGCGATCTTCCATCTGATTGTGGTTCTGTGTACACGCAATCGGATAGGTCCGCCCGGCCATGCTCACCGAAACAGCAGGATGAACCTGCATATTGGATGTAGTTCTGAATACGAATGTATCATGACCAATATCGTCGGCCACTTTACCAATGTTGGTACGGCCATAGCCGGTTGATACGGTAATACTGTTATCAGCATGCCCCGGAAGAATCCAGGCTGGCATAGTAACAGAAGCATCTCCGGTTTCTATGGTGATAAGATCGTAGTCGGTTTCACCAAATTTGCGGGCACGAACGCCAAGGCGCTCGGCGGTGGCAGGACTCATTGCCGCTACGTTATCCCATGTAATTTTGGTGATGGGGTCCGGAAGCTCCTGAAGCCATCCGTTATTTGCGTAACGTCCATCAAAAAGTTTGGTATCGGCACGAACAACAAGCTCGATATCATCTGAAGAAGAAGGCAGCAGGTTTGCCAGATAGTCTGAAACGGCTGCCGCCATTCCGGAAGCTATAGATACAGAGCGAACAGGGAAGCCTTCGCCATCATGTATACCGTTGTGCACGACTTCATTCCAGCGACTGTTGAACTCTGATGTGATTACGTCAGACCAGGTCTCACGTACGATGTCGTAGCCTTCACCGCTTTCTCCATTAATAAGAGCATAGAGGAACTCAGCCTCACTCTTGCCATCAAAAAGAGGCCTGATTAGCGGCTGTACAACGGATGCTACGCCTTCATAAGAAGTCGCGTCTCCCCAGTATTCGAGATAGTGAGCGCGGTTAACGTGCCATGTTGTAAGTCTTGAGGTCTCATCGATGTGTGATGAGAGGTGAATACTGGTTTCAACGCTGTCAATGAGACCTGCAAAGTCGAGGTCGGCCGGGGCGTTGAATACCGGATTACCGCCGATAATTACGAGGGTGTCGAAATCACCGTTGCGGATGCCTTCAGCAATGCCTGCAAGCGCATTCGGGTTGTAAGAATCATCATGGAAACCGGTTTCGAGGTACTCAACAGAAGAGCCTGCATTTCCAAGGGCGGCGTTGATAGCTGCAACCATGGCGTGAACTTCCGGCGCATGGTCCTCACCAGCAGCCACGATTGAATTACCGCTGTTATCTGCCAGCTCTTGAGCCAGAACTGAAATCCAGCTGTGCTGCGAGAAGTCGTTGCTGATGCCGGAGAATGCATCAAGTCCGGATACAGATCCGGATAGTGCTGCACCCAGAGCGGCAATAAAAGCAGGCATTTCAGAAGCTTTGATACGAAGCCTGTGGTCGGCATTTGAACCGGTTACACTCAACGTTGTTTCCACAGCGTAAAGGCGACTCATGCTGTCGCTTGTTTGTGATACTCTGCGGTGATCGGCGTAGTCCATGTTGCTGCGAACGGTGTCCGGAGCAAGGCTCATGAAGTCATAATCAAGGGAAAGTACAACATCAGCGCGGTCAAAGCGATAATGAGGTCTAAGCTTGGTACCAAAAGCAAGCTCTGTACCACTTAGTACATTTTGAGGACCGTGAGCTTCCCATGTTGCCCATGCGGCGTTCGGGAAACGGCTCAGCGCCTCAGCTTTCATTCTGTTGAATGTAGGTGAGCCGCTGGCTTCGCTAACAAAAGCCACACGACGGGAGGAGTCGCCAAAGTGCTGCTGAGCAAAAGAAACGAAATCACCCCAGCTTCTTTGCTCTCCATTTTGACGAGGAGAGCGGGAGCGGTCTACATCATAAAGGTCAAGAATCGAGGCCTGATGAAAAATACCCGTAGCCCCGCGGCTTCCCGGATGATCAGGATTTCCTTCGATTTTTGTAGGACGGCCTTCATTTGCGGTAATTAGAACGCCAATACCGCTATCCTTAACAGGGATAGTAGAAGCATACTGCAGCGGAATACCTGCAACGATTTCTTCCGGCTGTTCGTGGTAAGGGAGCAGCTTCTGTACCGGCTTACGGCAGGCAGCAAGTCCGGCCAAAGCTACAGAAGCACCCATTATCTGAAGGAAATTTTTTCTTGAATACCCATCCTTAAGCTCACCGGCGTCTTCAGGGAACTCTCTGCTTATGTATTCTTTATAAGCATCATTCCTGGAAAGGTCTTCAAGGCTGCGCCAATACGTTTTTTGTTCTGTCTTCGACATTCCGAAAATTCTCGTACTAAGTTTTGTAGTTAACTAAAACGCTACCTGTGGCAGGCGTTACAGTAAATGGGTGGGTTGATGTTCTTCTTGGAGATCACCATTCTGGCGAATTCGAAGTGATCTTCTTCCGGTTCCCACGCCATGTTGGTTACTTCTTCTACCGGACGCAAATAAGGCTCAGGGTTGTTATGGCAATCCAGACACCAACCCATGCTCAACGGTTCTGATTGCATTACAACTTCCATACGATCTACACGACCGTGACAAGTCGCACAGCCCACGCCAACGTTTACGTGTGCGCTGTGGTTGAAGTAAGCAAATCCCGGAAGCTTGTGAATATGAACCCATTCGACAGGATTACCTGTTTCCCATGCTTCATACAACGGCTCGAGCATCGGGCTGTCGGTGGCAATCTGAGAGTGGCAGGTCATACAGGTTTCCGTTGAAGGAATTCCTGCATTGGCCGATTCCATAACTGAACCGTGGCAATACTGGCAATCGATGCCTAATTCACCTGCATGAAGTCTGTGGCTGTAGTCAATAGGTTGCGATGGCGCGTAACCAACCTGGGTATATTTTGGTGATCCCCAGTACCAAAAGCCAAATATTACGGCGAGTAGTAGTAAGTTAACAGACAGCAAAAGCTTTTTGGGAACTTTATTTGCCCACTTAGGAAAGAGTTGAGCCATTAGGTTTTAAAGATTTGTTTACACAAGATTTATCAGGAGTGCTGTAAAATCATAAATGAGAAATATCGCGCTAAATATACATAAGAAAGGCGGTAAAGCCCTGATACATCAGCGAAATAATGAATTTGAAACTGTTCTAAATAATAGTAGTTAGTAGTCTTCCGGAACAATTTCGAGTTGCAAAAATAACACGTTTGGGTGTAAAAACCACCTTTTTTCTTCACATGGAATTTATCAGCGGAGCCACATTCCTCATAAATCTAACAGTCAGAAATGGATAGGCTTCATAAAAAATTTATAGAAAATTTCTCTCCCGATGCTATCACCGTTTAAAAGCACTGGAATGGCGCACACATTCTCACAAACAAAAAAGGCGCCCGTGATTACGAACGCCTTTTGTATTTCATTTTTTCCCAATCGTCTTAGTTCGGCGACTGCGGCACGGGCACTTCTGCGGTATCTTCTTTAAAGCGCTGCGCAAATGATTTTGCACGCTCCATAACCGATGCTACGGTTACATATACAATCGGGATAAGAAACAGCGTGATGAATGTTGAAGCCGTAAGTCCTCCGATTACCACGCGGGCAAGCGAAGCCTGGAGTTCAGCACCGGCACCGATGCCAAATGCAAGCGGCATAAGGGCTAGAATTGTCGTAAATGTAGTGAGCAAAATAGGTCTCAAGCGAAGTCTTCCCGCCTCAACTACCGCTTTACGCACCGGCAGATTTTGTTCGCGACGCATCAAATTGATGTAGTCGACAAGTACAATGGCGTTATTCACCACTATACCAATGAGCATAATTACCCCCATCAGGCTTTGCAGGTTTATCGTTGTTCCCGTTAGCATAAGGGTTGGAACCACCCCTACAATTGCCACAGGCACTGAAAACATTACAATTAGAGGATCAACAAACCGCTCAAACTGTGCTGCCATCACCATATATATGAGCAAAAGCGCCATGATGATAGCCAGGGTAAAATCGCGCTGGGCACGCTGCTGTTCCTCATATTCACCACCGAAGTAGATGGAGAAGCCGTCAGGTAGTGGTATCTGACTGAGCTCAGAGCGGATTCTGTCTACCGCCGTGCCAAGGGCAACGCCTGACTCAAGATTTGCCGTAATGTAGGTTACACGCTGGCCGTTCACCCTGTTGATGTTGGTCGGACCGCGTTCACTAACCTGCTCAACCACGCTGGAAATTGGAAGTATTTCGTTTCCGGCCGTACGAACATTAATGTTATCAATATCCTGGATACTAACTCTATCTTCGGGTCTGAGGCGAACCGTTATCGGGATTTCCTCACCGTCCTGACGAAACATCCCGGCACGGCGTCCTCCGACATTGGCTTGTATTGCAGTTCCGATATCCTGAGCGCTGATACCCAGTCTGGACATTCGCTCCCGGTCGAATCTAATGTTCTGCTCGGGACGCCCCTGTCGAACACCTGCCCAAACATCGGTTACGCCCTCAATTTCTTCAATGCGATCGCGCATCATCATCGCAAGCTCTTCAGCTGTTTCGAGGTTGTAACCCCGAAGCTGCATGGATACTGACTCTCCGTCGTCGTTACCGCCACTGCTAAAGACCCGGCGAAGGACCCAAAGACCAGTTCGTGCTGAAACGCGAATGTCCGCACCAGGAATTGTACCCTGCAGTCTTCTTCTGATTTCATCTGCCAGCTCGTTTGCAGAAGTGGTGCGATCACCAAAATCAACAAGGGTGAGGTCGACACGGGCGTTGCCGTTTCGTATATCTCTGGTGAGATATCGCACATCCTGCATAGGCACCACCTCGTCTATAATGGCATCAAGCTCGGCCACGTACTGATAAACCACGGCGATGTTCGTACCCCCATCCATGCTCATGTTGATGCGGATTTCATCGGCCTCGGTTTCAGGAGCAAGTTCAAACGGGATAGTTGGCAGCACGTAAAAAGATAGCGCAACCAGGCCGGCAGTTACAATTACTATATAAGCTCGGTATTTAAGCGCGTGCTGCACGCCGTTTGCATACTTATCCTCTACTTTTGTTACAAACCTTTGCCATTTTGTACGCTTCTCCGGATCAGGGTTATCCGGCTCCATTTTAAGGAAACGGCTCGAGAGCATCGGCACAAGGGTGAGTGCCACAATGAGCGAGCACAACAGGGAAAAAACAACTACGAGCGCAAGTTCCTGAAACATGATCCCGGTGATCGTCGTCATGAATACAACCGGAAGGAAAATTACTGAAGTCGTTAACGTTGATGCAATGATAGCACCGGCAACCTGTTTGGTTCCGATTAATGCGCTTTCCCTCTTCTCTTTTCCGTTCTGCCGCTGCCGTACGATATTCTCAAGTACAACAATCGCATTATCGACAATCAGACCGACCCCGAGGGCAAGACCGCCAAAACTCATCTGATTAAGAGTAAGACCGCCAAAGTACAAGAGTCCGAATGTAGCAATGATTGATATCGGAATCGTAATTCCGATAATCATGGTAGCCGATCCGTTGCGCAGAAAAGAGAACAGAACAATGATCGCGAGTATACCGCCCCAAATGGCTGAGTTACGCACGTTGTCTATAGACTGGTTGATGAAATCGCTCTGATCGGTTATCACCTTGAGCTGAAGATCGGTGCGCTCCAAATTAATTCGGCGAACTTCATCGTGTATACTGGCCGCAACGGCTACCGTGTTGGCACCGGTTTGTTTCCGCAATCCCATTCTGATCGTCGGACGATCATCAATTTCGACATATCGGCCAATTTCTTCGTAACCAAACGTTACGATGGATACATCACCTACACGAATCGGCACTCCCTCAACAGTGGTGACAATTGTATTCTGCACCTCGTCTACCGTCTGGTATTCACCTAGCGTACGAACATACAGATCGCTCAGCCCCTCGCGAATGTTACCTCCCGGCAGATTCACATTTTCACGGCCGATTGCATTGACCACGTCAGCTGCCGTCAACCCTGATGAGATAAGTCTTTCACGAATAAGGTCTACGTGGATTTCACGATATACGCCGCCCCATACATCAATAGCTCCTACTCCGGGAATCTGCTCAAAACGCTTGCCAATTTCACGCTCCAGAATGCGGGTTAACTCTGCCAGTTCGCGCTCAGACTGCGCTCCGACTACAACAATAGGTGAGTCGTTGGGATCGAACTTCCAGATCCGGGGAGCGTCAACTTCTGGAGGGAGGCTTCTGCGAACGCGGTCGAGTGCTGCGCGTACGTCGTTAGTTGCCTCATCGAGGTTGGTGCCTTGCGCAAAGTGAAGCGTAACACGACTGTTGCCTTCGCTTGAGTTCGAGTTCACCCGGTCTACGTTAGGCACACCGGCCACAGCATTTTCAATCTGGTCGGTGATGATGAGCTCCATTTCTTCCGGGCCCACGTTATCGTAGTTCACAGCGACTGTTAGCTGCGGATATTCAATAGGTGGAAGCAAATCTACCGGCAGCATCCTGAAGCCGATGATGCCGAGGGTGATTACAATGAGGTATATCATTGTAGTCGCTATCGGCCGGGAGATAGATTTAGCAGATATGGACATTAGTTGCAGTTGTTAGAGTTATGTTGCGTTATTCAGTTTGTTCAGGCGTCGGGTGTATTCCCGTTTTGTTCTGCCAGCTTTTCGCGAATCATATCCAGCAGGTCACGGCTCTGAAGCTGCTGGAGCTCAAGGATTCGATCCCATGTAATGACGCGAACGCGGGCTTCTTCCCTTCCGGATGCCAATAGATTCTGACCAATCGTTACAACCAGATCGCCCGCCTCAATACCTGTGATACCCGAAACTTCACGACCCTGTGCCACTATGGTAACAGGCACAAAATCCACGCCGGTCGGACCAATAATCGAACTTCTGGTTTCCTCTCCAAGATCAATCTCTGAAAGTCCGCTTCTGCTGGCAACGTATACGCCTCTGCGGCCATCATTCGGATTGGTGAATAGCGAGTTATTTGGAATTAGTACAGCCTGATCGCTTTCACCATAGAGCACATCAACAGTTACAAACATTCCCGCCCGAAGCAATCCGTCGGGATTATCGAGCTCGATTTCGGCCTCTGTGGAGTTCGTTACGGGGTTCAGAAACGGAGAAATTCGGGTGAGCTCGGTCTGAATAACTTCACCACCAAACGCATTGGAACTTATGTTTACAGTCTGTCCCGGAGCGATGTAGGACAGCATTCTCTCAGTAAGCGAAATTCTAATACTCATCCGGCGCGTATCGCCCACTTCAAACAATCGTGTGTTGGGAGTTACCAGTTGGCCGACCTCAACGGCTCTTGCACCGACAAAACCATCAATCGGCGATTTTATTACAGTATTATTAAGCTCATTTTTGCGCTCTTCAACAACGGACGCCGCCTGGCTGCGCTGCGCTTCGGCAAGTTCGAGTCCCGCTCTGGCTGATTCTACTTCCGCGCGAAGCTGCTCTACTTCAAGTTCACTCTCAAGATTACGTACACTCAGGGTTTCGATTCGGTTCAGTCTGGCTTCCAGACGCTGAACGTTCGCTTCAGCCTGCCGCACCTGGGCATCAGAAATGCGCAAACCGGCTTCGGCCTGTATGAGGCGCTCACGGGCCTCGTTATCACGAAGTTTAATCAGCGGCTGCCCCTCAGTAACCTGCTCGCCGCTGCTGACCAATATTTCTCGAATCGGTGACGATATCTCAGGAAATACATCAGACTGGTTTCTGGCGCGAACTACGCCGGTAAGTCTTTCTTCCAGGGGTAGTGAGCCGATAACTGTTTCGATAACTTCAACGGTGGGCGTGTACCCTCCACGTCCACGCTCATTTTCCGACGAATCGTCGCTGCTACAGGAGAAAACAACGACGGAAAAAGAGAGTAATAAAATGAGTGTTATGTTTTTCACTATATAATTGTAAGGCAATTGGATGTCTCGTTAGTTGTTATAACAATGACCAATCTTGCGAAATAGTTTGATTGATGCTGTAAAAGCTTTTTAAACAGCTATTAAACTATGCCCCGTTCAGTCTGTTATGCTTTCACATTTATATCAAAAAACAATTTACTCTTAGTACTTACTGCAATCTGAAAAAATGATTATTTTCAGACTATCGATTTTAACCTTGTCTGAATCTTTTTATCGCAATAATTTAGCAGTTTATACATTACTCAGAGGTTAAAGTTAATAAACCAGCCCTATCAGCTTCTTTTAAGACAACACATGCTACCATTCAGCCTCCCGTCTCCACTCCTTTTTTTAGTCATTTCCGTTTCATCACTGTTGCTCATTTCCTGTAATTTCGGTGATGCTAAAAAAACCGACGTTCAGAATATCAACGTAATAACCGTAGCCGAAGAGCCTGAACCAGTACCAACCGATATGTTCGGCCTTCCCGCAGCTGAGTATTCTGTGGTAGAACGCAGGGTAAGAAACGGTGAGACCCTTTCGGCCATGCTGTCTCCTTATGGTATCGGGCATCAGCAGGTACACGCTATAAGCCAGGCTTCGCAGGACGTATTTAACCTCAGAAGAATTAACTCCGGAAGAGACGTACGCTTTTACATTAATGAAGACGATGGCCTGGATTTTTTTGTATATCAGCCCAGCCGCAGAGACTATGTGGTATTCGATCTCAGAGACCAAATTGACATTTACACCGGTGAACGTGAAGAATCCCGGGTTATGCGGCATATTGAAGGCCGAATCGACGGATCCCTGTACGTTTCACTCCTTGAGCAGGGAGGTAGCCCTGCCCTTGTAAGCCGACTGGCCCAGGTTTTTGCATGGCAGGTCGACTTCTATCGCATTCAGCGCGGCGACCGCTATGCCGTGGTTTATGAAGAACTGCTCATCGATGATGAAGTCGTTGGCGTTGGCCGGATTCATGCAGCATGGCTCAGCCACAGAGGCCGCGAATATCATGGTATCTACTTTGCCCAGGGCGAAAACGCCGGAACTTATTTCGATCTCGAAGGAAACTCGTTGCAGAAAGCGTTCCTGCGCGCTCCGCTCGACTATACCAGAATTAGCTCAAGATTTACCAATCGTCGCTACCATCCTGTACTTCAGCGTAATATGCCGCACCACGGGACAGACTATGCGGCTCCAACCGGTACGCCGATTCGTGCGGTTGGCGACGGGGTGATCACTCATTCGGCCTACGACCGCAACAACGGAAACTTCATCCGCATCCGCCACAACAGCGTATACGAAACCGGCTACCTGCACATGTCGCGAATTGCAAGCGGTATGCGAAAAGGCGCTTCGGTTCGTCAGGGTGATATCATTGGATACGTTGGCGCAACGGGACTGGCCACCGGACCTCACCTCTGCTTCAGATTCTGGCAAAACGGACAGCCGGTGGATCCTTACCGCGTTGAGATGCCGCCTTCAGAGCCGGTTGAACCTGCTTACGTTAACCAGTTCAACGAAGTAAAAATCGCGATGGTAGGAAAGCTCTTCCCCGATGAAAAAGAGACCGACAAGCCGCTTCTTCTCGCCGGTGACGGAACTCTTCAGCACAGTTCATACACCATGCCAATGGTGCTGATTCAGTAGTTTGCAAAACCCGTTATTTAAGCCTCTTTGGTAATCCAGAGAGGCTTTTTCTTTCCCTTTGATTGTCGGAACGGTATTTTAGTGTAGCTTGCTTAGCAGAGCAGACAGTCTATGAACCCAAGACCAATCAATCCGCCATGAAGTCCTTAATTTATCTCGATCCCGAAGCCCTGTTTTACATTATGGAAAAGGAGCAGGTCGTGGCCGTGACCCCCGGCTCCGAAAAGGACAAACCCGAAGCCGCACTGGTCGATGCAGGTTCTCTGGCTGATTCCGATTACAACCGCAACCAGCAGGACGGTGTCGAAATATACCTTTCGAAAAAGGTGAGCATCACCCATGAGCAACAGCTGGAAATTCGGCTAAAGAAAGGGTGGCTTGGACGGAAACTTTTGGCATCTGTTACAGAGAAGCAATCCGTGCCGGGCTTTATGGGTACACGCGGCTGTTGATACGAGTCCTCGTATAAACCTACTTCCCTTTGTAAGCAGGCAGGCGAATGATAAACTCTGCTCCGCCGCCCATACGGTCCCGAACGCTAATAGAACCGCTGTGCTTTTGCACAACTCCACGGGTTATGGCAAGCCCGATTCCCAGGCCGAAGTCGCCACCGGCCGTTTTTGTTGTGAAGCTGGATTCAAAAATCTTGCTTTTCAGATTATCCGGAACGCCGGGTCCGTCGTCGGCAATCGTTACCCAAACCTCGCCATCGGAGGACGTTCCGCAGTTGATAAACAGCCTGCCCTTGTCTTCCATCGCATCGCAGGAGTTTATGATGATATTCGTCCAGACCTGATTCAGCTCACCAACGTAGCACTTCACCATGGGTATTTCGGGCAAATTAAGCTCTACGTTTATATCTTTAAGCCTGTTGCCGATGATCATCAATGTTTCCTGAATGCCAAGACGTATATCGGCCACCTCAGGCTCGGCCCTTGAATCGCGGCTATAGCTTTTGAGGCTTTTCACAAGATGCCCTATTCTACCGGTGGACAATTGTATACTTGCCAGAAACACGCCCGCCTTGTGGCTGTCGAGCAGCAATCGTAGTGATTTCGGCTTATCATCCGATTTGGCGTACGAGGCGACCTTCTCAAGCAGCTCATCGCCTAATTCCGACATATCCCGAATAACCGAGCGACTGAGATGTGAATACCTTTCCTGAAGCTGCTTCATTTTTTCGCGCTGCTGATCCGTGCTTCTAATTTCGCGGCTCATACCGGCTTCAAGGAAGTGTCTCACCAAGCCCGTATCTGGGAGAGCACCGGCCTGCTCGGTCATATCGGGCAGTACGCGCATCAAGTAGTCGACTGAGCGCAGCAGTGCAGACGCAGGATTGTTAATTTCATGCGCAAGTCCGGCCGTAAGCTCACCCAAAGTAGCCATCTTCTCCTGATTGATAAGCAGGTTCCGGGTTTTTTCAAGCTCATTAATGGTATCCCGAAGGTTGTTTCGCTCCTCTTCCAGCTGTCTTGAAAGCTGCGCAATTTCCATGTGCAGCGTAACCACACGGCGGTAGCGTTCAGATAGATTCGAAAAAATAAGACCCTGAATTACACGGCTTATTTCAGGATAGTTTTCCTGAATCTGGTCGAGTGAAGACTGTCCCACCCTAAGAACTTCCACATCCGAACTGGCTCGTGCCGTTGTAAACACCCGCTCTCCCGTCTGAAACGACAGCAACCCCATAAAATCGCCCGGTCCCTGAAGATCGATGGCGATTTCAAATTCATCCGTTTGCTTCGACTGTTTTACATAGCCATCAAGAATCACAAAAAGCCTCTTGTTTTCCTGACCCTCCCTCAGGATAATTTCACCCTGCTTGTAGGTTTGATAATGGCTGCTAAGCAATTCGGAACCAGGCAGCAGTTCTTTAATATTCTTTACGAACGCATTTTTATCGAGTCGGCGACCGGAGCTTCCTATGCCGATAGTGTTTGAGCGCTTCTGAACCTTTTCACGGGATTCCTTCAGATAGCGCATGTATTTGTCTTCAGATGACATATCAGGCTGATGCGTTTGTGGAGTTGATCATCGCAGATACCAGACTAGTAGTCTGAAATCGTCCCTCTGGCGCGGATGGCTTCCTGTATTCGTTTGGCGTCCAGCGCCCCCATGTAGGGAAGCAGGTCTTTTTCATTTTCAATAACGAAAGTGGTGAGCTCGTCGCGCGCCACGCTCACCAGGTTATCCGGATCCCATGGCTTCGCGATATAGCGGTTGAGCCGTGCATGGTTCACGGCCTCGACGGTTGCATCGAGACCGGCCTGTCCGGTTAGCAGCACCTTACGGGTACGCTCAGTAAACTCGTCGCCCTGCATCTCTATCATCAGCTCAACGCCCTTGTCGCCGGGCATCACGTGATCGCAAATGGCAAGGCCAACTTTATCACCCTGTTCTTTTATTTCTTTTATGATATTACGGGCTTCATCGGCCGAAACGGCCATTTCAATAGGAAAAACATCTTCGAGAGCGGATAAATCGCGGACTATTACGTCCAGGACTTCAGGCTCGTCTTCTACGCACAAAATATAAATGGTTGACATAACTCCGGTCTCCTGTGATTAAAGTAAAACTGCCGGCCAGAACAGAACGGCATAAGCAAGTGCAACAAAAAGGCCTATTATTCCAATAATACTACCAATTTTAACCATGTCGGCTGTCTTAATATAGCCTGTACTCATGGCAATAGCATTAGGCGGTGTGGAAATCGGCAGCAGCATCGCCATGTTACATGCCATACCAATCATTACGGCAGATATAACGAGGCTGAAGCCATCACCGGCTATTCCTGATGTACCCATGCTCACGGCCAGCGGAATTAGAAGGGTCGCAGTAACGGTATTTGAAAGGAAGTTGGAAAGCATAAGCGCTACAAAGCCAAACACCAGGAGCAGCACGATTTGCGGGAACACATCCCAGCTTATGCTTGATACCAGCCAAACGGCCAGTCCGGTATTCTCCATGGAGATACCCAGAGCTATACCACCGGCTACCAGCCAGAGCACTTCCCAGGGCAGACTTCTGATATCTTCTTTCTCGAGTACGCTGCTTACCGTAAGACCCATTATCGGCAGGAAAGCAACCATACCGCTAGGTATTCCGTGCTGCGCCTCGGTAATCCAGAGCACAACCGTAAGTGCAAAAACGAAGTACATAATGATGGCTTTACCGGACTTATCGAATGCACTGTCGAGCTCCAGTTTGAAACGTGTAATCGTGGGCGGATACATCACCCTCATCAATCCCCAGGCTGAAAGAAGCATAACAAGCACCAGTGGAACCGCGATGAGCATCCATGTACCGAAGGCGATGGATTCTCCCTGTGCGTTTAGCGCAGAAATAACAATTGCGTTGGGTGGTGTACCAATTGGAGTGGCCATCCCGCCAAGGTTTGCCGCAATCGGTATACTCAGCGCCAGCATGATGCGGAACTTATCTTCCTTGCTAACCTGCAGCGCAATCGGGATGGCTACGGTCATCATCATGGCTGTTGTGGCCGTGTTGCTCATAAATGCGGATAATACCGCCGTAACCAACATCAAACCAAGAATAATAAACATGGGTTTTTCACCAAACGGCTTCAGCAGCACGTTCGTGAGGTTCTTATCGAGGTTGTATTTCACAGCCGCCGCGGCGAGCATAAAGCCACCAAGAAACAGGATGATAATCGGGCTGGCCAACGTGCCCATAAATACGGTGTAAGATGCCGGCGTATATCCCGTAAGAATGTGGTTTACGTCCGACACAATCTCTGTGCCAGACGAAATCTCATCTGACCTCACAAAAACGAAGCCATTCTCCGTTTCGACCACTTCAATTTGAATCTCCTCAGAAGAACGAGCGCCCGTTCTAAGAAATACCGTGTTGTTCTGCAGGGCAGAGTCCGGTATGCGCCAAACCTCTTCCTGCGCAGTTTGCTCAACGGTGTATGACGGCAGCTCTGCATTCTGATAAAGCGGGCCCTGCGTACTCAAAAGTACAATTTGCAGGAAAATAACCAGCATCGAGGTAGCATAAATCGGGATGGGCTCAAGCATCCAGAAGGCTGCGGCAACCAGAAAGATGCCCAGGGTGAGATGACCCGCAAAAGACAGGCCGTCGAAATGTACAAAGAGAGGAATACAAAAGCCAATTATACCAAGAGTGAGCCCGACTGCCGTTTTGGTCCAGGCGGGAAAACGCTGTTTTTCTTTAGTTCTCATAGCGTGTGATGGTCCTTGTCATGAAATATTTGTATAGGTTGAAATAGCCTTACATCGTGTTTACAGGCAGGTTTTTGTAGCACAAAACTAATCTAATAGCACTATTAGAATTTACGCTTTTTACCAGCCAAATCCATCTGCAATTATTGCGATTCTTTCAAATTAATCGGTATTTCCTGCGCATCAGACGGGAAAAACGCTTCCATCGGACCCTATAATTAACCAATATTTTTCGGGACACCAAAACCATTTTTTCAGCAGGCTTATTCAATTTTTTTTCTTGTATGATATTCCTGCCTACAGTAGCTTCATTTGGCACCTTCAAACAAACGACACAGACATTTCCAACGCTATGAGACCAGAAGAACCAACGGCCGTATTTTTAATCAACTGTCCCGATCAGCGCGGGCTTGTTGCGTCTATAAGCAGTTTTTTCTTTGAAAAAGGATTCAATATTATCAGCTGCCAGCAGTACTCTGAGCTGAGTACCGGACGCTACTTTATGCGAATTGAGCTCTCATTATCCGACCTGAAGACCTCACGGAAAAAGCTTGAAGCGGACTTCGCGGCATTTGGTAAAGACTTCGGGCTGGGATGGTCGGTGCACTACACCGACGAAAAGCAGCGCATGGCTATTCTGGTTTCGAAGACCTCACACTGCCTGTATGACCTTCTGCTCCGGTGGAAAGAGAAGGAGATCGACTGCGAGATTCCCCTTATCATTAGTAATCATCCGGATCTGGAGTCCGTTGCCAATCAGTTTAAAATTCCGTTTCACTGCCTGCCGGTGAGCAAGGAGACCAAAACTGAGCAGGAATCCGAAATCCGCGCGCTCCTGGAGTCACACCATATCGACCTCGTGGTACTGGCCCGATATATGCAAGTGCTGTCATCCGGCTTTGTGCATGAGTATGAAGGCCGGGTCATCAATATTCATCACGCGTTTCTTCCGGCTTTTCAGGGCGCCAACCCCTACCAGAGAGCATGGGAGCGCGGCGTAAAGATGATTGGAGCTACTGCTCATTATGCGACCGAAGACCTTGATGAGGGGCCAATTATTGAGCAGGACGTTCAGCGTGTGATGCACGAAGAGAGCCCGGAAGAGCTAAAGCAAATCGGAAGGGATGTGGAGCGGATCGTACTTTCAAGAGCGGTACAGGCACATCTGGAGCACCGCATTATTTTGTCGGGCAGGAGAACCATCATTTTTCGTCGATAAACTCCAGGTCTTTTCGCCCGGGATATTAAATGGTGATGCTGTTTTTTTCGGCCCCTCAAAACACACACAGCCCCGAACCAAAAGTCCGGAGCTGTCTGAAAGTTACCGTATGATGCGTTCCGTTACGGATTTGCGCCCATCAGGAACCGGAAGAAATCGCTGTCTGTCGACAGGATGATGGTGGTCTTATCATCCATCGTTTTCTCGAAGGCTTCCATGGTACGGATAAACTCGTAGAGCTCGCGAGTCTGTGCGTTGCGGTTGTAGGCTTCGGCGTAAATGCGCGTGGCCTCCGCATCGGCACGACCGCGGATTTCCTGTGCTTCACGGCGGGCTTCGGAGCGAATCTGCGCCAGATCACGCTCTTTCTCTCCAAGGATTGCCCTTGCTTCACCCTCGCCCTCTGAGCGAAACTGATCGGCAATACGATTTCGCTCGGAAATCATGCGCTCGAATACGGTTTGCTGTACTTCGTCGGAGTAGTTCACTCTTTTGAAGCGGAAGTCGAGAATACGAATTCCCAAATCAAGAACCCGCTCATTAGCACGCTCGAGCACCATCGCTTCGATAGCATCCCGTCCTACAGATATCTCTTCCAGCACCTCGATTTCCCCAAGATACTCGTCGGTTACTTCAGGCTCACGGTTGGTTGAGCGAACCAGCTCCAGAAGGGAGTTGCTGGCCACCGCATTTCGTGTTTCCCCGTCGAGAATATCATCGAGTCGTGACTGTGCATTACGCTCGTCGCGCAGACGCAAAAAGAACTGAAGCGGATCGGTAATTTGCCAGCGGGCAAATGTATCCACGAAAATCAGCGTCTGATCCAGGTTGATAATTTGGTTTGCATCGCCATCCCATTCGAGAAACCGGCGATCGAAGAACTGTACTTTCTGAATGAAAGGAAGCTTGAACTTGAGGCCCGGCTCTGAAATCGGATCTCCAACCGGTCGCCCGAACTGCGTTACGATAGCCTGATTGCGTTCGTCTACGATGAAGGTTGAGTTCCAGGCGAGCACGAACATCACGACGGCAACGATAATAAAGATTGTATTTTTCATGTTAGTTAGCCCTCCGCTGTGCCTGATCGATGTTCAAAAGCGGCAGGACGTTGTTACCCTGCTCATCTACAATAACTTTGTTACCCAGTTTCGGCAGAATGGTTTCCATCGTCTCAAGGTAAATTCGCTGCTTGGTAACCTCAGGGGCGGCTACGTACTCCGCAAAAATGGAGTTAAAGCGGTTAGCTTCACCAAGGGCATCGTTCACGCGATTGAAGGCAAAACCTTCAGCTACCTGCACAATTTGACGAGCTTCACCACGCGCTCGGGGAACCTCGCGGTTGTACTCGGACTCAGCCTGATTGATGAGCGTCTCGCGCTGCTGCTCGGCCTGATTAACCGCATTGAAAGAAGCCTTAACGGGATCCGGCGGATTCACATCCTGCAGCACAATCTGATCAATTCGAACGCCGTTTTCGTACTCGTCGCTCATGGCCTGAAGCAGTTGCTCAGCGCGGGAAGCTACATCCTGACGTCTTACCGTAAGGATTTCACTAACGGTGCGGTCACCTACGATTTTGCGCACAACCGACTCAGCCATCACCCTTAAAGTTTCCTCGGCATTCCGAACCCGAAACAGGTAGTTATAGGAATTTTCGATACGATACTGAACCACCCACTCTACGTCGGCAATGTTGAGGTCTCCGGTGAGCATTAGGGACTCGTCTACATACGGAGCTTTGCTGTACTGAGTGCGCTGCCCGGATTCAACCGTACGAAAGCCAAATTCCAGTTTGAGCTGGCGCTGTACGGGAATTTTATTCATCTCTTCGATTCCGAACGGAAGGATGAAGTTAAGGCCGGGTTGCACAGTGCGGCTGTATTCCCCCAGGCGCAGTACCACGCCTTCCTCTTCGGGGGCTATGGTATGTATGGAAGTAAAAAGACCAAACAGGACTAAAACCCCCAGCACAATTTTAAGCAGGTGCTGCCGGATCAATTTGACCTCAGGCGGCATATCCGGCATTTTGAAATCTTTGTTAGACATAGGTTACATTAAATTAGAGCATTGCATGGCAGCCGAAAATTGAGAATTGGCTGCTCATGATATTGTGATCCGACAGACGGCCTCATATGCAGGAAGCAGGCATCTTCAACCGGCTGTCAAGATACGTATGTTCGGCCAAAATGTTCGGTTTTTTCGGTCTCCGGGGCAAATGAGATCTGCGCAATTTAATGTGGCCTTCACACATCCATAATATTGCGGAAATGTGGGCAGCGTAACATTAAACAAAAACCTATGCCATCACGCCGCAAGCTGGACATTCTTATTCTGTCCGACATTCACCTGGGCACTTATGGATGCCACGCCGCTGAGCTGAACGCCTATCTCAAGACTGTAAAGCCGAAAACGCTTATCCTGAACGGCGATATTATAGATATGTGGCAGTTCAACAAGTACTACTTCCCGGCCAGCCACATCAAAGTGCTGAAGCGCATTATCGGGTTCGTAAGTGAAGGAACCGAGGTATACTACCTCACCGGCAACCACGACGACAATCTGCGGCGCTTCACCGACCTGCATATGGGCAACCTTCACCTTTCCGACAAACTGCTGCTTCGGATTGGCGACCAAAAAGCGTGGGTTTTCCACGGTGATGTATTTGACCTCACCATGAAATACTCCAAAGTAGTAGCCCGCCTTGGAAGCATTGGATACAACACCCTCATCTTCCTGAACCGCGCCATCAACAAGCTTTCTATGCTGGCGGGTTACGGAAAAGTTTCGCTTTCCAAGAAGATTAAGGACAGCGTGAAGTCCGCCATCAAATTTATCGATGATTTCGAAACCACCGCCACCGATCTGGGCATCGAGAACGGCTATGATTTTGTGATTTGTGGTCACATCCACCGCCCGGTCATCAAGCGGGTGACCAGTAAAAACGGCTCAATTATGTACCTCAACTCCGGCGACTGGATCGAGAACCTCACCGCGCTGGAGTTTTCCAATGGCGAATGGACGCTTTTTCAGTATGATGAAGAGAACTTCATCAACAGTGCAGAAAACGAGCCCGAAGAGGAGAGTACTTCCGCCATCCCCGCTGTTCAGTTTGAAGACATGATTCTTCAGCAGCTGCGCCTTTGATCTGCAAAAGACTTCACCAGGATTATGAAAATACTTTACGGAATTCAGGGAACAGGTAACGGTCACATCAGCAGGGCCGGAGCTATTCTGCCCGAACTGTGCAGACATGCAACCGTGCATACGCTCATCAGCGGGAGCTCGAACGAGTTTGCGGGGAATTTTCCCACCGACTACCGCGTGAGCGGGCTGGGGTTTTCATTTGGTAAAAACGGCGGTATCGACTATAGAGACAGCTTTACAAAAGCCAGACCGGCTGAACTGCTGCAGGATGTCCAAAACTTGCCGGTTGAGCAGTATGATCTGATTATTTCGGACTTCGAACCGGTTTCCGCCTGGGCCGGAAAGCTGAAAAACATTCCTGTTCTTGCGCTCAGCCATCAGGCGGCCTTTCTTTCGGAAAAGTCGCCCCGTCCGGTGTCCAGACAACTTTTTGGCGAGATTCTGTACAGAAACTATGCACCGGCCAATAGCTACCTGGGGTTTCATTTTGAGTCCTACGACCGGCAGATTTTCACTCCGATTATTCGCCAGGCCGTTCGCGCGCTTTCTCCCGCTGAAGGCGAACACATCACCGTTTACCTTCCGGCTTATTCTCCCGAAAAACTGATGCCGCGCCTCACTCAGCTCGAACGTCCGGTTCATCTTTTTACGAAGCATCAGAATCATTACAGCTCAGAAAAAAACGTTCAAATCATCCCTGTTGACGGGGAGCTCTATCTGAGCAGCCTGGAATCCTGTAAAGCAGTGGTGTGCGGGGCAGGATTTGAATCGCCATCGGAAGCGCTCTATCTGGGCAAACGGATGATATGCATTCCGATGTCGGGTCAGTACGAGCAGCAGTGCAATGCGGCAGCCCTCCGTATGAAGGGCGTTTCTGTGCTCAGTTCAGCTGATGAGCATCTCCATGAGCACATCAACGAGCTATTGAAGCAACCGGCACCGGCGCCCGTTGCGTACCCGGACATCATCCCCGATGTTGTGCAACAGGTTTTGAAGTTCGCTGAAAATCCTACAGGTGAAACGCTACGGAAAACTCTGCGCGCTTAGTCCTTAACGAGTCGGTTTCCGGCCGCAATCACCCCTATTGCGGTTACGAACATAAGCAGGCTGTAGATGGCAATGGGAATCGTAGCCACTGAGTTTTGCAGCAGGGTGGCCGCAATCATAATTCCCATTGTGCCGTTCTGAATGCCGGATTCGACCGTTATGGACATTCTCTGACGCACCGGCAGCGCAAAAATGAGCGCTAAGCTATATCCGATTCCCATAGTGAGCAGATTCAGCGACAATGCGGCCGGACCGGTAAGAATCATGAACTCAACCAGGTTTTCGCGCTCCTGAAGGATGGCGGCTACCATGATTAGCGTAAAAAATAGCGCCGAGGCAAACTTCACCGGTCGCTCGGCCATTTTGGTAAGCCTTGGGTTCCGGCTTCGGATGAACATGCCTATGCTAACCGGAACAATGGTTACGCCCATAATCTGTATGATGGTCTGCATCACGGGCAGCATCACGCTTCCCTCCTCGCCGAAGTAACCAATTGACAGATTCACGATTAACGGAATGGTTGCAATGGTAACGACTGAGCTAACGGCTGTGAGGCTGATGGAAAGCGCCAGATCACCTTTGGCAAGATGGGAAATCAGATTCGACGTCGGACCGCCCGGGCAGGCAGCAAGGATCATGAGACCGAGCGCGAGTCCGCCGGTGAGCCCGAACAGCTTCACGAGCGCAAAACCGGCCAGCGGAAGCAAAATAAGCTGTGCGCTTAATCCCAGGGTGATGGCCTTGGGAGCCTTAAGCACCCTGCCGAAGTCCTCAACCCGCAGCGTGATGCCCATTCCCATCATAATAAACGCCAGGGCGAGGGGAAGAAAAACAGCCGTTAAAATACTTTGTTCCATGGATGGTTAAATGGTGAGAATAAAGATTCCCTGAAAATACCATCAATCGGGGATTATACAACCTGCGAAGCATTGATTTGATTAACTTAGCTTCAGTCTTTCTCAAGGTTTAATCCGGAACTGTTATTCAGAATTTTGAAGCAGATTACACTCCGACCTTCGACAAGGTCATTTGTTTCTAAACCATTACTGCTCAGGTCTGTAATGGTTATTTCCTCACCCCTGGTTCCGTACCTAAGCCCCCATTCGGGGTCTTTGAAAGTTACATGGAAGCTTGAATTGTCTTTCCCCGGAC
>JAIUMA010000027.1 GCA_022565795.1 Balneolia bacterium
TAATGAGTACATACAACGAATCTGTCTCTGTAAATCTGCTGGATAACGCTCCTTTCGGCTATCTGAAAATCGATCACACCGGAACCTTATTAAATATGAACAATACCCTTCGCGGGTGGCTTGGATTCGGCAACGAGAAAAATGGTGAGAACGGTCATATCAACGACTTACTTACGATGGGAGGAAAAATCTACTTTCAGACGCATTTTCTCCCAATGCTTCAAGTCGAAGGCGAAGTTTCGGAAGTGAGCCTTACCATGGTTGGCCAGAATAAACTCCGGCTTCCTGTTCTGGTAAATGCCCGAAAAGAGATAGTTGAAGCAGGGTCGTGGCCAGCATACAGCATGTATATTATTGATATCACGCGGCGCAAAATGTACGAGAGTGAATTGCTCAAAGAGCGCAAAAAAGCGGAGTCAATGGCCCGGAAACTCGCTCAGATCAACAATGATCTGGAACACTTTGCCAACGTCGCTTCCCACGACCTTCAGAGTCCGTTACGAACCATTCAGGGGCTCATCAGCCTGATTGAAAAGAAGCAAATTATCGAGCCGGATTCAGAAGCAGAAAAGCTCTTCTCAATGATCAAAAGCAACGCCGACCAGATGAAACTGATGATAAAAGATCTGTTGGTAAATTCACAATTCGATGAGCCGGACTCAGAGTATGAGCTTGTTTCCCTCAAGGAAGTTTGCAGAGAAGCCATTGGACTTATAAAATTCGATGTGGATCAAAGCAAGGCCAGCATCAATATATCTAATATGCCGGTTGTACTCGGCTCCAGACCCCAGCTTGTGAGATTATTTCAGAATCTCTTTGAGAACTCAATTAAGTACAAATCTGAAGCCAATCCCGTAATCAGTGTTGAAGGCTCATCCTGCGATGAGTACATTCTGGTTTCTTTGAAGGACAACGGCATAGGATTTGCAGAAGAGTACGCAGAAGAAATATTTTCATTTATGAAGCGCCTCCACTCGAGTGGGGACATTCCGGGCACTGGTATTGGCCTTACATCCTGTAAACGAATCATGGAAAACCACGGTGGCTCAATCCGTGCGGAGTCGAAGCCAAATGAAGGCGCCCTTTTTGAGCTGCGCTTTCCCAAGCACGCCGCCCTGTCGTAAATCTCTAATTCTGCACCTGTTTGACAAAACCCCGGACCCCGTCACGCCTAAGACGGTGCATTCT
The DNA here is from genome assembly GCA_022565795.1 of Balneolia bacterium. GTDB lineage: Bacteria > Bacteroidota > Rhodothermia > Balneolales > Cyclonatronaceae > Cyclonatronum. The sequence goes on from JAIUMA010000027.1 coordinate 1,189, forward strand.
GCGCTCGGCATCCCGGCGGTTGGAAAACGACCCAACATAAACCCGGTACACCGATCGGCCATCAACCCTTGCCTCATGTACCCGCGCCCCGCGAATATTTCGGGCTGCGGCTTCTGCTTCACGTCTTGTATTGTATGAAGCTACCTGTACCGTAAACTCCTCCCTTGCCGTAGCGGCCCTCGATACGGGCGTCACGCTGCTCAAAATCGTAATTTCGACCGGTGCAACTCCGCTGTTAATCATATCTATCTGCCGGGCGGCAGCGCGGGAAAGGTCTATAACTCTGCCTCGTGCGTAAGGTCCGCGATCGTTTATCCGCACGTCTACATGCTCATTGTTATTTAAGTTTCGAACGCGAACAACGGTATCGAAAGGAAGCGTACGGTGCGCTGCTGTCATCGCCTCCTGATCGTAGCGTTCACCGTTTGCCGTAGCATTTCCATGAAATCCGGGTCCGTACCAGCTAGCTTCCCCGCGTTCGAAAACATCACCGGATCGTGCGATATCACGCTGTGACCGGCAGCCTGAAAGCACAAGAACACCCAGAACAAAAAGTATGATATAACGCATGAAGGATTGGTTTCCGAAGGTCATGTTTAAAAATATTGGGTGGACAATCTGAAGATAAAACGTAAAGCTGCTAATAGACCTTATAGCTGCACACAAGCTTTAAAGATACTCAAGATTGCAATCAACATTAGCGGTGCTGCTACATTTTTTCTGAGTAGAAGCCCTCGGATGTGCGCCACCAGGCCGTATCACCATTTGGCAGGCTATGCAACAATGAACAGCTTCCGCCGCGAAACTCTTCAAAGAAACCAACCGACATCGGTTTTGTTCCGCCACTGTAGTGTAAAACCACCGATTTATTCTGTAAAGACATAAAAAGCTGTTCGGCAACATCCTGAATCAAATCCAGATTATGGGCATGAACCTGAACCATCTTCAGATCAGGATGAAGCGCATTTTCCAGCTGTAAGCGCAGCTGATCGGCCTCATCACGGGAGTCAGCCGTGTGGCAAATAATTATACTGTGAGGGTTCACATGAGTAGCAGCGCTGTAGTTAAGCTCAATATCTTCCTCACTGGAAAGCAGACAGACTAATGTTTTCATGACCAGACGGACTGTTTTTGTTTAGGTTGATGGCTTCCGTGGCTTAAAACATCACCCGAAGAAACATCATTTCCCGGCTTCTGACTTGCTAAAGAGCACCGCCGCAAGATAGAAAGTCGTACCAAGCGCGGGTCCGTAGGCCATAATCACAAAACGGGTTTGTTCGGTAACATCAGACAGGAAAAGCGCCATCACCAGCATAAAGGTTGGAATACCCATACCAAGCACATAATCGGTTGGGATTTTTTCGGGATAGCCACTCAGCCGTGTGATGAGCATCATTATCGTAAAACCCACGCCAAACATGGCGGCGAACGTAAAAAATGTTGCCGTGAGCCCTTCAATCAGAAATTCCGGGCGCACAAAAAAGAATACAATCGCAGAAAACCCTGCGCCGAGCAAAAAGAGCGGAAGCCCCGTTTTATGGATAGTTTCGAACATGAAAAAAGAAATTGGTAAGATGAAACGCCATAAATATAACCACGCCAGGCCGACACCTGAAATCCTTTTTGAGCGGAGCGATTAAGCCACCCCTTCAGGTCGGGAATATTTTGGAATTGCCTACCCTTAGCTTACGCAGGGAGCTACGCACATGCGCCTTCTCCAGAGCCAGGGGACTTCCTGATAGCTGATTAGTAATTGATGATCTTCGAATCGACACCAATACTCAGCGCAAATTAACGCTAAAGAAAATATCGTTTATTCTAATTCCTCTTTTGTCAATTCCCTTTTTAGACTCATGCTGTAAATGCTTAGATGCAGTTGAGTCTATTCGGATGCACTCCCTCTTTCTCACAATCTGCCATTCGGGAGCGGTAGCTACCTAAGCCTCCGCGGTTCGCAAAATCTCCAATGGCTTTCTTCCGGAAATACGCCTCATATTGAGTGCGCCAACGGCGAGAACCAGCAGCACGATGGCTAAAGTGGTGATGGCCAAAGAGACAAAGTCAGGCACATAGGCCAGCTCGAACCAGAACCAGGCGATCAGCCAGCCGGCAATGAGCGAAAGACCGAGTCCGGCAAGGGAGGCGAGAAGGCCAAGCAGCGCGTATTCGATCATCTGAATACGATTTACCTGCTTTTGTACGGCACCGAGCGTGCGTAACAACACGGCCTCTTTAATCCGCTGAAAACGGCTGATTGCAATCGCGCTTCCAAGCACAATCAGTCCCGTCAATACGCTGAACAGCGCCATGAACTGAACCGCCATTTCAATTTTTTCGAGGAAGGTTCGCACGCTTTCGAGCACCAGACCAATGTCGAGTGCAGAAACGTTTGGGTGCGCCTGTACGATAACCTGCTGAAGTCGGGCGACCTCGTCGGGTCCGCCAGACACGTTCAGCACGGTGGCGAAAAACTGCGGTGCAGGCTCCAGAACCCCTGACGGAAATAAAACAAAAAAGTTCGGTTCGGGTCGCTGGAAATCAATGTCGCGCACGGAGGCAATTTCTGTTTCCACCGGAATGCCCTGCACGTCGAAGGTGAGGCGGTCGCCAAGCGATGCGTTCAGCTCATCAATAATCTGCTGACCAACGGAAATCGGCACTACGGAATCGAATCCGTCTGCTTCACCGATCCACTGGCCTGAGGTAATTGTCTCGGCATCATTCAGCTCGGAGCGGTAGGTCACGCGGTATTCGCGCCTCAGCGCCCAGCCGCTGATATTGCTTTCCTCATCATCGCGGAGCTCCTGTATGGTGCGGCCGTTCAATTCAGTAAGTCGCATAGATACGATGGGCACGTTTTGCAGAACGCTGGCATTATTTTCTTCAGCCAGCCGGATGATGTCATCATTTTGGTCGGACTGCACGTCGTAAAATACCAGATTCGGCTGCTCGTCGCCGGTCTGGAAAGCGATGCGGTCGAGAATCATATCGCGTGAAATGCTCATCACCCCGATTAATAGCATGCCCATACCGAGGGTGGTTATTAGCACGGCGGTCTGATTATTCGGACGAAACAGATTGGCCACGCCCTGACGCCAGGTGTAGGAAAAAGCCGGAAGCCGGAGTCGGCGAAGTGCAAAAATCAGCAGTTTAGATACGCCCAGCAGAAGGAGAATCGCGATTATAAGGCCGGCCATAAAAGCCACAGCCGCAAGGACGCTTTCAATAAGCAGCGCCAGGACGCCGGTTACGACCACAAGCGCCATTACAATAATACCTGAGAAAACTCTTTTCCGGATATGCGCCAAAGGTGAGAAATCAGCCGAACGAATGGCCAGGAGCGGCGGGATGGTATTAACGCTCAGCAGCGGAAGAAGCGCAAAAACAAGGCTGATGAGTACACCAGTACCTAATCCGAGCAGAATGGAAGGCCACGACAGAGCCTGCACAATCTCGAAGGGCAGAAACTCCATGAAAAGTAATGGCAGAAACTGCTGCACAAGTACGCCAATGACGGCCCCGACGGCCGCGCCGGCAAATCCCATAGCAATCACCTGAATCGAAAATATCGTGAGCGTTTGTGATGAACTTACGCCAAGGCACCGCATGGTCGCCACAGTCGCGCTTTTACGCTTGATGTAGACGTACACCGCGCTGGCCACGCCCAAAGCGCCAAGCAGCAGAGCCACAAAGCCAATCATACCCAGAAAGCGGGTCAGGTTATCGACGATTTCGCTGAAATCATCCTTGCGCGACTCGACCGTTGTGAAACGCAGCCTTTCGGTACCTTCACTCTCGCGTATGTTGCTCACAATTGCTCTGACATCAGCTTCATTTTCGAAGGCAAAGTAGGCCTTATGCTGCACCCGGCTTCCGCGCTGAAGCAAACCGGTGCCCTCGATGGCCGACATCGGGAGATAAACTCTCGGACCAATCAACGAGAAGGCTGCCGATTCGCCCGGCACCTCAAGTATCTTCCCCGAAATCTCCAGCCTGGCGCTTCCCACCTGAATGCTGTCGCCCACGGCCAGGCCAAGCTGATTCATTACCGGACGGTCGACAAGGGCAGTGCCCTCCTCCTGATAGCGAAGGGATGCACCGGCAGGCTCGGTCTTAATTTCACCATAAAACGGAAATCCCCCGCTTATGGCCCGGATTTGAGACAGCCGCGTCTCACCCGCATCACCATAAATAACCATAGACGAAAACTCGACCGCCCGGGCCTGATGTGCGGAAAGCGTGTCGAAAATGGCTTCGTGGGTTTCGGTGAAAGACTCGTTATGCCTGATTTCCAAATCGGCGCCCAAAAGCTCCTTGGCCTGCTCGTCGACCGTGAGCAAAACATCGGCCCTGAAAGAAAGAATAGCTACCAGCGCGGCCACGCCTGCAATAATGCCGCTGCAGTAGAGCAACAGGCTGCCGAGTTGCGAGCGGGCATCACGCCACGCGGTTTTGAGAGAAAAGAGGTCCATTTTTGTTTTGCAGGGTGATGAGTTCCGTGGCGTAATCAGGCGTTGAGTTCGGGTGTAACTGCTTCGGCTGAAGTCGCTTCGGCCGTTAATTCATCCCGCTCAATTTTTCCGGCCTTCAGGCGGATGATGCGATCACATTTTGCGGCCAATTCATTATCGTGAGTGACGATTACAAGCGTGGTGCCCTGTCGTTTGTTGAGGTCGAACAGTATGGACTCAACCTGCTGACCTGTCTCAGTATCCAGATTACCGGTGGGCTCGTCTGCAAAGAGGATTTCCGGATCGTTAATAAATGCCCGCGCAATCGCGACACGCTGCTGCTCCCCGCCCGACAGCTGTGTCGGGTAATGATCAAGACGGTGTCCCAGACCCACATCTTTCAGCAGCACGATGGCTTTTTCGTACACTGTTTGGTAATCACCGCCGCGCAGCTCTACCGGAACCATTACATTTTCGACGGCCGTGAGCGTGGGAATCAGCTGAAACGACTGAAAGATAAAACCTACATGCTGATTCCGAATTTTTGCCAGCTGATCCTCGGTCTTTCCGTTGAGCGGATTTCCGGCCAGCTCGACACCGCCTTCAGAAGGCTGATCAAGTCCGGCGCATAATCCCAGTAGCGTAGTTTTTCCGCTGCCCGATGGTCCGATGATGGCGCAGCTGATTCCCTGCGGAATATCAAATGAAACGTGGTCCAGAACCGTGAGAGGCGAGCCGGCGCTGTTGTAGGTTTTGGTCAATCCGTTTACGCGGAGAATGGGAATTGTATTAGCACTTTCTGCTGACATTAAAAAAGCTTCTTAAATATGGTGATGAATTTGGGGTGATTCATCGCAAATTAAACAAATATACCCTACGGAAAACCACCGTAGAATGTTGGCTACCAATAACGAACGGTTACTCCTTTTCATTCACCAATAATAATACCTGCGACAAAATTTAAAGAACAGTTTGATGCAGAACCTGTACAACTACTGTGAATCTTTAAGCTGATTCATCACTTTTCCTGTGCTGCGTGTGAAGTGACCTTCTTCGGTATCGTAATCCTCATAGCCAAACTCCTGCCCCTCTTCAAAATCTTTGCCGTCAAACACGCCATGTCGTATTACGACCCAAGCAAAGAAGATGACCATAACCTGAGAAAAGAAAAACATGCTGATTAACAGTCCGGCATTAGCTTCAAAATAGGTTAATACTACAAATGCGATTAGGAACAGTGTAGCGAAAAGCAGCATGAAATGAGGCGTGCGGACTTTTTTCCACCATTGTGCAAGCTTTTCAGGAAATGCGTGCTGTTGAAAAGCTGGTTCGTTTGCCTGTGACATGATTGTACCTCTTTGCTGTTATATGTTTGTACACTCAATAACAATTTCACCCGGCATTGCATTCACAGCCTACTTTTTTTCGCGCAAAAAAAGACGGATTTCATTACTGGTTTTCTGTAGTTTAGGAGCAAACATCAACTTTATCTCTCCGGCATTAAAACAACGCTAAAGCCTGCACTTAATGAAAAATCTAATCCTGTTGTTAGCAGCTCTTAACATCTTCGCAATGTCTGCGCCACAATCGGTCTTCTCGCAATATGATGACTGGTCTTACTCCATCATCCCAAACATCAATCTGCCGCTATCCATACAGTCTGATATAACGGCAATCGGCATTACCGAGACCATAACTACCAGCACCGGCGACCTGCTTGATTTCGATAAAGCCTTCACGTTTTCTATGCGGGTTGAAGCCCGTAGAAATAACTCAGGCTTTTATACCGAATACAGTTTTGTGTTTGCGGAGGATACGCGTTCGGTTCAAAACTATCCGCTGCCTCCAACCCTGGCTGCCTTGATCAACAGCCGGTTCAACCTGCCGGTAACCGTTCCGCCCGGAACGCCTGCTACGGCAAGCATTAATGCGTTCGGCTCATCATCCGCGCTTGATGTGGGCGTTTTCAGCAGAATTGTGGATTCAGGCGCAGGGAACTCAGGATTCGTTCGCTACTATTTTGAGCCTTATGCCGCGCTGCGTTTCAGCACCATTTATTCGCGCATTCGGTTTAACCTTGATCTTGCCGACATTCCTGTACTTGACCTTTCACCGTCCACGCTAGACTCGCACCACAAGCTTGTATTCGGATTTGGAACGGGCTTTTTTGCAACAGACAGCTGGTCTGCCGATCTGAAGACAGATTTTGCAACCGGGCTACTGGGGCCGAGTCGCAAATACGCCTACCGAATAATGCCCGGCTTATCCTATCAGCTCAGTGAGATTCTTACGCTTTCGGCCGGATATCAGTTTCGCTACCTGGAGTATGAGCAGGATCAGTTTGGGTTGGTACAGGAACAGCACGCTTTGCACATTGGAGCAAGATTCATTCTCGATTAATAAATAAGATGCCAGAAGAGCTTCATTGCTGATTTAAACTCAACTTGGATATATTGCGGTCCGATAATTCTTTCACTCAAATTACTTTTGGCCAAACATGAAATTCACGGAGATCAGCACGCCAACGCTTTTACTCAACTCAGAAATTGCTCGCCACAATATCGCCCGCATGGCGAATAAATGCCGGAAGCATGATGTAGGCTTCAATCCGCATTTCAAGACGCATCAGTCGGCCGAGGTTGGGGCGTGGTTTCGGGAAGCAGGCGTCGACCGCATCACCGTTTCATCTATAGCGATGGCAGAGTTCTTCGCAGATAAGGGCTGGGAGAATATCACCCTGGCTTTTCCGGTGAACGTGAGGGAAACAGAACGGCTTAACCGGCTGGCCCAAAGGGTGAAGCTAACCCTGGACGTAATTTCGGCAAAGGCGGCCATTACCCTCACAGAAAAGCTGGAGCACCATGTACACATCATGGTAGAGGTTGATGCCGGATACGGAAGAACCGGAGTGCCCGCTTCGGAGCACAGCAGGATCGACAACATTCTGGATGTGGCCAAATCATCTGAGAAGCTTTCTTTTTACGGTTTCTACATACACGCGGGCCACACGTATGATGTGCGCGGAAAAGCGGAGGTCGAAAAGATTCACCGCCAAACGCTGGATGCGCTCCACTCACTGAAGGAAACCTACCTCGGCCGCTTCCCTGCTCTCCGAATCTCTATGGGCGACACCCCGTCCTGCTCCATGCTTGATAACTTTGAGGGAATTGATGAAATCAGGCCCGGAAATTTTGTCTTTTATGATGTCACTCAGTACGAAATCGGATCGTGCCGCTACAACGATATTGCGGTTGCGCTTGCGGCTCCGGTTGTTTCAGCCGAGCCTTCACGACGGGAAATCGTGGTTCACGGCGGGGCTATTCATCTTTCCAAAGACTCGATAAAACACGATGATACGGTTCATTACGGCCTGATTGCACGCCTCCCCGACGAAGGTTGGTCAGCACCGATGGATGGTTGCCGGGTGCGGAAAGTATCTCAGGAGCACGGCATCATCACCCTTTCGGAAGAAGCCTTTTCGCAGATCGGGGTGGGCGACCTGGTTGCAATTCTGCCGGTTCATTCCTGCCTTACAGCCGACTGCATGGGCGGCTATCTGACCGAGCAAGGTGACTACATCCGTATGCTCAACTGGCGGAGTTAGTCTTTGTGAGTCTCAGTTTTTCGCTTCTTCCAGCACCGGCTTTAGGTATTCCCAGACATTCTGTGCTATGATCTCGTGACCCTCAGCAGTTGGGTGAATCTGATCTGGAAGATTTAGCTCCGGAATCCCGGCTACATCTTCCAGAATGAAGGGCATCAGCGGTACGTCGTACTCGCGCGCCAGCTCAGGGAAAATCTCCCGGAAGCGAGTGGTGTAGCTATCGCCCATATTAGGCGGGGCCTCCATGCCGGTAAGCAGTATGCGGACATCGGGATTGGCCTCGCGCACTTTGGTCATGATACCGGAAAGGTTTTCCCTGGTGACGTCCGGATCTATACCGCGGAGGCCGTCGTTACCGCCGAGCTCGAGTACAAACACATCGACCGGCCGGCGCAGAATCCAGTCAATCCGTCGGAGTCCGGCCGCTGAAGTTTCCCCGCTGAGTCCTGCGTTCACGACTTCAAACGCCATCCCTGCCTCATTAACCTTCTGTTGAATTAACGCCGGGAACGCCTCGTCGCTGTCGAGTCCGTAGCCGGCGGCAATGCTGTCCCCGAAAATAACGACACGCTTTAGGTCACCCTCTCCGGACGAACCAAGCGTGAATGCAGCAAAAAGCAGCGCTATAAGTGGAAGCGTAAATAAACGGGAGAGATATTTCATGAATAAGGAATAAGTAGGTCTCTAATTAGTAAAAGATACTGAGTTTTAACGGATGCTTTTGCTGAGAACGTATGGAGCTGGCGTTTGGATTGTCACGAATTTGTGTATGTTGGAAAATAGCAACTATTTTGAAACCCATTATTTGGAGCCCGCAGTTTCTCAATTACTCATAAAAATGAATCTTGACTTATTTTCCCTCTGCCGCTATCACTCTTTACATTAATCCTATTTAACTATGACTAAGTACATAACTTTGTCGCTTTTTGTAATGCTCTTGATGAACGGATGCGGGGAAAGTGATCTTCAGAATTCGGAGAATGATCATGACCACGACCTTCAGGTAACCGTGCTTTCAGAGCTTAGGGATGATGGCAGGAACCTGCTTATTTTCTCCAAAACGAGCGGCTGGCGGCATGATTCCATTGAGGCGGGAATCGAGGCGGTTGGCAGGCTGGCCGGCGAGCATGAGGTGGGAGCGACCGCCACGGAAGATGCGGATTACTTTACTCCCGAAAATCTGGAAAAGTATGATGCCGTCGTTTTTCTGAATACCACTCAAACCGTTTTTGATGAGCAGCACAGACGGGCGTTTAATCAGTTCATACAAAACGGGGGCGGATTTGCGGGAGTTCATTCGGCTTCAGACACCGAGTACGACTGGCCCTGGTACCACGGACTTGTAGGGGCATATTTCGACAATCATCCCAACGATCCGAACGTGAGAAATGCGGTTATTGATGTGGTCAATCCGCATCACGCTTCCACGGAAATACTGCCTGAACGCTGGCAGCGGGATGATGAGTGGTACAATTTCCAGAGTTTCAATGAGGGACTTAACGTTCTGCTGAAGCTGGATACAGACTCATACCAAGGAAGCGATCACCCCGGAAATCATCCCGTCGCCTGGTATCATGAGTATGATGGCGGCCGTGCTTTTTATACCGCACTCGGTCACACAAAAGAATCCTTTTCAGAAGACCTGTTTCTTCAGCACCTTTGGGGCGGAATAGAGTATGCCATGGGGAAGTGAAGATGATATTAAAGAGTGGCTAATTGGGTACTCCTATATTGAATTCCATTTTTCCACAAAGCCACGATTTTAGCATAAACTTTTGCACCTTCGTGCCTTCCAGACTTCGTGGTTCACACATAACCGGCCCCGAAACACTCCGGAGCCGGTTTTCGAAATCGTATTCTGTATTCAGCCGATCATCATCAACCCCTACTTCACCAGCGTCATTGCGCGGGTGAGGGCCATTCCGGCCGCGGTGAGGCGGTAGTAGTAGACGCCGCTGGCGAGCGCGGAGGCATCAAAGGAAACGGAGTGCTGACCCGCAGACTGCTGAGCGCCCACAAGCGTGGCCACGCGCTGACCCTGAACATTGTACACCTCAAGGCGCACAGCCGAGGCTTCGGGAAGCTCGTAGCGAATCGTCGTGGTCGGGTTGAACGGATTCGGATAGTTCTGCTCCAGGCTGAATCCCGCCGCAAGCTCGGGCGGATTTACCGAAACCGGCTCAAATTCACCGGTAAGCTTCACAAATCCCGGACCAATGCCCGTTGTGAAACTACTGAGCACTTCACCCTGAAGGTTCAGAATATCCAGGCTTCCGGAAGACCCGAAATCAGGTACATTTGCCCCGTATAGCCGCGCGTCATTTCCTCCCCAAAATCCAATCGCAAAATATGGCGTCGCGCTGAACAGCTCTTCTTCCAGCTCAAGCGTATCCATGTTGATCTGCTGCACGCCTTCATTCACAATCCATGCGCGATTGTTGATTTCATCGAACTGCATGCTGAACGGGCGCCCGCCGACCTCAATTACGCCGGTTACTTCATCGGTCTCCGAATCTATCACGTTAATTTCTCCGAAGGTTTCGGGCCCATCACCAAAACCGTAATCTCCGGTGCTAACAACCCATATTCTGCCTGAGCCGTCTGCATATACCTTCTGGGGATTATCATGGACTTCGATGGTTCGAAGCAGCTCATCTGTTGCCACATCCACGACAGCAACCTCATTTCCTTCTCCAAAAGCCGTGAGTGCCACATAGGCTTTGCCGTTGCTTACCGCGATGCCGTCAGGATTCGGACCAACTTCAATGGAACCCGTAATGGTGTTATCATCCAGATCGAGTATAGATATCGTGGTACCGGTAAGGTTGGACACATATGCCTTCGTCTCGCTTACCTGCTGAATCCACTGCGGTGAGCTTCCCCCAAAGTCGTCCACAAATATCGTAGCGACAGCTTCAAATGTCTGTGGATTGACTACCTCAATCTTATCTGAATTACTCACTACAATGTAAAGCAGCTCGTTTATGAGCGCGGTATGGGTAGCTACATCGCCAAGAGGGCGGCCGTTCGCCTGCTGAAATACGTTCTGACTTGCCGTCTGTGTGGCAGGGTCATAAGCGGTAATGGAAGCATTGCCCTGCAGAAATGCCCCCTGATTTACAACGATCACCTGCTCCGGCTGCTGCGCGAGTGCAGAATCAGTTATAAAGCCGGATGATAAAATAAGCAGGGCAGCAAAAAGGCCGCCTGTTAACTGTAGCATTAAATTTTTCATGATAATTATTAGGTTTGGTTTATTGAGTACTATTTTTTCAAGGGTGATGGCTTTTGAGCCAAAAACACATCATTATTTGGTAATTGAAGGTTTTTGTGATGATTTTACAGATGAAGCGTTCATTCTCATCACAGACATCCAAAGTTTAAATCAGTAGCTGAAGCCAATCCGAACGCTAAGCGTGTGGTATCTTGGCGGCATGGGATAGCGTGCTATGAACTCGTAGGTTTCGTCAGTGAGGTTGTGAACCGTATAGCTTACCCGAAGCTGGGAAGCCCTGAATGAAATATCTGTTCCCAGCTGTAGCGTGATGTCCGTGAAGGCCGACAGCGGATCAATCGGGGCGCTGTGGTCTGCCGTCGAAAACCGGCTGCCCGTTCGCTGCCAGCTGATGTTTGAAAACACCGCTCCGTATCTGAGGCCGCCACCGGCTTTCCAGCTCCACTTCGGTACATAGGTCAGCTGCCGGTTCACGGTAACGGTCTGCCCGTTCTGCTGCTCAGTCCTGGGGCTTTCCGCACGCGTATAGGCCACAGCCAGATTAGACTGCAGTGTCCACCGGGCGTAGGTGTAGTTTAGCATACCGTCCATTTCGACACCACGGCTGCTTATCTCATAGAGATTTACCGGACTCCAAAGTCCGCCGGAGCCGGGAATCCAGCGGATGCCGTTTTCAAACTCTATGGTGTAGACCGTCAGGCCCGCATTTGCCGCCAAGCCTGAGCGGCTGAACGCTGCGGCAATACCAGCTTCAGCCGACCGGCTGATTTCCGGCTTCAACTCCGGATTTCCACCTTGTGCCCAGAACAAATCATTTAGCCCGGGCGGACTGAAATTCGAGGCCAGCTGTCCCCTCAGGCTCAGCCAGTTCAGCGGGGTCTGCCAGTTCATACCTAAAGAACCGGTAACCCGCTCGCCAAAATCAGAATAGGAAACCAGTCTTGCAGAAGGGTAAAAACTGAGGCCCCAGCCCGGACGATATTCTGCATGTACATAGGCAGACAGCTGCCTGCGCTGTTCACTTCCTGCAAAATCATTCGACTCTACCCTGGTAAATCCGCCATCAAAACCGCCCGACAAAAACAATCCATTCATCGCAGCATACCTAACCATCAGCCTGTACATCTGCCGGTTAATATCGCTGAGGCTTTCAATACGGGAGGGCGCATCCGTGTAGTTAAGGGTATAATCTTCGTAAAAACTGCTCAGTTGCCACAGCGTGCTGCCATAGACATATGAGAGATGATTCGACCAGCGAAGAAAATCATCGTCCTGAACAGCCGACGGATTCCGGACGGTAGAAGAACCTGATATATGATGGCTCATACCTGCAAGCCATACAGAGGTGTCGTAATTCCAGTTTCCACCGGTAAATCCTGCCGTAACCATAGCCTGCCTGCTTAACAGCTGATTATTTCGCCGGGTCTCCTCCCTGCCGCGGATATCATCGAAATACGGGTAATTATTCGTTGCCTGCCGACCATCGATTACAATCCCGGCGCGGTAAACCGACCCATGATAACCCGAACTAAGCTGAAGCTGCTGCTGTCCCCACGCTCCTGTTGACCACTTAACAGCTGTTTCATTCTTCGGACGGGCAGAGTCGAACAGAATCGTCCCAGCAGCTCCGCCGTCACCAAATCCGGCGCTGCTGTTTCCGGAAACCACGCGTATATCGGATGTCATGGATGAAGGAACCAGATTGTAATCAACCTCACCCAGCATAGGGTGATTTATACTGAAGCCGTTCCACATCAGCTGGGTCTGTCGGGCTCCAAACCCGCGCCCCGATACCGACTGAATGCCGCCCAAACCGTACGTACGCACCATTACCGGGCTGTTAAAACGCAGGGCATCGCCAAGGCTTGATGATGCGGTCGCCTCAACCCTTTCCGAACCCACAATACTAACCTGCACCGGCTGATTTCGCCATGGTACGGCAAGCCGGGAAGCCTCTATATAAACCTCGCCCAGATCCACCTTAAGCGTATCGGATTCGGAGGCATAAAGATGCCCGGGAGCTAAAAGCAGGAAAAAGTAACTTATTGCGGGACAAACACTAAATAGTGCTGCGCGCAGATATAAAAATTGCATGAATTACCGGACACGAAAACTTTTACCCGAAGTTTTGCAGTGATGAATGTACGGCAGGTCTCCTGGCTCATCCGGATTCAATTACAGTCGCCTTCCCATTTCTTTGGGCTCGAAACAGTGGCATGAGACTGTGAATGAGAACTCATGGCTGCTTTATCCAACTGACGCAAGTTACGCGCCTGAAGTTTAAAAAACTGCCATCAGCTCCGGAATTACAGTTGCGGGTACAGCTTCCGGTTTTCACGGAATTCCCGTTTTAATTGCCCGTTCGGGCAAACCAGTACATTCGTTATCTGATGACCTATGATAGGAGGAATTTTGATTTCCTGCAAAGGCTTATTGGAATCCATTTTATGATGGCACTTCTGGACCGCAGAGTTTTTTGGACTGCAACTCCCGAATCGAAGGCTCAGTAACCATGCAGATTCAGCTTCTGATAGAAGGGGAACCACGAGGACACGAAGGTCCGAAGGTTCACGAAAATTAGTGTCTTTTAGTGCCTTCCTTTTTAGTGTTTACCGTGATGCTTTATCCCCCAAAACCAGAACAGGGAAACCCGACATCGCCAGATTTCCCTGCTTTTTTAGATTCCTGAACTACCTGCGGGTTTAGCGTTTAAGCTGCAAACCCATCACAGTTCATTCTTTATTGCTCATTGCAAATTGCTAATTGCTATTACAATTACTTCACCAGCATCATCTTGCGGGTTTCGGTAAAGCTGCCGGCCTGGATTCTGTACAGGTACATGCCGCTCGACAGGCGCTGCGCGTCGAAAGTTACGCTGTGGCGACCGGCCTGCATCTGCTCGTTTACCAGTACCGCAACGCGCTGTCCCATTAGGTTGTAGACTTCCACGCGTACGGAAGCGTCTTCCGGCAGGGCGTAGTTAATTACCGTGGTCGGGTTAAACGGATTCGGGTAGTTTTGCTCGATGGCAAACGCAGTCGGCAAATCTTCATCAGGCAGAGAGGTAACGATTTCCGTCGTGAAGCTGGCCACTTCTGACCATTCTCCGGCCGTTTCACCATTTATACCACGGGCGCGCCAGAAGTACACGGTCTGACTTTCCAGCTGTCCGCTTACCAGCGTACGGGCATCATTAAGTCCGTTTCTGGAAAGGGCCACCTCTTCAAACTCAGCGTCAAGTGCGATTTCCATAGCGTAGGACTGAGCAAAATCAACGCTGCTCCAGGTGAACAGGTTTGTCATGCTTACATCTGTGGCTCCATCTTCAGGAGTAAGCAGAGTTACCGCCTGAGGCACGCCTGCAGTTGTCGTGAACGACCAGACCGTTGACCACTCGCTGGCCTCACCGGTACTGCGAACCGAGCGTACACGCCAGAAATGTTCGCTCAGCTCGGGAAGCAGCTCTTCAGGAGAGAACATGTTTTCTTCCAGCTCATCTGCTTCTACGATCAGCGTTTCGAAGTCTTCGTCAGCGGCAATCTGGATCCGGTAAAAATCACCATCGGTTTCGCTCCAGGCAAACGACTGATCCAGAGGCAGGTCTTCAGCTTCGTTTTCAGGCGTTACCAGCTGAGGTGCATCCGGCACGTTATCTGTCGTTAGAAACGACCACGTAGCTGACCACTCACCTGCTCCGGCGGCGTTCGTGCCACGGACTCTCCAGTAATAGCGGGTATCCGTTCCCAGATCATCAAGCGAAAGGGACGTTTCAGACGTGCTGCTGCTCAAGAGCGTATTTTCGCCCAGATCCGCATCAAGACCAAGCTCAACATCATAGGCATCAGCCAGGTCATCAGCCGTCCACTCGAGAGATAGCGACAAGTCCTGCTCGTCTGCATTATCAGCCGGACTGTTCAGGGTGATGGCATCCGGGAGGCCTTCAAGCACGGTAATCTCAACCGGTATCTCAACAACCGGGCTATCCGGATCATTGCTGCTGATGGCAACCGTAGCCGCATAGGTTCCGGGCTCAACACCGTTTGTGTTTAGCTGCAGGGTGATGCTCTCCTGAGCCAGAGAAACCAGCGTGCCGGAATCGGGATTCAGCGTGAACTGATCCGAAATGCCGGCATCATCTGAATCGTTAACGGCTATGTCGAAAGTCAGCTCTTCCTGACCCGTATTCTGGATCGAGAAAACCTGCTCTGTTTCCATGCCGGGCACGGTAACAAATGAAAGACCGGTTGTATTTACCGTAATCTGCGGAGTTTCTGATGCAGGGAACAGCTGGAAGCTCACAGGCACTTCAATCAACGGGTTTTCCGGATCATTTGAACTCACAAACAGCGAAGCGTTGTAGGTTCCCGGCGCCATGTCCGTATCGAACACCAGCTCAGCCTGCGTGCTGCCTTCACCGTTTATGGTTCCGCTGCCGTTGCTCACGCTCAGCCAGCCGTCGTTACCGGAAAGAGAAACATTATCAAAAAAGGCAGACTCACCGCTGTTGTTGTTATTTCCAAGAAATACCACCTGCTCCACGGTCGGCGCTGCGATGAACGGACCGGTATAAACCAGTTCGTCATCGATGTAATAACGAATTTCTGAAGCAGGTACATCAAACTCTTTGCGCAGGGTGAGCCATTCGCCGGTTTGGTAAGAGCCCAATCCCTGAAAGCCGAGTCCGCCACCGCTTGGGGCAAGTACGCTCATGTTGCCATTGGCTCCGAATCGAAAACGTGTTGTAAGCTGTCCGTTGGCAGGCGACTGAAGAATCACATCATAATCGGCGCCGCCCGTGCTTTCCACATAAATATCGGTGCTCAATGTATAGAACAGGAATCCTGTATCAAGCAGCGGAGATCGTAGTCCCACGTTTGTATCGCCAGGAGAGCCGCCCTGTGCGGCGATTTCCAGCGACTGCGTTCCATCGCTGGCGTTACCCGAAGAAATGACCGGCTGCGTGGTGCTGGCAGCAAGTGCGCTCCAGCCCAGTTGTCCCCCGGCAAAGCCGGGCTCAAATCCTTCCGAAGCTTCGAATGAGGTATTGATTTCCTGCGCACTCATTAAACCCGAATCCCAGAAGACATCATCAATTAATGCGGCCGTGGATTCTTCAATCACGTTACCATTGCGCATGTAGGTGTAGGTTTGCACTTCCCGGTTTGCAGCCGTTTCATCGTAAGCGACGCCAATGGTGTAGGAAAGAATTCCGGGAGCATCATTGGCTACCGTTAAGAAGTCCGACAAATTCTGCCCCACAACGCCACTAACATCGACATCGTCGGGATTTACGCTTATTGAGGGCGGGCCAAGCTCGGCGAGGAGCAGTGCGTTATAAGCATTCAGGCGTCCTCCTGCGATGGTGATATTCTCAAAGGCGGGAATTACATCAACGCTGTTCATCAGCCAGCCTCTTATTTGCTCAGGAGTAGCATCCGGATGCTCACCCTTCAGAAGCGCTGCAGCACCGGCAACGTGCGGACTGGCCATAGAGGTACCGGATTTAAAACTATATCCAGTGCTGTTGATATCAGTGCTTCTGATAGAGCTACCAGGTGCAGCGAGATGTACGGTATTAACTCCAAAATTAGAGAAGCCACTACGCTGATCATTTCGATCGGAACTGGCTACAGCTATTACATTCGGCAGATTATATCCTGCGGGATAGAAGTTTTGGTTATCGTTGTTTGTACCGTTGTTACCCGCTGCGGCTATCGCAAGGTGTCCGGCTTCTCCAGCTGCCTGAAGCGCATTGAATGCGGCCTGAGAAAAACCCGGACCACCCCAGCTGTGGTTAGACATTACGGCACCGTTTTCCAGCGCGTACTGTAGCCCCTGAATCATGGCAGCGCCGTTGCAGTTGGGAGCGCCATTCAGGCCGCAAATTTTAATATTCATCAGCTGTACATCCCAGTTCACGCCAGTAACTCCTACGCCGTTATTTCCAACAGCACCAATAGTTCCGGCTACGTGCGTACCGTGGCCGTTCAAATCTTCAGGTGTATCACCCAGAAAACTTGCGCCGGCGTTGCCATTGCTGTCGAACCAGAGGTTATCAACCAGATCCGGGTGATCACTTTTGATACCCGAATCGAAAACAGCTACAATCACATCCGAGGAACCCGTGGTGATCTCCCATGCGCTTAGCGCAGAGATGTCTGCACCGGCCGAACCACCTGATTGCCCCGTGTTATGAAGTCCCCATAGACTGCCGAAAAACGGATCGTTTGGCGTGGTGTTCATTAAAGACTCAAACGGATCCTCAGATTCTACAGAAAAATCGGGAATACGATATACGAAATTGGGTTCAGCATAAATTACATCCTCACGGCTGTTGAGCATTTCCAGCGCTTCATGCACGGTTCCGCTTCGAAATTCCCACTTTTCAGCGTTGATGAGGTCGAGATTTGTAACCATCTCTACCTGGAGCTGCTGGCGCATCAGCGCGACATCGGCGCTTTGCACACCCGGAGCAAATTCCACGATAAGCTGATTATTTACAAACTCGATTTCACCAATTCCGCTTACGTATTCTTGCAGAATTTCCTGTGCATTTATTCGACCGGGGATTATTGCAAACAGCAATACCACAGCCATTATCAGTAGCTTTTGTTTCATTAGTTAGCAGAGTTATGTTAGGTAAGATTAAATGCTACAGCCATGCAGTCCAGGCTTCATTGCTACGGTAAATTATACCGATTAACACTCCTGTTATTAGCAAGACATGACCTTGAGACACGAATTGTCTATGGGGCAAACGGATTATAGCAAAAGCATTTCAATCGTTAAACCCGCTTACATTTTTTGACATTTGACGCTAACAAATCTGTGTTAAGTCACTAACACATTGAAACGCATAACTTTCATGTCTCAGATTACAAGTACGTAACCGGAGGGGCGGCCGGATTAATTATTTTTTCTGCCATAATAACCTTTCAGAAATCGACCTTGTCGTAATTTTAATAAAGAGGAAGACTATTTCTTTAGCGGAAGAAAATAGTTCTCCGCAGAGCCAATGAAGGGTACTGCGTTTAGTCCAGTAAATCCGTAATCTCGCTAAGCTCTGCGGCTCTGTTTGGATAATCTGTGATGAGTCCGTCTACGCCCATTTCTACCATTCGCACCATGTCATCTTTTTCGTTGATGGTCCATGGCACAAGCTTTATGCCCTCAGTTCGAACGCGCTCTATAGTTGTTTCGTCAATCAAGTTAAAATTCGGGCTGTACACATGGGGCATAAATCCGAGCTGTTCCACATTCCAGTTGAAGCCGCGGCGGTTTTCAACAAGCAGCACCAGCGGAATGGTGTCATCGATTTCACGCATAGCCTGAAGCGTGCGTACATCGAAGCTCTGTATGAAGACCCGATCGAGCATATCGAGTTCACGAAGCTCATCATATAGCAGTTGAGCAAACTCCCGCGGCTCCGGATGATACACATTATCCCACTCCGGCCGGCTTTTGGTTTCGATATTGTAGAATACCTGAGAGCGTCCGGTTTCGGCAAGATGCTCTTCAACGGCTAGAATAGCATCCTTCATGAGCGGCTTGGAAACCTCCATGGGCTCCTGCTCCGGAAAGTTGATATGCCCTCGTCGCCCGACATCGTACCTGCTGATTTCTTCGTATGTCATTCGAAACATATTAAGCTCTGGTGCACGCTCAGGGGTAATTTCATTTCCATCGGGATCCGTGCTTATATGATGATGAAACCATGGCTCATGCGACAAAACTACCAGACTGTCGGCTGAAATAACAACATCAAACTCCAGCGTGGTAATCGGATACTCAAGCGCAACCAGCAGGCTTGGGATGGTATTTTCAGGCAAAATACCGCGTGCGCCGCGATGCCCCTGCAGGTCGAATGACGGAAAGTTAGCCATAGCTCTCATGTTGGTTGTTTCGGAAGCCGGTAAATCACTCTGACTCGCATCGGCATCACCATCACCACTATCCGGACCCGAGCACGCCCAAAGTGAAATTACTATCAAACTACTTAAAATGAATAAACGGGGAATTATCGAAGTCTTTCGCATAGTCAAAAAAACAGTGTTGATAGCGATTTAGTGATTGGTTGCTTAATCACCGAATATAAATAATGGAATCGGGTTTCGCATTACGTGGAGGTAAAGAATGCGAAGGGTACCGGGAATGAACCACGGAGCCCCAATGGCACAAAGGTTCGAAAAGTAGTCGTAATGAGTTTGTTTTGAATCTATGTGTCATGGAGCCTTTGTGGTTCACAAACGAATCCTTCACCCTTCCCGAACCGGCAGTACTTTTCCTTCGCAGTTTCCGAAGCCAACCCGGTAGCCATCACCCTGCGCCCAGCCGGTGAGGATTACGCTGTCGCCGTCCTGGAGGAATTTACGTTCTTCGCCATTGGGGAATTTCAGTGGCTTGCTTCCGCGCCAGCTGAGCTCGAGCATGGATCCGTAGCTGTCTTCTGTGGGACCGCTGATCGTGCCCGAGGCAAGTAAATCACCGGTACGCATATTGCAGCCCGTGATGGAGTGGTGCACCAGCTGCTGTGCCATGCTCCAGTAGAGATACTTGAAGTTGGATGTACATATCTTGTGCGGCTTATCCATGTTTTCTCCCCTCAGCATCACCTCAAGATTGATATCATAGGTGAGGTCGGGTCGTTCAGGCTTCAGATAATCCAGCACTTCAGGATTGGTTTGTTTCGGGCCTTCTGCCCTGAACGGTTTCAGCGCCTCCGGGGTGACAATCCACGGCGAGATGCTTGTTCCAAAATTCTTGGCCAAAAACGGACCAAGAGGTACATATTCCCATTTCTGTATATCGCGGGCGCTCCAGTCATTCACCAATGCGAGCCCCCAGATGTGGTCTTCGACGTCTTTCATGCTGAGCGTCGAGCCCAAATCGTTACCGCCTGAAACGAAGAATCCCATTTCAAGCTCGAAATCTACCAGCCTGCTCGGACCAAATGAAGGTTTATCGGCATCATCCGCTTTGGTTTGTCCCATCGGGCGGTGGAGGTCGGTGCCTGACACTACAACGGAGCTGCTGCGCCCGTGATAGCCCACCGGAATGTGGAGCCAGTTGGGCTGCAGCGCATTGTCTTTACCTCTGAACATGGTTCCAACGTTCGTGGCGTGCTCACGTGAGGAGTAGAAATCGGTATAATCGCCAATCTGCACCGGCAGCTCCATTACGGCCTCAGACATTGGAATCAGGGCCCTTTTACGTAAATCAGCGTCGTTTTTCAGGCGATCATCTTCCCCAGACAGCACACGGCTGATCACCTGCCTGGCTTCAATACGCGCCTCTTTGCCTAAATCCATAAATTCGTTCAGATAGCGCTCATCAAATACATCCTGACCGCGAAGATTTGGTCCGTCGAAAAACCCATGATTATCAAGCACGCTCAAATCCAGCACATAATCCCCGATAGCCACGCCTACTCTGGCCGAACGCTTGGCTCCCGGCCTGAAAATCCCGAATGGAAGGTTTTGAATTGGAAAATGGGAATCAGCGGGAATATCAAAGAAAGCTTTGAGCTTAGGATCTGTTGTTGAATCAAATTGTGCCATATTACAGGATAATTATTTAGAGTTTGATGTTAATTGGGTAATGATTGAATCAAGTCTTAGGCTTTTCTCAGGCCGAGCTCTTCAAGGTCTTCAAGAGGTTCGTTAAAGCTGCAGCTCCCGTATGACGTGGCCAGCGAACTTCTTACCGAGCCAAGCTGGTCCATGGATGCTTCGAACCCGTTCCAGCTGAAGCCATCTTCAGAAAAAACAAATGTCGACGGCTCTTCTTCGTTCAGCATGGACTCATATTCAGTAACGGTCCATCCGTAAACAGATCCGAGCACCGCTGCGCCGAATACATTGAAAAAACCGTGCATCATACAGCCAATTTGTGCATTGTGATGACGTACGGGATGATGAAGTCCGGCCGTGGCTTTAAACGGCACTCCGGTTTTGCGGCAGCTAAACAAAGCAACCGCAACCTGATGCACCGTTGGAAACATATGCGCTTCAACCCCGCCGCACCGCAGTTTGAAGCCGCTTTTCCCGTCGTCGCTGCTGAGGTGTCCGGAAAGAGCTGTCGTAAGCACGGAAACACGATCCTGCCAGTTTTCATTACGAACCGGTTCGTAGAAGAGGTCGACGCTATTGGGAATTTGAGCATTTACACGGCTGCGAATATCAGTCAGCAGACCAGCTAACTCCACGTCAGTAAAGTCAGCATCGGGCAGCTTTATCTCCATTGAGGTAACACTTACGCTTCCGCGTTGCGCCTCATAGAAGTAGTGAATCTGCTGAAGCGCACCTTCAATATTGGTGATACATTCATGTACGGTATTCCCGCCTCCTGCCAATGCTGAAAAAGGAACAGGTCTTCCGGGATCATCAGCGAATGAGTCTGAAAATCCGTTCAGCTCTGACAGTCTTCCGGACGGAATCACAAAGGCAGAAAGTTTATCTGCATCAGGGGTTGTCCGGTAGGACAAAAAGTTTTCTATTGCCGGCTTCATTTCCAGCGCAGAAGGCGGAAAAAGACCGGCATAGTCTATCAATCCTTTCATGAATACGGAAAGAGAAGCTTGCATGACGCTTTTTTAGCTACGTTTAGAATCAAATAGTTGACATTTCGGAATGTGATTCCGGCTTGGCAAAGATGATGCTTTTACATCTAAATCGCAAAGAAGGAGGACCGTATTTTCTTGTTTTGTCACTCGGTTTTGGATTTTACAATCTGGTTTCGGATAATTAACCTATCCCGTCATCTATCAACTAACCCATTGTTTTATGTGCCCATCACCAAAGCCAGGCCCGAACCACGTTCGTCACTTAATCGAACATCTGCGAGAGCTCTCAAATAATCCCCCGCACCCGGATGAAATCGATTCCTTCAAATCGTATGACCTGCCGCCTGAACTTCAGGAATTTGCAGACGCGGAGCGGTATCTGCACGGAGACGGGTTTACCTTCGCAAAGCTGACGGGGATCCACCAAAATCAGCTTCCGGAATTAAAACACATGACGGATGCTGAGTGTACCGTACTCTTCGATGAGATTCACCGGCTTCTTACCTACTTTGCTTATGAGTTCGTTTTTCCGGATAACCTGCCCGTAGAGCTAAAATACGAGGCCTTGAAAAAAGAGTGGCTGGAGCCCCATCCATATATAGGTCCGGGCACCAACGGGATAATCGGAGTTGAGTTCTGTTCGTACGAGCCTAAGGAATGTCCCTGGCCTGCTAAATACTGCACCTGCCATTTTGATGATTGAAAATCGCTTCAGGTCTGAAATCCGTCCGGCATTATACTGTCCGGAGAAGCACCATCAGCCGGTTTGTATCCACCCGCTGTTCGGCCAGCGTTTTTTTATGATGCGGGCTGTGATCAAAATCACGGTCAATCGTATGGTCTCTGCCGTGATGAATATCCAGTACTGACCAAAAGTTTGCTGCCAGGCTTCTGCCGAATAGAAATAGAGCCAGGTCAGGCCCGAGGTATGAAGTAAAATAGCAGCAAGGAGCAGCGCCAGCGCATCGCGAATCAGAGAATTCCCTCTTTCCGAGATGAAACCGGTGGTAAATGCCGCTATCATAAATCCAAGCAGATAGCCACCAGTCGGACCAAGCAGGCGCTCGATTCCTCCCGTTCCGCCCGCATAAACCGGAAGGCCTAAGGCACCCGAAACCACATAGAGCGCGGTTGCGGCCAGTGCTGTTTTGCTTCCAAACAAAAGCCCGCCCAAATAGATAAAAAACGTGGTAAGCACAATGGGAACCACGCCCATATCGATGGTCACCCGGGCTCCGGCCGTAATCAAAAGAGCCAGAACAGGGATGATGATGATTCGCTTGTTCATCCGCGGCTGATTATCTGCAGGGCGATGTAATCGGCCAGCATCAAGCCGCGATCCGATAGGCGAACACCTGCTTCACCATCCCTTTCGGGTTGAATGTAGCCCTCCTTTCGCATTCGCGCTATCCAGCTGCGCTGATCAGCATTAAGCTTATAATTGTAGCGCTGTGCCAGAGATTCTTCTTTAACTCCGCGGGCTGTTCTCAGACCTATCAGCATCCGCTCTTCTGCCAGAGCTTTTTTATCCAGAAACTCTGGCTCAAACTGCCGGAAAAGCGGGCTGTTTTCTTCACCTCTCTGCATGTATCCTGCCAGCTTTGGCTCGTTGCTCCAGCGCGTGGCTCCTTTTCCATCAGCATCCCACCACAGAGAATGTGCTGAAGGTCCGAGCCCGAGATAGTTGGTGTGCGTCCAGTATGAGCTGTTATGACGGGATTCGTGGCCGGGCCGCGCAAAATTAGACACTTCATAGCGCTCTATTCCTGCTTTGCCAAGAGACTCGGTAACCACCTTCATGTGGCGTGAAACCAGGTCGTCTTCTGCAGGCTTCACAATGTTTTTCCGGACCATGCTGCCGAGCTTTGTTTTAGGCTCGACAGTCAGGCTGTATGCCGAAACGTGGGGCGGATTGTATTCCAGCAGGGCATCGATATCCTGCATCAAATCGGCTTCATCCTGATCCGGATTACCGTAGATAAGATCGGCGGTCCAGCTTCTGCAGCCCGACTGCTGCAGCGCCTCAAGCGCCAGATGGGCTTCCTCCCTGCTGTGCGCACGGTTCATAAAGCGAAGCCGCTCCGGGTTAAACGTTTGCACGCCCATGCTTATTCGATTGATACCGGCGTCCACAATCTCAGCCAGATAGCCTTTTTTGACGTCATCCGGATTCATTTCAAGGGTGATCTCCACCTCCATGCTAACATTCCACAGCAGCCGGATTTTCTCCAGAAGCTGGTTTATTTCAACTGCGGTTAGCTGTGATGGGGTACCGCCTCCAAAGTAAATCGTCTCGATTTTTTCACTGGTGAAATCAGGGCGTTCCGCTGTCACCATCTCCATTTCACCCAGCAAGCGGTGCACAAAGTCGGCCCGGTGCTTACGCGAGGTCTCGAAATAAAAATCGCAGTAGGTGCAGGCTTGTTTGCAGAACGGTATGTGAATGTAGAGGCCGGCCAATAGAAAATTGTGAATTTTGAATGTTGAGTGAAGCGAAATCCCGGCCCCGCTTAAAAGCGGGTGTCGGGGGTGAATGGTGTATTATTCGGTGCCTCAGTTAGTCTTTGTAGTCCAAATTAGACTAAGAAAGTATCCGTGATTTTTTAGTCCGTTGACATTTGGGTTTTGAAGGTCCGGATGCGGTCGTAGGATTCCCTGATTCGGGATTCCGGGATGATGCCTTCATTAACCTTCTGACTTATTATACGGATGGCCCTTTCCGTTATTTCAGGTTCGTAGACTGAATTATTGGCAAAAACGAGCACATCAATGCCTGCGTTAACCGCCAGCTCCAGGGCCTGCTCCAGTCCGTAATAATCGGTGATGGCGCCCATTTGCATATCGTCTGAGAAAAGCAGGCCGGTAAAACCCAATTCATCGCGAAGCATGTCGGTCATAATTTCGGGCAACAGCGTTGCCGGATGCTCTGTGCTCCAATTCTCGTTAAAAATATGCGCCGACATCACCAGCTCCGCGCTGCCATCGGCGAATAGCTCTTTGTAGGGTAACAGTTCGGATTCATCCCATGTTTCGGTGACATCCGCCATGCCGTAGTGGGAATCATTCCAGGCGCTGCCATGTCCCGGAAAATGCTTGATCGTACCCCAAAGTCCGGCTTCACGAAAGCTATCAAGGAATATGCGGCTGTGTTTGACGACCTCATCCGGATTGGCAGAAAAACTACGCTCCAGGCGCCCGATTACGGGATTATCGGGATTTGAATTCACATCCACCACAGGCGCAAAATTGATATTGATGCCCAGATCAGAAAGCACCCTAGCTGTTCGGCGGGCATGGTAACGGGTCGAATCCGGCTCGTTCAAATCACCCAGGTACTGCATGCTAACCGTGGGTGGAAAACCAAACCGCGTCTTCAGCCGGTTCACGCGCCCGCCCTCCTGATCGATGGCAATCATCAGAGGCATCCCGGGGTCCGCATACGACTGAAGCTGCTGAATCAGATTCCGCACCTGATCCGGTGACTGCACATTCCGGCCCGATCGCCCAAGCGGCACATCATAATCAAACAAAATCACCCCGCCAAGATTTCGCTCACGAATATCCTCCACGATGCGCTCGCTGCCGCTCAGTTCGTATCCGCGAAAACCAACCATCATCATTTGCCCGATCATGCTTTCGATCGAAGGATAGGATACATCTTCCGGCTCATTAGTCGAATTTTCACCATTGTTCTCTCCGGCACATCCAAATACGAACGTAGATGCAAGCAGCAGCAAGAAGGTTAACAACAGCACAATTTTGGCTATCACAAGAGTACGAAGCGGGAATGGTTTACGCGACATTTCCAACGGAAGAGACTTTCATTAAAATTGTTATTTCAGCTCTTTAACGCAGCTCGTTGATAATACCACATAATCTGCTTTTGTGCCTAAAGGGGATTTGTATGATAATGATATTGATATTGCCATCCATCGCCGGGGCAGCCATCCATCGCCGGGGCAGCCATCCATCGCCGGGGCAGGGGCAACGCATGCGTTGCCCCTGCCCCGGCGAGGTCAATCGTCAACAACCCTTCGAGACCTGATCATCCCACCATTTTTGCGGATTATTTTTGATGTACTTCGTAATGGCGTGATATTCAGACTTTTCTTTTATCACATAGTCATCGAACGAACGCTGCCATCCCGATTCGAGCCCAAGCCTGTTCAGGTATTTAGTTACCGCTGATTTATAGCTGCCAACAATTGAAGAAAGTGTTCTGCACCCCTGATTTTGAGACCTGCGTTCGGCTGGCCTGTGCCCAAATTCTATCATCGTTTCAGGTTGTCCAGATATTCTGCAAGAATGATATCCGTTTGCTTTGGATACCCGTTCATAGTGTCAGGTTTAGCCGCTTCGGTCACTTGTCGATCATGTTCTTTGATGGAAATTATACCATGCACGTGATCAGGCATTATTACAAATGGACCTAAAAATACATCTTCGAAATGGTTTGAGATTTCGTTCCATAGAACGTAGGCTACTGCTCCCTGCGGACTGTGGAGCATCTTTCCGTTATTTATCATGCCAAACAGCGGCAGACGATCTTTTGTACAAATTGTAACAAAATACTGGCCCGGCAACGAATATTCCCACCACTGGGCTCTTGGTGACTTGCGCTTGGGATTGGTTATCATGGCTGAATCCTTCTCGTTTAATCATTTTTTCTGATTAGAGTGAGGATTTCTGATTTCCTTACAGACGGGGATTCAATTTGTTGCTCCTCCTAAATCCCTTCCGCCTTGCCAATCAATTCTTTGGCGCTGCTGATGACCGCTTCTGTTAGTTCAGGACCGCTCATGAGTTTGGCGACTTCATGGATATGCTCTTCGGCATCCAAACGGTCGATTCGTGTTACCGTGCGTCCGTTCGATTCCTGTTTTTTTACCACAAAATGGCTGTGTCCCATGCTGGCGATTTGAGGCAGGTGGGTAATGGCGATAATCTGACAGCTTGCGGCAAGTTCGCGCATGGTTTTACCGACCTGCAGGGCTATGGGACCGCTGATGCCGGTATCAATTTCATCGAATATCATGACAGGCAAGCGTTGTTCCCGTGCAAGAATCGATTTGAGGGCGAGCATGATGCGGCTCATTTCTCCGCCCGAGGCCGTTTTGGACATCGGTTTTGGCGCTTCACCTTTGTTTGTGGAGATGAAGAAGCGAACGATATCCGGGCCCTCAGGCAGGCAACCCACGGGTCGGCCTTCGATGTTAATCCAGCCGCTGGATTCGTAGCGCCATTCCACGTTGACGGCAAACTGGGCGTGGTTGAATCCGAGACGCATCAGCTCTTCTTCAATGGCCCGGCTGAGGCGCTCCCCCTCTTTTATCCGCGCTTCGTGCAGGTTTGCAGCCTTTCTTACTAATTCCTGCTGAGCTTTTCGAATGAGGCCATCCAGCTTTTCCAGCTCGAGTTCATAGTTATCAGCCAGGCTCAGGGTCTGTTCCAGCTCCTGCTGATAGCCGATAAGCTCTTCCGGCGATTTGCCGTATTTTTTTTCCAGGCGTCTCAGTTCGGCCTGCCGCTGACGCAGCGTCTCGAGTTGTCGCGGATTGAACTCTATGTTGTTCTGGTACTGCTCGGTGAAGCGCAAAAGCTCTTCAACGCTGATTCGTGCCGTTTCCAGCTCCTGAATGTAGCTTTCAAATTCGGGCTCGAGTCGCGCCATTTCGCTGAGGGACTGCTGCATAGCCCGAAGCAAATCCAGCGCATTAACGTCGGCTTCCTTGCCGGCCTGCAAAATTGATCCGGCCGTTTCGTTCAGCGCCTCGCTGCTGTCGAGGAGATGGATTTCACGCTCAAGAGTTTCAGCTTCATCTTCCTTGAGATTCGCCGCCCGTATCTCCTTCACCTGGAAACGGTACAGTTCCTGCTTTTCCTGAAGCTCGCGCTCCCGCTTTTCCAGCTGCTTCCGCTCCTGCCGCAAGCGGCTGACCTCTTCCCAGGCCGCCTTATATGCCATCATGTGCGGCATCACGTTTTCGCGCTCGTCTATTACATCGCGATGATGCTCTTCGTTGAGCAGCAGCTGATGATCGTGCTGACCGTGCAGATCAACCAGCAGTTCACCGACCTGTCTTAGAACGGAGAGCTGCACCGGCGTATCATTAATGAATGCGCGGCTCCCGCTCTGGCGGACTTCTCTGCGAAGTATGGTTTCCTCAGCGGGTTCTACGCCGTACTCCTGAAACAAGGCATGGAGCTTATCATCCTTTCCCGTATGGAGCACCACTTCCGCGATAGCCTTGTTGGCACCCTGCCGGATCGATTCCGTTTGGGCGCGTTCACCCAGCAAAATATTCAGCGCACCGATGATGATAGATTTTCCGGCCCCGGTCTCACCCGTCATGATGTTCAGACCCGAGTCGAACGTGGTTTCGAGTTCGTCGATCAGCGCAAAATCCTTAATATATAATGATGTCAGCACGGCTCAGAAAACGCATTTGGTTGAGTGATGGAAACAAAAAGTACCAGCTTTTAGCGTAATCAATGTAACGATAAACAGCGTGAAAATTAACCGGAATTATCTGCGCGCACAGCGCCGTATTTCCAGCTTAAGCAGCAGACTAAAGCCATTTACCATAAAGTTTTCAGGGTGATGGCTTTCCGCAGGCTTCACCCTTCGTGATTATAGTATTTCCGGTTAATAATGAGGCTGCAATCCCTTATCTTACCTGATTAAATGAATCGAAGGCCGGATGCCACCCGCATCACCCTGCATTATTCCAGGCAGGCATCCCGCAGCTACTACTTTTAAACACGTACAACGTACCGCATGAACATTAAGCCAGATCCGGTTGCTGACCTCAATGACGGGTTCCCGGATTCCATACCCGAAGAACTTCCCGTACTCGCCCTGCGCGACACCATAGTTTATCCTTCCACCCTCTATCCGATTCTGGTTGGCCGCGAGAGCTCTTTGGCAGCGGTTAATCAGGCCATAGAGAGCGGAAAGATGATTTTGCTCGTGGGTCAGAAGGATCCGGAGCTGGAAGATCCTGAGGGTAAAGATCTCTATAAAGTCGGCACCGTGGCTCACATTACACAGGTTTTACGACTGCCTAATTCGCTCATTAAAGTTCTGGTTAACGGCATCGCTCCGGCTGAGGTCATCTCCTACAGCTCGGACAACCCCTGGCTCACAGCTACCATAAATCCGCGTGAGGAGTCCGGCAAAAAGCGAATCTCTGATAAACTTGGTGCCCTCATCCGTAAAACGCGTGAGCAGTTCGAGCGCTACGTTTTGCTGCATCAGGAGCTGCCCGAAGAGGTTCTAACCGGCTTCGACAATGCCGCAAACCCTCAGCAGGGGTTGTACCTGATGGCGTCCTACCTCGATCTGGACCTCGACGAAAAGCAGCGCTTTCTGGAGCTCAGCACGCTGGAGTCTCAATACAAGCTGCTGCTGGCCAAAGTTACCCGGGAGCTTGAGCTTCTGGTCGTGAGCTCCGAAATCAACGAGAAGGTGCAGGATGAAATTCAGGAAACGCAGCGACGCTTTTTCATTCAGGAGCAGATAAAGGCGCTGCAGGAAGAGCTGGATGAAGGCGACTTTGCCGATCCTGAGCTTTCCAAAATGAAGGAGCAGATTGATGCGGCCAACATGCCCGAGGAGGCTCATGCTAAAGCTATGGATGAGCTTGAGCGTCTGAAGAAAACCCCACAAATGTCGCCCGAATACGGCGTTGGCAGAAACTTCCTGGACTGGATGACCAGCATCCCCTGGTCGGAAAGCTCCAAAGACAATCTGGATATAAAAGGGGTTCAGGAAATTCTGGATAACGATCATTTTGGGCTGGAAAAAGCCAAAGACCGGATCCTGGAACATATAGCCGTACTGAACCTGGTAGAAAATCTTAAAGGTCAGATTTTATGCTTTGTGGGCCCTCCTGGCGTGGGTAAAACCTCTATGGCCAAATCCATTGCCAATGCCCTGAACCGTAAGACGGTTCGTATCAGCCTGGGCGGGGTGAGCGACGAAGCTGAGATCCGCGGGCACAGACGAACCTACATTGGCTCCATGCCCGGCCGCATCATTCAGGGAATGCGAAAAGCGGGAACCGTTAATCCGGTGATGATTCTGGATGAAATCGACAAAGTTGGACACGATTTCCGCGGAGATCCTTCTTCTGCCATTCTGGAAGTGCTCGATCCGGAGCAGAACAACACCTTTAATGATCATTATCTGGATATGGATTATGATCTCTCCAAAGTGATGTTCATTGCCACCGCGAACGTGGCCTCCTCAATTCAGCCGGCTCTTTTGGACCGAATGGAAATCATCAATCTGCCGGGCTATCTGGAGCACGACAAGATTGAGATCGCAAAGCGTCACCTGATTCCGAAAATGCTTAAATCCCACGGACTCAAAAAGTCTGATGTGAAGTTTTATAAAACCGGCATACTACACATCATTCGCAATTACACCTCGGAGGCAGGGGTGCGAACGCTTGAGCAGCAAATTGCCGCAGTTTGTCGTAAAATCGGTCGCATTTATGTTCAGAAAAAAGCTTCTGGCGAAGAAACGGGCATCTTTAAAGTTAATGAAGAACTGGTTTCTGAACTACTGGGCGTACCCAAATACCGCGACCGCGCTCCCGACCGCATCGATAAACCGGGCAGCGTAAACGGACTGGCATGGACCAGCACCGGCGGAGCGATTCTTCAGATCGACGTGGCCGTTATGGAGGGTAAAGCCAACTTCAGATTAACGGGTCAGCTGGGTGATGTGATGAAAGAGTCTGCTCAGGCCGCCCTCACCTACATTCGCTCGAACGCCCGCAGATACGGAATTGAGCCCGGCTTTTTTGATAAGCATGAAGTGCACATCCACATTCCTGAAGGTGCCATTCCCAAAGACGGGCCGAGTGCGGGTATGGCGATGGTTCTGGCTATGCTATCACTAATTACCGGAAAGCGTGTGCGCCACGAAGTAGCTATGACCGGCGAAATCACCCTGCGCGGAGAAGTGCTCGCCATTGGCGGACTTAATGAAAAACTGCTGGCTGCACAGCGCAACAAAATCAAGAAAGTGCTCATCCCTAAAGATAACGAACCTGATCTGCTTGAAATCCCTGCAAAGATTAAGGAAGGCGTGGAGATTGTAGCGGTCAGCACGGTAGATGAAGCTCTCGGGCACACCTTTAAAGACAAGCTCGACACAAATTCTAAGCCGGGCAAAAAGTCCTGAACCTTTCCGGGAATCGTTATAAGGCCTGAATTATGAGCAGCAAGCAAAGCGGATACGAAAAAGAGGCAAAGGAAATAAAGCTGACCGTAGCTCCGGGGCAGACTACGCCCGTTCGTATCGATCGTTATCTTACGGAAATGGTGCAGAATGCAACCAGAAACAAGGTGCAGCAAGCTATTTCTGACAAGCAGGTACTGGTAAACGGCAAGCCGACAAAGTCTTCGTACATTGTGCAGCCCGGCGACGTAATAGAAGCCGAAATGATGAAGCCAAAGGTGCCGGATCTGGAGCCCGAGGATATACCGCTCGACGTTATTTATGAGGATGATCAGCTTCTGGTGGTCAATAAACCGGCAGATATGGTCGTGCATCCTGCTTTCGGCAACTGGACCGGAACTATGGTGAATGCACTGTTGCATCACTCTGCGGAGCTTTCCGATGTAGCCGAAGACGAGGACATGCGCCCCGGCATCGTACACCGGATCGACAAAGGCACAAGCGGACTGCTGGTCGTGGCACGGAATGATCAGGCCCACCACTTTCTGGCCAAACAGTTTGCCGACCATACCACAGAGCGTACCTATCAGGCCGTAGTTTGGGGCACGCCGCCCGAAGAAGGCACATTCGATCAGCCGATCGGACGCAGCAGGCGCGACCGCAAGCTTATGTCCGTAACTGAAGACGGCAGCGGCAAGCACGCCGTGACCCACTACCGGGTGCTGGAATACTTCGACCACCTTGCCCTTATCGAGGCCCGTCTTGAAACCGGACGCACGCATCAGATCAGGGTACACTTTGCTCACGCCGGCTATCCGTTGTTTGGTGATGAAACCTATGGCGGCGCATCCGTGCGCTATGGTTCGAATACCGGCTTTCGGAAGGATCTGTTCAAAAAACTGTTCAACAAGCTCGGGCGACAGTGCCTGCATGCAAAAACCCTGGGCTTTATACACCCGGTTTCAAAGGAGCTGGTCATTTTTGACTCCGAACTACCCGAAGATTTCGAAAAAACGCTGGACGCGCTCAGAGAATACTGCAAGTAGCCTGACCTGTCCGCTTTACGTTTTCATCAATCGATTTTAAAAAAATAAAACCAAAACTGATTCACAGAAATTATGGCAACAACCAAGAATATCGATATTTCCATTGAGCTGGACGACAAAAACGTGCCCGAGAAGATTACCTGGAACGCCGGTGATGCCGGGCTTGACAAACCCGCAGACTGCAGGGCTATGCTGCTTTCACTATGGGATAACGATCAGAAGCAGACCCTCAAACTCGACCTGTGGACCAAAGAGATGACCGTCGACGAGATGAAGCTCTTCTTCTACGAAACGCTGGTAACCATGGCCGACACCCTCGAAAACTCCACCAAAGACGAGCGTATCTCCGGCGACATGCGCGATTTCTGCGACTACTTCGCCGACAAGATGGAGATTAAGAAATAAATTTTGAATGGTGAATTTTGAATTGTGAATTGGGCGGGTTATTCTAGCTTTTTCACCTCTTCAAACCGACTTCAACGATTCCAACAAAGCGAAAGTCCGCGTCCTTTAACGTCAGGAAATTGTATTTTCGGCCAGTCCTGTCACAGACTGTGTTTTCAAACCTTCCATTAGCTTTTATTTCCCGTGCTTTTTCATCCTTACGATTATGTAGTAATTGCGCTGTATGCTTTTGTAATGCTTGTAGTCGGCTGGCTGGCACAGCGGCGTGGGAATAAAAACCTGAGCGATTATTTTGCGGGCGGCAAAAATCTTCCGTGGTGGGTAGTCGGTACCTCTATGGTAGCCACCACCTTTGCGGCCGATACGCCCCTTGCCGTTACCGGGATCGTCGCTGCCGAAGGGGTTGCCGGAAACTGGATCTGGTGGAATTTTCTCTTTTCCGGCATGCTCACCGTTTTTGTGTATGCCAAGCTCTGGAAACGGGCCGATGTAATTACCGATGTGGAATTCATCGAAAAACGCTACTCCGGCAAACCGGCCGCCTGGCTTCGCGGGTTCCGGGCCATATATCTGGCTTTTCCCATCAACTGCATCATCCTGGGCTGGGTGACGGTGGGCATGGCAAAAATTTTGTCTGTCATCACACCATTGAATGAATGGTCGCTTATACTCATCCTGTACGGACTGACCGGGCTTTACATCATGCTTTCCGGGCTCTGGGGCGTAGTTGTTACCGACGTCATTCAGTTTGTGATTGCTATGGGCGGTTCGATTCTGCTTGCTGTGATAGCCGTAAATCACGTTGGCGGTATTGAAGGGCTTAAAACCGAACTGAACCTGCAATTCGGCGAAGGCCATCACTATCTCGACTTCATACCGGTAGACAACCCTGAACTGATGATGACCACCTTTCTGGTCTGGGTCGGCATGATGTGGTGGTCGAGCTGGTATCCCGGCATGGAGCCCGGAGGAGGAGGTTATGTGGCCCAGCGGATGTTCTCGGCCAAAAATGAAAAACATGCCGTTGGCGGCACGCTGTTTTTCTATGTGATGCACTT
The DNA here is from genome assembly GCA_022565795.1 of Balneolia bacterium. Taxonomy (GTDB): domain Bacteria; phylum Bacteroidota; class Rhodothermia; order Balneolales; family Cyclonatronaceae; genus Cyclonatronum. Next base: position 34,739 of record JAIUMA010000027.1, read on the forward strand.
TGCCCTCAGACCGTGGCCATGGATATTGGTAGCGCTCGTGAGTCTTGTGATGTATCCAAACCTTACTGATAAAGAGCTTGGCTATCCCATGCTTATGCTCGATCTGCTGCCGCCCGGACTTTTCGGCCTGCTGGTGGTAGCCTTTTTATCGGCATTTATTTCTACGGTCTCTACCCACCTGAACTGGGGCGCATCCTATGTGGTGAATGATGTCTACAAACGCTTCATCAAACCGGAGAGCGAATTCGATAATGAAGAAGCCGCGGGCAAGCATTATGTGAGCATTTCCCGAATCGCCACGCTTGTCATTATGGGCTTCGCTGTACTGGTTTCGTGGTATTTTGATAACGTTAAAGACGGATGGGAAGCCATTTTGGCGCTGGGTGCCGGAACAGGCCCCGTCTACCTGCTACGCTGGTTCTGGTGGCGTATTAATGCCTGGAGTGAAATCGCCGCCATGAGCGGAGCGGCTATCGGCGTAATTATTGCTAATATGATTGGAATCGACGGGCTGGCAAACACCCTGTTTTTTACTACTGCTTTCACTACGGTAGTCTGGGTTTCTGTCACCTACATGACCAAACCAGTCGATTATTCCGTACTTAGAATGTTTTACAATCTTGTACAGCCCGGCGGGCCCGGATGGGCAGTAATAAAAACTGAAGACAAAGCCCTAAACGCCGACAATGGAAAGGATACGCCACTTTTTAAATCATTCTCTTATGCTGGAATCGCGGCCTTAATGCTTTTATCTGTGATGTGGCTTACCAAAAAGGCGCTGTTAGGATAAAGGACTATCTATATGTTTTTTAATAAACTAATAGCCCTTACATTCTTTACATTTTTTTATTGCCGTTTTCTTCGATGGCTCTTTCAGTCAAATTATATTGCTTTGCGCGTACAAGTATACGTTGCTAAACCCCTAACAAAACTAATCTGACTATGAAAAAGCTATACAATGCCGGCAAGGTATTCTTGCTGGGATCTGCTTTGCTGTTCGGAACTACCGCAGCTTACGGGCAGAACATTGAACTAACAAATCAAGCTAACATTAATGAGCTTAGCAGCTCGTTTGCTCCACAGAGCCAACTCCAAAACTCCGAGCTTCTTTTTGAGCAAGAAATCTATGTTGATGACGAAGGCAGTATTAACGGAATCGTATCCGGATACTTCGTTCAGACCGAGAACAGAGCTTACTCTGCAGACGATTTTGAGCTCAGCGAAAGTGCTCTGATTACTAATCTTTCTTTTGAAGGATTTCAAGGAGGCGGCGCACTCTTGCCACTCGATGATATCCTGCTAGGCATGCGGGTTTATATTCTTGAAGGCGGAGCTGCCGGTCCGGATGGCGTTCCTGGAATTGATGATGCAATTGTAACTATTGATATCGATGCTGATGATGACGCACTTCAAATCGTACAGGAAGATGGAAGCACGATTCAGCTCATCACCCTTGACCTTGAAGCAAGCGGCGACACCTTCCCGCTTGAAGGCGGTGTTCGCTACTGGATTATTGCCGCTCCAATACACGATCTGACCGATGAAGAAGGTAATTCAACTCGTTGGAACTGGGCACGTGCAACTCAAAACTTTGGTGGCGAGCCTGTACTTTCAGATCCTGATGAAATTTTTGGTCTTGGTCCAGACTGGGTAGCTTTTTCCCAAATTGGAGTTGATTGGCTATCACCTCCGGGATTTGCTGGTCTGTCTATGTTTATTGAAGGAATTCCGGGTGAGTTCGGAGATCCTGATCTGGGCGACTTTGCCCTTCTATCACCAGCAGACGGAGCAGAAGTAACTGTACAGGCCGATGGCGACGATCCTGTTGTTGTTGAATGGGAAGTTTCTGAAAACGCCGAGACCTATACGTGGGTTGCCAACATTCCCGGTGAAGGTTTCGACGACCCGATTCTCGCTCTTGCAGCCGATAACGATGGTGCAGATACAAGCCTTTCGCTAACTACAGGCATTGTCTACGAAGTACTGGTTGGTCTCGGCATTGAGCCCGGCACATCCATAACCGTAGAATGGACCGTAATCGCTGAAGCAGGCGAGTCTTCGCTTCAGGCTGAAAACGTTTGGGAAGTAACATTTGTCCTTGAGGAAGGTCCCGTAAGCGTGGATCCGACCGAAACGGTTGAAGGCTTTGCTTTAGAGCAAAACTACCCGAATCCGTTCAACCCTACTACAAACATCAGCTTTACACTACCGGAAGCTTCTGAGGTTTCTCTGGAAGTGTACAACATGCAGGGTCAGCGCGTAGCGACTATCGCTAACGGCACCATGGCAGCCGGTTCGCACAACGTATCGTTTGATGCAAGCAACCTCTCAAGCGGTATCTACCTGTATCGCCTGACTGCTGGTTCTTTCACAGCTACCAATAAAATGATGCTTGTTAAGTAATGTGACTCTCAGGAGTACAACAGCAGTTTTCATCAGGTCGGCAGCCGTTTAAGCCGGCTGAATACTGCGCATTATTCTGAAAAGGGAAATTCGGTTAACTCCGGGTTTCCCTTTTTTTTTGACGGAATCTCCAGCTTAAGCATGGAATACACAGCGTTAGGCATTTGCCAAATTTAAGCTACCTTTTTCGAGTATCTGCGCATCGGATCCAATCAACAGGAGAATAGATTACGGAAGCCCAATTATTGTTTAACATTTCTTTTCATATCGGCATTTTTAAAAAAATATTCCCATAATTTTTTAATGATAACTAATTAAAAGAGCTATAATTCACTGATATACATAGGTTTAAAAATTTATTGGTGTAACAAAAATATTTTTCATAATTAATTGTCTATTAATTTATATTAAACCTTCGCCAGCCACAAAAGGCGAATTTCAACTAATCAATCAGATCTAATTAATTATGACTAAACTCTACCAAGCAGGTAAGTCCTTGCTTGCAGTTTCTGCGTTCATGATGCTTTCAACTGCTGCAATGGCCCAGTCCAACCAACTGGAAGTGCGTTCAAACGCACCATTCGTAACTCCGCCAAGCACACCTGTACTCAACAACTCGGTAGTTTTGTTTGAGCAGGCACGCGCTGAAACCGGTGGAATTGTAACAGGCTACTTCTCTGGACTTGATACTGGTGTATATAGTTCCGATGATTTTGAACTCTCAGAGCCGGCCCGTGTAACAGGCTTCAGCTTTCTGGGTTTCCAAAATAATGGAACACTGCTGGACGGTGTTCTTGAATCATTCACCGTTTACATTTTTGCCAACGCAGGTGGACAGCCAGCTGGTAATCCTTATGATGATGGTTCATGGCTTTACTCAATTACACTTGAGCAGGGTGATGATGGCCTGACAATTAATCAGGAAAACAACCTGTACACTTTCGTACTTGACCTCGAAGCGGCTACAGACGAAATCTGGCAGCTTCAGGCCGAACGCTACTGGATTGTCGCTGCGCCGACAATGGATATGGACAACCTCGATGGTTCTACCCGCTGGAACTGGGCGCAAGGGCAGCAGACATTTGGTGAGCCACTGCTTATCGACCCGGACAACAATTTTGGCGCAGGTGCAACCAACTGGACACCGTTCTCTACACTTGGTGTAGCCTGGACTCCTGCCGGACTAACCTTCTCTGTTTCTGGTATTGTTGGTGAGTTTGGTGATCCTGATCTCGGCGATTTCGCTCTTCTTTCTCCAGCAAATGGCGCTGAAGTACCAGTAGAAGAAGACGGAACCGACCCGGTTGTTGTAGAGTGGGAAATCTCTGAAAATGCAGAAACATACGTATGGGTTGCCAACCTGCCTGGCGCCGGGTTTGAAAACCCGCTTCTCTCGCTGCCTTCCGACGACGGTGGTTCTGCCAACACGCTCACCCTTACCACAGGAATTGTATATGACGTACTTGTTGGTCTTGGCGTTGAGCCGGGTTCTGAAGTTACCGTAGAATGGACCGTAATTGCGTCTGCCGGCTCAAACGAACTGCAGGCTGAGAACGTATGGGAAGTTACCTTCATCCTGGCTGACGGTCCTGTTAGCACAGAGCCTACACAAACCGTTAAAGGCTTTGAGCTTGGCCAAAACTATCCAAACCCGTTCAACCCTACAACCAACATCAGCTTCACCCTTCCTGAAGCTTCTGAAGTTCGCCTCGAAGTGTACAACATGCAGGGTCAGCGCGTGGCTTCTTTGGTTAACAGTTCCATGAGCGCAGGTTCACACATCGTTAGCTTCGATGCGACCAACCTTTCAAGCGGTATCTACATGTATCGCATGACAGCAGGCGCGTTCACAGCTACAAACAAAATGATGCTCGTGAAGTAATTAGCAATGAACCATGCCGGGTTTGTAAAATAAGCCCGCCGGAAGTTCAGCAGTATACAACGCAGGGAAATCTGATGACAAAATCAGGTTTCCCTGTTTTTTTTACCCACTCTCCCACTCTCCCACTCTCCCACTCTCCCACTCTCCCACTCTCCCACTCAAGCTGTAGTTTATTTTTTAATCTGTGATGCCTTACCTTAGCAATCGTTTTGATAAACAGAAGAAAACAAATCAACTGAACCAACCCACGGGCAAACTTCTTTGCTGTATCTCATCCTGTTACTCATTGGCATAGCCGGCGGAGCCCTGGCCGGCCTTCTGGGCGTAGGCGGCGGACTTATCTTTACTCCCGTCCTCATCTTCCTGTATGCCGGAAGCTTTGAAAACCCCGTACCCTGGATTATTGCAACCTCGCTTTTGTGCACGTTTGCGGCATCATTGAGCAGCATCAGAAAGCATCAGCTGATGAAAAACCTGTTCCTGAAAGAGTCGGTAATGGTGGGCTTATGCGGGCTGACCGGAACGCTTGCCGGTAAAGCAATAGTCAGCTCCGCTTTCTACAGCGAAACAGAATTCATCATCCTTTTCTCACTCCTTCTGCTGTACACCGGTTTTCGGTTTTTACGGGCTAAACCAACAGCTCCGGAACTCAATAATCCGGAAACTGCTGAAATCCCGATTATTCGTTTTCATCACGCCCTTTTGATTGGCGCTCTGGGCGGCCTGGTCGCCACCCTGGCCGGCGTTGGCGGTGGCATTGTGATGGTACCCATTATGCTTATGATACTTAAACTGCCTTACCTTAAGACCATCAGTATTTCATCAGCCGCCATTGTTTTTATTTCTTTTTTTGGATGGGCTCAGTTTGCCATCGACACCCCTGCCGAGCCATCCCTGTCCGGCTATGCTGTTGGCTATGTAGACTTCGGAAGCGCGCTACCGCTCATTATCGGAGCGTTGGCAGGTGCCCATGGCGGCGTTTGGCTTTCGACCATTTTATCCCGCAAAAAAGCTGAAATCATCTTTGCCATGATGGCTTTGGCCGTTGCCGCCCGCCTTATCTACGGACAGTTTTTCTGATTGCCCGCGTGGCCTCACACTTTTGGCCAGGGCCCCGGTTGTGATGCATGTTATCACAATGTTAATTCAAAAACCGGGACAGCTAAAAACTCCTGTGTTCTCACATTTTTTTGATATTTTAGACGCTGTGCAAAATGATCATAATGCGGAGCAGATACGCTTCCGGGAATCTGAATTAATACACATACTGTTTCGGCAGAACGTAATTTATGACCTATACCTTCTTTGATTTTCTGCAGCTCGTAGGTGCGCTTGGCATCTTCATTTTCGGAATGAAAATTTTTAGCGACGGACTGCAGAAAGTAGCGGGGAGCAAGCTTCGATCCATTCTTAAAGGCATGACCCGCAACCGGTTTACCGGTATTTTAACCGGGTTTGGCACAACCACCATCACCCAGTCTTCGACCACTACAACCGTAATGGTTGTGAGTTTTGTAAATGCCGGACTGCTCACCTTTGTTGAATCCACCGGTGTAATCATGGGTGCCAATATTGGCACTACCATTACCGCATGGATGGTGGCCGTCTTTGGATTCAAGTTTCAGATCACCCCCATTGCCATCAGCCTGATTGGCATTTTCTTTCCTTTTCTGTTTGTAAGCAACCTAAAGCTGCGCAACGTTGCAGAAGCAATGATTGGCTTTGGTATCCTGTTCATTGGTCTGGAATTCATTAAAGATGGCGTACCCAATATAGATGACAACCCTGAGATCTTCGCCTTCCTCGACAGCTATACCGACATGGGCTATCTGTCTCTCCTGCTGTTTGTGCTGGTCGGCGCTATTCTTACGCTGCTCACGCAGTCTTCTTCGGCCGCTACAGCTATTACGCTGGTTATGCTTTTTCAGGGCTGGATTAACTTCCCTATTGCTGCAGCGATGATTCTGGGTGAAAATATTGGTACAACCGTAACCGCCAATATTGCCGCCATCATTGGTAACGTACACGCCAAACGAGCCGCCCGTTTTCACTTCTTCTTTAACGTTGCCGGGGTCGTATGGATGCTCATTGTTATTTACCCCTTCCTGAACGGTATTGATGCCGTTATGCAGTGGTTCAGCCCGGGTTCTCTATCAGTTTTCTCTGATGACCCGGCGGCAAGACCAAACGCAACCCTTGCGCTTTCGCTGTTCCATACCAGCTTCAACATCATAAATGTTACTTTACTATTTGCTTTTGTTCCTATGCTCATTCGTCTCGTTGAGCGAATTCAGCCGGATAAAGGCGGAAGCGACGACCGATTTGAACTCAAATACATCAACATTGGCCTCATGTCCTCTTCCGAGCTTTCTATCGAACAGGCTAAAAAGGAGATTAGTCTTTTTGCCAAGATGATTGAAAAGATGCACTATGGATTTACCGGGCTGCTTTACAAGAAACAGGAGAAGCGACGAAAATTCCTCAAGAAACTCGAGAAACGAGAGGACATTACCGACCAGCTTGAGGTTGAGATTGCGGAATATCTGGTGCAAATATCGGAGAACACCAATATTTCTTCGCATTCCATCCGTAAGATCAGGAACATGCAGAGCATCATTAACGATTTGGAGCGCATTGGCGATATCTATTTCCAGATGTCTAAAACGTATGAGCGCGCCATGGACTCTGGCGAGCTGCTCCCGGGTGAAGCACTCGAAGAGCTTCGGGAAATGCTGGAAGCCGTTCATGATGCCATCATCATTATGAAAGACAACATACTGGCCCATACGCATGAAGTGGATATGGATGCCGCTATCGCTGCGGAGAATCGCATCAACGAGGTGCGTGACAGACTCCGTGAAGGCCACTATGCGCGTCTTGAACTGGGAACCTACTCAGTGCGCGCCGGAATCATTTATCTGGACTACCTCAACCGTCTGGAGAAAATCGGTGACCACATCATAAACGTGAGTGAAGCCGCCGGCGGCAAGAAATTCCGCATCTCCAAACTCCACCACGATGCCGACGATGCCCTGCTTCAGAATTCCCGCTCGACCGGCAAAGACGAGTAGAGTCAAATATAAGCTTCAACAAAAAAGCCTTCAGTAGTCATGCTGAAGGCTTTTTTGTTGTATAAACAGATTCTCAACTCATTTATAAATCAGCAATTACTGTTGTCCGGGAAAAAACTGAATCGAACCAGACTATCACCTTTGAAACTTAACAGGGGTCGATGTTAAGGCTCGTCCATATATGAACCCCTTTACTTCTGAATCAGTTGAGTAGCTTCTAAATCGAAGTAAGCTTC
>JAIUMA010000028.1 GCA_022565795.1 Balneolia bacterium
CTACCACTCCCCAGGTCGCTTCACCCTCAGTGCGTGTAAGGCCCGGCATTTCATCCATGCGGTCAATTCCGTTAGCCGGTGTGAATTTCATCCCCGCCAGCTCAAGAGCTGGAATATCTCCGGAGCTGTCGCCAATATATGCCATCTGCTCCATCGGGATTTTGCACTTTTCCGAAAGCCAGCGCAAGCCGGAGCCCTTGTTCGAACGACTCATTATTACATTGATTGAAATCTCGGTTCGGTGTACCTCAAAATCCGGATGAGATTTCAGGATATACTCCTTCACCTGTTCATACATTTCTATGATGATTGCCTCATCTGTATGAATGATGCCGACATCAGTTCGTTTGGTGAATTCGATTGCCGATCCATCATAATTCGATATGATATGCGCATCAACCCATGTACGGATTTCTGCAATTTCTGATTCTCGCCTGCTGTCAAGATGGTCAGGCCAGTGCAGCTTCACCTTTACCGGATCGAACATACCGCCGCCGCTTTCAAATACCAGCGGCTTATAGGCGCCAAGCCACTGCCCCACGGCTTCGACATAGGGTTGTGGCCGGCCGCTGCAGATAGTTACCGGCGGCACCGATGGATCAGTGCGGCTTCGGTCATTCAAACGACGAATTTCAGCAAGAGCGTCCCAATCCGGGATTTCGAAAGGCATGGTCACACATCCGTCTATATCAAGTACAAAAAGTTTAATCATGAATCAGACCGGTTCAATTTCCGGTAAATAAATAATGGTATATGTGGTTAAAAATACTCCTAATGCTATACGTCTTCCGGCTTTCGGTATGCCGGTATCATCATAGAGATGACAACCAGAAGCAGTCCTGCAGCGACCGGGTACTGATACCGGTTTGCATAGTCCGAAAAACGCTCTGAAGCGAACTCCCTGCGTTCGAGTTCAGCAAGCTGCGAAATGAATCCATCAATTCGGTCGTTGCCCCTTCGTATTTCGTAATAACTTCCGCGACCAACTTCTGCCATTCGTCTTAAATTATCAGGTTCAAGACGTGAAATTACAGTACTTCCTGCTCGGTCTCTGTGGTTGCCAATAACCCTGCCCTGGCCATCAAATACAGGAATAGGTGCACCGGACGTGCTGCCGATACCAACTGTATATATATACACACCCTGGTCTCTAAGCTGATTCAACTCCTGATCAAATCCCGGGCTATGATCCTCACCGTCCGAGAAAAATAACACAACCTTAGCTGCGTCCCGGGCTGACTGCGGGCGGTCTTCGAAAACACGGGCTGCTTCTCTGAGCGGAGCCCGAAAATCCGTGCCGGGATGCGGAAACTGATCGGTCGAAGCAAGATCCAGATACATTCTGAATGCCGAGTAATCAGTTGTTAGCGGGGACTGCAGAAATGCCTGATTGGTAAACAGAACCAGCCCGATTCGGTCGCCCTGCAAACGGTCGACCAGGCTTGAAATTTCAAACTTGGCTTTATCCAGACGGTTGGGCCGAACGTCTTCGGCCAGCATACTTCTTGAAACATCGAGTGCAATCAGCAGATCTACACCCTCTCTTTTCACCTCTCTGATTTCACTGCCCAACTTCGGACCCGCCATTCCGATAATTAGAAGCGAGAGGCCCGGGTAGAGAAATAAATGCTTCAGCTTTCTGCCGCGACTCCAGCTCTTGGTGCTTAACCTGCCGATGAGATCTTCCGAGAAAAACTTTTTAAGCTGTTTCTTTCGGCGGGCTCCCACATACCAGCCTGCTGCAAAAAGCAGCACCGGCACCACTAAAAGCCACAAAAGTTGCGAGTGTTCCCAAATCATGCGTCAATTAAAATTAGCTGAAAATCCATAACGTTATTCCCCGTCGGGCCGGTAAAAATAAGGTCACCGAGCGTCTTAAAAAAGTGATAGGAGTTGAAATCCCTGAGGAAATCATTGGCATCAATGCCGAGCTTTGCAGCCCGGCTGCTCGTGTCTGAAGCTGCAAACGCTCCGGCAACGTCCGTATTGCCGTCTACCCCGTCGGTTCCTGCGCTCAGGAGCAAAGTGTTTTTCCTGCGGCTGATTTTTTTTGACATCAGCAGGGCAAGATGCTGATTCCGGCCACCTTTGCCATCACCCTTTACATGCACCGTGCTTTCCCCATGAAAAATAAACGCCCGTTTTCCGCTTTTTTTCTTTCTGAGCTCGCTGGTGATGTACTTCGCGACCTTCTCTGCATCCTCGGTGTATTGCTTCTTACTAACTACCGTGCTGTATCCCAGATCACGACAAAGCTTTCCGGCTTCCTGCGCAAACATTCCTGAACTTCCGATAATGTGCGATTTGTGTTTAGAACGGATTTCATTATTCGGATTGAGGTCTTTTACGCTGAGGTGCTCTATAACAGCTTCCGGAATGCTATCGCTCAGACCAAACTTTTCAATTACCTTCAGCGCATCTTTTTTCGAGGTATTTGAAGGAGTGGTCGGTCCGCTCGCAATAAAAGCGGGATCGTCTCCGGGTACATCGGAGATGATTAGCGACGCTGAAACGCCTGATTTCAGAAGGGAAAGCAGCTTGCCGCCTTTAACGTCTGAAAGCTGCTTCCGAACCGTATTCATCTCCTGAATAGTCGCCCCGCTTTTGAGAAGCGCATCGTAGGTTTTCCTTATTTCCTCCAGCTCAAGGGCGCCAGCCGGCGCCTCCATGAGTGAAGATGCACCTCCCGAAATTAAAAAAAACACGCAGGCGTCTTCCGGTATAGCTCGGGTAAAGTCCATAAGCTCAAGCGTGGATGCCACGGTCTGCTCATCCGGCCGGGGATGCGTTCCCTCAAAAACCTGAATCACGGATAGATTTGATTCCGTCCCCACGGGCGCAATCACAATTCCGTCTTTAATAGCATTGCCCAAAACGTTTTCGAGTCCTGCCGCCATCTGCACAACGGCCTTTCCGGCGCCTACCACATAAACCGGCGTTTGGGACGAGTCAGCAAGCTTTTTGCCACCGACATTAATATCGGTACCTTTAAGCTCTACAGCTTTTTTAACGAGATTATCGGGACGCATCTCATCAAGCGTTTTTCGAAAAATATCTGCAGCCGTTCTTCTCAGGGAATCCATAAGCTTCTAAAGTTTTGGGTTTCAGGATGATAATTGAATTGATAACATGTTGCGATTCATCAAAATAAACAAATCGGATGAGCCATCGTTCAGTTTGTTATGCCCCTATATCAGATCAATAAAGCGACAATTCCTTCCTGTTACTTTGTGCGGTGTTTCGTATTTTGTAAAATTGCATAAGAATGCACAAACCGAATATTATTTTTTTATGACCGAGATCCACATACAAAATACCCTGAGCCGCAAAAAAGAGCGTTTCGAACCGATTACAGACGGATTTGTTGGTATTTATGTTTGCGGTCCCACCGTGTACGGCGATGCACATCTCGGGCACGCCAAGAGCTACACTTCCTTCGACGTTGTAGTGCGCTATTTCCGCTATAAAGGCTACAAAGTTCGCTACGTACAAAACATCACCGATGTGGGCCACCTTACGGACGATGCCGATGAGGGCGAAGACAAACTCGCTAAGCAGAGCCGTATTGAGCGAATGGAACCGATGGAAGTTGCGGAAAAGTACACCAATCGCTACTTCGAGGATATGGATAAACTCGGCCTGCTTCGGCCGGACATCGCACCGCGGGCAACCGGCCATATTCCTGAACAGATTGAGATGATCCAGCAGCTCATCGAGAACGGCCACGCCTACGAATCGGGCGGCAACGTCTATTTCGACGTGACTTCCGATCCTAATTATGGTCAGCTGAGCGGCCGCAGCCTTGATGATGCCGAATCCGGAACCCGGGTGCAGACGGCGGGCGATAAGCGTCACCCTTCCGACTTTGCGCTCTGGAAAAAAGCCGATGAGTCTCACCTCATGAAATGGTCATCGCCCTGGGGCATTGGCTACCCGGGCTGGCATATCGAATGCTCGGCAATGAGCACCAAATACCTCGGCGACAGCTTCGATATTCACGGCGGTGGTCTGGAAAATCAGTTCCCGCACCACGAATGCGAAATCGCACAAAGTACGTGCGCACACGGCAACACTCGTACACACCCGTTCGTGAAGTACTGGATGCACAACAACATGGTTACGCTCGAAGGTCACAAAATGGGCAAATCATTGGGCAACGCGATTTCCTTACGCCAGTTTTACGACGGAAGCCACAAGCTGCTCACCCGCTCCTGGGATCCCCTGGTGATACGATTCTTCCTGCTCCAAAGCCACTATCGTAGTACAACTGACTTCAGTGAGAAAGCCCTTGAAGCGGCCGAAAGCGGATACAACAACCTTAAAACCTATTTGGCTGACCTCACGAAGTTTGCTGAGACGGATAAGAAAACGGGTGAAGCCATCCCGCTCGAATCTATTGTCTCAGAAATTGAGGGCTCCATGAACGACGACTTCAATACCGCACAGGCAATAGCTCACATATTTACGAGCATCAAGTCGGTAAGAGCTGCGTGCAACAGCGGGAAAGTTCCGCCTAACCTGAGCGAGTATCTGGAATGGATGAAAACTTTCCTGAATGATGTACTGGCAATCTGGCCGGATTTCAGCGAGTCGCAGGCTGGTGACGAAAAAATCACCGGCGGTCTTATGGAGCTTATCATCGAGCTGAGAAAAGAGGCGCGTCAATCCAAGAACTGGGCCGTTGCCGACCAGATTCGCGACAAGCTGAACGAGCTGGGCATCACCATTAACGACACGCCCGAAGGCACCACCTGGTCGGCCTGACCGCCACCACTGAAGCCATCACACTATATTCTGACTGAACTACTAAAAAAATATACATGAATTCTTCTTATTTCGTCTGGCACGGCGATCCGGTGATGTTCGAGTTCGGCCCGATCGGCCTTCCGTTCGACATCAGCATTTTTGGTCTTTTGCTGTCTGTTGTACTCATCTATCTGGGGTACAATCAGCTCGACAAAACCTACAATCCGCAGCCCGATAAAAGAAGAAAAAAAGCGAAAGAGGCTAAGAAGCAGAAATCCAACATTCCGGCTACCCACTTGTGGGCTATGGTGATCGGACTGATTGCAGCAGGACAACTACTGTTTCTCGTTATCCCTTCACCGGTCATCAGCAATATCGGCCCGATAGAGATGCGGTGGTATGGTTTTGGTTTTGCGATGGCCTTCATTCTGGGCTACTTCATAGGCTCGTCTATGTTCCGCCATGCCGGATTCAAACAGGAAGATGCCGATGCACTTCTAACCTATCTCTTTGTGGGAACCATTGTTGGAGCCCGTCTTGGCGAGGTGATTTTCTACAATCCGGAATACTATCTGCGCAATCCAGCCGAAATCATTATGATCTGGAAAGGCGGACTTGCCAGCCATGGCGCTTTCATCGGTAATATTCTGGCTATCTGGCTGTATGTAAGAAAACGTCCGCATATCACCTACATATGGGTGCTGGACCGAATGACCATTCCTTTCGCAATAGGAGGTGTGTTCGTTCGAATAGGCAACTTTTTCAATTCAGAAATATACGGGCTTCCTACCGATGTATCGTGGGCGGTAATTTTCGAGCGCGTGGATATGCTTCCACGCCATCCGTCCATGCTGTACGAAGCCGGTGTCGGTTTATTGCTGTTTGTTATTCTATGGGGAATGTACAAATACTGGAGGCATCAGCCTCCCGCAGGCGCGCTTTTAGGAACATTCCTTACGGTACTTTTCACCGGTCGGTTCCTGATTGAGATAACCAAAGTCGAGCAGGCTGACTTTGCCGTGGAATGGATTGTGGGCATGGGCCAACTGCTCAGCATCCCGCTGGTTATTGCCGGGCTTTATATTCTCATTTCCCGAGTTGACTGGAAAAAGCACGGACGTGCGGAAGCACCGGAAAAATCAGCTTAAAAAAACGCATTAGAACAAAAACTGCAGAGTTTATCAGCACCTTTATCATCCAATAATTTTCTTACATGTCTGACATTAAATTTGGTACCGACGGCTGGAGAGCCATAATCGCAGAGCAATACACTTTTGATAACGTAGCCCGCGTTGCAGCGGCTACTGCTGCCTGGATTAAAGACAGCGGTGTTACCTCAAACGGCGTAGTTATGGGCTATGATGCCCGCTTTCTCAGCCGTGAGTTTGCGGTGCTTGCAGCCCGCGTCATCACTTCAGAGGGTGTTCAGGTCAGGCTCTCTAACGACATCACCCCAACTCCTGCGGTGAGCCTGGGCGCGCAGCAGTTCAATGCCGTTGGTGTGGTAATTACGGCAAGCCATAATCCTCCGGAATACAACGGCTACAAAATCAAGGCGCCGTTTGGAGGATCAGCATCCCCTGCACAAATTCGCGAAGTTGAAGCCCGTATTCCCGACACCTTCAGCTATTCGACGCTGGAATCTCTGGATGATTTGATGGAGCAGAAATCCATCGTCCCGATTGACCTCAACCAGCGCTATCTGGACATCATCCGTGAGCGAATTGATCTGGATTTAATTGCAAAACACGGCGCTAAAATCGCCCATGATTCCATGTTTGGATCGGGATCCGGAATGATCTCTGCGCTTTTAGGCGATCAGGTGATCAACCTGCACGATGACCGCAATCCCGGTTTTCACGGCACGAACCCCGAGCCGATTGTCAAGAATCTGATTGAGCTTCCTGAGGTAATCCGCGAGAACAGCTGCTTCCTTGGAATCGCAAACGACGGAGATGCCGATCGTGTAGGCATGTTCGACGAAAACGGTAACTATGTGGATTCACATCAGATTCTGTCGCTGCTTGCCAAGTATATGGCAGATACGCGCGGACTAAAAGGTGAACTTGTGAAAACTATCTCCACCACCGACATGATGCGCAAACAAGCCGAAAAGTATGGACTAACCATCCACACCACGCCAATCGGGTTCAAATACATCACAGAGAAAATACTTGAGGGTGATGTGCTCGTTTGCGGAGAAGAGTCTGGTGGTATCGCCGTGAAAGGCCATTTGGCTGAGCGTGACGGCATCTATATAGGTCTGTTGATTGCAGAAATGTGCGCCAGACGCGGTAAATCGCTAAGCGCATTGGTGCAGGAATTGTTCGATGAATTCGGCGAGCACCATTGCCGCCGTAATGACCTTCACACTACCGAAAAGCGCAAACTGGCCATGATTGATTTCTGCAAGGGTGAAAAACTGACTTCCATCGGCGGTTCTAAGGTTGTGAAGACTGAGCAGCCCGACGGTATCAAACACTGGCTCGAAGACGGCGGCTGGCTGCTTGTAAGAGCTTCCGGTACCGAGCCCGTGCTCCGCATCTATTCGGAAGCATCGACGCCCGAACGTGCTCAGCAGCTTGTGAATGAAGTAAGCGAAATGGTGGAATCGGACGTGATTTTTAGCTAGTACCAGTCGAATAAAGGGGCGGATCAGATAATCAGCACCAGAATGTTCGCAAGGCTGAACAGCAAACCGAAAATAAGGGCCACTACCATGAAAGGTCGTGGCACCTTCAGTTCCTGAATTTCTTCGGGCGTCTCAAGTTCACGAACCATCAGGAAGCTTGAGATAAATCCGGCGATTACATATGAAACGAATAGAATAGGAACCAGCAGTTTCAGGCCGTACAGCTCTTCACTGAAAAGATAAATTAAGCTGATAACCAACCAGACAACTTCTACGGTTGAGGCAACGGAGCTGATTTTGCTGGCTTTGCCGTTTTCTCTGAGCAAGTGAACGGCATCAAAAATGAGAATAAGCCCAACAAGAACGCTAACGGGTGTATAGAGCATAGAGTGTGAGGCGGAGAAAATGGGCTTGAAATTGCGGTATTTGTAAGCTGTAAAAGTGCAGATGATTTCCCAAAGTTACAAATCCGCTTTTTCTCCTCTTTGCATCATGATATCGGAAAAATCTCCGGGCCTGCTACTACATATCCCCTAATTCGAACAGTTGTAAGAGTCTTACGTTTAGCTCGTTCATCTCGCGGGTCGAAAGCGTGCCCAGTCTTCCTGTGATGTATTCCTTGTCGATGGTAATCATTTTGTTTAACCTTACCAGCGATCTTCTCTTGAGTCCGTTCCCCTTTTTAGGGTGAAGGATGAGGTCGCATTCGTCCTGCAGCTCTACCTGAGTAGTGATGAATGCTACCGTAGCGCTGCCCTCATTGTCGAGGCCAAGGACCAAAGCCGGAACAAGCTTTAGATTCCCGTGTGCTTCGCTTTGATACGACAGCGGTATTAAAACAATATCTCCTTTAAACATTTAGTACTTCTCTTTAAGGTCATCCAGTGTATAAATCTCTTCTTCGTCTTCAAGAAACGACAGCGAAAGAATATTGCATGAAAGTTCACATAGATGCTTTGCTCTGGAAATTCCGTAGTGCTTCTCTACTTGCTCCGGGCTTTTGCCGTCGTTCCTGAATGTGCCGTTCATCTGACCGTTATGTATTTCAAGGTCAGGAGCCTTGGATTCATCAAACATGAATAAATAACGTTGGTTAATGTTGCTAAGATGACACCTCAAACCCTGCCATCTGGCTATTCGTTCATGTAAATAACGTTTTTTAAAGGAGTGGAATTCATCAACAGGCAAACCAAAACTGCTTTTACATTCGAAATTGATTGACGCTCAAAAGCTTAATACTCTGTATAAACCAAGAAAGGGATTCGGCAAAAGCCAAATCCCTTTCTTGTATAAATCTCTAAAAGAATCAGTTCAACCCTTAGCTATTGGTTGATGACTCCATGCGAAGAGCCGCATACACACTGAATACGACCTTCAGACTCAGAGACGGCGTGAAAGTCGAACTGCGCATCATAACCGTCGCGCTCCCACCAGAAAGGCAGGCGCTCACGATTTACGTTTCCGATTTCATGCATGGTCTCCGCATCAAAGAGGCGGCCGTTGATCATGGTGTGAGACACAAACTCGGTGTCCCGCAGGTTCTCGAGCGGATTTCCGTCTATCAGAATCAGATCGGCAAGTTTTCCGGTTTCGAGTGAACCAATATGATCGCCCATACCGATGTAGCGGGCACCGTTAATCGTTGCGCTGCGAAGCGCCTGCATTTGCGACATTCCGCCTTGCTCAAACATCCAGAACTCCCAGTGTGCAGCAAGACCTTGCAGCTGTCCATGACCGCCTACGTTCACCAAAATACCCTGCTCATAGAGGTCTTTAGCAAGAGCCGCACTTTGAAAGTGCCCCGCCTCATACTCTTCGTAAGGGATCATGGTGCGGTGGCGCGAACGTGAATCCACTACGCTTCGTGGCGTGAAATTCAGCAGACGCTCTTTTTCCCAAACGTTGGTGTGCTGGTACCAGTAGTACTCACCGCTTACGCTTCCGTAATTAACGACGATGGTTGGCGTGTATCCTACAGCCGTGTTGCTCCACAGAGACATTACATCGTTGTAAACCGGATAAATCGGAATGTTGTGCTCGATACCGGTATGACCATCAACAATCATGCTCATGTTGTGGGTGAAAGTCGATCCGCCTTCCGGAACGACCAAAATACCCTGCTCACGTGCAGCCTGCATCACCATCTGCCGCTGATCGCGCCTTGGCTGATTGTAACTCTTCACAGAGTGCGCACCAAATGCAGCGGTACGGCGAATCGCCGAGCGGGCATCATCCAGGCTGTTAATTACCGCTTTAAAGTCACCCTCTGCACCGTAAAGGATACGGCCTGTGGAGAAAATACGCGGCCCGGTCATGTGTCCGGCGCGCACCATTTCGGCCTGCGAAAAGATCATCTCGGTGTTGGAAGACGGATCATGCACGGTTGTTACTCCGTACGCCAGATTGGCGAAATACTCCCACTGCTGCTGCGGGCTAAGTCCGTCACGGAAGTTTCCGATATGGGCATGCACATCCACAATTCCCGGCATGATGGTTTTCCCTTCAGCATCGACTACGAATGCGTCGGACGGGATTTCAATATCGCCGGCAGCACCAAGGCTGTGAATCCGGTTTTG
The DNA here is from genome assembly GCA_022565795.1 of Balneolia bacterium. GTDB lineage: Bacteria > Bacteroidota > Rhodothermia > Balneolales > Cyclonatronaceae > Cyclonatronum. The sequence goes on from JAIUMA010000028.1 coordinate 9,955, forward strand.
ATCGATGATGATGGTGCCGTTTTCGAACACCGTGTCGTCGTCATCCATGGTAACGATACGCGCGTTGATGAACGCAATTATGCCTTGCGGAACGTCGCTGTCTATTTCAAGCCCGATATTGATCCCCTGATTTTCTCCAAGAGGCAGTTCAGCGGTGCTGTCGCCGTTTAGGAAATCAAAAGCATCTTTGAGTGAAACACTGAAATACTCTTCACCAAGCGTCCAATGAAGCTTGTCTCCGTCGCCGGACCAGTGCAGGTTAATACCCGCATCTTCGGCCACGTGCGTTACGGGAATCGCGCGGGTATTGGCGCTGAGGCTAAGCTCACGACCAGACATCGGCATTGGAGCGATATACACCTTAAACAACTCGTTAAACGCAATCCATTTGTTATCCGGACTCGGCACAAAGTTGTTCGCGTAGGTTGATGTGAAGTGTGTGCGCTGATCATGTCCGTTCAGATCCACGCTTTGGAAAGCACGGTTGAGGTAGCTCCCACCCAGAAAGAATATTCGCTCTCCGTCAGCGCTGAAGCGAGCATCCGAGCCTCCGCGGCGAATCATGCGCTTTTCGCCACCGTCTGCCGGCATCACATAAATCCCCGGGTTGAGCGTGAATGCATGTCCCTGATGGTTGTTACCCGACTCTCTGCGGAAAATGAGCGTTTCACCATCAGGAGAAAAGCGTGGCTCTCGAAAAATCCCTTTTTGCTCCGTAAGTTTCTCCGGCTCTGCTCCTGAACGGGTGAGATCAAGTCGATGGATTGCCCCCATGTACTCATCGGACCAGCTCACAAAAACGAGATGGTTTCCGTCTGGCGAGAACTCAGGCTCAAACTCAAACGCTCTTCCATTTGTAAGGCGCTCTGGAGTACCGTTCGGCAGAGACTTTTTCCAGAGATATCCGGCAGCGTTGAAAACAAGCATCGATCCGTCGGGAGAAGTCACCGCATGGCGAACAGCACGCGAGGTGAAGGTGTCAGGCGCCGGATCAAATTCCGGTCTCAGAGCCTCAGCAACCTGATGCGTTGCGTTCACCGTAAACGGAATTTCAGTCAGCTCAAGGGAAGAGACGTCCAGCTTGTGAATGCCACCTTGTGCCCAAAAGATAATATGCTCGCTGTTCGGCGTCCAGCTCATATTGGTGTACGGACCAAAAATTGCCCATGCTTCCTGCTGATCTCTGCTCAGACCATCAAAAACCGGGTACTCGCGACCGGTCTCCAGCTCGCGGATAAACAGAACCGACTGTGTGCGCACACGACGTACGAAGGCAAGCTTTTCGCCATCAGGAGAAACGGTTGGCGTCATGGCTCCGCCGTTTCCGCCGGTGATGCGCATGGTCTCTCCGGTTTCACGATCATAGCGGTTAATTACGTAAATCTGGCTGTTGGGATCTTTGTTGTACTGAAACATCCCGCCCGGATAAACATCCTGGCTGTAGTAAACATACCGGCCATCAGGTGATACAAAAGGCTGGCCTAAATCCTGCTGATCGTTCATGCGCTGCACCAGCTGAATTCCCGAACCTCCGGTGATGTGGTACATCCAAAGCTCACCGGCCCCAAGCGAACGGGTTGATGTAAAGTGCTTACGGGCAATCAGGAAATCACCATCCGGCGACCATGAGGCATTGTTCAGAAGTCTGAAGTCTTCGCCGGTAATCTGGCGTGCATCAGACCCGTCGCGGTTCATCACCCAAATGTTGTCTCCGCCTCCTGCATCACTGGTGAAGGAAATTTTACTTCCGTCCGGGCTGAATCGCGGCTGAATCTCATAGGCATGCCCACTGCGCAGCGCAGTAGCTTCACCACCCTCAATCGGCATGATGTAGATATTGCCGAGCATGTCGAATACGATGTGCGTGCCGTCGGGGCTCACATCGAGATTCATCCAGGTTCCTTCGCTGGTTGTGTAGCTGATTTCGCTGGTTGGCCAGTTATCCCACTGTTCTCCGTCGATTTCCCACGACGCATCTTCAGCGGGTCTCCATACGTCCTGCGCTACCTGAGCACTCAGGCTGCAGCCGGCAGTAAGGATTGCCAGCCATAAGACCGTAAAACTTTTCATAAATTTGATCATATCGTTATGTTTCTGATTGATGTAGTACTGCGCCGGAGCCGCCCTGAAGGGAGCTACACGCTTTACGTTACTTTTTTGCCGGATCTAACATCATACGCCTCATCATCCGGATCGAACCTTACGAAAATACTAAACGCCTGCCATCAAACAAGCATCCCTCTTTCGCAATAACCTTTTTTAACACAAGCCGGCTCCCTGCCTTTTTTGTATTTTAATAAAGAAGCTATTCACCTAACCTAATCCATGAAGCCTCTTAAAGTCCAGATAATCGAGTTTTTCCTTGATCACCTCATGCGTCAGCACCATGATATTGAGCGCGATATGAGCAAAAAGTTTACTCAGCCTAATGTCATTCAGATGTATTCGCTGGATAATTATCGCAGTACGTTTCTGGAGCAGATCAAGCTTGGCAAAGAGGTCGGGCTGAGCACCGAGGAAACCTATGAGCTGGCCAGTCTCGTGCGTAAGGATGAATACATCCATTTCGAAAACTTCTCCGAATTGGGCGTAGGAGCATACGTCGCCCGGGTTGAGTTCGGGGGCGGAGTTACGGCAGGACAATACGATTTATTTCGCTACAAAGACCACTATCTGCTCAACTCAAGATCGAAGAGCGGACACCACCACTATCGACTCGCTGCAGGCGATGAAATTGCGGCTCCGTTTTTCATGGATTTTTGTCTGCGTGAAGAATTCGGAGAGCAGGGAATCACCGATTATGCGGCGTTTCGTCCTTTGATGCTCAACGCCGGAGAGGATGTTCGAAACGAGCTGCGAACCATCTTTAGCGGCTTCATCCTGCAAAATGAGCCCAACGCCGACCAGCTTGCCGATCTGTTTACGGTGATGGCATCCGAGACCGACTTTCAGCTTTTTGAGCAGCAGCTCCGCAGGTATAAGGAGCTGTATGATGAAGCTCCCGAGGATGCCTATACCCTGCTCAGGATGGTGACTCCCGATCCGGAGCGCATCACCTTTACATTTAAGAAAGACCAAATGGCCACCTGGCTGGAAACACTTAGCGATCAGCATATAGGGAAACTCACCGGTTATATGTTCATGGCTTTGAGCCAGCACTATCTCGCGTGAGATGACCAAGCCAGATGACTGCCTGTTTGTCCTGAACCCTAATGCCGGCGGTGGAAAAGCCGGTCGATTCTGGGAGGTCATCACGAGTGAATACCCGTCTGTGGCAACATCAACTCTTAAGTGCGACAACCATGCGAGTCTTGCCAGGAAACTAAAAGAAACGCTTAAACCGAACATAAAAAGGGTAATAGCGGTGGGGGGAGACGGCAGCGTGCACCAGCTGATAAATGCTGTGATTGCCCTGGGACTTGAGAGTGAGCTTGCTGTTGGGCTTATTCCTGCCGGAAGCGGCTCTGATCTCAGACGAAATCTCGGGATACCGAATATCAAGGATCCGGCTGCTCTTTTCCAAAGGGTGATGCGCTCCGAGACCCGCTCCACTGGTTTAATTAAAGTCGAACACGATGAGGGTGTCTTTTATTCAGTAAACATCTGCTCCGTTGGCATATCTGCAAATGTGGCTGAAGCAGTGAACAGCGGCGTTTCCGGTAGTAATAAAAACTATATACGCACAGCTCTAAAACTTCTTCTGCATTGGAAAGGGGTACACGCCGGGACTAACCTGACTGACGCCGCCATTGATCCGGAAACATTCGATCTGATACTTTTTGCTAACGGAAGCTATTTCGGAAACGGCATCCAAATTATGCCGGGGGCATCGGTTTTCGATTCGGAGATTCGATTGCTCATCGTTCGAAAGCAACAATTACATAAACTGATGACCGCCATCACTCTTCTTCCCTTCGGAAAACACACATTCCTGTCGGGCATTGAGCAAAACACACTCACCGGCACAGCAAAAATCGCTGCTGCCGTAAACAAAACCCTTTTGATGGAGGCCGATGGCGAGCTTTACAGCTCCGGCTCGTTTCGGATCAGTCTGGCCCCGGATGCCATCAGGCTTCTTTGCTAAGTTGAACAGTTATCGGATCGCCGTTTAAGGTGCGGGTCTTCAACGCTAAAATTAAACCTGAACGGTATTCCTGTCACCTTGAAACGCATTGTTATATGGCTGATTTTGAAATACACAAAGGATTAAAAGAACGTCGAGATATAGAGTTGAAATTAGAAACTGATTTTGTTGATTGGTAAATAGATACGCATTGCAGTTGCCTTGTCGCTATTATCATTTATCAGTCTCGGAAATACGAAAGTTTTATTTCAAATGGAAAGACATACATCACTAATTATCCCAACCGGTAGCAATCGCTCCGTTGATGATACCCGAGCGTATGGTTTCAAGTTCTTCCCTGATTTCATCAGACATATGCTCGCTGAAATAGTGAAACGGAGCCAGGTCTACATCGCCATTTTCCAATGTTCCATATACAAGTGTTTCTCCGTTCCAGCTTCCGTTTCGAATAAAAGTTCGAATGAGCTCATAAACGGTGTTATCGAGATTTTTGACGCACGAGGTAAGCAGCTGACTTGCCACAGCGGGATAGCTGTACACCTGATCGGTATCCACGCCAATTGCCCAAAGCTGTCGCTCCCAAACGGCGTTCAAAGCGCCGTAGCCCGTTAAACCAGCAAACGGGAAAATCACCACAGCACCGGCATCAGCCAGTCTGTTTGCCGCCGCATAGCCTTCCTCTGGCTTCATAAAACCTGAAGTATGCTCACCAATAACCTGTACATCTGCTCCGTGCGCTTCATTAAAGAATGCGATTCCCGACTCGAAGCCTGCACGGAATTTTTCTATTTCATCTATAGGAGGGCCGCCAACCCAGCCGGCTACGGGTGTTTCACCATTTTGCTCTCTGGACCACCATGCGGCCAGGAATCCGCTCATAAACGCTGCCTGATCAACCTGGTAAACAAAGCTGCTCAGGTTTTCGGGTGCGTCTTCAGCACGACCGTCAAGAAGTGCAAAGTGGATGTCAGGGTTATTTCTGGCGGCTTCAACTATAAAAGGTTGTGAAAGCGAACCCACACTAATTATTAAATCATATCCTTCATCCACAAAATACTGGATGTTGTTTCGTATATCTTCCAAGTCCGCACTTTCGCGGCTTTCCGCGTGGAAATCATACGCCTGTGCAGCACGCTCAAATCCTGAAAAAGCCAGATGGTTGAAGCCACCGAAAACGAATCCACCTTCAGAGCTGACCAGTCCGATTTTGTAGGTGCTGCTATCGAAATCCTCATAATCCCGTGCGGTGGTAAACGGAGAACTGATTAGCAGCAATAGCCCAACAGATAGAAAAACGACTGCGTGTGGAAGAGTGACGATGTTGAAGTGAGATCGTTTCATAAAGCACCTTTTATTCTTTTTAGGATGAAGGCGATAGGGGAAGGCAACACCTGCTGCTACGCAAACAGGCTGAGTCGGAGTCTCCAGCTCCGTTACCGGCTTTAGTTAAAAGCCGTGGTCATCGAATCGTGCAAAAACCCGGCAGATCGTTACCGGTTGATATTAATATATTAAACGGCGGCATCATTATCCATTTGTTTCATGATGAGGTGTGCTTAATGATAAAGCTACACAGAAAAGTCAAAACGAAACATTAGGTGCCTCGAACAAAAAAGGCGCCCGAAGACGCCTTTTCGTTGAAACCATAGGGAAATTACTTCTCTGATTTTTCATTTTTGGAATGGTCAAAAAAGTGTACATCCCGCTGCGGAAATGGAATGGTAATACCGTTTTCATCGAACGCAGCTTTAATTTTCTCCATATTTTCCCAATATATAGGCCAGAAATCGGGTACCATAGCCCACACGCGGATTGACAAATCAAGACTGCTGTCGCCGAAGTTGGTAAACAATACCACCGGAGCAGGATCCGGCAAAATACGCTCATCCTGTTTCAAAACATCGAGAACTATCTGCCTCGCCTTTGGAATGCTGCTGCTGTAGCTTATTCCCACCTTCATCTCTACACGACGACGGTCTTTTTTTGTAAAGTTTACCACTTTCGAGTTAGCCAGCTGTCCGTTCGGCACGGTAATTACTTTATTATCGAACAGCTTTAGCTCGGTGTACAGGATGCTGATGTTCTCAACAAGGCCCACATCTTCGCCCCATTGAATTACATCTTATACCTTAAATGGCTTGAACGTAAGGATGATGACACCACCTGCGAAGTTAGAAAGGCTTCCCTGAAGAGCAAGACCAATTGCCAGACCACCAGCACCAAGCAGGGCAATAAGCGAAGTGGTTTCGAAGCCAAGAATTCCCGCAACAATAATAATGAGAATCAGCTTCAGAATGAATGAGCTAAGGCTTTTAAGAAAGGATTTAAGTGATGGCTCAAACTCATACTTATCCATCACTTTCTCGAAAGCCAACATCATATAGCGAACAATCCGAAAACCAACGAACAGAATAATTACGCCTGCCAGAATGCTGAGACCAAACTCAACACTCAGCTCAATCATTTTTTCATATATAAATTCCAGATTTAAATCTTCAAACATTAGTACACTGTATTTTTAGATTAATAGTTTTTTGAATGCCAAATACGGCTTTAAAATCTGCATCATATTGCCGTTCATGAGTTAAAAAAGAAGTTAAGGGATAATCATTCCATATTAAACAAAACTGTTTTATACTGAGGCCACTCAGGTTTTTGTCTATTCCAATTAATTGGCGGTCACCGCCCGGCTTTTTGAAAAAAGAACAACTCTACAAGATTTTTACCGATCCGATTCACGGTTTTATAAGCGTGCCAAAAGGGCAAACGCTTCGACTTTTGGATCATCCGTATGTACAGCGACTCCGCCGTGTTCGTCAGCTGGGGCTGGCTTACAATGTTTTCCCTGGCGCGGAACACTCCCGTTTTTCGCACGCGCTTGGCGCCGTTGGCCTGATGATTAAGGTCCTTAACAACCTTCGTGACAAAAACACGACCATCACCAATGCCGAATATGATGGCATGCTCGCCGCAATTCTGCTTCATGATATAGGTCATGGCCCGTTCTCGCACACGCTGGAGCACACGCTCATTCGTGATTTTCACCACGAGATGATGACGCTCGCCCTCATGAAGGAGTTGAATAACCAGTTCGATGGCCAGCTTGATACGGCCATCAATATTTTCACCAATCAGCACAGCAAGCCGTTTCTGCACCAGCTTATCTCCTCCCAGCTGGACATCGACCGCCTTGACTACATCAAACGGGACAGTTTTTATACAGGGGTTCTGGAAGGCTCAATCGGAATTGATCGCATCATCAAAACGCTGCGAGTGCATCAGGGAAACATCGTAATTGAGCGAAAAGGGATTTACGCTATCGAGAACTACATTATGGCCCGCCGGTTCATGTACATGCAGGTTTATCTGCACAAAACGGTGATTGGAGCCGATATGCTGTTTCGCTCGGTTTTCCGCCGGGCGCGCGATCTTATGAAGGAGGGCTACAAGCTCTCTTTTCCCTCCCCGGCTCTGAAATACTTCATAGAGAAATACCCAAGCGCAAAAAAGGGAATCAGTGCCGAGCTGCTCAACTACTATGTGATGCTCGATGATAACGACGTGCTGATTTGCATCAAATACTGGCAGCAGGAGAAGGATCCGATTTTGTCGGACTTGTGCAGACGTTTTCTCAACAGAAAGTTTTTCCGGGCATCGGCCACTCAGGCGGAGCTAACCGACCAAACGCTGGAACAGCTTAAAAAAGCAACTGCCGATCATCTCAGGAAAACACGGATGCCCTTCGATGAGCGTAGCGTGTCGTACTATCTGGGCTCATTCAAGACGCAAAATGAGGCTTACAAATACAAAAACGACAGTCTCTATATCCTCGATACCAGCGGAACGGCCGTTGAGTTTTCAAAAGCAGCCGACGCCCGGCACATCGAGGCGCTCAGCAAGGCGGTAGTTAAGCACTTTGTAATACACATGAAGGATGTAAGCGTACCCGAAGGCTAATGGAAACAGTGAACAACAGCTATAAATTGCTTCCTGTTCACAGATTACTGCAGACTGTTGGCTACCAGTCTACCCGGCCCCGGCGCTCGGTTTCCTGACGGTCTTGTCTGCGCTGATCTCTTGGCGGTTCAGGCACATAGCCCACAGGCTGCTCGAAGGCATCGAAGCTCCAGTTACCAGCCGGATCGTTAGAAACCCGCAAAGACCATTCGGCAACAATTGGAAGAGCTGTACGAGCTCCCTGGCCCAGGACACTTCGTTCAGGAAAACGCACACGATAATCTTCTCCACCAACCCAAGCCCCAGCCACGACGTGAGGGAATGCGCTCACAAACCAGGTGTCACTACCTCTTGTAGTCGTACCTGTTTTGCCTGCTACATCCTGACGAATACCCATGTTTCTCATACGAACACCGGTCCCGTGTCCCCAGTCTCCGCCGGAGATTACGCCACGCATCATATCGATCATGGTGTAGGCCGTGAGCGGGCTCATTACCTCCTGCTGCATCTGAGGCGGGGCTTCATAAAGCACGTTGCCCTCGCGGTCTTCGATCCTGAGAATCGTCCGTGGCTCCATGTACACACCGCTGTTAGCAAAGGTGGCATAGGAATTTACCAGCTCCAGAAGATTGACTTCGGCTGTACCGAGGGCTATCGACGGGACGGCCTGCATAGGTGATTTGATGCCCATTTTACGCGCCATGTCGGCAATCTGCCTCGCAGCAGGAATCAGGTCTTCTAACTGATCCGTGCCAGGGTGACCGGCAAGCTCAGGCAGCATACGAATAGTAACGTTATTAAGGCTTCGGGCTACCGCTTCGCGCATCGATACCATTTCAGGACCCGGAGCAATACTCATATCATTTGGTGCCCATATCCTGCCGCTTCGTTCGCGAAAACTCAGCGGGTAGCGCGAGAACTCATGATAAGGCTGATATCCGTTATCAATGGCCAGCGCATAAACAAACGGCTTAAATGTAGAGCCCGCCTGACGGCGAAGCTGAGAAACGTTATCGCGCTGGATGGTCGAATAATCGGTACCCCCGACCCAGGCCAGAACGTGTCCGGTTCCGGGCTCGATAGCCACGAACCCAGCCTCAAGCTTCACGCGCTGTCGTTTAATTTTATCCAAAAACTCAGTATCTGCCATAAGCGAATCGAGGGCAGCCTCACGGCTCATTCCGTTTTCTCTAACGGCGGCCTGAAATTCGCCGGACTCCTGAACATATTCTCTAAGGTGATGCGGAAACTGCTGGAAATAGCGGGGCATGTAGTTACCCGAACCATTATCTCCGCCCCAGATACGCACGAATTCACGCTGCAGTGAGTCGACCTTGGCCTCCATCACCCTTTCGGCATGGCGCTGCATATTGGCATCGATCGTTGTATGCACGACCAGACCATCGCGGTAAATGTCATAGTTGTTTTCTCTTGCCCAGCTCATCAATTCCTGGCGTACATGCTCGCCAAAATAACGGCTCTGACGACTCTGAGCACGCGGACGCTGATAATCCAGTTCTATTGGCTGAGCAGCCAGTGTAGAGAATTCATCATCAGAGATAAATCCACGGCGGTTCATCTGGCTGAGCACGATGTTACGTCTGCGCTGTGAGCTTTCCGGGTTTAGTCTCGGGTTGAAGCGCGATACCGCCTGAAGCGAGCCGATTAAAACGGCCGATTCCTCAACGGTGAGATCCCTTGCCTGCTTGTTGAAGTGAGTGCGCGCGGCAGATTCAATTCCAAAAGCACTATTGCTGAACTCAACCGTGTTCAGATACATCTGGATGATTTCAGACTTGGTATAGTTTCGCTCGATCTGGATAGCTGTAATCATCTCACGAAGCTTACGTATCACAGAAACATCACGACCGATTGAACGATACAAATTTCGAGCCAGCTGCTGAGATATAGTTGACCCGCCCTGTGGCGCACCGCGCAGAATATGATAAGGAATCGCCAGCGTACGCTGCATGTCGATACCCCAATGGTCGTAAAACCGGTGATCTTCGGTTGCGATCAACGCATTTACCGTGTTGGGAGAAATTTCATCAATTGTAACGAAACGGCGGTTTTCGATGAAGTAGGTATCGAGTACCTCGCCATCACGGCTCATTACAAAAGATGCTATATCAGTGCGGGGATTTTCAAGCTCCTCAATCGATGGAAGGCCCTGAGCCAGAAAAAAAAGAAAAATCCCGCCGCCAATTAGCATCAGAATTAAAGTTGCTCCTACCAGGCTCATAAATACGCGCATAGGGCTGGCGCTCATCCGTTCAAACAGACTTACCGATGCGGTTGGATGACTCTTTTTTGCCGTTATATTAACCCTGCCCTGCTCTGTTTTCTGACGCTCCCTTATCTCCCTGCGGTACTCAGGATCGTTCAGATAACGTTCTTCATCGTATTTAAAAGTCTTGCTCATGTGTTGCGCACACTATCGTTTGTAGGTTAAAAACTGCCGGGTATCTGCCTGCCATCTAACGAGTTCAAACCCGTTTGTGGTATAAACAGCCAGCGTAGAATCGTGACAAAAATTCCCAAGGTTTATATAGAGCCCAAATTCTGTTCTGTTAAACACAGGCTTGTGATGGTGACCACATATCATAACGTCAGCTTTGCCCGCTTCGAGCATTCGTTCTGCCCAGCTATCGATATGTTTGGTCTCACGCTGAAGCTTCTCAACGCTGTCCCGGCTTCGGGAACCTCGCGAAAATGAACGCATCAGCGAAATGCCTGTTGCCGGCGGGAATACCGCCTGATATACCTTCAAAAAATACGGATTTCTGAGGAAGCGGTGAAATAAAGGTCGGGGAAAGCCAAACTCCGAACTACTTAACCCGTCGCCATGAGCCATCATAACCTTTTTACCACCAAGGGTGATGGTTCTCAACTCATGCTCAATATCGAATCCTGCCTGCTCGAGTCGTGGTCCCGTCCAGTTGTCATGATTCCCGGTAATGAAGACCGTTTTAGACTGCTTGTTGAGCTTTTCAAACCGCTTCAAGACCACATCGGCATAATCCGGCCATCTGCCGCGGTACTCCATCCAGTAGTCGAATAAATCCCCGACAACCATCATACTGCACTTTTTCTCGATGGTTTCATCAATCAAAGACAGCAGTCTGCTTTCGATGGACGCGTTTATGTCAGGCGAGAAACCGCCCAGATGCACATCCGACACAAAGATCACATCACCCTTCCCTAAAGAAACAGAATCGCTCATTTATCCTTGCTGAAAAGCTTCAGGAACATATCAATATCTTCCTCTGGCGTAGGCGGGTTTTCCACCGCGCCGGGATCTTTCACCTTCTTTTTCGGGGCTTTCTTTTTGGGTGATGGCATTGATCCCTTTGCGATTTCCTGTGCTTTATCGACCTCCAGAATCCGGTCGATAAACAGCCGACACCTCAAAATTTCAACATGGTGATAAAACGCTTTGTGCCGAATCTCGCGGTCATCGGATACTAGAATCCAACTTGCATCGGCCCCTTCTTCGGCCATAAGGCTCATGATGACTTCATCAGCCGTACGCTCCCGCGAAAAAAGCAGCTTTAAACCGGCGTAGTTACCGGGAATCATAAGCGGAACTCCGTCGAAAACCACCGTAGCTTTACGCTTTTCGGCAATACAGGCTTTTCCAACTCTGCGACACAATTCCCTCATGGCCTCCAAATGGTTCGACTGCAGCATCCCTTTGATGTCAGGTATCTGATGCATCAGGTTGTGTGCGTCGATAAGCCACTTTTTCTTTCGCATGGAAGCCGGTCCGGTTTTACTTCTTACGTGATGTGATGTACCGGATCAGAAGCTCCATTTCGTTACGGCGTTCTGATGGCGGAAATTCGTGCAGCAGCTCGAGAGCCCTGTTGCTGTAGGTTTCCATCTCTTTGGCGGCTTCTTCAAATCCACCGCTTTCATGAACAAAACGGGTAATTTTTTCGACCAGCGCAGGTTTCTTGTTTTCCTTGCGAAAGCGAAGTTTCCACTTCTGACGATCAAGAAATGAAGATTTCTCCAGCGCCTTAATAAACGGAAGCGTGATTTTCTTTTCTCGAATATCATTACCAACCGGCTTTCCGACATCATCCACGCCATAGTCGAACAGGTCATCCCGAATCTGAAACGCTATACCAATATTAATACCGATGTCGCGCATTCGCTCGACCATCACCCTGTTCTCGGTTGCCGTGTAGGCTCCGCTTTCTGTACAGGCTGCCAGCAGACTCGCCGTCTTGTCGCGAATAATTTCGAAGTATTTTTCTTCGGTCATGTTTTGCAGCTTCGAAGCCTTAAGCTGGCGCAGTTCACCCTCGCTCATTGCTTTTACTGCTTTCGACATAATTTTCAGGAGCTGAAACTCATCGGCATCCAGTGAAACAAGCAGGCCCTTGGAGAGCAGAAAATCACCTAAAAGTATGCTCGCCTTGTTCTTCCAAACCTGGTTAAAGCTAAGAAGACCACGGCGCTGCTCGGCATCGTCGACTACATCATCGTGGATAAGTGTTGCCGTATGAAGAAGCTCTATCATCGTTGCTGCACGGTAGCTTCGTTCGTTAATTTCTCCGCATAATCTTGCGGAATAAAGCACTAAAATAGGCCGAAGTTCCTTACCTTTCATCCGGTGCAGATACTTGATCATCTGATCCAAAAGAAACACATCTGTTTTTAGCGCTTCCTTAAAAAATGCGCGAAACTCAGTCAGTTCAGTTTCCACGGGTCTTCGAAGGTCGCTGAGGCTAACAGCCGATTCTACTTTAGAATGATTAAGTTCTTTATCTTTCGTAAATTTCACAGTGTGCTATTAAAATAATGCAGATAACGTTCCAGCAGGCTCTATCGGTGAATTTAGCTTGATTGGGCGTGCTTGAGTGCGTAATTTTCTCAATTCTGTTAGTTTTGAAAACTAAACAAATATTCCTTTGAAAACGATCAAAAAAATTGGGGTTTTAACAAGTGGCGGCGATTCCCCTGGCATGAATGCCGCAATCCGGGCTGTAACAAGAGCAGCAATATATAAAGGCCTTTCAGTAACCGGAATCAGATATGGATATCAAGGTGCTATTGAAGCAGACTTCGTGGAGATGCAAAAATTATCGGTCTCCAATACGATTCAGAAGGGCGGCACAATTCTTAAGTCGGCCCGTTCCAAGGACTTTATGACCAAAGAAGGTCGTGCAAAAGCGGCCAAGAACCTTAAAGCAAACGGCATCGATGCCCTGGTTTGTATTGGCGGTGATGGTACGTTTCAGGGTGCCACCGTACTGCATCAGGAGCACGGAATTCCGGTTGTTGGTATTCCCGGCACCATCGATAACGACCTGAGCGGTACCGACGAGACCATCGGCTACGATACCGCCCTGAATACGGCTCTCGAGGCTATCGACAAAATCCGCGACACAGCCGATGCCCACGAGCGTATGTTCCTGGTTGAGGTGATGGGCCGCGATGCGGGATTTATCGCTCTTGAAACCGGCATTGCCTGCGGCGCAGAGCTCACGCTGCTGCCCGAGACGCTGGTTCACATAAATGAGATTAAGGCATCTCTTCATGAGATTCTTGCTAACAAGAAGCGCAGTACGCTGGTTATTGTCGCCGAGGGTGATGAATCCGGCGGCGCCATGCAGCTTCAGCAAAACCTGCGCGACGACTTTGCCGATATTGATATGCGCGTCTGCGTTCTGGGCCACATTCAGCGGGGCGGTAACCCGACGGCACGCGACCGTGTGTTAGCCAGCCGTATTGGCGTCGCAGCTGTAAATGCACTACTCGACGGTCACGTAAGCGTGATGGTGGGTATAGTGAATAATAACATCAAGCTCACGCCCCTGAAAAGCGGATGGAGCAAAAAGAAGAGCATCCAGATGGAAATGCTCGACCTGGTTAAAATTCTCAAGTAATTTATCCTTCCTATGATTCGGTTTGACCACAGCTCAGCGCACTCTTTCATTCAAAAAGATGCGCTTCAGAAAGCGTATGCCTCAGCTCAGGAGGCTTTTGGCAAAGTTCAGTCTAAAACAGGCCACGGTCCGGAGTGGCTTGGATGGCGGGATATTCTTTCAACTCCCAACGATGCGCTTTTAAGCGAGATCGATTCCCTTGCACACGCCATCCGTGAAGATGCCGATGTATTCATCGTTTGTGGTATTGGTGGCTCTTACCTGGGTGCACGTGCCGTAATAGATGCGCTCACGCCCTACTTCGGGGCGGTTAAGGGTCCGGAAATTATCTACGCCGGACATCATATGAGCGGCACCTACCTCCGGGATTTGATGAACTATCTCAAGTCTCCGAAAGCTGACGGTTCTGCTAAGAGCGTCTATGTGAATGTAATTTCCAAGTCTGGTACAACAACCGAGACCGCTCTGGCTTTCCGCGTAATCCGCAAATGGATTCACGAAGCCTACGACGATGCCCAAAAGCGCATTATCTGTACGACCAGCGCCAGCGGCGGTGCTCTCAACAAGCTCATCGATGCTAACGGCTACAAAAAGTTTGTCCTTCCGGATGATGTGGGCGGACGCTTTTCTGTGCTAACACCCGTAGGGCTGCTTCCTATCGCGGTAGCCGGTGTAGATATTCAGGGCCTGTTTTACGGCGCGGTTTCGGCATACAATGAAGTTGAGGAAAACCCGAAAGAGCTTCTCACCTATGCAGCAACACGTCTCGCGCTTTACCAGGACGGAAAAGTAATGGATATGATTGCCAGTTTCGAGCCTGAGCTTGGCGGCATGGGCGGCTGGATGCAACAGCTTTACGGCGAAAGTGAAGGCAAAAACGGAAAAGGCATGTTCCCGGTACTACTGGGGTTCTCTACCGACCTGCACAGCGTGGGCCAGATGGTACAGGAAGGTCAGCGCAATATGATGGAAACCTTTTTGGTGGTCGATAACGCGCCTAAAACCATCATTGTGGAGGAAGAAGAGGGTGATACCGACGGGCTGAACTACCTGGCCGGAAAATCATTTCATGAAATTAACAGTAAAGCGTACCTTGGCACACGTGAAGCGCACGTTGAGGGTGGTGTGCCCTGCATCAGCATTCATTTCGATAAGCTGGATGCCGAACATGTGGGCCGTTTCATTTATCTTTGCGAAATTGCAATCGCGGTTTACGTCTACTGTCTGGATGAAAATCCGTTCGACCAGCCGGGCGTGGAAGCTTACAAAAAGGCGATGTTCCGCCTGTTGGGCAAACCGGGCAGTTAATTCACGAAGGGCCAAAAAACCTTCACCCTTACATAACTATTTTATTTCGATCATCAACTTAACTTCATGTCTGAAACCGGGAAGAAGTATTTCACAGCTATCGCGGGTAACATCGGTGCGGGTAAGTCTTCGCTGACCGGCCTGCTATCCAAGCACTTTAAATGGCAGCCATACTACGAATCTGTAGATGATAATCCGTACCTGTCTGACTTTTACGACGATATGCGCCGCTGGAGCTTCAACCTTCAGGTATATTTTCTGTCAAGCCGTTTTAAGCATCAAAAATTACTGATGCAAAAAAACGAAAGCTACATTCAGGACAGAACGATTTATGAGGACGTTGAAATCTTTGCCAAGAACCTTTTCGAGATGGGGCTGATGAGCGAGCGGGACTACGAAAACTACAGCTCACTATTCATCGAAATGACGTCGTATCTGAAGCCGCCTGACCTGTTAATTTACCTTCGCGCCGATGTGCCGACTCTGGTAAAACAAATCCAGCAGCGTGGCCGTGATTACGAAACCACTATTCGAATTGATTATCTTGAAGGTCTGAACAAGCTTTATGAAGACTGGATCAGTCGTTATCCGCATGAAAAGCTGATAATCGAAACAGATGAGCTGGACTTCGTTAACAAAAAAGAAGACCTCGGAAGGGTTATTGAGGTAGTGGAAAACCGTCTTTACGGTCTGTTCTCATAAAACACCCTCTGTCGCTGTATAGCATTGATTCTTACCCGATATACCTTTATATTGGTAAGCTTTAGAATAAAATAGCAAAATGAAGTTTAGAATTAGCGACATACCAGACAGCAAGTCGGTTCGCGAGCTCACAGTGAGCCCGTCGGATTTCAGTCTGGGTGATATTGAGCACGACGGCATAGACCTGAAGGTTCAGTTCACCAAAATACTGAACACACTGCAGGTCCGGTATGATGCCAAAACCAATCTTCAGCTTACATGCGACCGCAGTTTAGAAAAATTCAGCTATCCGGTCGATGTTAACTACGTAATTTTATTCAAACCCGATGTTGAGGACGATGAAAGCGACAATCAGGCCATCAGGCAGCTGAATGTTTCTTCAAACATAATCGATATCGAACAGGAAGTTCGCGACAGTATTTTATTAAGCATTCCGATAAAGAAGCTTCACCCCCGGTTTATACGGGATGATGGAACCCAAACAGAATACACCGAAACATTCGGTCATTCTGAGGAACCAAATAGTGATGAAGCTTCTACGGATCCACGTTGGGATGCTCTAAAACAATTAAAGAATAAACAATAAATCAGTATCAGTTTTTAGCCATGGCACATCCAAAACGCAAGATATCCAAAGCCCGTAAGAACAAACGCAGAACACACCAAAAGCTAAGCGACGTTACGCTTTCCAAGTGTTCTAACTGTGGTTCTTTCCACAAAGCACACCATGCATGCGCAGACTGCGGATATTACAGAGGAAGACAGGTAATAGCAGTTAACTAAAATTTTCCCTCACAGCCGGAGATCTTATGCTAAGAATTGCGATTGATGCTGTAGGTGGTGATCATTATCCTCAAAACCCGGTTCAGGGTGCCATAGACGCTGTTAAAGAGCGTCCCGATATCGGCATCATGCTTCTTGGCCCTGAGAAAATGGTCTCCGATGAAGTTGAAAAACAGGGGTATTCGGGCGATAACATTCACGTTATTGATGCCCCTCAAATTATTGGAATGGATGAAGCTCCGGCTACCGCTATTAAAACCAAGCGCAATTCATCCATCTGTGTTGGCCTTGGAATGCATGCGCAGCAAAAGTGCGATGCATTTTTCAGCGCTGGTAATACTGGTGCCCTCCTTGGCGCCTCCATGTTTATCCTCGGGAAAATCGATGGTGTGCTTCGGCCGGTAATTGGCAGTACCTACCCTTCCGTGGAAGGAAACAAGTTCATGCTTGATGTAGGCGCCAATATAGATGTCAAACCAGAAGCCCTCTACCAGTTTGGACTGATGGGTAAGGTTTTTGCAAAAAACATGCTCGGTATAGAAAATCCGCGACTTGGCCTGCTCAACGTTGGCGAAGAAGAGGAAAAAGGCCGGGAAGCTGTACGTCTTGCCTACGACTTGCTCAAACACCGCGACGACTTCGTAGGAAACGTCGAAGGCCGTGATGTAATGCGAGCAAAAGCCGACGTTTATATCTGTGATGGTTTTGTTGGAAACCTCATGCTTAAACTTGGTGAGTCTATTCCGGAAAACGTGCTGAATATCCTTAAGGCATCCCAGCGTGCTAAAACACTTAACAGAGAAGAACTCGGGTTCATTAAATCTGTTCTTCTGGATGCCCTCTCTCCTTTCGATTACCAGCTTATCGGCAGCGTACCATTCCTCGGAGTGAACGGTGTGAGCATGGTTGGCCACGGTGGAAGCACGCCACTAGCTATCAAAAACTCTATATTTAGTGCGGAAAAGATAGTTAAGAAACAGGTCAACCGTCAGATAAAAGAAGCTCTGAACTAAACACAACTACTTCAATGTCGAATCAACCCAAGGCAACAATTACGGCTTTAGGCCACTATGTGCCCGAATACCGGCTAACCAATGCTGAGCTCGAAACCATGGTGGAGACCAACGACGAATGGATTCGCTCCAGAACCGGTATCAGCGAACGTCGTATTTTGAAAGATCCGGATAAAGCCACTTCCTTTATGGGAGGAAACGTTGCCCGCGAGATTCTGGAAAGCAGAGGTATTGATGCTTCAGAAATCGATTGTATAATAGTTGCAACCGTAACTCCCGATTACCTTTTCCCTTCAACGGCCTGCCTTATTCAGCGTGAAATAGGTGCGACAAATGCCTATGGTTTCGATGTTTCGGCTGCCTGCTCCGGTTTTCTTTATGCGCTTACCACCGGCTCTATGATGATTGAGTCAGGCCGCTACAAGAAAGTCATGGTTATTGGAGGCGACAAAATGAGCTCTATCGTAGATTACACCGACCGTGCTACCTGCATCATTTTTGGTGACGGCGCTGCAGGTGTACTACTCGAGCCAACTTTTGAAGATGAAGGCATCATCGATGCCATTCAGCGCTGCGACGGTACTGAAGCAGAGCTACTCTGCCAGCCTGCCGGCGGAAGTAAGAACCCTGCGACCATCGATACGGTAAATGCGAACATGCATTATCTGAAGCAGGAAGGACGAGTGGTTTTCAAAAAAGCTACAGAGTCTATGGCCGCTGTTTCGCTCGAAATTATGGAGCGTAACGGACTTTCCAATGATGATGTAGACTGGTTTGTTCCCCACCAGGCCAACGAACGCATTATTACCGCTACCGGCTCGCGCATGGGGCTGGATAAAGATAAAGTGATGCTCAACATTTCCAGATACGGCAATACCACTGCCGCAACTATTCCATTATGCCTTTATGAGTGGAAAGACAAGCTCAAAAAAGGTGATGATGTTATCCTTGCTTCATTCGGAGGCGGATTTACATGGGGATCCATTTACATTAAGTGGGGTGAGCCAAAATGAGTAAGACAGCCGTAGTTTTCCCGGGACAGGGATCGCAAAAAGTGGGCATGGCTCTCAATCACTATGAAGAGAATGCCGAATTCAAAAAGATGGCTGACCGTGCCAATGAAGTGCTCGGATACAGCCTCACCGATATTATGTTCAACGGTCCTGAGGAAACTCTCAGACAAACCGAACACACGCAGCCCGCTATTTTTCTTCATTCCGTAGGGCTTTACAATACGCTCGGTCTCAAACCTGACGCCGTTGCCGGACACAGCCTGGGCGAATTCTCAGCGCTTGTAGCATGTGGTGCCATTGAATTTGAAGATGCTCTTAAGATTGTGCGCAAACGAGGTCAGCTCATGCAGAAGGCCGGAACGCAAAACCCGGGCACAATGGCCGCCGTAATCGGCATGGATGATGATAAAGTTGCAAAGATTTGCGAGCAGGCTTCTGAAGGTGAAAACGACCTGGTTGTTCCTGCCAATTTCAACTGCCCTGGTCAGCTGGTGATTTCCGGACATGAGACCGCGATCGACCGTGCGCTGGTTCTGTTAAAAGAAAACGGATGTCGAATTGCTAAAAAGATTCCGGTAAGCGGGGCTTTCCACTCTCCTCTTATGCAGCCGGCACTCGACGGCCTCCGCGCCGAGCTGGAGAGTCTTAAAATCAGCACACCGTTTTGCCCGATTTATTCCAACTATACGGCTGAGGCAACAACCGATCCGGAAGAAATCCGTTCGAATCTGCTCAATCAGCTTTTAAATCCTGTTCGCTGGACCCAAACGCTTCAGAATATGCAGGAGTCCGGCCTAACGAATTTCGTAGAAACCGGTCCCGGTAACGTACTTCAGGGACTCGTAAAACGCACGCTTAAAGGCGTCGAAACCTCAGGAAACGAATAATACTATGTTCTCACTTGAAGGAAAAACAGCACTTGTAACAGGGGGAACCCGTGGAATCGGAAAAGCTATTGTTCTGGCTTTGGCCAATGCGGGCGCAGACGTAGCATTCACCTATGCGCGCTCCGAAGAGGCTGCTAAAGCCGTACAAGCGGAAGTGGAAGCAGCTGGCCGCAAAGCGATGAGTTTCCAGGCCGACGCCGTGGATTTCAAACGTGCGGAAGAAGTGATCAATGAAATCACTTCTGGCTGGGGCAAGCTCGATATTCTTGTAAACAATGCAGGTATCACGCGAGATACGCTGATTATGCGCATGAGCGAAGATCAGTGGGATGATGTCATCAACACAAACCTGAAGAGTATCTTCAACTACAGCAAAGCATGTGTTCGCCCGTTCATGAAGCAGCGTGCCGGCTCGATGATTAACATCAGCTCCGTGGTAGGACTTTCCGGTAATGCCGGGCAGACCAACTATTCGGCTTCAAAAGCGGGTATTATCGGTTTCAGCAAATCTTTGGCTAAAGAGCTGGCCAGCCGTAATATACGTGTGAACGTATTGGCGCCGGGCTATATCTCAACAGAAATGACCGGACAACTTCCAGAAAAAGTGATGGAATCGATTAAAGCCAGCATCCCTATGGGACAGCCGGGCGAAGTTGAAGATATTGCTAACGGAGTCGTATTCCTTGCCAGCGACGCATCACGCTATATTACCGGTGAGACCATCCGTATTGATGGCGGCATGGCTATGTAATCATTTATAATATTTGTAAGCCATTGTATAACAAATATTATCTTTGGCTTATACTCCTTTTTTAGTACATTTTACCAACCAAAAACCCTTAGACAAACCATTATGTCACAAGAAATCTCTGATAAAGTAAAAGCAATTATCGTTGAAAAACTAGGTGTAGACGAAGCCGATGTTACTGAAGCGGCAAACTTCACCAACGACCTCGGTGCCGACTCTCTCGATACCGTTGAGCTGATTATGGAATTTGAAAAAGAATTCGATGTTAGCATTCCTGATGAAGATGCCGAAAACATTGCTACTGTTGGCGATGCTGTTAAGTACCTTGCCGACAAGAAGTAATTTCTTCTCAAAGCAGTTTTTCAATACGTAGTACAATACAATCTCTGATTAATTTTAATTGAGCTTTAATGTCTGATCGCAGAGTAGTAGTAACCGGAATGGGGGCTATAACCCCTATTGGAAACACCCTCGATGCATTTTGGGACGGTCTCAAAAATGGCAAAAGCGGAGCAAGCACCATCGAACATTTCGATACGGAGCGTTTTGCAACCAAATTTGCCGCCATGGTAAAGGATTTCAACGTTGGCGACTTCATGGATCCAAAAGCGGCACGCCGCATGGATCGCTTTAGTCAGTTTGCCAGTGTTGCTTCCGACATGGCTATCGAAGACTCATCCATCAACCTAGATGAAATCGATAAAAACCGCGTTGCTGTACTAATCGGTACCGGAATCGGGGGCATGGATACGTTCTATAAGAATTGTGTCGCCTACGAAAAGCATGGACCTAAGGGCATCTCGCCTTTCTTCATTCCTATGCTTATTCCGGATATCGCCTCTGGCCACGTTTCCATCAAATATGGATTCCGCGGTCCGAACTACTGTGCTGTATCGGCATGTGCTACAGGATCTCACAATATCGGACTGGCGTACGATGCGATTCGCAACGGCCAGTCCGATTTTGCTGTATGTGGCGGAGCAGAAGCCCCGATTATTGAAATGGGCGTTTCCGGCTTCAACTCAATTAAAGCCATGTCTACCCGTAACGACGATCCGGAAACGGCATCCCGTCCGTTCGATATCGATCGCGACGGCTTCGTACTGGGTGAGGGCTCCGGTATTCTTTTCCTGGAGACTTATGAAAGCGCCGTCAAGCGCGGAGCTCGTATATATGCGGAAATCTCCGGCTATGGCTTCTCGGCCGATGCGCACCACATCACCGCTCCGGATCCGGAAGGTCATGGCGTAATGCTTGCTATCACCGAAGCGCTGAAGGCTGCAGACATCAAACCCGAAGAAATTGATCACATTAACATGCACGGAACATCCACCCCGCTGGGTGATATTGCCGAAACGAACTCCATCAAAAGGGTATTTGGCGACTATGCATACAAAATCAATTTGAATTCGACCAAGTCGATGACCGGGCATATGCTCGGAGCAGCAGGTGCTGCTGAATCTATTGCCACCATCCTGGCGATCTACAACGACTTGATTCCTCCTACTATCAATCATTTTAACACCGACCCGCAGTGCGACCTTAACTACACGGTTAACGAAGCACAGGATCGCAAGATCCGCTATGCACTGAACAATGCCTTCGGATTTGGCGGTCACAACACCACGCTGGTCATGAAAAAGTTCGACGACTGAGCATGATTAACCGAATTAGAGCGTATCTGAGCAAACGTACGCTCGATTCAGGTTCAAGGCAAAAAATTGATTTTCTTGAATCCGTAATTGGCGAGCCTATCCAACGCCCTCAGTACTTTCTGAGGGCGCTTCGCCATCGTTCAAGACTTATTGAAGACGGACTGGACCAGGCTGAGAGCTACGAACAGCTTGAGTTTTTAGGTGATGCTGTACTTGACCTCGTCGTCACGGAGATGCTATTTGAAATGTACCCCGACAAGAATGAAGGATTTATGACCAAGCTCAGATCCCGTCTTGTTCGCGAGGACGCGCTGGCCAATTTATCTAAAAAACTCGGTTTCCCGGCCTACATAGAAGTAGGCGCACGGGTTAAAAGCCAGGGCATAGAGCTCAAAAACAGCGTTTTGTCGGATATATTTGAAGCCGTTATAGGGGCAGTTTACAAAGATTTAGGTTACGAAGCTGCGCAAAAATTCATCAAAAATGTGTATACTGTTCATGTCGATATATCCGATGTGAGCACTACTCAGGATAACTACAAGAGCCTGCTTCTGGAATTCACCCAGGCGAGGAAACTTTCGATACCTGAGTATGTTGTTACTGCCGAATCCGGTCCGGATCATGATAAGACGTTCCAAATAGACGTTAAGATAAATGAAGATGTTTTTGGCCATGGAAAGGCTAAAAACAAAAAGAAAGCCGAACAGGCTGCCGCACAGGAAGCACTGGAAATTCTCCAGAAACAATTTTCTTCCTGAGACTGTTAACTAACAAGCTGCAACTGTGAATTTTGTAATATCCGGAGACAGGTGCGTTTTGCACCGACGGGTTGTACAGTACTCACAGTAGCACCTTTAAATTTTTACCGTAAATTTCCAGGACTATGCTCGAAACAACAGAGTCAAGCGTTACTGCCGTTTTTCCGGTCGACCACGTAAAAGTGTCAAGAAGGTCTGAGGTTGATTATAACAAGCTCAAATTCGGCGATATATTTGCCGATCACATGTTCGAAATCCGCTGTAAAAATGGAGAGTGGTCACAAGGCCAGATTATGCCTTACGGCCCAATCGAAATGATGCCTTCTGCCAATATCCTCCATTATGGTCAAGGCTGCTTTGAAGGGATGAAGGCCTTCAGATACAAAGATGGCGACGTTAACATATTCCGTATTAAGGAACATCATCATCGTTTTTCAAACTCCTGCAAGCGCCTGAATATTCCTGTGGTGCCTTTAGAAGTATTCCGCGACGCCATTGTGCAGCTCGTTGATCTTGATCGTGACTGGGTTCCGGGCGAAAAGTACAAAGCCCTCTATCTGCGTCCGTTCGTTATTGCAACTGAAGAGTTTCTGGGTGTGAAGCCATCAACCAGCTATCGGTTTTATGTAATTTCCGGCCCTGTAGGAAACTACTACAGTGAAGGCATCAAACCGATACGGCTAACCACCATGCCCGACTACGTGCGCGCCGTGAAAGGCGGTGTAGGCGATGCCAAGGCTCCGGGTAACTACGCCGCAAGCCTTAAGCCAACTCAGGAAGCTATGAATCAGGGTTATGCGCAGGTGCTCTGGCTCGACGCTATGGAGCGTGTGTATGTGGAAGAGGTTGGCGCAATGAATATGTTCTTCGTACTCGACGGAAAACTCATCACCTCTCCCCTTACCGGTACCATTCTGCCGGGAATTACCCGCAAAAGCGTAATTGAGCTTGCTAAAGAGTGGGGAATGGATGTTGAAGAGCGACCCATTTCAATTTATGAACTTATTGAGGCCAGTAAAAGCGGCCGCCTGACCGAAGCATTCGGATCAGGAACCGCTGCAGTGATCTCTCCGGTTGGCTACATCCACCATAAAGGCGATGCAATCCAGCTGGACCAGGAGAAAATGGGTCCTGTAGCCAAAAAGCTGTACAATACTATTACCGGAATTCACCACGGCGACGTGGAAGATCCGGCCGACTGGTGCACCGTTATCTAAAGTGTTCCAGGTACTTGAGATTAAAGCCCGGCAGACTCAGTTTGTCGGGCTTTTTTCGTGGATAACACCGTCATTTTTTATATTTTGTCGGGGCAGGATGTGATTCTCTATTTGCCCTTTACATCATCAATCTAACCGAAAAAAGCAGATCTATGAAAGCCTATACCGACCTCGTGAAACGGGTACTTGAACAAGGTGTCAGGAAGCCTAATCGTACAGGAACCGACGCTATCAGCAGTTTTGCCGAGTCGTACAGAGTAGACTTGTCGGAAGGTTTTCCGCTGCTTACCACTAAAAAGATGATGTTTCGCTCCGTAGTACTGGAGCTGCTATGGTATCTTCGCGGTGAGAACCACATCCGCTGGCTGCGGGATGAAAACGACTGCCATATCTGGGACGCCTGGGCCGATGAGAATGGTCACGTTGGCCCTATCTATCCTGTGCTCTGGCGCCGCTTCCCATACAACTGCTACGAGGAAATCGAGTTTGAAGGCGTTGGCGCATCTTTCAAAAAAGACACCCGTACATTCAAGGAATTCGATCAAATCCGTAACGTGATTGATCAGCTGAAAACCAACCCAACCAGCCGCCGCCTTGTGGTAAGCGCATGGCACCCCGGGCTTCTGGATCAGATGGCGCTTCCACCCTGCCACCTGATGTTTATTTTCAACGTATCGAACGGAAAGCTGAACTGCCACCTTACGCAGCGATCAGGCGATATTGCGCTGGGAATTCCGTTCAACCTGGCGTGCTATTCTGCGCTCACGATGATAATCGCGAAGCAGGTTGGCCTTGAGCCCGGCGTATTCGCCCATACCATCGTTGATGCCCATATCTATGAAAACCACGTCGACGGTATGAAAGAGCAGATCACCCGTGAACACCTGCCGCTTCCGACCCTTGAGATTGCCGACAAAGATATCGATGAGCTCACCCTGGAAGACTTCACTCTGAAAAACTACAAGCATCATCCGGGAATTAAGTTCGAAGTAGCGGTATGATAATCGTGAATGGTGAGATGTGAATTGGGGCAGTTAATTCGCTTCTGGTGTTTATGATTCATGATCAAAACTCTGGATTCAAGAATCAGAAATCAACAGACTTTCAAGTTTAGTTGATTATATTAGGTAAGCTCCTTCGAAGATTACCGGGTTTGAGCAGCCTTTGACCTCTAAATTTATGCGCTATGCCTGATTCGACAATGAGATATACCATAATTGTGGCCCATGACCCGAATTTGGTCATTGGAAAAGACGGACAGCTTCCCTGGCATTTCCCTGAGGATTTGAAACATTTTAAGCGGACGACCATGGGTCAGCCTCTCTTCATGGGACGCAAAACCTACGAAAGTATTGGCTCTAAGCCTCTTCCCGGAAGACCATGCTTTGTTCTTTCAAGCTCGGCCACATACGACAACGCCAAAACGTTCAAAACGCTCGAGAAGGCGCTGGCCTGGTTTGAGGATTCGGAATATGACCGCATCTTTGTTGTTGGTGGCGGTAGGCTATACAAGAGAATGCTCGATGAAGCCGTGGAGCTTATCATCACTGAAATCAAACAGCCGCATGAGGGTGATGTTTTCTTCCCGGAATACCGCGACCGGATCGGCACCGACTGGGAATTGATCGAACACACCGATCATCCTGATTTTACCATTAAGACATACAGTCGGATTGATCATAACTTTGATTCTTGAATGTTGAACCAAAAGAAAAAGGCTCAGCACATATTGATGTGATGAGCCTTTTTTAGTTTTTGACGTTTTAAAGCTTCTGAAAGATATTAACCGAGCTGGTGGAGTTTAATTCGGTTGATTGCTCTCTTAAGAGCGAGCTCTGCTTTCAGTACATCTTCCTGCGGCGCTTTTCTATCTTTCTCCTTGCGGATTTCATCGGCTGCACGTGCTTTTGCAGCTCTGGCGCGCTCCAGATCGATGTTTTTCACGTTTTCCGCTGATTCCGCCAGTACGGTAACACGATTGTCGTGTACTTCAACAAAGCCGCCGTTTACAGCGAACAGATGCTCAGCTCCGTCTTTCTGGCGAATGATAATCTTGCCGATGTCGAGCATGGACATCAGGCTGGCGTGATTGAATTTTACTTCAAATGCACCTTCGGTTCCCGGCAGGTTCACCCCGGTTGCAAGTCCTTCAAATACCGGTCCGAATGGTGTTACAATACTTGTGCGTATCATCTAAGCTGTAGTTAAAAATCGTGTATTCCAGTGCCGGTTTGAGAATCGTGTACAAAGGGTGATGCGTTTTTGGAGCGCATCACCCTACTATACACTTTCAAATTCTGCTCATCCGGCTTTTGTCGGATCAGGCTTCTGCCAGAAGTTTTTCACCTTTGGCGATCGCTTCCTCGATAGTACCTACGAGGTAAAATGCGTTCTCAGGCAGGTGATCGAGCTCACCGTCGAGAATCATGTTGAAGGCCTTGATGGTGTCTTCAATCTTCACATACTTACCTTCGAGACCGGTAAACTGCTGGGCTACGAAGAAAGGCTGGCTGAGGAAGCGCTGTACGCGACGGGCGCGCCCTACAATCTGCTTATCCTCATCAGAAAGCTCATCCATACCAAGAATCGCAATGATATCCTGAAGATCTTTGTAGCGCTGGAGAAGTACTTTTACGTTCTCTGCACACTCGTAGTGGTCTTTTCCGATTACCAGCGGATCAAGGATACGCGAGGTAGAATCAAGCGGATCCACCGCAGGGTAGATACCAAGGGATGCAATCTGACGGGAAAGTACCGTGGTAGCATCAAGGTGAGAGAATGTTGTGGCCGGAGCAGGGTCAGTCAAGTCATCAGCAGGTACGTAAATAGCCTGTACTGATGTAATTGAACCCGCTTTGGTGGATGTAATACGCTCCTGAAGCGCACCCATCTCGGAGGCCAGCGTTGGCTGGTAACCTACCGCTGAAGGCATACGGCCAAGAAGCGCCGATACCTCAGAACCCGCCTGAGTAAAGCGGAAGATATTATCTACGAAAAGAAGGATGTCGCGGGATACTTCATCGCGGAAGTATTCAGCAACGGTAAGACCGGAAAGGGCTACGCGGGCACGGGCTCCCGGAGGCTCGTTCATCTGACCGAACACCAGTGTAGCCTGAGATTCTTTAAGAGCATCGTGATCTACTTTTGTAAGATCCCACTCGCCTTTTTCCATTCCTTCTTTGAAGGCTTCACCATAGTTAATTACCCCGGATTCGATAAACTCACGCAGAAGGTCATTACCCTCGCGTGTACGCTCACCTACACCCGCAAATACGGAAAGACCACCGTGCTGCTTAGCGATGTTGTTAATCAGCTCCTGAATAAGTACCGTTTTACCTACACCTGCACCACCGAAGAGACCAATTTTACCACCCTTAGCATACGGGCAGAGAAGGTCAACTACCTTAATACCGGTTTCAAGCATATCGGTAGAGCTTGAAAGATCGGTGAAGTCCGGAGCCGGCTTGTGAATCGGAGAACGACGGTCGCCTTTAGGCTCTTTAATACCGTCGATGGCCTCGCCTACAATGTTAAACAGTCGGCCGCGAATATCTTCACCGATTGGCATAGAGATAGGCGCGCCGGTGTTGATTACTTCCATCTGACGTACCAAACCGTCGGTAGAGTCCATAGCAATGGTACGAACTCTGTTTTCACCCAGGTGCTGAGCTACTTCAAGAATAAGTTTACGCCCGTCTTCCATGTTAATCTGAAGGGCATTTAAAATTTCTGGCAGCTGGCCATCGGGGAAGTCGCAGTCGACAACCGGCCCGATTACCTGAGCGACGGATCCTTTATTCATAGGAAAAAGCGTTTGAAATAATTACAGTTTAAATGATTATATACCGGATTTTCGCACCGGTAAACACTAAAAATTTTCAAGTTGCGAAAGATACTTCAATTAAGGGGTAATCGCAACATCCGAATTGCCCTGCGCGCGCTAAATATCACGAATCCGGCACTCAGCCAGAAACCGACGTTTCGACTTCAAAAGGGCTCAATCTTGTCTCCTGCCCTGTCCTTTTGCCCCAGCCGATTCCAGCCAGCTGAAAAATGCCCGCAGAATGCCCGTAATCCGCTTTCATTCTTAAATGAATTCTGACAAAAATCCGTTATATTACCCGACTGTTAAATGCTAACCCTGTAATCTGATACGCGATTTTGGAAAACGTAAGCAATGCACGAATTTCGAGCATCCGACTGCTCGAGAAATTTGATAATGAAAACATTCTTGATCTGGAAATGATCAACAAGCTGGACCGCCAGGAGCGCCAGCAGGCCAATGAGTATGTACAGGGAATTTTGCGCCGCAGATCGTATCTCGACTTTCTGATTTCACAGTTCAGCTCGGTGGAAATCGAGCGTATGGATTTGTTCTTCAAAAATATTTTGAGACTCGGCATCTACGACCTTCTCTTTATGGATTCCACACCCGATTATGCGGCGATCAACGAGTCCGTTGAAATTGCAAAGACAAAAATCAGCAGTAAATCCGGTGATCTTGCAAATGCCATTCTGCGTAAGGTGCAGCGGGAAATCGACGCTCTCCCGAAGCCAAACATGAAAAACCGCACCGAGCTGATTGCCACCACCTTTTCTCATCCCGAGTGGCTGGTTGAGCGCTGGGTGAAGCGTTTTGGCGAGCGTGAGGCCTTCCAGCTCATGCAGGCCAACAACCAGCGTCCGAACTACTACCTGAGAGCCAACTGTCTAAAGACATCACCCGATACTTTCAAACTGCGCATGGAAAAAGCCGGCGTTGAGTTTGAGGAAAGCGAGTGGCTGCCCGGCTACTATAAGGTGAGTACTCTTGCGGAAGTGCGCAGCAGACGCTGGTTCGAAAAAGGTCTCTGCTACGTGCAGGACATCGCCGCCGGATTCGCGCCAACCATTCTTGATCCTGTTGCCGGTGAAAGCGTCATTGATGTTTGTGCCGCTCCCGGAACCAAAACCCTCCTCCTCGCCGAATTAATGGAGAACGAGGGAAGCATTCTGGCCGTGGATATCAATCCGGACCGGATTCATAAGATTGCCGAAAACGCCGAGCGCGGCGGTGCCAATATCGTTAAGATTCAGCGGGCCGACGCCACCCAGGAACGTTTCAAGCTGGCTGACGCCGTGCTGCTCGACGCTCCGTGTACCGGAACAGGCGTTCTGAGCAAGCGTGCTGACCTCCGCTGGAAGCGCACTCCGGAAGACCTGGAGCAGGCCATTGCCCTGCAGGCTGAATTGCTCGACGCCGCTGCAAATATGGTGGCTAAAAACGGCCGCCTGGTCTACTCTACCTGCTCACTGGAGCCGGAAGAGAACATGATGCAGATCGAAAAATTCCTCAAAGAGTACGACAACTTCGAGCTCGAGGAGCTGGATGATTATCTGCCGGAAGAAGTGCTGAGCGACGACAATAAGTCCTACCAGACTTTCCCGCATATCCACGGCTGTGACGGTCACTTTGGCGTTCTGCTCAAGCGTAAGTTTTAAGCTGAAACTGCTCTTTTCTGAGACACTAAGGCACAACGTCCGGCTTCGTCCTGATTTTGTCTCTTAGTGTCTTTTCTTTTTTAACACCATCCCACAATCCTTTTTCACGCCGGCCGGAGCTTTTTTCCACGGCCGCGCAACACAATTCAACAGGCCATGAGTATCAACGAAATTCCTAAAGTCTACTCTCCAACCGAAGCTGAAGCAAAATGGTATACCTGGTGGGAGGAGCAGGGCTTTTTCCACTCCGAACCCGACGAGCGTGAGCCTTACGCCATTGTGATCCCACCGCCCAACGTAACCGGCGTGCTCCACATGGGCCACATGCTCAACAATACCATTCAGGACGTAATCATCCGCCGGGCGCGTATGATGGGCAAGAACGCCTGCTGGGTGCCGGGTACGGATCACGCTTCGATTGCTACGGAAGCCAAGGTTGTGGCGCGTCTGCGCGAAAAGGGAATCAAGAAGAGCGACCTTAGCCGTGATGAGTTTCTGAAACACGCCTGGGACTGGACCAACGAATACGGCGACACTATCCTGAAGCAGCTTCGCAAGCTGGGCGCCTCCTGCGACTGGCAGCGCACGCGCTTCACCCTTGAAGATGATCTGTATGATGCCGTGATTGACTGCTTTATACACTATTATGAGAAAGGTCAGATCTACCGCGGACTTCGCATGGTGAACTGGGATCCGGTTGCCAAAACCGCGCTTTCAGACGAAGAAGTTATTCACAAAGAGGTGAATTCAAAGCTGTACCACGTGAAGTATCAGATCAAAAATTCGGATGAGTTTGTGGTCATTGCCACAACGCGTCCGGAGACCATTCTGGCCGACACGGCGGTTTGCGTAAATCCAAATGACGAGCGCTATACGCATCTGATTGGAAAAACGGTCATCATACCGATGGTGAATCGTGAGGTGCCTATCATAGCCGATGAGTACGTTGAAATGGAGTTCGGAACCGGCTGCCTTAAGGTGACGCCCGCCCATGACGTGAACGATAACGAGTTGGGCATCAAGCACGGCCTCGAAGTTATTGATATGCTCAATGATGATGCCACCCTGAGCGAAACGGCGCAGTTTTACGTTGGTGAGGACCGTTTTAAGGCCCGCAAGCTCATCACCAAAGATCTGGAAGAAGCCAGGCTACTGGTGAAGACAGAGGATATCAAAAATAAGGTTGGGTATTCGGAGCGGACCGACGCCGTGATTGAGCCGAAGCTCTCTTTGCAGTGGTTTCTCAAAATGGAGGAAACCGCGAAGCCGGCCCTCGAAAACGTGATGAACGACACCATCAAATTTTATCCGGAAAAGTTCAAAAACAGCTACCGCAACTGGATGGAGAACGTGCACGACTGGTGCATTTCGCGTCAATTGTGGTGGG
>JAIUMA010000029.1 GCA_022565795.1 Balneolia bacterium
ACCAAAATCTCAACCGGTTGGACAGGGAAGGCCAGGGCATGGACTACGCCAAAGCCTTGCGTAAGGCACGACTCGAAATGATTTCAAGGCCGGGCTTCAATCATCCGTATCAATGGGCGTCGTTTATCCTTACCGGTATTTGATCAGCCGCCACGGCTCGATTCCAGTACGGAAAGAATGCGGCTAAGCTGGGCAGCCTTCTTTTTCTCCCCCAATTCCTGGTGTCCGTTTATCAGATTTCTGATGAATCTCGTGAACATGGAGTAGGGTGAAGCCGTGTCGAAAAACTGCTCACGCACTTTAATCCGACTCTTCTTCAGGAACTGCTCGCACTGCTCTCTTGTGATGATGCTCCCGTTATTAAATGGATCAATAAGAATATCGCTGCCACTGCTGGTTGTAAACTTTACCATAAAGTGAAGCGGCATATTCATCCCGTAAAACGGAAGCTGAAGCCTGCGTGCTGTGAAAAGTATGATGAATGCCAATGATAGCGGAATCCCCGTTTGCTCATTAATCACGTGGTGGAGGTACGAATGGCGCGGATTTAGATAATCGTCGTGGCATCCTTCATACTGATGCTTTGAATAGATGTGCTGAATGAGCATCAGCATTTTTTTGCGGTCGCTGTCGGCGCGGTGTACTTTTATGGAAGCTTCATCAGCCAGGGAATCCAGATGCTGCACGTAAGGGCGCGTTCGAATAGTCGGATCATCAAATCTTGAAAACAGAAAAATGGCATCTTCAAGGTCTTCCATACTCATGATGCCGTCTTCAGCCAGCTCCAAAACCTCTTGCTGAAAGCTGTCGAAGGTAATATCACGAATAATGTCGGTAATCAGAGCTTTGTGATTTTTATCAACAGTCGAGGATCGGGCCTGATCCAGCAACGGCACGGCTGATTCACCGATTTCATTCAGCCTGCTCACCACATTCGTGCGAACAAAGGGCTCGGGATCATCAAGCAAAAATACCAGTGATTCTATTTCTTTAGGGTCAGTTTTCAAGTAGCTTGGTAACGTTTATTGATGATTGGTTGCGTCTTCTACAGTCTTATTTTTTGCAACGACTTTTTGCAAAAAAAGGTTTAAAAAAGTGATATCAAAATATTTCGATCTGAATTGTCGTAAATTTACAGAAGCCGGATTTGGCTCCGGCGCTTTAAAACTACTACTATTAAAAGCTATGAATTTCTATTCCAGAAAACTTATTAAACCTGAGGATCTTAATCCCAACAACACCCTTTTCGGCGGAAGCCTTCTTCGCTGGATCGATGAGGAAGCAGCTATTTTTGCTATTTGTCAGCTCAATACCGATAAGCTTGTAACAAAATTCATTTCAGAAATCAACTTCATCAACACCGCGCGTGCCGGAGATATTATTGAAATGGGCATGGAAGTTATCAAGTTCGGAACGTCGTCCATCACCTTTAAGTGTCTGGTGAGAAATAAGTTCAACAAAAAGCAGATTATTACAATCGACAAGATTGTGTTTGTGCACGTAGACGAAAACGGGCGTCCGAAAGCGCACGGAGTTACAACCGCAACGGAACCGGAGCGGGAACCTGAACCGCAGCCGGTGCATCTTCAGAACTAAGCCGGTTTGCGCTCTTAGCGGTCTGATTGCTCAAAAATGTGACGCATCATACTTCGGTAAGCCGGGGTGAGCTCAACGCCCCGGCGTGCCATTACTTTTTCTGCCGTTTCAATAGCTTTATCGAAGCGGTATAAGTCTTCTGAGTCCGGGCTAATCCAGCGGAATGAGCGGATGAACTTGGGCGGAAATGTGCCTGATACTATGCTTGATGAAACCCCGCAAACGGTACCTGTATTAAGCATGGTGTTGATGGCCGTCTTGGAGTGGTCTCCCATGATTGTGCCGCAAAACTGCTGACCGGTATCATATTCGCGCCCGGTTTCCATGTCGGTTAGACGGACCGTGCTATAGTTGTTTTTCAAATTCGAATTGTTCGTATCGGCACCCAGGTTACACCATTCGCCTATGGCAGAGTTTCCCAGAAAGCCGTCGTGTGCTTTGTTGGAGTAGCCCTGAAAAACAACATTGTGGAGCTCACCGCCAACTTTACACCAGGGACCAACGGTAGTGTCACCATAAATTTTTGCCCCCATTTTTACCGTGGCGTGTTCACCAATGGAAACGGGGCCCTGAATAAGCGCCCCCGCCATAATAGTTGCATTATCGGCAAGATGAATGGGGCCGGTGCTGGCATCAAGTACAGCGCCCGGACCTATCCGGACTTCACTGCCTGCAAAAACCTGCTCCGGACTAATGAAGTAGACATTTGGAAAGGATGAAGCTATCACGGCCTTAAACTCTTCACTGCGGTGCTTCAGGTCTTCTTTGATTTGGGCGCCGTTCTCTGTGAAAACCTGCCATGGTGCATCGAGAAGCGTGCCATGGTTTGTTTCCGAAAACGTGACATCCGAACCGGGAATATTACCAGCCTTAAATATGGTGCGGCTTCTGCTGCCGTCGAGCCGAAGCGCTACCGGCGTTGTGCCGTGCATGAGCCCTTCATCAACTGAAAGCGCCAGTATCTGATTGGCTACCTCATCATCGGGCAAAAAACGGCCGTTTATCCATAAACACTCATGCTCGGAATTTGGCTCAGGCGCTTCGTAAACTCCCTGCATGTAGGCTGGCATTTGTCGGGTAACCAGGTTTGGTTTGAGCCGGCTGATCCATTTTTTTGAAATGGTGAAAATGCCAACACGAAGCATGTTGGACGGCTTGGTTAGGGTAAGCGGCATCAGGCGGGCGGAACGGGTGTCATCGAAAAAGCAAATTTGAAGCATAAGGCAGGTATAGCGCGGGACGAGAGTGTATAGTTGATATGCTAAGTAATGTACAGGATTTTAAAACAAAGAGACAGACAACCTGAGTGTTCTAAGTTGCCGTCATTCAGCAGCTTATTAAAGCGTTATTTCTGTTTTATTAACGGTTAAAAATCCCTAATTTAAAATGATTTATTAAGTATGGGAATAAGCATCTGAGTGAGTAATTATCCCCTTCTTCTGAAGGCGCTGAGTGAACACTTTCATTAGAATTAAGTACAACATTTATCATTCAATTTTTTACCAATAAACATCTTTTATGTGTGGAATAGTAGGATACATTGGCTTCCGTGAAGCTTCAGACGTTATCATCAAGGGACTTAAAAGGCTGGAGTACAGAGGGTACGATTCAGCCGGCATCGCAGTACTTAATGGCGATGTTAAGGTTCGCAAGGGAAAAGGTAAAGTCGTAAACCTGGAAAAAATGGTTGCCGAATCCGGCGCGGCCGGAACGGTAGGTATCGGGCATACCCGTTGGGCGACACATGGTGAGCCAAACGATGTGAATGCGCACCCGCATACCGATGGCACCAAAAATTTTGCTTTAGTTCATAATGGTATTATTGAGAACTACGACGCGCTCAAAAAAGAGCTGCTCGCCAAGGGCCACGTGTTCGAAGGTCAAACGGATACTGAAGTCCTTGCACACTTGATTGAAGAAATCCAGAAAGTTGCCAAAACCGATTTTGAAACCGCCGTTCAAATGGCGCTAAAGCAAGTTGATGGCACCTATGGCATCGCCATTGTTAACAAAAATGAGCCCGACCAGATTATTGTAGCCCGTAAAGGCTCACCGCTCCTTCTTGGAATTGGTGATGATGAGGTTTTTATCGCCTCTGATGCCTCCCCGATCATCGAATACACCAATAAAGTTATTTATCTGGATGATGATGAAATGGCGACTATCACCAGAGAAGGCTACCAGGTCAAAACCATCAGCAACATTGAGCTAAGCAAGGAAGTGCACGAACTCGAAATGAGCATCGAGCAAATCGAAAAAGGCGGCTTCCCGCACTTCATGCTCAAAGAAATTCATGAGCAAAGCCAGACTATTGCAGACTGTATGCGAGGCCGTCTGATGGTAGATCAAAACCGTATCGTTTTAGGTGGAATTGAAGGCGTACTTGACCGCCTCACCAATGCAAAACGCCTGGTAATTGCGGCCTGCGGCACAAGCTGGCACGCCGGACTGGTTGGCGAGTACCTGCTCGAATATATTGCCAAACTACCTGTTGAAGTAGAATATGCATCAGAGTTTCGTTATCGGGAGCCCTTAATTGGTCCGGATGATGTGATGCTCGTTATTTCCCAAAGTGGCGAAACTGCCGATACGCTTGCCGCAGTGCGGGAAGCCCGTCAGCGCGGAGCACTCGTGCTTGGTATCTGTAATGTAGTTGGCTCAACCATCGCCCGCGAAACCGATGCGGGTGTATACACCCACGCAGGCCCTGAAATCGGGGTGGCCTCCACTAAGGCATTTACCGCACAGGTAACTGTACTGAGCATGATTTCAATTCTGCTTGGTCAGCGCCGTAAGGTGCTGAGTGAAGCAGATGCCGCTATACTTATTAAGGCCATGAGCGAGATTCCGGGCAAAGTGGCCCAGATTACCGAAAAGCAGGATGAAATCGACCATATTTCAAGACTGTTTGCGTATGCTCCGAATTTCCTCTACCTGGGTCGCAGCTACAATTTCCCTGTTGCGCTTGAGGGAGCTCTTAAGCTTAAGGAAATTTCCTATATCCACGCGGAGGGCTATCCGGCTGCGGAGATGAAGCACGGCCCGATTGCTCTTATTGATGAGCATATGCCGGTTGTGGTGCTTGCAGTTACCGATCATACCAATGAAAAAATGATCAGTAATATTGAAGAGGTTCGTGCACGCAAGGGACGCATCATCGCTATTACAACCGAAAGTAACCACGATGTTCGTAATCTGGCCGAGTTTGCAATAACCATTCCGGATACGCATGATGTGCTTACGCCACTCCTTACCGTAATTCCGCTTCAGATTCTGTCCTACCAGATTGCAGTTTACCGTAAGGCAAATGTGGATCAGCCCCGAAACCTGGCGAAGAGCGTTACCGTGGAATAACGTACAGTTTTCATCGTTTTAAAAGCAGGGTGTCGCTCAGGCATCCTGCTTTTTTTATATTATGAATGCACCAAATCTCAACCCGATAAACAAGCACATTGAAAGAACTACGAATCCAGCATATGGTTTGCCCCCGCTGCATCGAAGCTGTAGAGGAAGGTCTGCGAAAAAATGATATGCAGTGGTCTTCCGTTGATCTTGGCAGGGTTGTGCTGACCA
Organism: Balneolia bacterium; assembly: GCA_022565795.1. Lineage (GTDB taxonomy): Bacteria > Bacteroidota > Rhodothermia > Balneolales > Cyclonatronaceae > Cyclonatronum. The sequence continues at coordinate 5,170 of JAIUMA010000029.1, forward strand.
AAGAGCCGGAAAAAAAGCAGCTTGAGGACTTCTCTGAATACATAAATAGCAGAGGATTTGAGCTGATTCAGGAAAATAAAGATGCGCTGGTTTCCGATATCAAAAGCGGATTAATCCGGTACCTGGAGCAAATCGAGTCGGGTGATGAACCGGGGAATTTTTCAGACTGGCTGAGTAAAAGACTTCATAAAAACTATAGCTACCTGAGTGACAGGTTTTCCGAAACGACGGGACAAACCATAGAAAGGTACTACATCAAGCTTCGGACAGAGCGGGCGAAGGAGCTGCTTGAAGCTGATATAATGCAAATCGGAGAAATAGCTCACGTTTTGGGATACAGCTCCTCACAGCACTTTTCAGCTCAGTTCAAGAATGTTACAAATCTCAGCCCCGGTAAGTGGAAAAAAACGTTCGAAGGCAGAAAGGGACTGGTTGATTTATAATACCGGATTTGTTCATTGTGATAATCCAAAAATTTTATACAAACTTGCGATTCACTTGAACGCACTGCCACGGGGTATTTGGTAATTTATTTCGAAAATAAAGAAAATCCGGAATCCTATGACCGAAACAATGACTAAAACCCGACTTGATGTACACGGCATGAGCTGCGCATCCTGCGTTGGAGGAGTGGAAAAAGCTCTTAACCGTCTGGATGGTGTAGTTGAATCATCCGTGAACCTGGCCACAGAACAGGCCGATGTTACATTCGATGCCGAAAAAGTCTCGGTTAGCGATATTCTCAAAGCTATAGAGGATGCCGGTTATGAAGCGGCTGAGCAGCAAAAGCGAGGTTCATCTTCCTCCTCTGAGTACAGGCTTGCCATTGGCGGCATGACCTGCGCTACCTGCGTATCCGGTGTTGAAAAAGCAATTTCCAGAGTTGAGGGCACCTCAGATATTTCCGTAAATCTGGCAACCGAGGAAGCCCGCTTTAAATGGGGCGGCTCAGATACGGAACGTATCATTCAGGCAATAGAGGACGCCGGTTTTGAAGCCAGCGTTGAGGAAAGCAATATCCCGGCCGGAGCGTCGGTGCTGAGCGGTGACTCCGCTTTTAAAAGACGTTTTCTGATTGCGCTTCCGCTCGCCTTTGTAGTAAGCGTGATGGATATGGGGCCGATGCTTATCGAAAGCTGGCATCATGCTATTCATAACTACATCTTTGAGTGGAATCTTGCGCAGCTGCTGCTCACGGGTTTCATCATGTTCTATGCGGGACGCTCGTTTTTTACGGGAGCCTGGAAGGCGCTTAAGCGTAAAGCGGCCGATATGAACTCATTGGTAGCTGTCGGTACGGGCGCGGCGTTTTTATTCAGCGGGTATGCCACGTTTTTTGGGGTTGAGGGCGGCCTGGTTACGCCCATGGACGTCTATTTCGATACGGCGGCCGTCATCATTGCGCTTATACTTCTGGGTAAATGGATGGAAGAGCGGGCACGCTACAAAAGCCGGGACGCGCTCAGCGGCCTCATTAAGCTAACCCCTCAAAGAGCGCACAGAATAAAGGGTGATAACACCACGGAAACCATCACCCTTGATAAGGTAAAATCCGGCGATGTGCTGCTGGTTAAGGCATTTGAGCAGGTTCCTGTCGATGGCGTTGTTGAAGACGGCACTCCTTCTGTAGATGAGTCGATGATGACCGGTGAAAGCGTGCCGGTCGATAAAACGCAGGGTGATAACGTTACCGGAGGAACCCGGAACACAGACCGCTCTTTCCGGATGAAAGCAACCGCCGTTGGTGAAGAAACCGCACTGGCGCGCCTGATCGAAACTGTGAAAACGGCTCAGGGTTCAAAGCCGCCGATTCAGCGTCTGGTAGATAAGCTGGCGTCTGTATTTGTGCCGGTTGTAATCGTGATTGCGCTTATCACCCTAACCGTTTGGATGCTGATAGACGGGGACCCTGCCAAAGCGATTGTGAATATGGTCGCGGTGCTGATTATCGCGTGTCCATGTGCTTTAGGACTGGCAACGCCTACCGGAATAATGGTCGGATCCGGCCGTGCAGCAGAAAAGGGAATCCTGATAAAAGACGCGGTAACGCTCGAAGAAGCGCGAAAGGCTGACGTAATTTTACTTGATAAAACAGGTACCCTCACAACGGGCGAAATGCAGGTCAGTAACGTAAGGCCTGTTTCAGGAATAGAAGAGAACGAGTTGATTCGCCTTGCAGCAGCTGTCGAAACTCAAAGCGATCATCCGATTGCTCAGGCTGTTGTACGATATGCCGAAAAGCTGGATATCAAGCTGCCGGATGCACAGGAGGTTGAGACCAGGGCCGGATCCGGAATTAAAGGCCGGGTGGAAAACAGCCTGATAGAAATCGGATCGGTGGAGCTTATTGAAAACGAAAAAGCGAAATATGATGACCTCATTGCCGGAGAGCAGGAAAAGGGGCGCACGGTTCTTGTGGTGAAGGCAGATAAGGCAATAGCGGGATTCATAAGCGTGAGTGATGAGCCCAGAAAAGACGCTGAGGCCTTCATCCGAAAGCTGAAAAAGCTGGATATTCATCCGGTTATGGTGACCGGAGATCAGGAGCGAACCGCGAACTATGTGGCAGGCAGCCTTGGTATTGAAGACGTGCGGTTCGGTGTTAAGCCGGAAGGCAAGGCGGATATCGTCAAGCAATATCAGGATAAAGGCAAACGTGTTGCGATGGTCGGCGACGGTATAAACGACGCTGCTGCGCTGGTTCAGGCGGACCTGGGCATTGCGCTGTCGGGCGGGACGGACCTTGCGGTTTCCTCGGCAGACATCACGATTATGGGAGATAGCCTGGATAAAGTCGCTGAGGCCATCATCCTTTCGCGGGGCGCACTCAGAATTATTCGACAGAATCTGTTTTGGGCATTCATATACAATACGGTTGGAATTCCGCTTGCCGCGTTCGGAATTCTCAGCCCAATGTTTGCGGCTGCAGCCATGGCGCTTAGCTCGGTGAGCGTGGTATCAAACAGCCTCAGGATTAAGAGATTGTAGATTCTGTTTTGGAATTAAATGCCGGGATATGAATTAATAAAAACAGTTGCTTAATCTGATTGAAAAAGTTGATTTAATATTCACATAACATAGCGGTAAACCAGAGTTAACGTAGCATCCCTTTCTTTAATTAGTTAACAAAAACCTAATAATTAAAGGGTATGGTTAAACAGATATACAAAAATTCGCTATGTGCACTGTTTTTGTTCCTCTCTATACATCTGAGTGTTGATGCAAAAGCAGAGGTCCGGCAAACTGATAGTCGGGGTACTATCTTTGGTATTGTTACAGACGCAGACACCGGTGAGCCGCTACCAGGTGTAAGCGTTTATATTAGCGGAACAAGTCTGGGGAGCGCCACGGACGTGGAAGGCCGCTATCGTATCCGCAGGGTTCCGGTGGGTGAGCAAATCGTTGCTGTACGTTACATCGGATATGAATATCTCGAGCAGGAAATAAACGTTACAGCCGGGTCTCAGGAGCTTGATTTGGCTATCTCAGTCAGTGTTCTTGAACTGCAGGGTGTAAATATTGTTGCTCAGGCTATTGGTCAGGGTGGTGCATTTAACCGCCAGCGTAACTCGGCAAATATTGTGAATATTGTATCTGACGAGCAGATCCAGAGATTCCCGGATCAAAACGTTTCGGATGCATTGAGAAGGATGCCCGGAATCTCTACAGAGGAGTTCCGCGGAGAAGCAACCGCGATGTTTGTTCGTGGTATGGCACCGGGACTTAACACGGTTACGTTAGACGGTGAGCGCCTCCCAACAACAAGCGCGACCGACCGTGATGTTTCGCTTGTTGGCATTTCTTCTGACATCGTAGGCGCGATTGAAGTGACCAAGGCCATCACTCCGGATATGGATGCCGATGCGGTTGGCGGATCAATTAACCTTGTAGCTGCCCGCCCTGTTGGTAATCAGGAAGTGTTTTCTGTTGCTGCATCCGGCGGATGGCATAACTTTGCAGGTTTTGGCAATCCTAAAGCAAGCATGCACTACGGGCAGTCCTCCGGAAACCTGAGTTATGTGGTAAGAGCAAACGTGAGTCGTGAAAACCGCAGGATGGATGATATCCGCCATTTCTGGTCGGAGCAGGAGTTCAACGGCCAAACAATCGACCGAATCGACCAAATGCGAATTGGGGCTTATGAGTTTCAGTCAGATCGCTATGCATTAAGTGGCCGCGTAGACTACAGGCTAAACAACAATCATAGTTTATTTGTGCGTGGTTTGTACAACCTGAGAGATAAGCGTGGTATCCGCCATCAGTTCAGAATCAGACCGGATCGTGGCAGCATTCAGGAGTTGAATGGTACTACGTATACCATCGACGGAGCCAGGCTGGAGCCAATCGGGCGCAGAAACCACATCATGAATTCTCTTGCCAGCTTAACACTGGGTGGTGAAAGCCAGCTGAATCGTTTTAATATGGACTATAGCGTAACCTATGCTCACGGCCGTTACGATCAGCCTTATCAGGAGTATCTGCGCTATCGCCAGAACGGACTGGAAATGACTTATGATGTTGCAGACAGAAATGCAGCCAACATTAACTGGATTAACGGTTCACAGGATATCGTATCGAATCCGGGTAACTTTCGCCTCACCAGATATGAAAACCGTATCGACGATATGCGCGACAACGATTTGAATACACGCGTAAACTTCAGCATGCCGTATGAAGTCGGAGATATGGCGGGAAATTTCAGATTTGGTGGCCGTTATTTCTATAAGCATAAAGACAGAAGCGAATCCGTAATCGAGTATAACGACATAAACGGAACATTTTTGTTCAATGAAGTAATGTCAGACGGGTTCCACCGTACGCTGGTTGATGGCCGCTATCAGATTTTTAACTTTGTGGACTGGAGCCGTGCGGGTTCATTCATCGATCAAAACCGGGAGTTCTTTCAACAGGATTCGGATGACGTAATTGAAACATTGCTGGTTTCTGACCCTTCGGATTATGTCGCGACCGAGCAGATTGCTGCCGGTTATGCAATGACCACGCTGGAGCGCGACAGATGGCTGTTTCTTGGAGGTGTGCGTGTTGAAGCCACATCAACAACATACCAGGGAACACAGACGCAGATTCTTGGAGTGGATCCGGAAACTGATGAGGTCAACTTCGTGCGTCAGGACATCAGTACCAGCAATGACTATGTGAACTTTTTCCCGATGTTCCATACCAGGTATTCGCTGAGTGATGTGTCCAACCTTCGTTTTGCATGGACCAACGCTATCGCAAGACCTGCTTTTACCGCACTGGCGCCATTTGAGATTGCCAACTTTGAAAATGAAACCGTGCGTCGCGGAAATCCGAACCTCAAAGCTTCCAGAGTGATGAGTTTCGATCTGATGTATGAGCAGTATTTCCGGAGTATTGGTATACTCTCCGCTGGTGTGTTTCACAAGCGCCTTCAGGATTTTATTTTTCAGGAAGTAACTACTGTACAAGATGGAGTTTATGAAGGATTTGAGTCAAGAATGCCGCAAAACGGAACCACAGCAGAAGTCTGGGGTGCTGAGTTTGCCTGGCAGCAAAGGCTTCACTTCCTGCCGGGTGCTTTAAGTGGTTTGGGTGTTTATACCAACTACACTTTTGCAACGTCCAAAGCGCAGCTGCGTATCGATCGTGAAGTTGAGCTTCCGCGCCAGATACCTCACGTAGTAAATGCGGCGCTCACATACGAACTAGGCAATTTTTACGGGATGGTATCATACAACTACCAGAGTACATATCTGTATGATATCAGCACCACACAGGTTGCCAACCACAGAAGTCACCTGTTTCCGACTAACGACCGCTACATGAGGTGGCAGGATCGTCTGGACGTGACGGTCAGATATAATCTTACCTCGCAGTTCCAGATATTCGGAGACGTCAGAAACCTGACCAACTCACCGCAGCTTTGGTATGATGGCGGATCTGATTACCACTACAGATCTTCTTTCAACCATGTGAATGCGACTATGGGTATCCGCTTCACCAGATAGCGAAAGCCCGTTTATTCAAACTTGGAAGGGAGCTGGCGGTGGTCAGCTCCCTTTTTTTATAATTAAACCTGGAAAAACAAGGATGTGTTAATGGAGTCGCTACTGGAGTTAAGGAATGGCAGGGAAACAGTTATCATTGCACAAACAGCTTGTTTTCCGCAGTGCGTTTAGTAAACCAGTTCTTTATAAACAACTTTATTATAAAATATTTACATTTGGGAGTTTGTTAACCGCTGGTTGCATCGCTATATTCGCAATGTTCTGGCATTCTTACTGTAATCAAGTGGCTTAATGCGAAAATATAAAACAACCATGCTCAAGGCATCCCTTGTGGCTCTTGTGGTACTCGTGATGTTGGTAGGTTAATCAATCGATTAAACGAACACTCAAAATTATTTAGGTCAAATGGAAGATACCTTAAATCTTAAGGTTGAAGGCATGACGTGCGACGGTTGCTCGTCGCGCCTGAAGAAACTATTCGACAAACATCCTGATGTTGTTCAGGCTGAGGTAGATCATGTAAACGGCACAGCTATGATCGCCGGAAAAATTACCGAAGAAATGGCTGCCGAGATAATCGACAAAGCAGGCTTCATCTATAAAGGCAAAGACGCGCCTTAAGATGCTTCTGAGATCAGCTTCACATATAAAATCCGCCGGGCGACTGCTGCTCTTGAGTATGTTGCTCTATACGATTATTCCGGCCGCAGTTAGCTGCGCAACCGGAATTGTTGCGCTATGTGATATGAACGCTGAAGCTGAAACAATGACCTGCTGCCCCTCCCAGTCTGGTGCCCAAAATGATGCCGGGCTACCGCTGATTACCGATTTGGCACCGTCGTCTTCTCATTGCGACATGCCTTCTCAGGACACTAAACAAACCGCTCCTTTATGTAGCGGATGCGACTGTGCTATTTCAGCTGAGACTTCTTCAGCGCTTTATTCTGAAGCAGTCGTTGCTCTGAAAAAAAATACATCCGGGGAGCTACTCGCGAAACAGTTCGAATCTGTTTATTCATTTTCAGCTCTGTTTTCTGCCCTTACCGTTTCAAAATCCGCTTCGCTTTCCGGAGCGTCGTTCGATAGAGCTCAAATTGATTTCAACACCCGCAGCACCGCCACTCCGCTGCGCGTAAAGCATTGCACATATCTAATCTGAGATCAGTATTCCCCGCTTTTTGCTGCAATGCACACACCCAAACCTGAATTACAGGTAAACGCTGCCTCTGTATAAGCATTTCTCTGATACACCAAGTTATCAGCCAATTGCTTTTAAGACTTTCGGGTTTTGTTTCACATAATTCGCCTCTATGGTGAAAGCATTGCAGTTTTTCCACATGCTGTACTCAAACTTCACTGCATATGCTTAACCATACCATTCGATTTTTCCTCGAAAATAAACTTATTGCCGGCCTGCTGTTGCTATTTATGGTCGGTTGGGGCCTTACGACTGCCCCCTTCAACTGGGATTTGGGAGTTTGGCCGCGCGATCCTGTAGCGGTAGACGCCATTCCGGATATTGGCGATAATCAGCAGATTGTGTTTACCGAGTGGCCGGGTCGTTCGCCTCAGGATATTGAGGATCAGCTTACCTATCCCCTCACCACCCAGCTCATAGGCCTGCCCGGCGTTCGGGTGGTCCGGTCGAACTCGATGTTTGGGTTTTCGGCTATCAACATCATTTTTGAAGATGATGTTGAGTTCTATTGGAGCCGGGCCCGAATTCTGGAAAAGCTCAATGCGCTTCCTTCGGGACTGCTGCCATCCGACGCTCAGCCGACTCTCGGCCCTGATGCTACCGCTCTCGGCCAGATTTTCTGGTACACGCTTCAGGGCATGGATGAGGACGGAAACCCAACCGGAGGATGGGATCTGGACGAGCTCCGAACCATACAGGATTTCCAGGTTAGGTTTGGACTGTCCTCGGCCTCGGGCGTGGCTGAAGTGGCCAGCATCGGTGGTTTTGTATCCGAGTATCAGATTGATATCGATCCTGATGCCATGCGTCAAAGCGGGGTTACGGTCACCCAAATTGCCGATGCGGTTCGCAAAAGCAACATGGATGTTGGGGCCAGGACCATCGAGCTGAATCGCGCCGAGTATGTTGTTCGCGGTCTGGGGTATATTAGGGAGCTATCAGATATCGAAGAGAGCGTAGTGGCTGTAAATGAAAGCGTGCCGGTGCGGATTAAGGATGTGGCCAAGGTTTCACGCGGACCAGCGCAGCGCCGGGGAATGCTCGACCTTGCAGGCGCGGAGGCCGTTGGCGGCGTAGTCGTGGCACGATACGGCGAGAACCCGCTGCAGGTCATAGAAAACGTGAAGGCGAAAATTGATGAAATCAGCGCGGGTTTACCAACTAAAACGCTGGCTGACGGTACGGTTTCACAGGTTCAGATTGTGCCATTTTATGACCGCACCGACCTGATTTACGAAACGCTGGGCACGCTTGAGGAGGCGCTTACGCTTCAGGTGCTCATCACCCTTATTGTAATTATCGCCATCCTGATGCATCTCCGGGCTGCATTCCTTGTGGCCGCACTGATGCCCGTTGCTGTTCTGATGAGCTTCATTCTGATGCGCTATGTGGGCATTGATGCAAACGTGGTGGCTCTTGCCGGAATCGCCATTTCCATCGGGACCGTGGTCGATATGGGCATCATCCTCACGGAAAATATGCTCCGGCATCTGGAGGAAGCCCGGGAGAAGGAGTCGAAACTTGAGGTGATTTACCGGGCCGCCACCGAGGTGAGTCCGGCCGTAGTTACAGCACTGCTCACGACCATTATCAGCTTTTTGCCGGTATTTATGCTGGAGGCTCAGGAAGGGCGACTGTTCGGTCCGCTTGCGTTTACAAAGACCTTCGTGCTGATTGCGGCGCTCCTTATTACGCTTACAATCATTCCGGCGCTGGCCCACATATTCTTCACCCGAAAAGCAGGCAGCCGTAATATGAAGCTTTTCTGGAGCGGTCTGCTGATAATCGCTGGTCTGATTGGCTTCTTTGTGCAGCCATGGGCCGGTTTCATACTGTTTGGCCTCGGCGTAAGCAAGCTGCTGTTTGTGCTCTACCCGGAAAGACTATCTGAAGCAAATCATGGCGTAATTAATACAATTATTGTGGCGCTTGGTTTGGCCTGGCTGATGTCCGGTACCTGGCTTCCGCTCGGTCCGGAAAATTCGCGCATTGCAAATACGCTTTTTGTGGTTGCAATGATTGCGCTTGTTCTGGTTCTGTTCTGGCTGTTCATGCGCTATTACGAGCGAATGCTGCGCTTTTTCCTGAGTAAACGGGCAGTTTTCTTCAGCATCCCTTTGGTCATACTTCTGGTTGGACTGATGTCCTGGCAGGGATTCGACAGCGTCTTCAGCTGGCCTGCAAAAGCTGCGGAATCTGTGGGCTGGGACATCCGGGAATCATCCGGCTGGCAGTCTGCAGATGCCCGTTTTCCGGGTATGAGCCGCGAGTTTATGCCCAAGCTGGATGAGGGCTCCTTCCTGCTGATGCCAACAACTATGCCGCATGCTGGTATGGAGGAGGTGATCGACGTGGTTCAAAAAATGGACATGCGTGTCGCATCCATACCTGAAATTGAAAGCGTGGTGGGTAAAGTAGGGCGCGTGGAATCGGCGCTTGATCCCGCTCCTATTTCGATGTTCGAAAATGTGATTACCTACAAAAGCGAGTTTAAAACCGATGAGGAAGGAAGGCGCATTCGATTCCGAACCGACCGGGACGGGGAGTTTGTGCGGGATGATGATGGCGTGCTTATTCCCGACCGGCGCGGACGTTTTTACCGTCAGTGGAGGGATGAAATCCGGTCGGTAGACGATATCTGGGCCGAGGTAACCAGGGCGGCCAACATTCCCGGCACGACCTCGGCTCCGCGTCTGCAGCCGATCGAAACGCGCATCATTATGCTGCAAACAGGCATGCGCGCGAATATTGGCATGAAGGTTACCGGACCGGATCTGCAAACGATCGATGATTTCTCCGTAGAGCTGGAGCACATTCTGCGGGAAGTTGAGGGCGTGCGTCCGGCCTCAGTTTTTGCCGATCGCGTGGTCGGCAAACCCTATCTGGAAATCGATATCGACCGGCGCGAAATTGCGAGACACGGCCTCAGTATACAGGATGTGCAGGACGTGATTTCAATCGCGGTTGGCGGCATGACCCTCACCACTACCGTTGAGGGGCGGGAGCGCTATCCGGTACGTGTTCGCTACGCCCGCGAGCTGCGCAACACGCCGGAAGCCATCGCCCGAATCCTTGTTCCGGCTCCCGACGGAAGCCAGATTCCTCTTGGTCAGCTGGCGGAGATACGCTATGAGACCGGCCCGATGAGCATCCGGAGTGAAGATACCTTCCTCAACAACTATGTCACGTTCGACAATCAATCGGGCTTTGCGGCGGTTGAGGTGGTAGAGAACGTCCGTGCTGCCCTTGATGAGCGCATAGCCGATGGAAGCCTTACGATACCAACCGGGGTAAATTACAGCTTCGAGGGTGAGTACAGAAATCAGCAAAGAGCCGCCGAGCGCCTGATGGTAATCGTACCCATCACGCTCATTCTCATCTTCCTGCTCATTTACATGCAGTTCCGCTCGACCACGCAAAGTCTCATCATCTTTTCGAGCATAGCGCTGGTTTGGTCCGGCGGCTTTGTGATGCTCTGGCTCTGGGGGCAGCCCTGGTTTATGGATTTCAGCATTCTGGGAACCAATATCCGGGATCTCTTCAGCATGGGCTCCGTTAATCTGAGCGTGGCCGTTTGGGTTGGGTTTCTGGCGCTGTTTGGCATCGGAGTAGACGACGGCGTGGTACAGGCCACCTATCTCCGCCAAATGTTTGAAAAGATGAAGCCAACCACAAGAGCCGAAATTCTGGAAGTGGGCGTAAAAGCAGGTCTGCGACGCGTTCGTCCCTGCCTTATGACCACCGCAACCACGCTTCTGGCGCTGCTGCCTATTCTAACCTCGCCCGGCCGCGGATCAGAAATAATGCTGCCAATGGCCGTCCCGCTTTTCGGGGGCGTGCTGTTCCTGCTGCTTTCCCTGTTTCTGGTGCCCATTCTGTACGTAATCTGGTGCGAAAAAACCATGGAGAAAACCTCATGAGAATCATAAATCAACCAACTATCAAACCGTTGGCAGAAACAATACCTGCTGCCGGAAACCGGGCACGGGGCGCATCACCCTTTAACGGAACACTTTTGTTTCTGGTGATGGCGTCTGTGCTGCTGTTTGCCCGCCCTGATTACCTTAGCGGACAGGTTGCTTCGCAGGAGCCGCCCGCCCGGCTGATGGAGTACTTTGCCGAAGCGCTGGAAAACAGTCCGGCTCTTGCTGTCTATCAGACGCGTATCGAGGCCGGAAACCAACGAGAGCGTCAGGCGGGATCATTGCCCGATCCGGTTGTTAATCTGGGCTATTTTCTGAACCCCGATATGGAGACGCAGGTTTTGGGGCGCTTTTCGGTATCGGCCATGCAGATGTTTCCGTGGTTTGGCTCTCTTGGCGCCGCACGGGATGAGCAGCGATTTCTGACCGATGCAGAGAAGCAGCAGTACAAAAATTCAGCTCTCGGTTTGTTTCGCGATCTCCATCTGGCCTGGCTCGATATAGCCGAGATCCAAACGGAGGCAGAACTGACCAAAAAGGAGATTGATCTGCTGGATAACCTGAAGTCTCAGATTCAGACGCGCTTCGAAACGGGGCGCGCGTCGCAGGTGGATCTGCTTTATGTAGAGCTGGAGCAGGAAAGGCTTGCCGTTCGAATCGAAAATTTGGAGAGCAGGCTTCCGGCCCTGTACGTGCGATTCAACAGCCTTATGGGGCGTGAAGGGGATGCTGAGATACAAGCTTCGGGATTCACTGGCCGGGAGCTGGTTGCCGACCGTGCGGGAATTGCGGAACTGGCCAACACAAGGAGTCCGGAGATCATGAGTCTTGAGGCTGGCTACGCGTCGCTCGAAAGCGGAATCGACAGAAACCGCCGGATGGGCATGCCCGAGTTTGGCCTGGGGCTGGAGGTAATGGGCCGAGATTACGGAAGCATGACCATGATGAATATGAATGAAGGGTACTTTGCCATGGCAACGGTCCGGCTGCCGCTGTGGCGCGGGAAGTATGATGGCCGCCGTGACGAGTACCGTGCCCGCCAGCGTGGGCTGCAGCTCGAAATCGATTCCGAGCGTCTTCAGATCGAACAGAACGCATCGCGACTCATAAACAGCTATGAGGAAGCCGGCCGTGAAATTACGCTCATTGAGGAGCGCATCATACCGCGCATTGAGCGCATGTATCGGCTTGTGCTGGAGAGCTATGCAAGCGGAAGCACAGACTTCAATGAGCTGATTAGTCTGAGGCGTGAACTGCTGGCGCAGCAGATTGCGCACGCTGGCCTTCAGTTCGAACAAGAGCGGGCCCTCACCGAGATTGAACGCGAGGCCGCCGAACATATCAGACTGTTGAATTAGGCGCTGATGCCATCACCATGCAACTGCATTAACTGCACATTTTAAACACACAGAACAATGAATATTCAGTTGAACAAAACCACAATTTTACTGCTGTCGGGCGTGATGCTTATCGGGCTTCTGTTGGGCTACCTCATTTTCGGAGGCAGTGGCCACGGCCATGATGATCACAGCGGGCACAGCCATGAAATGACTACCGATGCAAATGGCAACGAGGTCTGGACATGCTCCATGCATCCATCGGTTCGTGAAGACGGCCCCGGTATTTGTCCGATTTGCGCCATGGACCTGATTCCGGCATCGGCCTCTGGCGAAGACGAAGGAGACTTCGCCATGGTAATGAGCGAATCGGCCGTTCGACTGGCGGAGATTCAGACCGTGGCCGCCGAGCGCATGGTGCCCGAAAAAGAGATTCGCCTGCCGGGCCGTGTTGTAGCCGATGAGCGGAATCTCAGCAGCATCACAGCGCACTTCCCGGGCCGAATTACGCGCCTGGACGTTAATTTTACCGGTATGGAGGTGCGTCGCGGTGATGTGCTGGCCACCATCTATTCGCCGGAGCTGGTAGCTGCCCAGCGTGAGCTGCTTGAGGCCATTCGCTTTGAAGAGAGCAATCCGGGCATGACCGAAGCCGCAAAGTCGAAACTTCGGCAGTGGGAGCTCTCCGAAAATGAGATTGAACGCATCATTGAAAGCGGAGACGTACAGCGCGAAATAGCGGTGACTGCGCCGGCAAGCGGAGTTGTGATTCAACGAAATGTCGCCAGGAACGACTATGTGCAAACCGGCACGGTGATGTTCGAAATCGCTGATTTAAGCAATGTCTGGCTACAGTTCGAGGTCTATGAAGACGATATTTCGTGGATTTTACGTGGCGACGCCATTACGTTTGCCACCCGATCGAACCCCGGTACAACCTACGAAACAATCGCCGAATTTGTAGACCCGGTGCTGAACGAGCAAAACCGAACGGTTGCTGTCCGGGCCAGCTACTCAAACAACGAAGGAAACCTGCGCCCGGGTCAGATTCTGAGCGGCACGCTTAAAGCGGCCTACCATGGCGAGCCTCAGGTAATGATACCTGCCAGCTCCGTTCTTTGGACTGGTCCGCGCTCGGTTGTTTACGTGCACGACACCTCAGCAGACGGCTTCCGGTTTGAAGCACGTGAGGTCGAAATCGGTGCCCGTGCCGGAGATTTCTTCGCCGTGCATTCCGGCATCGAGGAAGGCGAACACGTTGTCTCTAACGGTGCTTTTAAAATTGATAGCGAAATGCAGCTATCGGATCGCTTCAGCATGATGAACCGAAATGTACTTGCCCCGGAAGACCCTCACGAGCGTGAGATTGAAGACGTGAGCGAAGGCGTTTCAGACGAGTTCAGAAGTGAATTTACTGCTCTTGTTGAAACCTATCTGGATGTGAAGGACGCTCTGGTGGAATCTGATTTTGAAACAGCGTCTGAACTGACGGGCGAGATGGTTGCACAGCTTGAGGCAATCGGCGAGCACCGCAACGACGGCGATGCCCACATGCTCTGGATGGAAACCTACGGCAATATTGAGGGCCACCTTAGTGCTGCCGCAGAAGCCGGAGACATCGAGGCGCTACGCGGCGAATTTCGCTTCCTGTCTGATCTTTTCGTGGATGCGGTGAAGGCGTTCGGTATCGAAGGTGTGGTCTATCAGCAGTACTGCCCTATGGCATTCGATGATGAAGGCGGCTACTGGCTGAGCCGCGAAGACCAAATTATGAACCCCTATCTGCCCGAAACCATGCTGATGTGCGGCGAGGTCATTGAGCGGATTGAGTAATGAATATGGCGGAAGGGAAAGTAATCCATTCCTCCGGTCCATTAAGAATATATAAGGGGATATATGATGAGTTCAAAACATGCACAGTACGAAAATCACGATAAAGAAAATCATTCGGAAGATAACGGACATGCCCACAATCACGACCACAGCGATCATGAGCACCTCAGTCCGGGGGTGTTTCGGGACCGGTTTTGGGTGAGCTTTGCGCTTACGCTGCCCATTCTGTATCTCACCGAACAAATACAGCAGTGGATTGGGTCGGTTATGAAGCCATTTCGTTTCCGGGTGATGAATGGGTGGCGCCGGTATTCGGGACGATATTGTTCTTTCACGGCGGTTGGTCTTTTGCTCACGTCCGCCGTCGTAGCCATATATATGAGCACCTCTGTGATAATTGTTGCCGTAAACGCCATGCTGATGCGAAGGGCGATGCTGTCGTAGGGGGAGTGATGTGGCAATTTGATGTAATTACAGGACTCCGACTCCTCTAATTTATATAAATTGAAGGATTATCAATCCTGTAATTTTAGTTAATTACAGGATTTTGAGTATATTTTAGTCATGAGCAAGATTACCAGATCATTCAACCTTTCGGATCTCCTGCAAAAAGGTAAAGTCCTGATACTATACGGTGCGAGGCAGGTTGGCAAGACTACGCTGGTTCATCACTTCCTGGGAAAAACATCGCTCAACCATGCATTTTACACCGGGGATGATATGTCCTTTGGTGCTGATTTAGCGAAATGCGACCTCACCATCATAAAAAAAATGGTTCAGGGTTTGGAGCTGTTCGTAATCGATGAGGCTCAAAAAATTGAAAATATCGGTACTGCCCTGAAGCTGATTGTTGATAATTTTCCTGAAGTGTATGTGATAGCCACAGGTTCCTCATCTTTTGATTTAGCCAATGCAGCTGAGGAGCCGCTTACCGGAAGAAAGAATGTGATATCGCTTTATCCCGTCGCTATCAGCGAGCTGGCTGCCAAAAGTACGGTTTATGAAGTTGAAAGGCGCCTTGAAGATCTGTTGATTTACGGTTCTTATCCTGAAGTAGTAATTATGGATAACCACGATGAGAAAGTGAATCGTATCACCGAAATAAAAAACTCGTATCTCATCAGAGACATACTCGAATTTCAGCTTCTGAAACGATCTAACATAATTCTCGATCTGCTGAAACTGCTCGCATATCAAATCGGGAGTCAGGTTTCTACTGTTGAGCTGGGCAAACAGCTGGGGCTGGATTATAAAACCGTTCAGCGATATCTGGATCTGCTGGAAAAATCGTTTGTGCTGGTATCTCTACATGGGTTTTCAAGAAACCTGAGAAAGGAAGTGAGTAAAATGAATAGGTATTATTTCGTGGATAACGGAATCAGAAATGCCGTTATCGCTAATTTCAACACTTTGGACAAGCGCAATGATGTGGGGCAGCTCTGGGAAAACTTCCTGTTCATCGAGCGTCTTAAGCGAAATGCGTTCAAGAAAAAAACCGCCAATTACTACTACTGGCGCACATATGACCAAAAGGAAATCGATTTGATTGAAGAAACGGGGGGGCAGTTAAACGGCTACGAATTCAAATGGGGAAGCGGTAAAAAAGCAAAGGCCCCGAAAGACTGGACAGAAACCTACGATAACGCAACCTGGGAGCTTATTACACGCGAAAACTTTGCCGAATTTGTGATGTGAGCCGGGTATCGCCACATTTCAAAGAAAGCTAAGCAGATAAATCGGCTGCCCGGCAGGTGTTTCCGCAGGCATTGATCGTAACTGACCGTTAGCGCTTAGGGATACTACCTATCATCTGGTATAGTTAGTGAATGAATTTGTACAGCAGGTTCGCGTTGGGCTGCGCAGGCAAGAGATGGATGCCGAAAACCGGGCAATTATTCATGCAAGGGCCGATAAGAAGCGTTATGTGGCCGAAGAGTTGCCCAATAGCGACACACCGAAACAGCTGCTGGCCCGCACGAGGAATACGCTTAATCAGCCCAAAAGCAGCTGGTCGTTATCCCAGCACCTTCGTATGAGCATTGCTTTTGACCGCTATCCTCATTTACAGATTACCTATGAACATGCCATGCGGCTGCGATCTATTTATGAGCAGAAACACAAAGCAATAGCCGCTGAGCACCAAAAAAACTGGAAAAATGACTCTCATACCTGCTATAAAGAGGAGTTTGCCACGCAGGTAAACTCCGTATTGAACCACATATATACCATTCCGAATTTCTTCAATCTCTGGTCAACCCATGCGAATGCAGCGTCCTTTAATACCAGGATCAAGCTGTTCCGTGCCATCCAAAAAGGCGTTAGTGATGTCCCGTTTTTTCCTGTTCAGGCTCGAAAAGCTTTTTGCTGATTACCCACTACTCCCAGGGAAATTGACTTGCCCCAATCTGTTTTTTTTTTATAATAAATTTGCTAAGCAGTTTCATAAATCAAATTTTAAATAAAAAGTTTAAGAAAATGATTAAACAAATAATAGTTTCCTTATGTTGTGTCGCTGCAGGCCTTGCGATGACGCTTGATATTCATGCGCAAAAAACAACTTCAGGTAGTTGAATGTGTGAAGGAGGTTTTGAAAACCATTTCTGCTTCCCTACTGGAGGTGGGAGTACAGGTGTTCATTATTTGTGCCATGCCGGTGGTGAAGATACATGCAATAAGAGATCTGAAAATGAAGTATTTGACTAAAAATAATAAATCCGTTGGTTTACTAGCCAACGGATTTATTTTAGTATTAGCTGTTGCAATCGCTCTGCTTTGGTATTATGAGTTTATTATTATAAATTATTTTTATAAAAACTCAAGCTTTGGTTTCCTTGTGATTGTGCAGTTTTATTTCTCATTATTGTTTTCACTATTGGGGCTAGTATATATATTATCTTTATTGCAAAAAAAAGTTTCTTATATTTTATTTTATGTAGTGTCTGTGCACGTTGTGTGGTATATTTATATTTTAGTAATAATATGTGATATGTGGAAGCATGGCATGGCTCAAGTAAATAGATATCATCTTGGTTTACTTATTATATTATTTATGTATAATTCATCCAGTCAAAATTTGGATCAAAAGGTCGAGAAATACGCATACTCAGATATAGAAGTTATTAATAAGCATGAGCTTGCGGAAATATCAGACTTGGCATTTGTTGATGCCAGGGAAATTTACTCAGATTTGGAGCTGCCGATTGTTTATAAAAATATTGATATTATTAGAATTGAAGAGTTTGCAAACAACAAAATAAAAAGAACTAAAAACTATGTTTTTTTCTGTGACGGGGTGATTTGTGGTGAAGTGTTAAGCAAAATAAATAAACTAAAAAGAGAATATTCATTTAAGTCATTTTATTTGGTCGGAGGCTTATGATGCTAAGGATTTACCTTCTCTATTTTGTGATTATTTTAACGCTATGTTCTTGTCATCAAAATCGCCAACATGATAATGCGGACAATATCTTGCTACATGACACTAAAATAATTTTGCCTGAATATCTTGGGGGTGATATTGTTTCCATCACAAGTGTAAATAACATCCTGTATTTCACAGATCTTTCTAATAGGCAGATTAATGTATATGGTAATACAGAAAATGACAGCTATATCCAAACATACGGGAATCGTGGCCGTGGACCAGGAGAGTACGAGTTTCCATACCATGTTAACGGTGTAAACAATCAGTTGTTAGCGTGGTCAGATATAACAAAAAGTGAAATTATAATCGCAGATCTCGATGGCAGGTTAGTCCAATCGGTAGTTCATCCCTATGGTGGTGGCAGAAAATTTAGCATTAACGATGAATTCCTTCTTGTTACACCCGGTTTTTCCCACCTTATAAATATCATAGAAATAGATAACAATGAGAATAGAATAGAACGGTTTGAGTTGTCATCAAGAGACAAGGCTATTCAAAGAGTCGTTCCGGGAGGTGGAGGGATACTGTTAAATGATCGGGCTGTTGCGACCCTTCCACATAAGCCTGTTTTTTATATTTATGATATGACTGATGGTATAGAACACGAAGTAGTGCCCCAGTCTTTTCAGAAATACTTCGACGATTATAAATCATACGTCGGAAATATAAACAGGCCTTCCGATATTAATGCAGATGAGCTTTATGAATCGCTGTTTATAATAAACCGGGTACACAGGCTTGAGCATAGGGAAAATACCTTGATACTTATCGAAGCCACTTATCAATCTAACATCAGGATATATGTTTTTGATGAGATCTTCAATTTGTTGTTTAGTTCTGACACATCGTTTTCACCACTTGGGGCTTCAGGAAGTGTAATCTATGGGGCACAAGTAAGTATAGATGATGATGCAGTGGTTTCAATTATATCTAAAGATTTAACAAGATATTTTGTAAATTTGAATGATTAAGCCTGTATTCAATTTTAGAAAGTAAATTTTCCATAATATAAAAAAATGTTATGAGCCGCATTATAAAATTGTTATCTCTGCTCGTTATGACACTCATTCTGATTGCTTCAACAACAAAATCTGTTTCAGCTATGGAGCTTGATATTCACAGTTCCACCTCAGTCAACGAATCGGTAACCGTTAAATTAATCATTAGTGATTCAAAAACGCTGATGCTGAATGAAAAACATCTTCATATAGACTTCCTTTCAGACGTGCTTATGGGTATGCAAATCAGGAAAGATGTGAATATAGAGCTGCGAATTTCGTCAAACGCACCAATGGGAGTTGTAAACGACACTCAGCAAATTCTCAATGAGCTTGGAATAGAGCCTACGCTTGTTGTGGACTTACAAAACTAGTTTTTAAGCCAATCCGGTTAAATTATTCCGAAAGACGCGTAATGGCTGAGGTTGGAGTATATTTAGAAGCAAATGTAGATAGTTTCTCGAATAGTGTGTCTGGGGTAGCAAAAAAAGAAATTTGTGCTACCGATTCTTGCCCGTCATCTTCGCAAGAGCACGATATAAGAACTGCTGCAATAATGATATCTGTCAGCGGGATTATTCCTGCAATGATGATGTGTCGAAGCAAATATGAAAGGGTGACTTATCTCCCTACTTTCCCTTCTGTTTCGCCCAGGTGTCGCGCAGGCCAACGGTCTGGTTGAAGACGGGTTTCTCCGCCGTAGAGCTGATGTCCTCATAGTAGTAGCCCTTGCGCATGAACTGGAAGTGTTTAGCGCTCCCGCTTTTCTCTTTGAGGTCGTCCAGAATGGCCGGCTCTGCCCACGCCTGCGGGATGGTAACCAGGCTGTCGGGGTTGATGTAATCCGTGATTTCGCCTTCTTCACCAGCAGGATCCTCAACATTGAACAGGCGGTCGTAGCTGCGAACTTCAACAGGCACGGCATGTGATGCGCTTACCCAGTGGAGCGTGCCTTTTGCTTTTATACCCGAGGTGTCGCTGCCGCTCCGGCTATCGGGGTGGTAGGTTGCGTAAATTTCGGTTACTTCACCCTTTTCATCCTTTTTGAAATCATCGCAGGTAATGATGAACGCGCTTTTGAGCCTTACGTTACGGCCCGGCGACAGACGGAAAAACTTGCGGGGTGCGTCTTCCATAAAGTCTTCCCGCTCGATGAGCAGCTCACGGGTGAAGGGCACCTCACGCTCGCCGCTCTGCTCGTCTTCCGGATTGTTTTCGGATGGAAGCATTTCGGTTTTATCTTCCGGAAAGTTGGTGATGATGAGCTTCACGGGATCCAGCACAACCATCCGGCGCTCGGCGATGCGGTTGAGGTCTTCGCGCGCGCAGAATTCCAGCAGGGAGACGTCAATCAGGTTGTCGCGCTTGGCTACACCGATTCGGTTGCAAAACTCGCGGATGGCAGCTGGCGTGTAGCCGCGGCGGCGCAGTCCGGAAATGGTCGGCATGCGGGGATCATCCCAGCTCTCAACGTGCCCCTCGTTTACCAGCTGAAGCAGCTTGCGCTTGCTCATTACCGTATAGCTGAGGTTGAGCCGGGCGAATTCATACTGCCTTGATGGAAACAGACCCAGCTTTTCGATAAACCACTCATACAGCGGACGGTGCGGCATAAACTCCAGCGTACAGATGGAGTGGGTGATGTTCTCAATGGCATCGCTCTGACCGTGCGCAAAATCGTAGGTCGGATAGATACACCATTTATCGTCAGTCCGATGGTGGTGCGCGTTCTTGATTCGGTAGATAACAGGATCGCGCATAAGCATATTCGGAGCGGCCATGTCGATCTTGGCACGCAGGGTACGGGAGCCGTCAGGAAACTCGCCGTCACGCATCCTTTTGAAGAGCTCTTCATTCTCTTCCGGGCTGCGGTCCCGGTAGGGCGAGTTGGTGCCCGGCGTGGTTGGCGTGCCTTTCAGGGCGGCAATTTGCTCGGAGGTGGAATCATCCACATAGGCAAGGCCGTCGCGAATTAGCTTAAGGGCGAATTCATAGAGCTTCTCAAAATAGTCGCTGGCATAAAGCTCCTGCTTCCACTCGTAGCCCAGCCACTCTACGTCCCGCTTAATGCTCTGTACATACTCGGTTGACTCGGTAATCGGATTGGTATCATCAAAACGCAGGTTGGTTTCGCCACCGTACTTTTTAGCCAGTCCGAAGTTTACGTTTATGGACTTGGCGTGGCCAATGTGAAGATATCCGTTTGGCTCCGGGGGGAAACGCGTAAGAATGGAGGTATGGCGCCCCTCGGCAAGATCCTTATCGATGATTTCTTCGAGAAAGTTTTTTGAGCTTTTTGCTTCAGCTGAAGAGTCGGACATAGAGTCGGTAAATACTGTATTTGTTGAGCCGTCACGGCCTTTTTAGTGAACGCGGAATATACGGATTATTTAGCATTTGAACAGATTAGAGGGAATAAAGCTAACTGTGGTATGTTCGGCTGAATCATTACATTTAGAGACGCTCTGCCCAAACCGGCGGGAATTCATACTTGCCATCATATAACAATCTGAATTCATGAAATCACTTTTACTTTTACCCATCATCTTATTGATGATAACGATTTCGTCTGTGGCGCAATCATCTAACCCTGATTATAACCCGGAGCTGGCCCAGGAGCTCGGTGCCGATGACTACGGAATGAAGTGGTATGTACTTGTCATGTTGAAAACCGGTGAAAACACCACGGCAGATGCTGAAACGCAGGCCGAGCTTTTTTCCGGCCATATGGCAGCGATCAGAAAGCTGTCTGATGAGGGCTTGATGGTACTGGCCGGGCCGCTGGAGCCTAATGAACGCACTTTTCGCGGAATTTTTGTTTTTGACGTGCAGACAATCGATGAGGCCAGAGAGCTATTAAAAGAGGATCCGGCCGTTCGTGAAGGGCTTCTAAGCGCCGAACTGTTTCGCTGGTATGGTTCCGCTGCACTTGCAAAGTACATTGATGTGCACAGGCAAATCGAAAAGGTATCTTTTAGTTTATTATCATTCGCACACCATCAAACAGTATTGTGAACTCAAAATTTCAACCATGAACGTACTTATCATCAACGGACATCCGGATCGGGAGAGCCTCGAAACCTCAGCGGCTATTGCGTACAGAGATGCCGCAGTTCACGCAGCGGAGAATGTGGATCAGATCACCATTTCGGAGCTTAAAAAACAGCCTGGCTCACGAAACATTGAGAGAGATGAACTAGAAAAAGCCCGCAAAAAAATTATGGATGCTGATCATCTGGTTTGGGTTCATCCTTCATTAAAATCAGGCTTCCCGGCAGGAACGGCTGTGTTTGCACAAATGCTGTTCAGCAAAAGCAAGATGTATAAAGGAAAGTCAGCCCGGATTATTACAAGCATGGAAGAAGACGGGTGGAAATACAGACTCCTGAAGGGCAGACAGCTTATCAACCGGCTGAAGAAAGGGGTACTGGAGAAAGCAGGCATCTATAATGTATCGGTGCTGAACCTTGGCTATGTGAAAAATGCCGGCAAAGCAGAGCAATCCGAGCTCCTGAGAAAAGTGGCAAGATTGGGGCAGGGTTTGAAGTAGCTGAGTGCTTAAAGTGGTGAGCGGTGATGATTATATCGAGATTAGCTTTTTGAGTAAGACTGAATTCTTCGATTTTTTTAACAGACGCCGTCACTGGAAACCTCATAAAATGTAAAATCGAAAATTCAGACAAACTCCTGCCTGAAACAGCTATTTCGGGATGGCTTTTTTATTTGTGTATAGCCTGTTTAATCAATTGCTTATGTGTGGGTCTCTTGGGGTTAATTTAAATTAATTAATTTTTTTTAATTAATGGTGCATTTCACTATTTTTCATTTAGATTAAAAGCCCTTAATGACAACAAAGGTTTAGCACTATGAACAACAGAGACAACAACCGCCTGTTATTGCAGGCTACAATCGGAAAAAATGATTTCATCAAGAGAATCACTTCCGTAATTGCACTTACCATCTTTATCGCCGGGTATTTCTGGATTCTTTCAGTGAATTACCCGTCTATGATTATTTTTCCAATCGTTTTTGCTGCTGTAGCCGTGCTTGGCCACACCATAGCTGCAACGTTCATTGTTAGAAGATTACGCACGCTTGGAGACTACAGTAAAACGACCTCAGTTATATTTATACCGTTTTTTGGAGCGATGTATGCTCTTCCTACTGCTCTAATTGATAATGAGCGTACCTGGGAAGACACCTACATCTATACCGAGGCAGAGCTTGAAAACGCCGCCTGATTCTTTGACATTTCAAGCTTTACGGGGGTATGGTTTGATTTTAATAAGGTGCAAATAACTTAACTTTGTATGATATACAAAAGCCTGATTGCGGAAGCAGTCAGGCTTTTTTTTGCTCAAAAATTGGTCAGTAATGATTAAAATCATCCTTTTAATATTTTTTTTTAAAAAAAGTAATCCGGTGGTATAGGTACTTCGTAATTCAGGGTGTAAACAACATAATCCTAACTAATACTGCCCTTATGAATACGACCACGTCTGAAATACAGCTTACAGCGTCAGAAGCAACTCTTAGCAGCTTCGACGAGGAAAAAACCTTTGCCGTCCGTTTTTCAGCCAGTATGCTGATTACGCTTTTTGCATCGGGATATGTTTGGACGCTCGCCATCACCTATCCTGCAATTGCGCTGCTTCCGATACTGTTCTTTGCTGTAGCACTGGCGGGTCATTTTGTTATGGCTGTACAGCTCATAAAGCGCCTGCAAACTCTTGATGACACAACAAAAAATACGGCGCTTGTGTGGATGCCTTTCATAGGTCTGGCTTACGCACTACCTGCAGTTATGGATGCAGAACTAAATGAGCAGACCGTAGACAGCAGAAAAAGGGGATTTGCAACAAAAGATGTGGAAATGAACGCCGCCTGATGCACCTTTTTAGGATTATACAAAAGCCCGATGGCCTATACCATCGGGCTTTTTTTTGATTGGTAAATCCGGCTGAAATGCGATTACGTATTTGTTCATGAATACAAAAATTAGTCAATTTGAATATATTTAAACCACCATGAAATCTTTTTTGTCACTCCTTATTTTCTCATCAGCTTTTCTGATTCTTCTTTCTGCCTGCTCAGACAGCGTAAGCCCGGTAGTTGAGGATGAGCCCGATCCGGAAGCTCCACCAGTTGTAATCGGACCGGGAGCAGTAATTACGCTCGATAATTCCGGAGCACAGGCTTATCTGGTACTCGATATTGAAGGGGAGGGAGCTTCAGCCGAGCTGGATGAACCAAATCCGGAAATAACTTTGGAAGCAGGAATGCGCTACACTTTTATTAATGAGTCCGGTGCGTCGAGCCATCCGTTGGATTTCAGGAATGCAGACAATCAAAAACTTTTCGGGCAGAGCAATCAGTCCGGCCTGCTGGATGACGATGAGTCAGTAGACGTAGAGCGCGACGGAAACCTGATTAGCTTTAACCTCACGGAAGAGCTGGCTGAGGTATTGGCTAATTACGTCTGTTCCTTTCATCCGGGCATGGGCGCCGCAATCATAATAGAATAAGAATGGTGAGTAAGGAGAACGGGCGCAGACAATTGTCTCAGGATTTACGGTAGTCTGCAGCCTCGATGTTCCCGTCTTCACCCATAATATGCGTCTCTTTTCCCGACACGATGTCCGTATTGTGAGCTGACGCACAGCTCCATTCTCCATCCCCGTTGCGGTGAACTACAAAACTAAAAAGCGTAAAGCGGCGCTGTGGCGTACTATTGTCCAGCGCCGTTTGATTATCCAGCTGCATACGCGCGTGAACGACAGCCACATCTTCTGTGAGCATTTTTGTTCTGGTTTTTGTGATGCGCAGGTTTGAGTCCTTAAAAATTACGCGCAGCCCGTAATCATGCGCCCGCCGGATATCAGCCCGGTTACGCCACCAAATGCCAACCACGTTCACAAAGTCGGCGTCTTCATCGAATACCGAAGCCAGCTTGTCAACATTACGCTCATTCCAGCCTTCGGCAAATCGCTTGGGTATGGACTCAGGGTTATTCATCGTTTAATGTTGTTATGATGTATTGTGATTAAAATCGAACTCAACTACGAGCAACTATTAAGGTAATATAAAGCCTGAAATTGCGCGGAGTGAGAATGGCACAGAGCTGAAGTGATCAATAACGTAGCAAGCTATTGATTCTTTTTTTATTATGGTGAAATAGTGTTCCCGTAAGTTTACAGATCATTTTCGTGCTTATGTATACTTTTCTAAAAATCTTCGTCTCAGTAGTGCTGCTACTAACGCTTGGCGGATGTTCCCTGTTCGACGACACAAACGTTGCGGAACGAGTGCCGGTGCAGCTTGGCGAGCTGCCTGAATTCAGTACGGGTGAATATACGCAGACATCCATACGCTGGCAGCCTCAGATTCCATCAAAAGCTCTCCGTCTGGAGGCTGAGGCTCAGATTGGTCGGCACATCTGGACAGTCGATGTACAGCAGACGCTCATGCAAGCGCAGTTTGGCAGCGCGCAGCCTGCGGGAGAATATACAATTACTACGCCATCTGGTGAACAGGAAGTTCTGAGGAGACGCGACAGGCAGATTCCGGGCATGAACGACATCATCCTTACCGAATACCTCAATCAACTAACAGAACAGTCCGGGCGCATAGAGTGGAACGGGCACGTTTTCTATGTGCTTTCTACGGCAATGGATTCTCAGAATGCTTCCGGGGAGCCGGAAAGGCATCATCGTGTAATAGCGATAGATGAAAACGGCATAGGCGTAGCTTCATTTAATACGGGTCGGGTTCAGCGAACCAGCGGACCAAATAGTGAACATCCCGGATACTTGCCGTCGCAGCCGCTTCAGTTCAGCCTTGTAAAAAACGATGATGGTATGTGGATTGTCTACAGGGAAACGGACGGTATATATGTCAGGAGGTTACTTTTGGGCAATTCGGGTTTATCAGGCAGCATGGCCGGTCAGCTTAGCACGGGAGAATCCTTTTCGTTTAGCGCTCCGTTTAAAGTTTCATATGCTGCCCGGGCCTATGGCGAATTTCAGCTTATTAGCCGATCTGATGAAGAAGGGAATCTGCACGTTATTTGGACCGATACGCGTGATAAAAGCGATCTATGGTATTGTCGCTTCATCCCGGAATCCGGTGAGTCCTGCCGAAGACCTGTACGGCTGAGCCGATCCATCACCCTGGATACGGTAAACCTGATGATCTCGGGTGATAACGTCTACATTTCATGGATTGACAGTCGCTATGAAACCGGATGGTGGACCAAGCGAAACTACGCCAAGCTTTTTCTTGTGAAAAGCAGCGATTTGGGCAGAACATTCGGCACGCCTGTTTCCATACACCCGCCGGATGATGCAAACGAAATAGCCAACTTTGCACTCACGATGCCTGCTGAGGCTCCCTATGAAGGTGTGCTGGTTTTCTGGAGCCGTGAATGGCGGGCTTCACCTAACACCCTCAACAGAGACCTTCACTACGGACATCTGCAGCCCGATATGAAGACGCTCCGACTGGCAGACACGCAGGTGACGGGAGAGGAGTTGTATGAAAGGCTGAGGGAGAGGCTCGTAAACCACCACAGAAGGATGGCATCCGGGAGGGATTGAGAGACGGAAGCTGGTACCTGCAAATAATAGAAAGCAAATGAATAAGCTGCACACAAAAAAAGCCGAACAACACTGTTCGGCTTTTCGAAGAATTCGTTCTTGCTAAATTTCGCTGATATCAGACGATATCCGGCTGCATGTTAAATACTTCCGGCTTCCACGCGTGTTGCGTGTTTTCCAAAGCTTTTTCCCCGATTGTTTTGGCCTGGTTTTCATCATCAATAATTTCCGAGGCCACAATGAGCGGAATCACTTTACTGGTTTCTGTAATCAGACCCGTGCAATCAGTGAGGTGCACTGAAGTTACCTCAGCAAGCGCCGTATCATTAGAGGCCAGTGCGTGGGTGTGTAACATGGTATAACCAATTGTAATCATTGATAGGGCTGTATAATCATCACGCAGCATTTTTGACACGGTATCATCCCGCACCGTATCAATCAAACCCGCGATAGAACCGGCAAATGATGCTACAGCGGCTTTAATATTCGATGTAGTCTCGCCGCCTAATCTGTCTACGTGCTTTTGTAGCGTCTCCACATGCGATGAGGCCATCTTGTCAAACTCATGCATTAAATCAATAACTCTGGTGTCGGTTACTTTATCGGATGCTTTTTGCTTTCTTACAGCATTCATAAAATGCTTTTCCAATGCAAGAAGGTCTGATGTATAGGTTTGAATGCTTTCACTTTTGTCTGTACTCATAATTCTGTGATAAATTTTATTCAACTTAGTTCTGACTTACTTAACGAAATCGGGCCCCCTAACGTTCAGGTTAGGATGTTGATTCGCTATGTGGAGCAACTAATGAACTTAAACCTAAAAAGCCCTCCGCATTGCTGCGGAAGGCTTTTTTTCTCCCTCGATGACATGTTTTGACATGAGGTGATGCTTTCAGGAGATTGTTTGTTTACTTCTTTTGAGTCGCAGAGGAAGTTGAGCTTCGTCCTGTTGTAATTATCTGGCTGTGAGGCCAAGAATCACATAGGTCGTGAGGTCGGTAGTGCTCAGCTCCTGAAGCGGATCGTGGACCACAAAGAAGCCTTCGTAGTTTCTTGTCAGCTCGTTGAATGATAGCGGCGAGATGTTATCACCCGTACCGCTCATACCGTCAGCCATCACGCCGCCGGCAAATACATCGCCGTTTGGCGTCTCATTGTATGGCGTGCCGTTAGGAGTGGTGCTCGGATCGGCTGCATCGTGGCTGTGTACCGGATAGGTCTCGCCTGCAACTGTGTTATTCAGCATCACGATTACTTCAGTTGTGCCGTCGATTTGCTCGTTGAGCGTAAGCGTAGCGCTCAGGTTGCGCGGGTGGTCGCCTTCATAGGCAAGTGATGGATCGTCCAGCAGCTGACCTTCATTAAAATCGTAGTTGAATGTAGCTGAGCGCAGGTTCGCTTCACCTTCTTCAAGATCCTCAGCGAAGATGCCAAGTACCAGGTAGGTAGTCAGGTCTGTAGTGCTGATATCCTGAGTTGGATCATGCACGACCAGAAACGCGCCGTACTCTTCAGTTAGCTCTACCCATGAGATTTCGGTCTCATTAGAAAGGCTTGCAGAACCGCCGTTGCCAGAAATCGCTCCGGCAAATACATCACCGTTCGGAGTTTCGTTATAAGGAGTACCGTTTGGCGTTTCGGCCGGATCGGCAAAATCGTGCGCATGCACCGGATAGTTGAATCCATCAAGCGTATTTTCCAGCGTGATGGTTACATTGGCCATTCCGTTCGGACGCTCTTCGATCAGCAAAATAGCGCTCAGGTTACGCGGGTGATCGCCCGCTCCGTCGCCGTCATAAGCGGTGTCAGGATCACCGAGAAGCTGCCCTTCGTTGAAGGCATACATAAACTCGGCAGAGCGCAGGCTAAGGTCACCCGGAGCAAGATCATCACCAAATACACCAAGAATAAGGTAGGTGGTTAGATCGGTGGTGCTCAAATCCTGAAGCGGATCGTGTACTACAAGAAAGCCTTCATACTGGTTTACAAGCTCCATATAGTCGATGTCGGTCTCGTTGGTTTGCATCACCGTGCCGCCATTACCGGAAATACCGCCGGCAAAGATGTCGCCATTTGGCGTTTCATTGTAAGGCGTACCGTTTGGTGTGGTAGCCGGATCAGCCGCATCGTGGGCGTGTACGGGATAAGTGACGCCATCAACGGTGTTGCGAAGGGTGATGATGACGTTGGCATTTCCGTCAGCTCGTTCTTCGATAGTAAGCTCGGCGCTGAGGTTTCTCGGGTGATCCCCGCGGTATGCTGTGTTTACATCGCCCAGAAGCTGCCCTTCATTGAAGGCGTAGTCGAACGAAATTTCACCGGTTTCAGGATCCGGGGCCACGGTAGATGAGCTGCTGTCGCAGGCGGCAAAAATGCCGAGGGAAAGCAGCGTGATAATCATCAGGTAGGTTACTGATATCTTTTTAGAGGTAATCATGGTAACGTGATTTTTTAGGTTGTTTTGGTTAATTAGCAGAAATGTTTTTCCTGTCTTGCATCTGCCTACCAATACGAACCCGTATCACGACCGGATTTAAAAAGATCAGAGTTTTTTGATGATGGCACCATTAAGCCATAATCTGAGAATTGATTTTATTGGGGATAGAGACAGTGAAAAAATCTGATTTTATATGGAGAAAGGTAAATCAGAGATTGGAGAAGTGCGGATTTTCGAGGGCTACGAAGGGTAAAGTACCCATCGACTCCGCCCAGAGTACGCATATTGCTAAAAAACATTTAAGAACTGGCACTGGTTGAACGGAGCCGAGTCGAAACCGACACTTCCCGGGCATTTCGTACTAATGCCTTATTGATTCGACTCCTGCACCGAGAATTCACTGTTTGCAGCTTGAGCGTAGCGTCCGCGATTTGCTCTGATTAATACATAGCTGTTTCGCTCGTCTCTCCACCGCTCGAGAACCTGAATTTCCCCAACTCTTAACTCAGATTCCTGCAGGGTGATGGCTTCTGAAGCTCCGTTCAGACTCCGTACCAGTCTTTGATGCCTGATTTCATAATCCTGAGCCAGATTTTTAAGGGCCGAAATCTCCGCTCTTTTCCACGACTCATGCTCATAATAGTACACCGGACTGTACCCCACTGCGTAGGCGTAATCACCCGATACCGGCGGGTTTCTCACCCAGTTCGGCTGCGGACCGGGATGAACGCGGTTGTTGTGCAGGGTGATGGCGTCTGATGCGGAAACCAGCGAAATGGTCATTCGATTGACCGTCGCGAAGTCCGCTAAATGCAGATCCTGCGCGGGAGCTGCTAAGGTATCAGTTAGGAACTCCTCGCCGGTGAGGCGAAAGCTGTCGTCGGGAAGCTGCTCCCAAAACGTTGTGTAGCTGATAATCAGGCCCTGCTGCGCACGAAAGGCTAGCTCACCATTATGAAACGCACGCTCTGCAGCGCGCTCCTCATAAAATGAAGCCATTGCGAATCCGACAGCGTTTTCCTCACTGATCGACCCGGGATGAAGAAACCAGGCCGGATATGCCGGAATGCCCGCTGATGACAAATTCTCTGAGCTGCCAGTGGAATCTCCGGCCTCTCCGGAGCCCGTGCAGCCCTTCATCACCAGAAAAAACAGAGCCAGTAAAAACAGGCAGAATGATGTTCCGGAGAACGGATGATGCCGGTATGTGATTCCGCAACTCATTTGATTAAAACGGATGGAGCGTGGCTTCTAGTCCGCGGAAGTCAGGCATCACCATTCCGGCGTTTGCGTTGATATATGTCGGGTCGCAGATTATCCAGGTATCGCCGTCGTAGCGAAGCTGAGAACCCGCAACGCTATTTGTGCGAACAGCTGTGGCCATATGCCCCGGCCAGGTTACGCCAATGACCTCAAGCCCCATGAAGTTTCGTACGAGGTAGGCAAAGAAGATGGCGCGATCATCGCAGTCCGAGTAGGGGTAATGGATGATCTGGTCGGGCGTCATGTATTTCTGACGACCGAATTGCTCACGGTCAGTTTTGTATTCGAAGGCTGTCTGTGAGAAACGCAGCAGGAAGTTGAGCGCCTGTGCTTCGCTCATTTCAGCAAGTATGGGCCCAAGAGCCTGCTCCATCTGCAGGTGAAGCGCATCGGATACCGGAGCGCGAAAATAAAACTCGGGATCCATCGATGGAAACTTGGCGAGCAGTGAGGTATAGGCCGCATCATAGCTGAACTCGAATTCGTAGGTTTTTCCTTCGAAAGCGAAGCTAATCAGCTGAGCAGATGAAGCAACCGGAGCCGGTGCGGCATGCAGGTCCATGGCGAGTATGCCGAGCTCAGAAGCTTCGTCAGGTTCGTAGGTACGAATGGCACCCGGGCGCTCAACGGGCGTATGTCCGGCCCGCATCACATAGAATCTGGAGGCGCTGATGGTGTAGTAGTCCTGATTGTAAAGGCGCTCCGAAACGGGCATAAGCAGATGCAGCATGTTTGCCGTATAGCCCGCATTCGCATGAAACCCACTCTGATGAAGCAGGAACCAGCTCAGGAATACGGCTTCGTTATGCCCCGCAAATACGTTCCGGCTGTAATCTTTAACAAGCAATGCAAACATCCACTCGTTCAGCTGCTTTCTTTCGGAGAATGCCTGAAGCGTGCTTAATACCTCCTCGTAGTTGCTCTCCGACATTTCCAGCCAGGCATCGGCTATGCTTTCGTTGTCGGGCTGCGGCAGTGAAAACGAACGCGCCACGCTCAAAGGAGGCAAAGGGGCGTGGTGATGGTGCCATTCGAAGCGAAGCTCAGGCGGTAGGGTCGAAACGCTGGTTCCTTCAGGCGATGAACGGACCGGCGGAGGAGCAGGCGGCAATGACGGAGGAGTCGGAGTTTCATCAATATCCGGTGAGGGCTCGGGATCTGTTGCTGGCTCAGCCGGGATTTCCTCAGATTCTGCATCTTCCCCGGACAGAGGAGCTACGGGCGCTTCGTCTGGCTTGGGCACTTCGTCCGGCACGGGTTCGGCAGCTTCGGGCTCAAAGCTTGACCACTGTCTGCGAAGGAAGTCGGCAAAGCGTCGGTTCTCATCATCGACAAACTGCTCAAATGCCTGCTGCTGCTCGCGCTGCCAGCGCTCGAAATCACTGTCCTGAGCAAAAGAAGGCGAAAACAGAAAAAGGGCAAAGCAGGCCGTAAGAAACAGCGAAAGGGTGGTTCTCTGGTGAAAGTCAGACATGGAAATCCTCCGGTTGGCAGAGATAAAAAAGGCAGCCTGAAGCAGAATGATGAGCTTCTATGACGCATCATTCGTTTTCAGGCTGCCGAAATTGAAGGTGAGTTCAGCCGGGAATTAGTAGCCCTGGCTGCGTCGCCATTCGCGGTAGTCCTCAATTTCCTTCTCGAGGTCTTCGAAAGCCTGCGTAGAGCGGAATCGGGTATACATATTGTTATTGTCGCGGATACGCTGCATCAGCGCCTCATTAGCAGCGCCAATCGGCATTTCAACCAGTACAAACGAGCGGTAGATGCCATTTTCCTGGCGGACTTCCTGCTCACGGGCGCGGGAGCCAACCAGCGTCTCTTCAACTACTGATTTGTAGGCAGAGGTGAACTGGTCAAGAAGTTCAGAGTCGTTACCAAGGCCAACCTCTTCCTGGAAACGACGCTGCATTCCGCTCATGCGAACTTCAAGCTGCTCGGCAATTTGAGCACGGCCGTCCATCAGCGATTTGTTGATGGAGAGCTGCATGTCGCGGGAGGTGTTGGTTGCAGCTGCGAAAAGATAATTATCGTCCTGTGGCACATTGATGTACCAGCTTGGGAGATTAAGCGTGTTTGTGTCTGGCTTGGACGACCCGCAGGCGCTGAGTATCAGCAGCGTGACGATTATTAAAGAAGAGTAGAAAAGTTTCATGCATTCCTCCCTGATAAGTGGAAAAAGTAGAGTTGTGTTGTGAAGGATAACGGACAGTTTTCGAAATCAGGTATATGATGGCCCAAATTAGTTTATGATGATGCCATCACATTTACCATTTAGAATTCATACTGTATACTGAAATTTATCCGTTTAGGTTCTGATTAAGATAGGGCTAAATGCTTTTCACCTACAACAGCCAGAGTAAAGTCATAAAGTATTAATGGTTCCGGCAGGGATTAATTAAATCAAAATAGTATCTACACAAAAAAGCCCGGATGAACCGGGCTTTTCTATAACTATTAATAAAGTGTTTTACCTGCGTTCAGCGGGCGGATTTCTTGGTAAAGACGGATGCGGAACCATTGGGAATTCACCCGTTAATGTGTGGAGAAATGCTACAAGGTCAGCTACTTCTTCATCCGTAAACGTACGATCCAGCTGCGCATATCCCATAATTGATACCGCTTCCTCGAGTGTAGGAACGGAACCATCGTGGAAGTAAGGGTATGTTTTGGCAATATTTCTGAGAGGCGCCACGCGGAAAACGAACTGATCGTCTGGAGAGCCCGTAATACCACCAACACCAAGGTCATCGCCCCCAAGATGCGAAAACTCCATAAACAGATTGCCACCAAGAAGCGGCCCATGGTGGCAGCTTGCGCAACCAGCGTCCTGAAACAGCTTAAGTCCGGCCAGCTCCTGCTCGTTGAGGATATCATAATTCCCTTCGAGATAATGATCGAACGGTGAACCCGGAGTAAGAAGGGTGCGCTCGAAAGAGGCGATTGCAAAAGCGATGTTCTGGAACGTCAACGGGTCTTCCTCGTCCGGGAAAGCGGCCTCAAAGTAGGGCAGGTAACCTGTGTTGTACATTCTTTTTACAGCTTCTTCAGGCGTTAAATCCATTTCCACGTGTGCCTGAATCGGACCTTCAGCCTGCTCCTCAAGCGTTGCGGCGCGGCCATCCCAAAACTGAGCCTTCAGGAAAGCAGCGTTAAATACGGTCGGTGAGTTTCTTGGTCCAACCTGTGCTCCTTCACCGATTGCGCGGGCACGGTGATCAACACCGGCGGCGCCGACAACGTGGCATGAGTTACAGCTGATAATTCCCGAGCGTGAAAGCTTTGGCTCGAAAAATAGTTTGTGTCCCAGGTCTACTTTCTCAGGAGTGCTGGGATTGTATTCCGGATCTTCGGCTTCAGCCGGAAGTACTTCAAATAAAGGGTGTGGCGTTACGGGCGCTTCGGCCGTCTGCCGGGCATCATCACTTTGCTGGCAGCTGATAATTCCGAAGGTGCCTAACAGGAAAATTAGCGTGATAGACAGCAGCGCAGGTTTTGTGCTGACCCTTGATAAGAAGGCTTTGAATAACCCATCGTTGTTCTTTGGTTTATTTTTCGTGGCTGAAT
>JAIUMA010000030.1 GCA_022565795.1 Balneolia bacterium
ATGCTCCTAAAATAAGGCCAATTCAGATCCGCTCCCCAACTATTTTACCTGACCCCTTTTTTTAATAATTTTATGTTATTTAATCTTGATGACATAAAATTTATTAATGATTTATTCACAGATAGGAATGATTATAAAAATAATATTCCAAACCTAATTGCAGATAATCCAAATGCACCCGAATTTACTTCTGAAGTAATGATTAATATTTTGGAAAGTTCTGCGCAACTTTGGGAAAATAAGTCATTTGCTCCTGTTTCGCAGAATAATCGTTTTCGAACTAATTTTCATAATTCGGCTATTAACAACCCCGACATGCGCAAAGGAGCTGAAGGATTCATTTGTAGAAATGGTGTTATTATTGCAGATGCCGAGGGTGGTGCTATTGGATTTATTGGTGGTGGCCCTATTGGTGGATTTATCGGTGGTGCCATTGCTTCAATAATTATGAATGAGATTTTAGAGGGTGATGATCTTATTGGAAACCCAGTTTGTGATGATGATGAAGAAGATTAATAATCACTTAATTTAACAAAGGCATGAATAGTCTTACCAAATATGTATTAGCCATCGTAGCGGTTGCACTAATTTTCATTATTACAAATGAAGTCTTTCGCGCTATTGGTTCAGATTTTTCTTTAAACTGGATTTCATTCTTAACCTTTTTATTAGGTTTTGCTTTAGCAACAAAATTAACACATCCTAAATCATAGTATCTTATTGATGTAAGACGCAACCACATTCCAAAGATGTGGTTGCATCCTTTTTGAAATTCAGATAACTCTTTTAAGAGTTGTATTAAGTATCATATTAATAATCTTATAGTACTTGTTTCTCGCATTACAAGTTTCCGCTCGTGTTTTTGATGAACTCCATATGGAATTGAACCATTTCCAGGTAGTTGTAAATACGGATGCGCTCGTCGATGCCGTGTAGGCGTGCGCGGTCGTCGTGGGTGGCCCGAATCGGACGAAAGCGGTACATGTTGTTGGTCAGATTATGAAAGTGTCGTGAATCGCTGCCCGCAACAAAAAGTGACGGAACCACCACCGAGCGGCTGAAGTTTTCCTCAATAGTCGACTGTAGCGCCCTGTAAGCCGGATGGCTGGTGCTTGAAACCGGAGAAGGATTACGCATTCGCGGCATCACCCTTATTTCGATATCTTCGTTATCAATCGTGCGGCGAACGTATTCGACCACATCATCTACGGTATCGTTGGGGTGTATCCTGAAGTTAATAACTGCCCTTCCTTCCGTCGGCAGAACGTTCTCTTTAATCCCGGCTTCAAATATCGTTTTACCTGCCGTTGTTCGAAGCGCGGCGTTTGTTGCAGGATTATCGCTCATTCTTCGTTCAATGAGCCCTTTAAACAGCCATGGATTATTAAACGCCAGTCGCTGCCCCCAGGACATATACGGAATTACCGGCCGGAAAGTATCCCGAATCAGCCCGCTGTATTCGCCTGGCATCGGATTTTCACTGAGCTCGGTTAGCGCACGTCCAAGCACGCTAACAACCGATAACCTTGGCGG
This sequence comes from Balneolia bacterium, assembly GCA_022565795.1. Taxonomy (GTDB): domain Bacteria; phylum Bacteroidota; class Rhodothermia; order Balneolales; family Cyclonatronaceae; genus Cyclonatronum. Next base: position 1,534 of record JAIUMA010000030.1, read on the forward strand.
CATGGACGAATGTCCTCCCTCATGCCTGTAATAAAGCTCGATGTTAACCGCACCTTTTTTGGCAACGCCGATCATGGCCAGAGGGAAGTCGATACCATCAATAATTTCTTCGGCTATTGGAAGGCCTTCGTCTACCAGAAACTCCAGCTCAACGCCCTGCTCCTCCAGATAGCGGGCGATGCTTCCGGCCCCGCTCAGGCCTCCGATTTCCTCATCGTGGTTTAATGCTAAATAGAACGTTCGCTCAGGCTCAAACCCCTGAGCCAAAAGCTCCTCGAAAGCCTCTACGATAGACATCAGGCCACCTTTGTCATCCAGAGCACCGCGGCCCCACACGAACCCCTCGGCTATTTCGCCTGAAAACGGAGGATATGTCCACAGCATCCGGGAGCTTTCCTCAGCAGGAACAACATCATAATGACCAATAAAAATGGCGGGCTTCAGGTCAGGGTTCGTTCCTTCCCATTTGTAAAGCATGCTGTAGCCGCCAAGAATGGTGAGCTCCAGCTGCTCATTTATGAGCGGATAGCTCTCCTTCACAAATTCAATAAACTCATCATAAATACTGAAGTCGATGAGGGTGGTGTCTTCAACAGAAACCGTTGCAAACTGAATGGCCTCACTCAGCCGGTTGATAACAGCCTCTTCATCAAAATCGTAGGTACGCTCAATTGGCGTGTCTATGTCGCGAGCCGGCGGAGGTGGCAGTGTTTCGGTCGTGCCGCAGGATGACAGCGTTATGGCAGCAATCACCAATAAAGCCGATGTGATAAATTTTAAATAAATTCCTGAAATCGCTGAAAGCATATGAATGATTGTTAGTATAAGCGCAAAATTTACCGACTGTGGTCCTTATGTGCCTGTTGCGCTGCTATTAAGTAATAAAAAAGACGCCTCAAAACAAAATAAGCTTCTGTTCCTGCACTTGATTTTACTGTATTTGCTTTTTGTAAAGTCAATCCACAATTTGTTTACTTGAAAAACTATCTCAAATCCCAATTTTTATATGATGTCTAAGTATATAATGTCTGTTACGCTGCTGCTGTTCCTTTTTTTTCAGTGCGCCGGAGCTGTAGCACTTGGTTCAGAATCCAAAGCAGCTTACATATCATCCGCTGAAGACGGCGCTGTCGTCGTTGGAACCCGGGTTGCACCGCCCTTTGTGATTGAAGATGATGAGGGTCAACTTTCCGGAATAACGATATCCCTCTGGGAACATATTGCCGCAGAAATGGAGCTTGAATACAGATTTGAAATCAGAGATATAGCCGGCATGCTGGAGGGCGTGGAGAATGGCGAACTCTATGCCGGAGCGTCTGCGCTCACCATAACGGCCGAACGCGAGGAATCGGTTGACTTCACCCATCCGTTTTATGTGTCCGGCCTCGGAATTGCCACCAGCTATACCCCTCAGGGCATTTGGCAGGCTTTTATGGCAATTTTTGATCCGGAGTTTCTTTTCGTGGTTGGCCTGCTAATGCTTCTTCTGCTTTTCTGGGGCGCTCTGGTCTGGTATTTCGAGCGTAAAGGCAATGAGGAAGAGTTTGGCGGCAGCACGGCTGAAGGCATCGGAGCCGGCTTCTGGTGGGCGGCCGTTACCATGACCACCGTAGGTTATGGCGATAAGTCACCCAGAACTCTGGGCGGCCGCGTGGTGGGTTTCATCTGGATGTTCGCCGCCGTAATTGTGATTTCATTCTTCACGGCATCGATTGCATCCAGCCTTACGGTTACCCAGCTCGACAGTAAAGTAAGCGGACCGGAAGACCTGCCGTTTGTACGCGTGGGCATTCTGGAGAACTCCGCCACGGAGATTTACATGAATGAAGAAAACATCCGCTATCGCACCTATCCTACTATTGAAGAAGGCCTGCGCGCCGTTGAGCAAGACCGACTGGATGCTTTTCTACACGATGCGCCCATCATCCGATATGAAACTGATCAGAACTTCAGGAATGAAGTGAGGGTCTTAAGCCAGACCTTCAACGATCAGTATTACGGGATTGCGCTGCCGCTCGGCTCGGAGTACCGGAACCAAATGAACCGCATTTTGCTCGACTATATTGCCTCACCAGAGTGGCGCGAGGTTCAGAAACGTTTCGGTGCGGAATAAGTCCCGGACGCCATTACCCTTTACAACGACATAAAAAAACCCGGCATCCTAAGAGGAGCCGGGTTTTTAATTTCTGTACCGGTTGTGCGGCAGAACGGATTACATGCGCATCAGGTAGTTGAGGCCAATATACGCGGCAACGGAGCCAAGCAGCGGAACAACGAACATCAGGATTTTCGCGCTTCCCTGAACTTTGTACGGCAGCACAAGCGCTCCGCCAAGAAACAGCCAGATAAGTAGCTTAATCCACACATAAAGGTTGAATTCTGATGGTTTGATGCCGAGGCTGATTAGTCCGAGCAGACCGAATACCAGAATGACGAGCAGTCCGGCGCCGTGCATGGCCGCCAGTGGTTTTGCCCAATTGTTGTTTTCCTTAGTTCCGCCGTTAAGCACGTGAACAAGCGTTCCGCCGAGCGCCATAAAAAGGACCAGCACACCGATGAGGTGAATAAATACGTAGGTTTCCAGACCCATACTTTTTTACCGTTAATTGAGGTTGATTAAAGTCTTTTTGAGGTCGGGTAAACTACCAAATTCCGCAATCATTTACCGCATGAAAAGGAAACAGCGGCCAGCTACTCAGGATAGCTTCCGTAGATGTAGCTTTTCAGCGTGGAGATTTCGACCTCCTGCTTCTGAATCACGGCCTTCACCAGATCCCCGATAGATACCATTCCGGCTACGGTTTCATCGCCATTCATGATGGGGATATGACGAATTTTCTTGTTCGTCATGATTTTCATGCAGCTATCCACCGTTTCGGTCGGAGCCACGCAGAACACCTCTTTGGTCATAATTTCATCTACCCGGGTGTCTTTCGAGGCCCGGCCCTTAAGGATGATTTTATCGCGATAGTCGCGCTCAGTTATGATGCCCATCATCTTTTTATCGCGCATAACCAGCAGGGCACCAATGTTGAGCTCAGAAAGCAGTTTTACGGCATCATAAACCGTGGCGTCGGGGGCAACATGGTACACATGATCGCCCTTGGTCTGAAGGATTTCCTTTATTTGCATAAGCTACTCCAATTATTTTATCAGTCGAGTGAACACTTCTTTTTCAGGGCTTTATAGTGCTGTTAATCAAAGCCTTCTGTTAGCCAGTGCATCTCCCAATAGTGCACTATTTTTTTATTATATGCAAGATGGTGATGAAGACAGAGTACTGAAACCCGATTTATGAATCAGTTATTTTTTGATTCCCATCCATTTCAATACATCTGGTCAGCATTTCTCTTTTTCCAAGCTTGGACCAGGGCTTCCGGATTATAGCGGCACAGTCGAATCATCGTTTTATTCTGTATCCCGGCGTGGATCATCCTCCGGATTTATATACTCTATACCCCAGGGGCCATTTCCGTGGAGCTGTATAATTGTTTCTTCTTCCACGTAGCCAAACATGGGATCACCCGGCGGCATGATGGCAATACCGCCAACAGGAAGCTCCCTGGTTTCCTCCCGGTTGAATTCATAACCATGGGCAAAATAGAGCGTACCGCTTAGTACCGTTACCCGTTCGTACTCGGGATGAATATGAGGCAGAATTTCGTAGCCGGGCTGAAGTTTAAGCCTGAACGTAAACGGCTCATGCGCGCTTAAGTCGCCCTCAATTATGGCAATTTCGGCTCCATCACCCATTGAGGCTACAGGCCCCCATTCGAGTTCATCCGGTGCTAACATGAAATGGCCCGGCCGCTCCTGCATATCTCCGTGCTGAGCCTGAACCAAACCGACGAAGCCCAGTGAAAAGAGTAATGAAGCGGTGAGTATTAACACATAAGCAAAACGATTACACATTGCGCAGGTAACCATAGTACCTCCTTTTATCTGAATAAAGTGCTGCGAAACGCCTGACAATGAAAACCATAAGCCAAAGCGTACTAATCAGTTACAGAAAAAGAAATGTAAAAGTCAAATTAGGCGTATCCTATCAGGGATAATCGCCATCAGCTTAAAGCACAAAAGGCCGCCCGGAAACCGGACGGCCTTTTGAAACCGATCTTACAGCATTGGAGGAATTATATATTCTTCCGGGCTGAAGTATATTGATTTGAAGTTACTTCTTGGGCGGGGTTCCGAGGTGGACACCTTCACCATAAGCTTCGGCTACGGCTTCCATCACCGCTTCAGACAGGGTCGGATGCGGGTGAACGGATGCGATTACCTCATGACCGGTGGTCTCAAGATCGCGGGCCAGTACCGGAGAAGCTATCATCTCGGTCACGTTTTCGCCAATCATGTGGCAGCCCAGCCATTCGCCGTATTTCTCGTCGAAGATCACCTTCACAAAACCGTCGTTATTGCCTGCAGCTGATGCTTTACCATTAGCCTGAAACGGAAATTTGCCAACCTTGATCTTGTAACCGGCTTCTTTAGCCGCTTTTTCGGTAAGACCAACGGATGCAATTTCCGGATGGCAGTAGGTACAGCCCGGGATATTTTTGTGATTCACAGGGATGGTATCGACACCGGCAATGCGCTCGACACACTCGATTGCCTCGTGAGACGCTTTGTGAGCCAGCCACGGACCGCCGATTACGTCACCAATAGCGTACACGCCTTTGGCATCGGTTTCATAGGTGTTCGGCTTCACAACGATAGAGCCTTTTTCTACTTTTACGCCGGCTTCTTCAAGTCCGATTCCTTCCACGTTGCCCACAACCCCAACGGCTGAAAGCACCATATCGGCTTCGAGTTTCTCTTCACCTTTTTTGGTCTTAACGGTTACTTCAACGCCGCTGCCTTTCTTAGTTACTTTCTCTACAGAGCTTTCGGTCATGATGTTCATGCCTTTCTTCTTATAGATCTTAGCCAGCTCCTTGCTCACATCTTCGTCCTCAACAGGCACGATATGCTTCTGAAGCTCAACGATAGTTACTTCGGTACCGATAGTATGGTAGAAGTAGGCAAACTCAACGCCAATCGCACCGGCACCAACAATAACAAGCTTTTTAGGCTGTTTTTCGAGCTTCATTGCGCGCTCGGAGTTGATAATGGTTTCGTTGTCGAACTTAAGGTTTGGAAGCTCGCGCGAACGGGCACCGGTTGCCACAATAATGTGCTTGGCTTTCAGGCGCTCGGTTTCTTTATCCTTATCATCCAGGATTTTCACCTCACCTTTTCCAGCCAGAACGCCTTTACCTCTAACCACGTCGATTTTGTTGGCCTTCATAAGGAACTGAACGCCCTTACTCATTTTGTCGGCCACGCCGCGGCTGCGCTTGATAACGTTCGGGAAGTTTACTTTAGCTTCGCCAACCTCCAGACCGAAATCTTTCGCATGGTTAATTTTTTCGAAATACTCGGCAGATTTCAATAATGCTTTTGTGGGAATACAGCCAATGTTAAGGCAAACACCCCCTAAATCTCTTTTCTCAATAACAGCTGTCTTAAGGCCAAGCTGTGATGCACGGATGGCCGCTACATATCCGCCAGGGCCGGTTCCGATCACAACTACATCATATTCTTTTGCCATAATATCAGGTTTAATAGGAGTTAATACTATCGTTTCAATTTCAGTTTTCTAAAATAGGCATTTTAGGTGAAAATATTAAGAAGCGGTGAGGGAGGACGCAGAGGACCATAGATTACGCGCAGATTAAACGCAAAGTCAGTTATGGATTCTGTGAACTGTTTATTGCTTATCTGTCAACTGTCCTCAAGCTCTTTACTCCAGAACAGCATTTCAGGCTCATCGGGTTTAAAGCCGAAGCGTTTGTAGAGTGATTGCGCCCGGTTGTCTTCGCGCACTTCCATGGTGATTTTACAGCAGCCCATTTGTTCAGCTTTCTGTTCTACCGATTCCAGAAGCACCCTGCCGATTCCACGGCCGCGGTAATGAGGCACCACACAAAGGTCATGAATATTGATCAGGCGTTTGGCCTTAAAGCTCGATACGCCCAGAAAGCAATTTGCGAGTCCGACGGGCTCATCTCCGGCATAGGCCAGAATGGAAACGGCTGTTGGCATTTCGTTGAGCTCTTCTATCAGGTTTTCACGCACAAAATCGCTCAGCGGCTCGCCCTGACCCATCGGATCCCTGCTATAGCTGTCGAGCACGTTTAAAAGGTCTTCGGCCTCTTTGGGGTTTTCGTAGTCTGCTACTTTAATCTTGATGTCCATTAAAAACTTATTTTCCTGTATGAGTTGGCCGGACGCCCATTGAATGCCGTCCGATTTTTTTGTGATGATAAATGAGTTTGACAAGAACTCAAAGCAGAAATCAGCAGCTTTCCTTTCTGAACTCGTGAGAACCTGCCCTTACAAGCCGGTCGAGTCTAATTTCGGTGTCATCATCCAGCTTAATAAACTCCTGCTTTTCCCGCGTATAGATATCGGCAATGCGGGCTGTTTTAACCTGAGGAGCCTCGAGTCCGCCGGTTTCGGTTTCAAAAACCAGCTCGACTTCCCGTTTTTCTATGATGATACGCTCCAGCTCATCGTACAATCTGCAGGCTATAGGTTGGTACTTCATACCTTTTTGTTTGGATAAAATCTTTTTTTGTGACACTTCATAAGATCGCAAAAACTGCTCTAAAAGGTAAGAAAAGTCTTGCCGGCTTAATACTTCCGGCTAATTAATCAGCCCGCTGTTTTACATTAGTGTACACGACCGGGCTGCACTGAGAAAAGGATACTTCACCCTCCTACGGCGATTGCATGTTCACTTACGAAATCCCCGGTGAGACGCAAAAACTCCTGAAGTTCGTTCTCATCCAGATTTGCTTGTGCCTCGTTTATGAAAAAGTACTCCACGGTGCCGTCATTTGCGAAATAAATTCGGCTAAAAATGCGGGTTTGTTCCGGCCAGAAAAAATCATTTTCATTCAAAAGATGCGCAAGCCCGCTTAAAAATACCTGATATGCTTCTATAAAATGCTCAGATTGCTGATTAAACAAGCCTTTCTCCGCTTCAGCATGGAGAGCATCGGTATAGCGAGCGTCTATTTCTTCAATGGATATACCCGATTCTGAAGCGTCTGCAAACGTCATTACAACAAGTGTTTTTTCCTGTTCGGGTCCAAAGGCAAAAAGGGCCAGAAAGATGAGATACGAAATCATGGGAAGCCTGTTAATTAATTAGTACTATAACAATAGTACACAATGCTAAAAGAGCATTAAGCTATCAAGAGTACTTCCCATGAACTCTGATTTTATAAAAAATTTTTGTGCTGTGATACAATTACCCTTAAATGCAACACCACCAAGTCTACCCTTGAGCGCTAGCCTAGCACTTTCTGCTCCTAAGTAACATCATGAAAATCACATCTGACCTAAGCAACAAGTTTTTATTTCTTTAAAACTATGGCATACAAAATCTTACTTATAAAAATTACTGCCGGAGCTTGCTTTTTGTCAGCCTTTTATCGCTGCTGCCTTCCTGCGCACTCAATACAAACCCGGAAGACTCGGGCGGCGAGATTGTGGGAATTCCGGGTAGTTTCTTCGTGTGATTTCAGCATTTCTCCGGATGGCAATTGGCTACAATTCACCGGAGATATTTCGCCTTTTGCACCGGAAGATTCTCGTATTGCGCGGCACCAGCGGCAAACAGAGCTGGTTGATCTTGCTACTGACACCCGCGTTGTTCTTGAGCCCGACCCTTTGGTGCAAGAGCGGATAGCGGAGGGAATTGCTCCGAACGGTTTAGGCTGTTTTAATCCTGAAAGTAATGCGATCTATCTTACTGCCATCGACTGGGACGGCAGGTCCAGGCAAGGTCCGTCCGGCGCTGATGAATCAATTGAAATGAGACAAGGTGATGCGCCCCAATCGGGGATAACTGCCCTCTCACGGCAGAGACTACGGTTCCATTACAGGGCAGACATTACCGAAAGTCCTGCCATTATCCGTCTGGCAGATGGCGCAAACTGTTCTGAAAGAACATCACCCCAAAGACCTGACATTCGCGTTGAAAAACCTTCTGGAAAGCGTATTGAACTCTAACTTAGGGACGGCAGCCTCATAGCACGACACAAGCCGCGAGGCTGGGGAAATACAATCTTCATTTGGGATTTAGATGAAGATCACTCGCTTTCAAGCTACGTACCCTCACCTGGTCAGCGGTATCTGGCCTATCGGATAAGCGAATATGGCTGGCTTGGCTTTTCAGCTCCTTCGCCGGCCTACCTTGCAAACATGGACAGTAATACCGATTCCGGACCCCTATCTTTATCGGCTACCGTATATGAAATGAAATGGGCAAATGATAGCGATTTGTATGCCTGCACCAGCCACAGCAGGCATCACCGTTCAATCGCGAGATGGCGGGTCGGAGACCACAGCTTGTAGTCTTACTGGCGGATGTTAGCTTATTACAGATTCCAGATCAACTTTATTTCAACCCAACAAAAAGGTGCCGCCTGTTAGTTAGAAGGACCGCCATTAAGCGAGCAGCCTCTTAAAAACCAACAGGACAACACCTGATGATGCAAACAACGGCCGCCGGATTTTTTCAAGTTACCGACGGGTCTTGCAGATGATAAGGTTCGGGGCAAGCACTGCAGATGATGTCTTAATCAGCTTTTACTGACTCAGGGACGATGATAAACCTGTTTTTTATCTGAGGAACTCTTTGGATAAGGTGCTCTTATTTGCTGATTAATTTATGTATGAGAGGCGGGCCTCACTAATTAGCCGGTCTCACAATTGTGTTACCTTCCAGCGTTACGGCAGCGATTCTTGCCAACAGACGGCCATCGATGGAGGCACCCGTTTTAAGCGCTATTGACTGATCGGCCATAATGGTGCCTTTCATTACCGAATCAGTTCCCAGAGTTGCTGATGAGCCGACCTGCCAGAAAATGTTTTTTGCCTGTGCTCCACCCGCAAGGATGACTTTAGTTCCTGAACTTGTATTTAATGCAGTAGCTATTTGAATAATAAAGACTGCATCGGGATTGTCTTTAGCGTCGAATGTAAGATCACCAGAAGAGATCTGAAGCGAACCGTTCGATTTATAGAGTCCCGGTGTGAGAGTCAGTCCGCCGATATTATCAGACAGCATCACTAGGTCGGCAGAAACTCTACCGGCTGCATTATTGTAGGCAATTGTTAAATCGGTCTTGGCGAGGGTCATGTTTGCGGGCGTCGGGTCTCCTTTTTATCATCAAAAACGAATTGCATGAATACCAGCATCTGATATACAACGGCAGCCCCGACAGGTTTTACAGCATAGAAATGGTGGTGGATTTAGCTGAATTCCGTAGATGATGTAAGCATTTTGCTCTTTGCTGTAATAATCTCTGAAATATTATTTAGCAGTTTTGTATCAGCAATTCAGCAAGCTAATGCTGCCCATGATTTTTGAACTGGACAGCAGCACCTTTCATCATCCATCTAATCCCATTCTTTTATGCGAAACGAATCAACCGACAATTCAGCTATATTCACCGGACTTAACGAACAGCCGCAAATCAGTGGCGTGTATCCTACTCAGCTGGAGGAGCTTTTTGCGGAAGAGCTTATGGATATACTCTGGGTAGAGAAGGCGCTTCATACTTCATTACCTGTTTTGGTTGCTATGGCAAATTCTGAAGAGCTTAAAAAAACGCTCTCGGCTCATTTGAAGCAAACCAGCCACCATATAAAAAGTTTGAACATGGTTTTCGCGACTATTAACAAAAAGCCTGTAGCGCTTATAAGCGTAGCAATGGCAGATCTGATACTCGAGACTCTGGAAATGGTAGACTTTTCTAAAAAAGGGCCAAACTGTGATATAGGCATTATATTGGCTGTTCAGAAAATGCGGTATAATAAAATCAGTTCGTACGAGAAGCTGCGTGGTTTTTCTCATTCTCTACAGATTCCCAGCGCTGTTAAACTATTCGACCAAAACCTTAGTGATGAGAAATCTGGCAATCAAAAACTTATTAAAGTAGTTCTCAAAATAATAACTGAAGACGGAGCTCTCAAAAGAGGCAACGGGCAGACCGCAAGCCATGAGACATCCCGCCAAAGGGTGAATTTTAATTCGAACACAACGCACTCGCTACGATCTGTTGGCAGGTAATCCGGCATATCTGCACCTTACTGCCGGCAACCCGTGGTTTCAAACCCGTATTTGGCGATACCTGCCGCTGCACTTACAAACAACCAGTTTTCCCAAATAGCCTCTTTTGCCTGTGAGATCTCTAACAATGAGACTATTCTGCATAACAGTTTCATCAGGAAACGGGCGTAAGTTTCATCTTCAGCAGATATTTACAACAATCATACAGAACGGAATTTACTATGAAAAATACCCCCTCTAAACTTTTCAGTACTGCATTTACAGGTCTTTGGGTGCTGGTCCTCTTAATTGTGGGATTCAACACATCCATTACTGCAAATGACACCTATAACGCCTCTGAACTGAGAGTAGTAAGCACCTATCCTCAGGATGGAGAAACCGGAGTAGACCATAATGTGATACTCGAAATCACAATGAGCGAGGTGATGGATTCACTGGCAATCCATAACTTTTCTTTTTCCCTGGTACAGGGGAGTGACTTTATTTCCGGCAGCCTTACTTTCGACGGCAGGATAGCCTCCTTTCAGCCAGACTCTGCTTTAAAAGCATCCAGCGAGTTTGTTGCCGTAGTAACCTTGGGCGATAACTATATGGACGATCACATCAACGACGACGATCCCTACGAGTATTTCCCGTCAAATGGCAAAACATGGAGTTTTACCTCTGCCGAAAGCCATGATTAAGAATCGTTAGCCAGACTGCGGATTCAGGAAATAATCTGACTTCCGGCTAATACCTGCTGCGAAATGTCTGGCAAGCTGCTACAAACCTGTCTTGATCTCAGCATAAAATTTATCACGCGCTGCGGACTACTGGCCGCATACCAGCGGCTTGTACTACCCGGCCTGCTCTGGAAGAATCCCGACCCGTTGGGAAACTAAACTAAACCTCAACACTTCATACAGAATACAATGGACAACAATAGAACCGATAAACGCAATGACGGCATTCTCCGCCGGGATGAAAACAGCCTGAAGCAGGGAAGCCGTGTTGCTGTTGACAAAACCGACCAGGAAAAACTCAGACGCGACCCTGCTGGCAGCGAGAGAAGCACAAGGGAGTTCCAAACAACCCCTCGTAAAACACATCCGGGAACAGACCAACTCAGAGCAGACCAGCAGGCAATTAAAAAAGATCAGCTGAGACCTGAGTCTGACCACCGGAGTTCGCTCTCTGATGACGCTTCTGTTTTTTCTGAAAATGAACATATGGAAGAGCGGGCTAAAGCGCCCGAAAAAAGAATGCTAACCGGCATGTTCCGTGATCGCGAAAGTACCGAAAAAGTATATAATTCGATGCATGAAAGAGGATACAAGGAAGATGAAATTAACCTGGTTATGTCTAAAGAGACCCACAAAAAGTATTTCTCAGAGGATCGTGAAGAAACGGAACTCGGGAATAAAGCAGCAGCCGGGGCAGGTTCCGGCTCTGCCATCGGAGGCGCGATAGGCGCAGTAGCCGGCATAATTGCAGCAATTGGAACCAGCGTTGTAATCCCGGGCCTTGGACTTGTTATTGCAGGTCCTATTGCAGCCGGACTTGCTGGCGCTGGCGCCGGCGGTCTTGCAGGCGGAATAATTGGTGCACTGGTTGGCTGGGGTATTCCTAAGGAACGCGCTAAAATCTATGAGTCCGGCATTAAAGGCGGCCATATCGTGCTAGGTGTACACCCTAAAAACGATGAAGATGCAAGGCATTTCCAAAAAAACTGGAAAGAGAACAACGCAAGTGAAGTTCACATGTAGATTACAATAAATAACCGGGGGCCGGATTAACTTCCGGCTCTCGTGTTACTAATGCTCGCTTCAGCAGCTCTCTGCACACATGCTACAAGAAGCTAAATACACATTACCTCCAAAACTATGAGTCCGCAAACGCAAACAGACCGGATTGTTTCCAGCCTTGATATGCTAAGGTTCATGAACTTTGAACGTGCCTTAACCTATCAACATGCAGCACTTTTCACAAATAACAGCGCATCAAAAATTATGTTCACCAGATTTGCAAGAACGAGCATACAGTGCCGTATGGATTTAATGAGCGAAATTAACCGCCTTGGCGGATGCGCTACAGAAAGTGCCTACCAGGAAGATGAAACCGGGAGCGTAAATGAAATTGAAAATGCATCAGCCGACGGTTCTCTGGAACAGCCGAACCTCTATACCTGCGGACAGATTGAGGTAAAGACTGCGAAATACTACCGAATTGTTTTCTCTGAATTAGCTTGCCAACTAAGCGCTGTTCAGCAGCAAATAATTCAGTCTCAGTTTGCGCTTCTGAAGGCCAATAAGGCACAAATCACTATTCTGTTGCTGCGGCAATCTTTTAACGCCCATGCATCTCACCCTGCGCTGCTGCTGAACAGCTCGTTCTGAACGAGCTCATACTGTTCACACCTTCATGGCAGGATCTTCTTCATAGCTCATACTCAAAAAACTGTATTGGCACTTCGCTATTCTGGCGCTTGATGCATCTTTACATAAACATCTACAATCAGGAAATACGATATGAAAACATTTGAGTCTCATTACTTCAGCACAGCTTTTGCAGCTGTCGGACTTGCTATCGTTATGGTAGTTGGTCTTAATACGATCGAACAAAATCCCGAAATTTCATCCCAGGCCACGTCTGAACTGCACGTTCTGAGCACCTTACCCGCCGATGGGGATACAAACATAAGCCGCAACGCGTTTATTGAGGTCACCTTTAGCGACCGGGTTGATTCCCTCTCCAAAAAGAATATTACCTTAAAGCTTTATGAGGGTGAGCAGTTGGTATCTGGCAATATGTCCTTTACACGCAATAAAGCATACTTCATAAGCGATAAAAATTTAAAGCCTCAAACCAGATATACAGCCATCGTATCAACAGCCGGCATATACCATCGCCAGGACACCTATGAGCATGATCTCCCTGAGGAATATGGCATGGGTGTTACTACATGGCACTTCACTACCGGTGGAAATAGAGACAATGTTACAACTGTGAATCTCGGTACCGCTGCAGGCTATGTGATACTTTCACAGGCTACGTTTCATAGCGATTCCCCTTCAACAATTACCGGTCTCATTGGCTTTGACAACCAGGCTGAAACCAATTCTGAAGATAAAACCATCTACTGGGTAAAAAACGAAGATGTCGACAGAGATTCTTTGCGTACCCGAACAGCTTCAGATGAAAGAAGAAACAACGCAAACACTGGTCAGACTGCTCATGATGTACAAGCGAACGAAGACCTGGTAGACGAGGCCGTTGCAGACATGAAAAACGCCTATTCGGATGCAGAAGAACGTTCACCAGTCGATTTCACTGATTTCGGCCTCGTATCAAATAACAACCATCATGAATCCTCAAATGATTATGGTATTCATAAAGATTATGATATGGATCAAGTGGAATCGAAAGACCAGGCCATGCAGGATCGAAACAACACAAAACCCTTGCCTGAAGAAGATCAAGGCTCAGTTGATGCCGTCAGCAGCGCTAACGCTATGAGCGTAACCCTTGAACCAGGCATTTACAAATGGGATACGTCTGTTGAAATTTCTGAAAACATCACGCTCTCCGGCAGTGGCGACGACGTATGGATTTTCCAGATCTCTGATGATTTGAGGCTTAATAGCCACATAAGGGTAATACTGGCTGATGGCGCACAGGCTCAAAACATCTTCTGGCAGGTTGGCGGCGATGTAAACCTGGAGGAATCCTCACACTTTGAGGGCGTGATTCTGTGTATGAACGACATCAGTATGAAATCTGGTGCTACGCTTAACGGCCGCATTCTGGCACAGGAAGACATAACGCTTAATGGAAACACTATTTCGGAGCCACAGCTGGCTACGAGCATGCAGCGAGACGCAACCGAAACTCCGGACTGATAATCAACTGCTTCTGAAACAAGCACTTTAAAACAGATCCGGTATCAGGATAGCCTGGCTCACAAATGTGGATCAGGCTATTTTTTTATTTCCTTAATTCTGAACTTCAGTTCATTTCCAGCCCTGTGGCCGTACATAAGAAAAGCTTAGCAGCTTCTGCCGACACTTAAGCTCTATTCTGATATGCTGTATGAAATTATAGAGTTCTGATTTTTGTAGTGATAACAGAAAGCCGTTTATTATGGCTGTCAGGATTCACATCGTCTATAGCAAAGAATCCGGCATACGAACTACTAAAGGAATACAAACCGTACTGAGGGAATATGGAATATCTGATTGTAGCACTTAAGCTGATTGTTGGATTCAGCATTTTGAACGTCTGGCTCGTGCGGGCAAATAAGCCAACGCCTTACCGGGGCGGCGACGCCAATAACATCATTGAAGAATTCCAGAATTACGGGCTTCCCTCCTGGTTTACGTACGTTATTGGTACGGCTAAAGTGCTTCTGGCCATAATGCTCATTGTTTCTGTATTCTACCCCGGAATAGGCTCTTTCGCAGCTTATGGTATAGCATTTCTGATGTTAGGTGCTGTTGGCATGCATCTTAAAATTGGAGATCCACCCGTCAAAGCATTTCCGGCCCTTACCTTTTTAGTATTCTCATTATTGATTGCTCTGCTCTGACAAAACTCTTTATAGGTAATGAAGCAGCCACTGTGGCGGCAACATCAGATTCCTATGCGTTCAGTGTCAATTAATGTATAAAACACCGTGGCCAGCCATATATTCAGCACCATAAACAATAGTGAGGGTGCTGACTGCAGAAACCCATCCTTAATTTTGATGCGTACTATAAACGCTACAAGCATCATTAAGCTAAGTCCGGCGGCAGTAACAAGTCCTGTCAGAGGTGAGTAAAAGCCGTATAATAATCCGGCAAAGGCTAAAATCTGAAGTAATGCTGTAAGAATTCGCTGATTGTCGCTTAGCCCAAAACGAGCAAACTCCGCCTTCATTCTGGCCGACCTTAGCGCCTGAACGCCATACACCAGAAAGAAAAGTGCGTTCACAATCAGTACGAGCTGAAACTGCGGTGTCAATAGCTGTGTATCCCCGTCATCGAAAAATTGTCTTTAAGTGATGTTTTTAACCTGCGGCGTGATTTACCCTTGCTACAAGCCATCACTTGCATATTTCGTTCTGCATAGAAGTGCTGAAGTAGATTGTTTTCAGAAATGCTAATTCCGTTTTCAAATGCCTGGCAGGCGGGCTGGTAGTTAGTACTTCATGCGTTTACTTTAGTAAGCGACCTGTTTTTCAAGCACGATGTTGAGCGGGCGAGTCTCTAAAACCTGTAGTAAACTGAAACCGTCGCGTGTCTCAGCCAGGAGTTTATGAAGTCATCTCGGTCTATATAGGTTACCAGCGACTGCTTAACTCCCAGGCTGAAGTCGAGCGGCAGGGAAGCCGACGGTAGATTATAGCCGAGCCCGGCATTGATAAAGAGCATTGTTTTTCTGGAAAGCTCTGGATTGTTATACTCTGTCGAGAAAAGAATCCCGTTTTCGTCTGCAAGTCCCTCAAACGGATCTCCTTCCTCCGGAACCGGATCAATTCTGCTTACGATCATATCGTTGTTATGCGCTACTCTGAAGCCAATTTCAGGACCCAGAACTGCGTAGAACGATTTATTCCTCAGAGGCCGTATCACAAGATTGACCGGGATACCGGCATATATTGTAGCAGCCGTCCCTTCCATGCTTGTTACCGATCCCACGCCGATTGGCTCCCCGACTTCATTGGTGAATGGTGAGAAGTCTTCATCGCTGGTGTAACGATTCACAAACAAAGTTGCTCCCGAGTTTACAGCGAAAACTGAACTAAGTGAATACCCATATAAAGCATGAAGTCCGAATCCTGTGGAATTAGTAAAAAAATCGTTTGCTCCGCTGAACTCGCTTTCGAAAAATGGCCCGCCTTAGTTTAAGGATGCGCCAACACGCAGCCCGTTGTCGAAAACGCTGGCTTCGGTTATGGTCGCCGGCCGGGTATCTTCAAACTGTGCGAAGGCTGATTCAGCACCGAAAACCATCACCATTAAAAGTAAAGCAGCTAAAACCTGAGGCATGTCTGTTTGTCTGTACATAGGATACGTTTTAAATGTTAAAGAACGGGATTACAAATCTAGCAGCCAGCCAATCACGGTATTCCGGTGCTGGCCATCGAGTGGAATCCGAGCTGTAAATGAGAAATTTGTGGTGGTATTGAGCGTCTCAGCAAATTGATCTGTGTCATCAAACCAGATGCGGTTAACCCCAAAAGAAAGATAGTAGAGATCAAGCTCTATTCCCGCTGAAGTACTGCTTTCTGTCCAGAATTCTGCCCCGCCGAAACGACCAAAGCGAAAGAAGAGGGTTTCGGCCAGACCCGCCTCGAGCCCGATTCCGGTGGAAATCTGGTCGCGGACCGGAATCGTCGCATAATTCACTCCGTCAAATCGCGTTACGGGCTTCCAACCTGTAAAAATTGCTTCAAACCCGCTGGGAAAAGTCACTTCATCTGTTTCCGGATCAATATCTGAACGGGCCAGGTATTTGGCAAAACTGCTATAAACCCCAAAGGAAAAAAGAGGACGCTCGAGCCAACTGGATGCTGATTTAATATCAAAACCGTAGGCCAGACGAATCTGCCCGGGCATAGCTGCCGGCCACTCTAAAGGATCAAAATCAAAGCCCGAACTCAAATCGTTGAAAGAAAGCCCCGCCTGCGGTGAAACCCTAACACCACCAATACTAAACTGCTCCCTGTAGTGAATTCCCAGGTTCAGGCCCCAGGCATTACCCTCTCTGTCTTGCTGCTGCAGCTCCGGGCGTATCTTGAACGCGTAGCTCGCATATGTAAATCCTGCCCCGACCGAGAACCTGCCCGAAAAAGCATATCCAACATTAACCCTCGCCATGCTGCTTCTCTGCTCGATCTCTTGAAATCCTGCTGCAGTTAAATCCTGGCGCGCAAACTTTGATCTGTCTAGTGTTGCTCTGAAAGTAAAGTTTGAGATGCTGTATGCCAGAGAAGGGTTAAAAAGGCGGGTACTAAAATCCGAGACATCCTGTTCATAGGGGCTCGTAAAGAACATCGGGCTGTTAAAATAAAAGATACCCTGTTCAGGTAAAGGAGCGGCAGGGTTAAGCGAGTGACCATTCATATTCGACAATGCGCTTGTGGTCTGCCCAAGTGCGCCTGTCCGGTTATCATAATCATTATGATGCCAGCCTATCGGTGAGGTAAAGCTTTGAGCAATCAGGTCAGCAGGCAAAAACAATAGAATAGACACTATTATGGAAGAAAGGGTGAAGCCAGTAGTATTAATTTTCATAAGCCCTGCTGTTATGGATGATTTTTGTAAACTTGGGCTTTTTACTTAGCCCGGGGTTAGATTGTTCTGGTTAATGAATTCTTTGCTTTTTTCCGGGACTCGTGTGGCAAGAATAATTGCCATACGAGCCCCGGGAAATACATTTATAAGTTCTTACCCCATTACGAAAACCCGATCGCAATTCCTATCACGATAAATACCAGCGCAATAGCGTAGAGAACGAGCAGTTTGAAGAAAAGCCATTTGGCCCACACTTCCCACGGGATTTTAGCAATACCTAATACGCCCATTAGCACGCCAGAAGTCGGGATAATCATATTCGTGATGCCGTCGCCGAGCTGGAAAATGAGAACGACATTCTGACGCGTAATCCCGATCAGGTCGCCAAGCGGTGCCATCAGCGGGATTGTGAGCGCGGCCTGACCGCTGCCGCTCGGAACTACTACGTTCAGCAGCGTCTGAACGCCAAGCATAAGCGAGGCCGATCCGTAAGCGTTGAAATTATCGAGTGAAGCCGCCAGATGGAACAGAATGGTATCCACGATTTCAGCATCTGTAATGATAATCAGGATGGCGCGTGAAAGCGCAATAATCACGGCGGCGCCCATCACGTCGCGCATGCCCGTGAGAAACGCTTTTGCGGAGGCATCACCACTGAGGCGGCCGAAAATAGCCGATAGTACAGCGAGTGCGATAAACAATCCCGAGAGCTCCTCAATATACCAGCCCAGCTGTACCACGCCGTAAATAAGGAGGCCGAGCGTAAGGAAAAACAGCCCGATTACAATAATGTGACGCAGCAGAATAGGCGGAATCCTGCCGTCTTCATCCTTCACTTCTCGCCTTTTGTCAATCTGGTACACCGGCGATTTCAGCGGATTTTTATGAACCGCAGATGCGTACATGTACACCATCGCTATGCCCGCAAAGGTGATGGCAAGCCATAGCAGCATGCGGAAGCCAGCGCCCGAGAAAACAGGGATTTCGGCAAGGCCCTGCGCAATTCCGACCGTAAACGGATTATAGACCGCGCCCGCAAAACCAATGTGCGCGCCAACGTATGGAATCGCCACCCCGGTGATGGAATCATAGCCTAATGCCAGCGAAAGCGTCACAAAAAGAGGCACGAATACAATGGTCTCCTCGCTCATGCCAAAGGTGGCGCCCATCACCGAAAAAAGAATCATGAAGAAGGGAATGTAAACTGGCCGCCAATGTGGGTTTTCGGCAAAAAACTTGGCCGCGCGCCGAATAAAAACATCAAAAGCACCTGTTTTCTGTATGATGGAAAACGCACCGGCCACGATAAAAATAAAGACGATAATCGCCATCCCGTAGGAGTCGTTGAATCCGCGAACGGGCGCCAGAATGAGGTCAATCAGCGAGGTCGGACTGGAATCTATGTAGTTGAATGAAGCCGGATCGACCACCTCACGGCCATCCATTTCAACGCGATCGAACTGTCCGCCGGGAATAACCCACGTGAGGCCCGCAAAAAAGACCATCACCAGTAGTACAAGAATAAGTGTATTCGGCGCTTTAATTCGAAATCTCATAAGCACGGACTAAGTTGATATACATATTGGGTTGAATCATGCAAATTTCCGCGTAATATAAGCAAACCACCAGCCAAGACAACGGGGAAACAGGCAACGGGTATCAGTGAACAATAACCAGGCGTACCGTCCAAATTCTATTTCGCTCAATTTAATTTGCGTTAACCTCAACCCATTCAAAATTCAAAATTTAACACTTAAAATTGGGAGCGTAGCGACCTTCTCAATTACTATTTCCATTTATTCACCTATTTTACGCTTCTTTAATTGCCATCAACCGCTTAATCTGTAAACACGGGATTTCTCCTGCATGCGCATCACAATACTCTTATTTGCTTTCCTTTGCGTTCTTGCCGGAGGATTGACTGATGGCTTTATAAATCCGGCTATGGCGCAGACGCAGGCGCCTGTCTACGAGAATGTGTATCGATCGGCTCAGAAGCACTTCACCCTCACCACCCCGCGTTTTCGCATCATTTACCCTGAGGGTCAGCAGGAGGTCGCCCTGCGTACAGCCCGCGTTCTGGAAGATCAATACTCCATGATTCAGTCTCTTGTGGGGGGATCACTGCGCCATTTTCCGGTTGTGCTTAACGACCACAATGACCTTTCAAACGGCTACGTTACGCCCATTCATTTCCGAACCGAGATTGAGATTCCCGCAATCAAAGGCCGTTCACTGAATCCGCGAACTGGTGGCTGGATCGAAAACGTTGCGCCCCACGAGCTGGTTCACGCCCTTCATTTTTCCAATATTCCTTCGGGCTCTACTGTTTCACTGATCTATCCCTTTGCGCCGGACCTTACCCGTTCGCTTCACGGCATTGCACCTTTTGGTATGATTGAAGGCATCGCCGTTTTCCATGAAACAAAAGTGGTTTATGGTCAGGGCGGTCGCGGTAACCTCTCCATCTTCCGGAATGCCACGCACAGCAACCTCAGCAGCGACCGGCCTTGGTCGCTGGCTCAGCATCTGATGCCCGCCAGCTACAGCCTTCCGGGCAACCGACACTACGCCGGCGGCTATGAATTCATTCGCTGGCTGCAGTATAACTACGGCATGGAGACCACGCGCAATACCATCGAAACCTTTGTGCAGCTTCCGCTTCTTGGGTATGGCCGCGCACTCAGACAGGCTACCGGAGAAAGCACCCGCACGCTCTACCGGCAGTATATGGCCGACATGCAGGAGCATCTCGCAGAGGAGCATCCTTCATCGCGCATTTCGCAAGATGAGACTGCTGGTCAGGGCGAAGCTATTCCCGCTCGTGCACCGGACGAAAACCAGAACCGGCCGCAATGGCTCGACAACGACCGCATCATTTTTGCGCAGCCCACCCAGTATAACAGCCGTCCCGGCTTCTATGTATATGACCTCAGCAGCGGACGCACCCGCCTGCTCTACGAATCCCGCATGGTTGGTGACTTCAACTATCACCTAAGTCCCGAGCGCGACCGCCTTGTTTACTCCAGATACAATCGCCACCCCTATCATGTTAACGCCTGGGTGATGGATGCTTTTGAGGTAAACACCGAAACGCGGCGCGCACAGAGGCTGAGCCGGAATGCCAGAATCCATGCTCCGGTTTATTCCGGTTTGCAGGATGATGCGCAAGATTCGGGCATCATCGGGCTTAAAACCGTAAACGAAACCTCCCAGCCTGCCCGTGTAAAGGATGACGGCTCGGCTGAAGTGATCTATTCGATCTATCCGGACACCTTTATTCAGCTTGAGCCATCACCGGCTGAGGCCGGAACCTATGCCGTAATTGCGAACCGGAACGGCCTGCAGGCGCTTTGGATCGTGCGCGACTCGGATTTCTCAACCGTATCCGGCTCCAATCCGGACGTGGCGTTCAGAAACGGCATCATCCATGACTTTTCCTGGTCACCTGACGGAGAAAACATACTTCTGAGCGGAACCATGGAGAACGTTGCGCAGGTGTACGAATACAATCCGCGCGCGCTGAACCTCACCCGACTTACCCAAAGCCGTTTCGGGGCTGTGCAGCCATCATACAGTCCGGACCAGTCCCGCATTGCCTACATCGAACAGATCGACAACAGTAACCGCGTTATGGTGATGGAGGTCAAAAACGCGTTCGGCCGCGAGTATCAGCCGGTCGAGTTCCAGCCCGATGTGAGCTCTTCGCTTGAGGCATCGCGCCTGTCCGACCACCGCAATTCCGATGAATCCAGCTGGGAGTTTGCTGAATACCGTAGCGGCATTTCGTGGCTTCGTCCAAGGGTGTTTCTACCCGCTATTTATGAAGGAAGCAGTCCCGTGCTCGACACCCGTTTCGGGCTCATCGCTCAGGGCGGCGACGTGCTGAGGCGCCACGCGTGGCTCGCTGAAGTGACCTACGCCAACGAACATCTTTGGACTGAGCTCTTCTATCGAAATTCCACTTTCTGGCCCGGTTATCAAATTGAGGCGTTTTATTCACCGCTCCCCACCTTTCGCGGGCTGTACAAAGAACGTGGCGGAACCTTCTCGCTTCCTTTCACCTGGCAGATGAATCACCGCTCGAGATCTACCTACTGGCAATTCAGGCCGGGCATTCGCGGGAGGCAGTTCAGACCCTATAAGCTACTGCCCATACCTGAGAACGAACAGATTAACACCGAATGGTTTACCGATATTTCGGTACGAGGTTTTCTCGGCTATTTCTTCCGGCTGCAGCAAAACATACGTGATATTCAGCCAAACACCGGAACTGTTCTTTTTACACAGGCCGAGCAGTTTATCATCAGCGACCGGGAGGCAAGGGTAGCCGGAATTCGATTTGGTATACAACAATACCTCAGCCCGGCGCCCCGATGGAATCACGGTCTGTTTCTGGGCGCGGAGGCCATCACCCAAACGCCTGTGAGACTATTCAATACGTCAAACCTGGTTTATCGCGGCTTCGGTGAGAATGTGCTTGCCGGGCTCCAGAATGCCGGAAGCCTGCGCGCCCGCTACGTGCTGCCGATTCGCTATGTGGATAATGGCTTCATCAGCGTCCCGTTCTTCATGGACCGCATCTACCTCGCGCTTGAAGCCAACTATGTGGCTGATCTCAACGAGCTCAGCCAGGAAAACTTCAGCACCATCGGCCGGGCGGTTTACGGAATCGAGCTTCGAACCAACATTCGTATCTACAACCTCCCCCTCGACCTCGGCATCGGTTTCGGCTTCGAACCGACCCGCAGGGAGCTCCATCTGTTTAGCGGGACGAGATAACATAACCGTTATAAATACAGTCGTCTGCAAGCTGCATTTTAATATTTGATTATTGAATAAATGTCATAAATTATAAACCAATTCCAAACATCTTTCACCAGCTTTCGCCCCGTGGCCCCTCTCTCGAATAAACGGTTCCGAAAATGGATTGAACGCCAAAAGTCCGGCTACGGGCGTGACGCGTATGCCAAAACATATTCCCGCCGTGACGTCTTAAAAGCAACAGCCATAGCTGCCGTATCTCTGCCGTTGGCCGCAGGTGCACTTTATGCAGTAGAAGGTCGCGTACGGATAAGGATTAAGTCAGGCGTGCTTTATGTTTCCTTAAATGGCACCGATGTATGGAAAACTGACCCTAAAGACTTTGCAGGAAATCCGTCATGCTATTTACGCGAAGCAGAGGAAAGAACGGAGTTCGGGCTTACTAAAGCGCGCTTCCCTGGAACTTCTATCCCCGCTTCTTTTTCATGCTCTTTAAACCACAGGGAACCCGGCTGTCCGGCAATAATCAGTCATGATGCAGGGATTACAGCCGATGTAAAACTGAGCCACTGGCTTCGTGGCAAATACCTGCCTGAAGCCGAACTCAAACGGTCCCTCCGCTTTCGGAAGAGTACCCATGGATTCTCAATGCAGATTCCGGCAGGCAGCCGTATGCGTTTAAAGGATCCGTGCTCTTTGGTTTTTAACCCCGTTCACAAAGGAACCTGCAGCAGCGGAACCGACCTCATACGCTTCGGCCAGGCGAAGCTAACCGTGTCGGCACCCTCAGTTGAATCGCTATTGCCGGAAAATGGCAAACGCAGTTCCATTCGGCTAAGCAGCGGACAAGTACGGCTGGGCGCTCACGAATTTTCGGACGCACCGGCCGTTTATAAAATTCCGGAACAGTACGAACTAATTGAAGCTACCGCGGAACTACGTGAACTCCGGGCTGACAAAATCAGGTCCGCTTTCGGGGTTCACCTTGCGCCCACCGGTGATCATAAGCTAGCTGTGTATGCTTCTTCGGGCAGCAGTTCTGCATTACTTACAGCCGGAATTCGGAATCTTTTTGTGGGGAGAACGCATGGCAACAGATCCGCTGAAAGCAGGATCATCGCGACTGCATCTGAGGAATCTCCAAAGCTGTATCATCGGAAAATTAGTGCTGATTTAAAGGCCGGCACTACCGAATCCATCATCGAGATGGATGTAGCCGGAAGTACCCTCAACTCTTTCCGTTTCAAGACCGGACTGGACGCCGTATTTCTCAGCGAAAACGAGTCTCAGGACAAAGCCATCCCCTTCCATGGCTCTGATGACAGCACCTACCCGGTGTCGCTGTCGAACAAGCCCCTGTCCGAAAATCAATCTACGGGAATATTGCTGCCGGGAAAAAGAACGGGTGATGAGCCTCAGATACAAAATCCGGTAATTAAGCTGATACGTCCGGACGACCTTGTTGTTCTAAAGTTCGAATTCGCGGGCATCACGCTTAAGTTCGTCGAGGGTGAGCCAAAGCTGGTCAGTAATTCCAGCGGCGGGTACATGCGGGTTATACACCAGCCGCAGTCCATAGCCGAACAGGCTTTTTTTCAGGCAAATGATGAAATACCTGTGCCTGAGGATGACCCTGATAAAAACAGCGGCATTGAATACCTAACCCGGCCTCCGGTTAAGTCCTTCCTTTCCGGAAAAAGTCGTGTCGTATTCGAGTTCCCACCCGATTCGCGCGTTGCCTACACGCTATCTGCCCTTCTCGACGCCATGACCAAGTGGAATATGGCACTAACGCCCAACGCCGCAACCGTTCCTGTGAGACCCATGATCCGGGCCACTATTTTGCCCGGAGCATTAGGTGTTACGAGAGTCAGCTTTAATCTGCCGGACGCCTCACCAGTTGTGCCGGAAAATCAGGCTCCCCTTCTTCCGTCTACTCAGCCGGTTTCTCTGTCAAACGTCCCTGTGATGGGCGTATTAAGGCCAACCGATGAGGACCCGCCCGCACCGGCCGTTGGTGTTTCCGATGTACAGAATTTAATTCGGCTGAGGCGCAATCACACGTTACTGCAGACTTCGGTCATAACGAGACCCGACATGCTGTTGTCACCCGGCCAGCTGGCTCCTCCTCCCGCTGTAGTGCCCGGGAGGTTGTTGATTCCGCCATCACTTCCGGGTGAAAACCAAACCGCAGTGGAGAGCCCTTTCCGGATGCTGGTTTCACCACACGCGCAATCGGCCTGGATCCATCTCACCAGACCGGGCTATTCTTCGTTCACCGACCGAACAGAGTTATGGCACTCAAGGCTTGCGGTCAGACTGGCAACCGGAAAAATCGACGAGCGTATCTCCTATCTAAAGGCCATTCGCGCTATATGGTACACGGATTATCTCACCGAGGGTGACAAAGCCCTCTACAGATCTGTTCCGGACCACAGTAATGAGCCATTCAGAACCAGCCTTAACAGCAGCGACAGACATCAGATTGTTCACCTGAGCTCAAATCCCATGATGTCGCGCCGCGATGATAATACCCGGCGAATTGAGCCAAAAGCGGTGAGAGCCAATCAGTTTATACTAAGCTCTTTAGGTTCCTTCATGAATCTTAAAGGAGAATGGGATGAATGGACAAGGCCATCTGCACTAAATCTTGAATCCTGGGAACACGTTTCCACTATGGCAAGAGACCATTTTGTGAAGGTGGTTTACGCCGGCGTGCTTTTTCCTTTCGGGCATGCCGCCTCTATGGTAAAAATAACGGAGCGGGAATTTCAGGATGATGAAAAGTCAGAAACCCGCATTGCCTATCTGCGTCAGCGCATGTTCATCATCATTCGTGAACCTGTGGTAATGCACGGTCTGACGGAAACTCCCGACGGCAGAGCCATGCCGTTTAAGTCCGTCGAAATTCTTAATGATGTAACGCCCCTGCTTGATAATCCCACAGCAAGTGATGTGGCAGATGCTGGTCAGGACTGCTTCTGGCCACGAGTTGGCGGACAGGACTTCAGGTTTAACCTGATTCTGGAGGATGCAGAAGGCAATCGGCAGGAGCTCACCATGCCGCTGGCGTTTGTAAACGAATCAATAGTTGAGAACCAGAATCATGTTTTAAACCAGCTAATCGAGCTGTTTCAGGAAGATACATCACCTGTGTACAGACTCAGACAAAGCCAAAACCTGAAAAGGCAGCAGGTTGCGCTCACCGCTTCAAAAGGAAACTCCAATAACCTCTTTGAACTAGGTGAAACCCGATTCAGCGTAAATCTTACAAGTCAGTTTCCGTTCTGGAATCCGATAATCACAGAATTTACCGTACATTCACCAGCTCTGGAAAATATGGTGGGTGAAGGACGGGCCAGGGTTCGTTATTTCGAGGAATATTTACAGCATGAATATGACAGCGCCAGAAACAAGGCTGAAATCTTTCTTGCCCTGATTGGTGGCCCTGAGATACCCGAAGTAAATTTTGATGGCCTTGGCGAGCGGATTGGCGGCCTGATTCAGCCAAACTTCAACATTAGCGGGTTTTCCCGTCTCTCCGGAGCCGTAGGCGGGGCTCTTGATGAGCTGGCCAATGGCAATTTCGATCCGGCTTCGTTCTTCAGTGAAAACATGCCGGACGGAAGCATTCTCAGGAGCTTTCCTGCTCAGCTTTTTGGAGTCCTAAATCTCTGGGATATTCTGGACACGTTTGGTATTGATGAAGAGCGACTTATTCCCCGCTTTATTCTGGAAGTCACTGACAAAATCGAGCGCTTTCTGGAAGATCTTGAGCGACTCAGGAGACTTATTGCATTTCTGGAAGAACAGGAACCGGTCAGGATCCCGCCGCTTCAGTCCGTTAACTGGAATCAGGTTAAAAGCCTGATTAGCGCACTCGTGCAGGATATTCTTGAGCTGGCTCAGGCCTATCTCGAGACCCGTGCGCAGGACCTCGTTTCAGATCTACAGAGTGAAGCGCAGGAGCGGATTTCAGAACTTCAGACCGATGTCGAGAATCGTCTGAACGAGCTGTTTAATATTATTTCAGATGTTCGTGAACAGATTGAAGCCGCCATTGAAACCGCAGAAAACGTAAGACGTGAGCTGCTGGAAGCTATCGAACGGGTACAAAACTACCTGGATCGTGGCATTGATTTGGCAGAAGCAGTACAGCGATTTATGAACGACGTCCGGCGCTTTGCCGAAGCCGTACAGCTTGCCCGTGAAATGCGCGTTCGATTTGAGTGGCGACCCAAGCTCAAATCGTGGCCAACACAGAACCCGATTTTTGTAGATAGATTTAACTTTCAGGGATCTGATACGATTCCGGCCACGATGGTAATCAGCACCGAGCTGAACGGAAGCACAACTAGCGGAGGGGTGCAGGCAGGTTTCCATGCCTATTCTGCTCTGGAACACTTCACTATTAATCTGGCCGGAAGCGTTTCATTCGTAAAGCTTTATTTCAAAAAGATAGCTTTTGATGCCAGTTCGCAATCGAAGCCCAATGTGGTTGTGGACTTTGCCGGAATCGAGTTCGCCGGCCCGCTGCGCTTCATTGAAGTCCTCAGGAGGCTGATACCTCTGCGGGGCTTCGGTGACCTTGCCAATGTGGACGTTCTTGCGGAAGAAATCCGAAGCGGCTTCTCCCTCGAGCTTCCCGACGTCGCTATGGGGATGGTCAGTCTCCAGAATATCGCGCTCAACTCAGACATCCGGGTTCCGGTAATCGGCCGGCCGGCCAGCCTAGGCTTCAACTTCTGTACCCGTGAGCGCCCCTGCTCGGTTACGGTGCTAGCTGTTGGTGGTGGTGCTTACTTTGGCATATCCGTGAACATGCGCGGCCTTCAGGCGGTCGAGGCAGCCATTGAGTTCGGTGGATCAATCGCTTTTAACGTGGTGGTTGCAAGCGGAAGCGTAACTATTATGGCGGGCATCTACTTCAGGCTCGAGTTCCAGGATGATACCAACCTGGTTACGCTAACCGGATACCTGCGCTTCGCCGGTAGCGTGAAAGTAATCGGGTTGATTACCGTGTGCATAGAAATGCGAATGGACCTAAGCTATGTCTCATCCGGCAGCGGAGCCGGGAAAATGGTGGGACGAGCCAGCATATCTGTACGTGTAAAGATTGCCTTTTTCAGAAAGACGGTGAGCATCAGCGTTGAAAGGCGCTTTGCCGGAAGTAATAACGACCCCTCTTTCGAAGATCAGATGGGTGCTAAATACCTCAATCCGGTCACCAGAAATGAAACAAAAGCATGGGATGAATACTGCGATGCTTTTGCAGCCATATAAACGAATACTACAAGAAGAAACAGAATGCCGGATCAGATAATCACTCTTACTGTACTTCCCAAGCCTGAAGTCAGAACCCAGGTCGGACAATCGCTTCGCGTTTCTGTGCATTTCGGGATGAAGCTGTTCAGTCACAACCGTCTTGGTCCGTATGATGGGTTTACCGGATCAACCAACTGGGCCCGGCGTGTGCGCGAAGCTTCAGTAACTTTTTTACTGAATGGAGCAGAAGTACAAGGCAATCTGGCTTCCGACACACAGCCTGATCCCGAGCTTTGGAACAGCATATTCAATGAGAACACGCCCGTAAACCCCTATGAGCGGGAGGACTACAGCAATCGATTCATACGCACTTTCCCGGCCGTTGAGCTTTACGAATCGCTCCGTGAGACGTACCAGGCAGCCGCCATACACTCACCTGACCGTTTTATTGATACTTCGGGAATGGTGCCCGGACCTTCGAACGTACAGGCAACGCACTTTGTCCCCCCGGAACTACCTCCGGATCAGGAAGCTTTTTTGAGACTCTTACAGGAAGCAGGCCCCTTGGCTGATAAAGCCGTGATTGGTAAAGCCATGTCTGAACTTGATATCCGTAAGGATGGAGCATTCATTACCCCTTCTGAGATCCTTGATATTGCTAACAGATACAATGTACCGGAAGAAACCGTAAAGTGGATGCAGCTTCTCCGCTTCTACAACCGGCCGCATGCTGCGGAGTCTATTGCCGGCCCGAATTCTGTTGAAGTGGATTTCCACTATATGATGGGCGTGCTCGGTGACTATCCTGTTCTGATGCGTAAGCTTGGCATTGTCGCCGATTATGAAATAGAGCTAAACGACTCCCTTCCCTCAACAGGAACTATTCAGGCGCTGAATATCGGCGGGATTCCGGGACGTACTGACAAGCCGGTTTCAACTTACCGTGTTCATTCGGATTCGGGTATCATCACCCTTGACACGCGTAGCGAAAACACCGCAGAGCTTAGGGCAGGCTGTCTCGATATTGGCGGAGGAAAAAGTTATCAAATCCTCCAGGAAGACACCGACCGCATGCTGATGAAAGCCATGAACGTGGCTTCAAACACCACAATTAAGCTTGGTGCACTTGTAGCGCGCCGGGCCCGCAGAGGCGACTTTGAGCCTTCTGAGCCGGAATCACTGCCGGCACTGCAGACATCAGGCATCACTCTCTACAGAAAAAATCAGGACGCTTTTCTGCATCAGAGTTTTCAGATGGCCAGAGCATTCTTCATCGGTACAGAAGCAAATGCGTTGCAGAGCGAAAAATTCTACTTTGAGGATTTGATGGATGGCTTTGCCGTTGACATTCAGGATGTGAACAGCGGTCGCTGGTTCTCGCTCTGTAAAAGGACGGGCAGGTACAAAATTGGTGAACATGGTGAAGAATTTATTGCCGAAGATGAAGGCTCGGTGGCCGAGTCATCGGTTAGTGAAAATGATGAGGGCCTTGAAAACGACTTTTATATCCATGAGGCACTTTTCGCATGGGATGGCTGGAGCCTGGTAGCAGAAAAGCCGGGTAACACCATTGTTCCCAGGGAGGTTCATGGCGACATCGAATCGAACTCATCATTAGAGTTACAGGCTGATGATAACTACGAGCGCCTGGGACGAATCCAGCACCGGCCACCCGAGGAGTTTCCGCTTGAGACCTGGTTTAAGCCCCAGAAAGGCTCACTACCTCCGCTCAGGTTTGGCAGAAAATACCGCCTGCGCGTTCGGGCCGTGGACATTGCCGGAAACAGACTAAGCATGGATGATGCGGATCGTGCGGGCAGTGCGGTCGTTTCTGATGAAATTCTCTACCGAAGATTTGAGCCCGTTTCTCCTCCGGTCGTTTTACCGCGTTTTCGCATGGGTGAAGGCGAATCTGTGGAGACGGTAGTCATTCGGAGCACTTATGATCTTTCCACAACAGAGTATCTCGAGTCCGAAGCTGTTAAAAAGGCCACGGCCGGACTGCCGCATAAGTGGCATCACTGGAATGAGCGCCATATTGCGCCTCCGAAAGCTGCACAGGAAATGGCCGAAAGACACAGCCTGTTCGACACAGCCATCACCGGGAATAATGACCGCCTGAAGCAGTTTAATATTGCAGTTAAGGAAAAAGGGACGTTTAAAGATAAGCTCATTATTGATGTTAACACCGGAGAGCCATCCATTCCGGTTGAAGGTCTCGGATTGGTAAAACCCGGAGAGAGCGGGGTGCAGCCCTTCGATGGCCTTGGCCCCGGAGAGCCGCTTGAAGAAGATCACTATCTGGTCTACGACACAAAGAAGCTTCAGCTGCCCTATCTGCCCGATCCGTTCAGCGGTGAACTGGCTCTGCTCGGCCTTCCAGGTGCTGGCGATTCAGTTACCAAAGTTTCATTCGGACTTTCTTTCCCGGACGCCAAACCCTTCAGAATTGTGATTGTTGAAGGCAGCGGTTCACCTGAATTTCGTAACAACGATCCCGAATTTGGGCCGCGGATACTCCGGGTTCCGCTTCCCAAAGCAGCTATTGCCGAAGTTGATTTAAGCGCGGCGTTGAGTAATGCTCAGATTGATCATATGGGCGTCTGGGGCTGGATTGATGGGGCGGGACTTAACAGCAGTACAAAAAACCGACTTCGCCAACTCATTCGTGAAGGCCGGCACTGGATGATCTCGCCTTCGAGAAAGATCAAGCTGGTTCATGCGGTGCAGCAGCCGCTTGAAGAGCCACGCCTGAGATCGGCTTCTGCGCAGAAAACAGGCATAGGCGAAACTGCGGCCATGCTTTCAGGCCGCTTTCATTTCGACTGCAGAAGCACCGGCCGGATATCGTTTTCAGCCTCCTGGGAGGAGCCTCACGACAATCCAACCCTGGAGCAGCCGGAAGATGGACGCGAAGGGCGCGAGATTATTGCCAAATCAGGACGCGTGCTCGAAATGGATATTGAGCCCTTCTATAAAGACATCACCGATCTGAGGTTCCCGGTCCCCGCCGAAGAGCACCCGGACTACCCCCACAAAAAGCAGCTTGATACAACGGAGGTCAACCATTTCTTCAGACACGACTTTGGTGATACCAAGCACCGGATTGTGCTATACAGCCTTACCGCGGTAAGCCGTTTTGAGCATTACTTTACAGATCAGCTCAGGCAAAACGAGAATGCATTTACCCGTACGGGCGCGTCTTACTCCGTTTCAATACTGTCGTCCGCCAGACCGGATGCTCCGTTGGTCAAATATCTGATCCCGACTTTTGGCTGGGAGCAAGAAACCTTTCCGGAAGGAAATATCAGCCGCAGAAAAGGCGGGGGCTTACGCGTTTGGCTCGATCGCCCCTGGTACAGCAGCGGTGAGGGCGAACTGCTGGGCGTGGTGATTCCCGGCAACCACGATGCGGCCATGCTTCCCGAAAACGCTCATCTGATTTCGCACTGCGGTCAGGATCCTATCCGGAAGTCAGCCCAGCCTGCATACAGACTGCGGCCCGAACATTTTCCAGACCGCGTTCGGGGCAACAATACCATCACCCTTGAAGAAACCGGACTAACCGCAGCTGTTGCCGGTCATCAGGTTCACTTCGATGAGGAGCGTAAACTGTGGTACTCCGACATCCAGATTGATACCGGTGATGCTTACTTCCCGATGGTCCGTTTGGCGCTGGTGCGCTTTCAGCCATCTTCCATGGAAGATGCGCACGTTTCTGCGGTTGTGCTGGCTGACTTTATCCAGCCTGCAGCTGATCGTACCGCCGCTGTCAGTCTTATCGGAAATCAGATTCGTGTGATGGTATCAGGAGTGTACAGCATGAACCTGTTCGCGCTTGAGGCTGGTGGCCATGTGGTAGACAAATACGATAGCCCGGTTGACCGAAGCCATCGTTTTGTGGCCACGCTAGAGCAGAGACGAAGCGGAAGCGACGAAAACTGGCAGACTGTGCATGATGACTTCATAGATCTACCGCTCGAAGCCGTTCAGCAGTACGGACCAGACATTCTCTGGATGAGTACCTTCGATGCCGGGCAAGAGGCCGTGGTCGAATCAGGCTATTTCGGAAGAGAGGAGCTCGAGTTCCGTGTCTCTGTGAAGGAGTACGAAATGCATTATCGTGACCCCGATGAACAGGCCCGTATACCAACCCGCCGGATTGACCCGCTCGCTGAACGGGTAGTTTACGCCGACACCATCAACGTACCCAAAAACTGAGGTCATTCATGAAGCGATATGTTTTTCTTTGCGGGGTGATGGTTTTCAAAGCTTTGATGCTGCTCGCTGCAGAAAGCAGGGCTCAGATTATACAGCCGATTAGCGGCTACAGCGTAATCAGTGGAGAAACGATGAACCGGTCGTTTCCTAACTCTAATATCGACGTGAGCTATATCGACTGGGAGTTTCAGGGAAGCGCCTCGTTTTTGGGCGTGCCTGTAACCGCGAGCGGGCTTCTCTCTTCATTCGATGGTCCGGCATATAACTACAACAGGCTCCACATTGCGGCCGGAATGAGCCGCGAGCAGGCTAACTTGCTGCTGAGACAGCGGATAATTCATCAGATTGATGCTTTGTACAAAGAGCGCTGGTCGCCCGGCGTTTCTGCACTTCGCGCCTTTGAAATCGACCTCGAGCTAGATAAGCTCAGCCGCCTTCAGGCTACCGGTGTATACCGGTCGGAAGACTTCGCATTATATGAGGATCTCGGCCTGCTTTCTGAAAACGAAAACCGCGCTATTCGGTTTCCGCTGATTGCTGGAATCGGCTCAAAATCGCCATCATACAGCACCCGTAATACTCTGAGCGGTGTTCTTCTTACAGGCTTTAACGCTGAGCTTGACACTCCATTTATCTTTGCAAAAGCTAATGTCGGAACTATTCGCAATCCAGCATTTGGCAATCCCTTTAGTTTTCTTGGTCAGGATTTCGGATATAACGACCGTAATCTTTTAGCTGTTCGTGGCGGATTCGGCAGACCTGAAACCAGCCACATCCATGCTGTCTATATTACCTCAGAAGCACTTAGTGAACCGTCTGCAGATGCAAACATCCAGCAGGGGTCGTTATTTCAGCCACATCTGGCGCCAAACTCCACAAACTTCGTTGTGGGAATCAGCGCCAGCGCCGGCAGCTACGACGGATTAACACTTGGGCTCTCTGCCAACGCTTCGGGCATTAGTTACTCAGGGGCGGGTCAGATTGGTGATACTCCACCTCGGGATTCCGAATCATTCGGTGATATTGCCCTCGAAGGAAATGCCAAACTGCGAGTGAACAATCGCAATACCATTGTCCATGCCTCATTCGACTATACCGGACCCGAGTTCGCATCACTTAGCGTGGGCTGGCTTCGCAGAGATTTGCTTCGCCATCGTGCCGGTTTTGAACATCGCTTTTTATCCCGACAGCTGATGATTGGAGCTGAATATTCAGCTGAACAAAATAATCTGAGCGGTAACTTATCTTCCGAATTCGAAACCTTAGTTCTAAATTTCAGAGCAGGGCTGTTTCTACACAACCTCCCATATCTGATTGTAAGCTATTCGCCTGCTGAGCAGACATTCAGGAGTTCTTCACAGGAACGTATCGATAACAGGACCAATACTGATTTTCTTACGTTCATTGCCGGACACCAATTTCGTATTGGAGAGTTAACCTCTGTTACATCCGGCCACTTTTCCTTGTACGAGACGCGCTACTCTCCCCGGGAACTAAGTTTAAATGGAAGTTCTATAGGAATTACACAGCAGTTTCAGTACAGCATTTTTGGTCTGCGCGGGCACTATGAATCGTTTAGCTCCTCTTTTAATGGCTCTGAGAACCATCAACAGCTCATCAGCGGCGGAATCTCTATGATGGTCTATTCAGGGATAGATATTGAGGCCGGAGGAAGCAGCACGCTTAACGATAACAGCATTACTACTACCGGAATTTATCTATCTGCGATTGCTGATTTTCAGCAGTTCGGACAGCTTGAGGTAAAATATACCTCCGACAGATTTCGGGAGGCATTTTTACAGCTGCCGGAAAACCAATATGACATAAGCCGGCTTCGGATCATATTTCGACATTCATGGAATTAAACATGAAAAAATCACTTTTTATATTTTTCTGCCTGTGCTTCAGTTTCGGGATGAGTGTATCCGAAAGCACTGCGCAAACTGAGTCGCCCGAGTCACAGCTTGGCGGTCCCATGCTTTTATTTCCTGAAGGCACCTACGGCAGCACGCTCTTGCTTCCGCCTTTTACCTGGGTCGATGCCTCACCATTTATTGAGTCAAGAGGTCCATTCGCATACAGAGTGACGGTCAAACAGCTATACCCATCTCAGTCTCCTGAAACTGCCGTCCTCTACAATCCGGTATGGCACAGATCTGAACTGATTTTCCGGACATCCTATATCTACCCATTGCAGGCCAGACCACTCACAAATCATTCCGGAAACTTTGTCTGGTTTGTCGAAATAGTTGATATCTCGGGCCAGATCGTTTACCGGGTGAGTGAACCCGTTGTCTTCAGCTTTTCCAGACCGTTTATCCGTCCTGTAGCAGCACTTCCGGAGGATGCTCCTGTGGATATACTCTCCTGCATGCTGAATCCTGACTGTGAGCTTCATGCTTCAAAACGCGCTGTATCTGAAGAAGAGGACAGTGTTATTCGCAGAGGTGATGAGCTACCAACCCCCAACAACTAATAATCTGAAGTTCTCCTCTGTTTTTTTTGTTACTATTCGAAATAAGTCCGTGAATGTATTTCAGGCACCCGCTGTTTACAATGGACTATGCATAATTTTTCGATTACAATAGAGGGAGGATCGGTTTCTGAAGCGCTCCAGGAGCAGCTGGAAAAGCTTGGTTCGCTGGTCCGAGTTCGGACGCTCGAGGCCTCCGGGCAACCCGCATCCGACACCGTGCTGGAATTCGATTCCAATGCCTTTCGCAAAGACCTGCATTCGCTGCGGGAAGCAATAGCTCTAATCGCTTCGGAGTACGATGCGCACTTCAAAGCCGGCGAGAAAACCATATCGGCCAGCGCAATAACCGATATCTTCGACCGCGTACTCAGGCAGGAGCAGCAAATAATTGAAGAGCGTCAGCGTAACGATCTTCGCCCCGACGGATGGGGTTATTCCGCGCTTGATGCCATCACACGCTACCTTCCCGAACACCGCGAAGACCTGTTTTATGATGCGTTTTGGTTTCAGTTCGGCACCTTTGTTTCCGATGGGGTCTGGAGCGTAGACAAGCATCAGATTCTGGCTATTCTGAAACAGCAGGCCGAAGACAAACTGCTTCATCTCTGCCCCTCTTTCGATTTCTCCGTAACAGAAGGCATCATCTCTCGACTGCCTGACAGCATCGATACGAACGACAACCCCAATTGGTCGGTCTGGTACGCCAAAGTTGTTGAAGGGTCGAGGGTGATGCGCAAACCGCGCGGCATTATTCACAAACTGACGCGCATAAGCGGCCGCAGCGCCGATGGATCCGTTTCATCTTCAGCCAGTGAGGCCAATTCGTCTGCGGATGAATCAACAAACAAGCGCAAACGCAACATCCCGAAGGTCAGCTTTGATGAGATAGGCGGAATCGACGGGGTTATAAGCCAGGTCCGTGAAGTGATTGAGCTGCCGCTGAAAAATCCGGACTTATTTCGCCATTTGGGAATAAAGCCGCACAAAGGCATGATGCTTTATGGTGAGCCTGGATGCGGCAAGACCATGGTCGCCAAGGCCATTGCGAACGAAGTTGAAGCCCACTTCATCTCTGTGAAAGGTCCGGAGCTTATTAACAAATATCAGGGAGCGAGTGAAGAAAACCTCCGCAAGCTGTTTGATGAAGCCCGCGATATGCAGCCGGCCATCATCTTTTTTGATGAAATTGATGCCGTGGGCCAGCGCCGCTCCGATGCCGAAACCCTGCGCACAGATGCACGCTTCGTCAATCAGCTGCTCTCTGTTATGGACGGCGTTGAAGATTACGGCCGGATTTGTGTGATTGGCGCCACAAATAGAATTGAGCTTATCGATCCGGCACTCTTGCGTCCGGGAAGATTCGATTATCAGCTGGAGGTTAAAAAGCCCGATGCGGAAGGATGCCGCCGCATCTTTGAAATCGTTACAAAAGAAATGCCGCTTGATGAAGAAATCGACCGGGCTAATTTTGGCCGCGATCTTGTGGGGCGTACCGGAGCCGAGATTTCATTCATCGCCAGGGAGGCCGCTTACAACACCCTTCGCAGAACGCTTAACACGGACAAAGAGTTTGATAAAGACAAGATAACATCATTCGATTACAGTAGTATGGAAATTTCCCTCGATGATCTCAATGCCGCTAAATCCAAGCTGACAGGAGGCCGGACAGCCAAGAAAAAAGTTTAGTAAAGCCTATTGCCTTCGGATTAAATTGTTCTTATATTTGGGATCTTCAAGCGAATCGGTAGCTCAGTTGGTAGAGCATCGGCCTTTTAAGCCGCTGGTCGGGGGTT
>JAIUMA010000031.1 GCA_022565795.1 Balneolia bacterium
GTACCCTGAAGTTGGTCTTGCAGGCGGTGCGTGCGAAGGCTACGGACTGCTGCTCGACATCACCGATCCGGCCAACCCGTTTCGCCTTGACGCAGTTGCCGATTCTAACTTTGCTTACTGGCATTCCGCTACCTTCAATAACGACGGAACAACAGTTGTGTTTACCGATGAGTGGGGCGGCGGAACGCAGGCCAAGTGCCGCGATACCGATCCGATGGAATGGGGCGCCAACGCTATTTTCACTATTGAAGACGGTAAAATGGTGTTTCAGAGCTACTTCAAGATGCCTGCTCCGCAAACCCATCAGGAAAACTGTGTAGCCCATAACGGCTCGCTTATTCCGATTCCGGGACGCGATATTATGGTTCAGGGCTGGTATCAGGGTGGCGTGAATATTTTCGACTTCACCGATCCGGCCAATCCTATTGAGATTGCCTACCACGATCGCGGACCGATTACCGACGAGCGTCTTGAAGTTGCCGGCAGCTGGTCCATCTACTGGTACAACGGCGTTCTGGTGAATTCCGAGATCGCCCGCGGACTCGATATTTTTGAAGTCATTCCGAGTGAATTTATCACGCAGAATGAGATCGATGCGTCAAACACCGTGCGTCTGGATGTATTCAACCCGCAGGGGCAGCCGATGTTCAAGTGGCCTGCTTCCTTCTCTCTGGCCAAAGCCTACCTCGATCAGCTCGAGCGCGATCGTCAGCTTGATATGGGTAGCATCAGCGGTTTACGCGCTGATATCGCCCGCGTTGAGAACATGAGCGGCTCGCGTCAGCGCAACCGCCTGATGAACCTGGCTGAAGAAGCCGAAGCGCTTGCGTCTGTCTCATCCAACGGAGATAAGGTGATGAGCATCGCGCAGACGCTCAGGGACCTGGCTCAGGGTCAAAACGTGGCCGGAATGTAGAACACAGGCTACATCAATATTGAATAAGAGCATTAAAGGCCTGCAGGGATTGTATCTTGCAGGCCTTCTTTTTGTTTGATATACTATTGTAGCTTAAAGGTTTAGTTAGTCAAGTTTACTAATCATTCTAACTGTTAATACTGCGAATATGAACTTTCAGACTCTGTTTAAAACAAATGATATACCTGGCTATTGGATAATCCGCATAGTGCTGGGCTATGTTTTCCTGGTTGCCGGTTTCCAGAAATTTATTTTCCCCGATGATATGGGGCCGGGCAGGTTTGCCGAAATGGGTTTTCCAATGCCAGTTTTTACGGCCTATTTCACTGGTTTTTTTGAAGTGCTCTGTGCGGTTCTGATTCTTGTGGGGCTTGCTTCCCGCCTGGCCTCAGTGCCCCTTATCATAATTATGCTTACGGCAATAATCACTACCAAAATTCCCGGTCTGGGTGATGGATTTTGGGACTTTGCACACTCCGTGAGGCTCGACTTCTCTATGCTGATGGCTGCATTATTTGTGTTTGTGAATGGTTCGGACCAAAGCTCTTTGGATAAAAAGCTTTTTGGTGGAAAAGCAGATGATGACGAAAATGAACCTTCCGGAGGCTTATAGCCGGGACTTCCTTTATACTGGAATTTGGCCCCTTTTCCCCAGCCACCATTTTGTGCAGGAATGGAAAATATCAACCGGCTCGATGTACATAAGCGGACAACCGCCGACTATTGGTTCTGTTCCCGCTTTACGGCATGTTTCAATCGCTTTTTCCGAGACGCTGCCCTCACCAAATGAGCGGTGAAACCAGACCTTTGTGATTCCCAGCTCCGCACACTGCTCTGCTATAGCCGCAGACTGATCCGGGTGCGTGGCAATCATCACCGCATCTACGGGATTTGGAATGCTTTTCAAATCGGGATAGCATTTCAGCCCGTCGATTTCGTCTGCGTGCGGGTTAACAGGAACGGGCTCATAGCCACTTTTGAGCAGCTTTTTCAGGATGAAGCTTGCCGCGGTATCACCTTTCCGCGATACGCCCGCAACGGCAATACGTTTTCCCTCCAGAAATGATGCAATAGACTCAGGGACAGTTTTCATAATCAATCCTCCGTGCTTATCTGTGGGTAATCTGTGCCAATCCGTGACCTTCCGGATCAAGAGTCCACTTTTGAAGGACACAGATTATCACGGATTTAAGCACAGATTTACGCAGATTTAGATATATCAAATTTTAGCTAATACGCATTGATACAATTTATGTAAACCATCATCATAAAGCATTAGCCGGTGCGTGGATTATACGCCAATAGCCTAATATTTCCATCCCCGTTTTACGCCAAAATTTCTTAGGTTTAGGATATCACTGCTTATATATCTGCCTGATAAAAGGCGCGTATCATTAATTCTATTCGATTGTCTGACATCAATTTATATTCCATCAGGCTGAGTCATTTGTATGATGATCTCGCCACCCGTCTCCGCGAGCTTGAGAAAGACGCCCCGGAAGTGCGTATCTCCCGCAGGATTGTTGAGGACGCCCTCAAAAAGGGCGGAGCCCACTACGGCATCAATACCGGTTTCGGAGGACTGGCCAATCAGCGGATTTCGGACTCTGATTTGTCTCAGCTGCAGCAGAATCTCATTTTATCGCACGCGGTTGGCGTGGGCGATCCGGTTCCCAAAGAGATCACCCGGCTGATGCTTCAGCTGAAGATTCATGCGTTGGCTCAGGGGTATTCAGGCGTTTCTGAGGAAACCTTTGGTCTGCTTCAGGCTTTTGCTCAGAAAGATCTGATTCCCGTTGTGCCATCGAAGGGCAGCCTCGGCGCTTCCGGTGATTTAGCGCCTCTGGCCCATTTATCGCTGCCCTTAATTGGCTACGGACACTTTTGGGATGATGAGGGCATCACCCATTTACCGGCAGAAAAGGTACTACGTGAGCATGATTTGGAACCTGTGAAGCTGCAGGCTAAGGATGGGCTCTCGCTCATCAACGGTACGCAGCTTATGAGCTCGTACGGCGCGTGGGTTTTGGAAAAGAGCATCAGGCTGCAGAAAACGGCGGATATTATTTCGGCCGTAAGCCTGGAAGCACTTCAAGGCAGCATCACTCCGTTTGATGAGCGCATTCATTATTTGCGGCCACATGCGGGTCAGGCAATCGTTTCTGCTAATATCCGCAAGCTATTGCAGGGCAGCGAAATACTTGAGTCACACCGCCACTGCGGGAAGGTTCAGGATCCGTACAGCCTGAGGTGCGTGCCTCAGGTTCATGGGGCGAGCAGGGGTGCGCTTTCTCACGCATCTGATGTAGTCGAAACCGAACTCAACAGCGTTACCGACAATCCCCTGGTGTTTCGCAATGGTGATATCGTGAGCGGCGGTAATTTTCACGGTCAGCCGCTTGCCTACGCCCTGGATTATTCGGCCATTGCGCTTGCTGAGCTGGGCAGCATATCCGAACGCCGCACCTATTTGCTGCTCGAAGGGCACGACGGCCTCCCAAAGCTTCTTATGGCCCATACCGGTATCAATTCCGGCTTCATGATTCCGCAGTATACTTCGGCCTCGCTGGTTTCGGAGAATAAGGTGCTGTGTCATCCGGCTTCGGTCGATTCGATTCCCTCGAGTCTGGGGCAGGAGGATCATGTGAGCATGGGCAGCATCAGCGCGACCAAATTGCTTCAGGTGTTCAGAAACGTGGAGCACATCTTGTCGATTGAGCTTTTAACAGCCGTTCAGGCGCTGGATTTCCGCAGGCCGCTCAAGCCCGGCCGGGGCGTACAGCTGTTTCACGAATTTGTACGGGATCATATTCCGCATGCCGAGCAGGACACCTATTTCAAAACCTATATGGAAAAAAGCCTGGATCTGATTCAGAAGGCCGATTACATCACTCTGATTGAGGATGAACTTGGCGAGATTCTGTAAGCTGATCAGAAACCATCACCCTAAAAAACACCAGCATGCCCGTTTTAACCAATATTGGAATTCTGTACACCTGTGCCTATGAGGGCGGTCAAGCTGAGGCTCACCCAATAAAAAACGCCGCGATTGTGTGGGAAAAAGACAAGATTGAGTGGGTAGGACGGGAAACGGATTTACCCGATCAGTATCAGCATGAAGAAGCGGTTGATGCCAATGGCGGAATGGTTATTCCCGGGCTGGTGGAGTGCCATACGCATCTGGCGTTCGGCGGATGGAGAGCCGATGAGTATGAGCTGCGGTCACTTGGGCGCCCGTATATTGAAATTGCCAAAGCGGGGGGCGGTATTTTAAGCACGGTTCGGGCTACGCGCGCCGCTTCGGAAGACGAGCTGGTCGAAAAAAGCCTGGGTCACCTGCAGGAGATGAAGAAGCTTGGTATTACCACCGTAGAGTGCAAAAGCGGCTATGGATTGAACAAGGATGATGAAATCAAGCTATTGAACGTCTACCGCAGGCTGGACGTGATGCAGCCGCTGGATATCATATCCACCTTTCTGGGCGCGCACATGGTTCCGCCGGAGTATGCCGATAAGCGGGCCGATTACATTACCCTGCTCATCAAAGAGATGATTCCTTACGTGGCCGATAATCAGCTGGCGCAGTTTTGTGATATTTTTATTGAGGAAACGGCCTTCACCATAGATGAAGCCTATACGATTTTATCCAATGCGCTGGATTACGGCCTGATGCTCAAGCTTCATGTGGATCAGCTGAGCGCCGGTGGGGGAGCTGAACTGGCTGCCGAGCTAGGTGCTGTTTCTGCCGATCACCTTGAGTACGTTTCTGAAAAAGGTATTCTATCCATGGCAAATACGGGCGTTGTTGCCGTGAGTTTGCCTCTTGCCAGCTTTTATTTGCGTCAGCCTGCCATTCCGGCGCGTAAGCTCATCGAAGCCGGCGTTGATGTGGCCGTCTCGACCGATTTTAATCCGGGATCGGCTCCGAGCTATCATCTGCCGTATGCCATGACCCTCGCCTGCACGCTTCAGCACATGAGTCCTGCGGAGGTCCTTAAGGGCGCGACCATCAACGCAGCAAAGGCATTGTCGATGCACGGAGACATCGGCTCTCTGGAAGCCGGCAAGCGCGCCGATTTTGCCATCATCGATGCGCCATCGGTAAATCAGTGGCTCTACAACTTCAGAGGCAACCAATGCACGGCCGTCTGGAAAGACGGGATACAGATCGTTTGATATCTGATATGCGATATTCGATATGCGATTTTTGAATGATTGGTTTCGGGGCATTTTAGTTCATCCTACCCCGAACAATCCTGTTCATCATAAACTTCGTGAAAATCATGGTCGTCCTGAGGAAGGTGAAGTAAGCACCGAGCTCGAATTGTGCAGGTGAAGCAGATTATTGGTTACTACGGCTGACCATGATTTATGGGGTTTGGGGATTAGCGTGATGGTTTTCGTGGCTAATTACTAAATCCCGCCCTGTACAATCCTGTTCCTCACAAACATCGGGAAATTCATGGTCGTCCTGAGGAAGGTGAAGTAAGCACCGAGCTCGAATTGTGCAGGTGAAGCAGATTATTGGTTACTACGGCTGACCATGATTTATGGGATTTGGGGATTAGCATGATGGTTTTCGTGGCAATATGATAAATCCCGCTGCGAACAATCCTGATCATCACAAACATCGGGAAAATCATGGTCGTCCTGAGAAAGGTGAAGAAAGCACCGAACTCGATTTAGGTAGGGGCCATTCTTCTCTTGTCACTACCACTGTCTGTTATACCTATCGGGGAATTCCCTATAGCTCTGTCCAATTCACAATTCAAAACTCAAAATTCAACATTGGGAGCGAAAGCGACCGAGACCACCTTTGTTTATTCTTCATAAAGTTTTGTTATTTTAAGAGGCTATAGACAACACTTTCGATTCGCAGCACGTTTTTTTCAGCACAGCATAATTCAGCACATTCAAGTAATAAGTACAAGCATGTCTTCCCCGATTTCCCGATATAACGTTATTGTAGTAGGT
Source organism: Balneolia bacterium (assembly GCA_022565795.1). GTDB lineage: Bacteria > Bacteroidota > Rhodothermia > Balneolales > Cyclonatronaceae > Cyclonatronum. Next base: position 5,891 of record JAIUMA010000031.1, read on the forward strand.
GGCGGTCACGCCGGAAGTGAAGCCGCTGCTGCCGCTGCCAGAATGGGAGCCCGTACGCTTCTCGTTTCCATGAATCTGAACGCCATTGGCCAAATGTCGTGCAACCCTGCAATGGGGGGAGTTGCCAAAGGTCAGCTTGTGCGCGAGATTGATGCGTTAGGTGGTATCTCCGGTATTGTTACAGATCAGACCGGTGTACAGTTCCGGATGCTCAATCGCAGTAAAGGACCTGCAATGTGGTCTCCAAGAGCGCAGAGCGACCGCATGCTATATGCCCAAAAGCTACGTGAGCAGCTCGAAGCTATTCCTACTTTACACTTTCGTCAGGACAATGTAACCCAGATACTTATAAACGATAAAAAAGAAGCTTACGGAGTTCTTACCCAAACCGGTCAGGAGCTTTTAGCTAATGCTGTTATCGTAACCAGCGGGACCTTTCTTAACGGTCTCATCCATATTGGAGAAAAGAACTACGGAGGCGGTCGTTCAGGGGAACGTGCCTCTAAAGGTATTACCGAGTGCCTTATTGAGCAGGGATTTGAAGCTGGTCGTCTCAAGACAGGGACACCTCCACGAGTTGATGGCCGCTCTGTTAATTACGATAAGCTTGAAGAGCAGTTTGGTGATGATGATCCCTCACCTTTCTCTTTCTTGACGGATAAACTGCCAGGTAAAGAAGAACAGCTTTCCTGCTGGATTGGGTATACCGATCCTGATGTACATGATATGCTCCGTACAGGTTTTGATCGCAGTCCAATGTTTAACGGCGCTATTAAATCTACGGGTCCAAGATACTGCCCGAGTATTGAGGATAAAATCAATCGCTTTGCCGACAGAGACAGACATCAGTTATTTCTGGAGCCGGAGGGGTGGAATACCTATGAAATGTATCTTAACGGTTTTTCCACTTCACTTCCCGAAGATGTTCAGTATAAAGCACTTCGCTCTATAGCTGGTTTTGAAGAAGTTATCATGATACGTCCCGGTTATGCCATTGAGTATGATTACTTCCCGCCTCATCAAATTCACCGAAATATGGAAACCAAACTTGTTTCTAACCTGTTCTTTGCGGGGCAGATTAATGGTACTACGGGTTATGAGGAAGCAGCTTGTCAGGGCCTCATGGCGGGTATTAACGCGGCCCGAAAGATTAAAGGTGAAGATGAAGTCGTTCTCTCGCGTGCTCAGGCTTATATCGGCGTTTTGATTGATGATTTGGTTAACAAGGGTACAGAAGAACCTTACCGGATGTTTACCTCACGCGCCGAGCACCGCATACTGCTGCGTCAGGATAATGCTGACCTCAGACTTACCCAAATTGGTCGTGATATAGGATTAGCTACAGACGAGCGCTACAATCGGTATACAAAACGTCGTTCAGATATTGACGACTTAACCAAAGTTTTCCAGGATCACAGCGTGCGTCCTGAAGTATACAATGCACTGCTCGAGAAGCTTGATACTACGCCATTAAAGCAGCCTATCAAATTTCCAAACCTTATTACCCGACCGCAGCTTAATATGTGGGATATGCTTGAAGTTGATGCTGAGCTGAAGGAAAAGGTTTTTGCTGTTTCAAGCTCTAAAACCGAAATCGAGCAGTGCGAGATTCAGTTCAAGTATGCCGGTTATATTCAGAAAGAGTTCGAAATGGCTGAGGAGATGAGTAAAAAAGAGGATATGCGTATTCCAACTTATCTTCAGTACGATCGGATTCACAGTCTTTCATCCGAAGGTCGCCTCAAGCTTGAGAAAGTTCGTCCTGAGACAATTGGTCAGGCCGGTCGTATTAGTGGCGTCTCTGCCAGTGACCTTGCTGTCCTAATGGTTTATCTTAAAAATTAAGCCAGGCCTCTTTCTTATTTAGCTGTTTATCTTTCTGTTGAAGGAAATGTTGTTATATTGTTGTCATTATTCTGACACTATAACCAACCATGCATTTCTATGTCATATTCCGTAGTGCCTAAGTATTTCACTCAGGAAACGCTGGAGTATATCAATTCCCTTATTGAAGCCTTCGAGCCAAAGCTCACGGCTTATGCCAAGCAGCTATTGTGGTGGAATCAAAAAGTAAATCTTTTGAGCCGTAATACCGACCTGTCAACTGTTGAGAAACATATTGTCCATAGCCTGCTCATAGCTTCAGTTGGCAGTTTTGCCCGTGAGAAGGTATTGGTTGATATTGGCAGCGGCGGCGGACTTCCCGGCATTCCACTTGCGATATGTTTTCCTGAAAAGAAGTTCTTACTGCTAGACCGCGTATCAAGAAAATGCGCGGCCATGAATGATATGGCCGGCAAGCTTGGGTTGAAAAATGTTGAGGTTGTTAATGATGATCTCAAGATGTTTCACGTGAAACATGACTCATTTGGATGGATGAGTAAGCATGCCGTAAAGCTGGATGACTTTTATAAAGCGACAGCACATCAGCCTAAAGCCAAGGCATATTTCCTGAAAGGTGATGACTTTAGGGAAGAACTGGATGAACTTACTAATGATGTTAAGGTACATGAATATCCCATTGATGAGTATCTTACTGATCCGTTCTATTCCGGAAAGAGGGTGCTGATGCTCGAGCTGCCAAGTTAACCGCATTTACTATAAAATGAACTGATATGAATTCGACTGAGAGAAGACTTAATATTCTTGTATTACTTCAAAGCAATCAGAATTGGAATGTGGATCAGATGGCTGACCATTTTGGTGTAAGTAGAAGAACCATTTTCAGAGACCTGAAAACCTTTTCTGAACTGAATCTCCCTGTGACCTATGATAAAGATTCTGGTTACGGAATGATGAAGGGATTTTCCATTCCGCCTATCATGTTTAGTCCAAAAGAGCTTTCTACTATATTGATTGGTCTGTCCTTTGTTGAGTCCCAGGTCGACGAAACTATGGTTAAGGATGCTCAAGCGGTACAGTATAAAATCAATTCTGTTTTGCCAACTGATGAGCTTAAGCAGTTCATGAGAAGTTTGGGTGATAAAACTATCGTTGATCCATATAAAAAATATGCTGCTGATAAACGGAAGGGTGGTGACTGGTTTACTATTGCCAACGCGATTGCCAAGCAGCATGAAATACTTTTTGATTACACATCAGCTCGTTCTGGAGAAAAAAGCAGACGTCGCGTAAAACCATATTTGATTGTTTATTTCACCGACCACTGGACACTAATTGGATATTGTACAGAACGAAAGGGGATCAGGAGTTTTAGGTTAGATCGTTTATCGGGTGTTGAGCTAACCCCTCAATCGTTTTCGCTAAAACGGGTTCCCGGTGAAAAAGCACTTCTTTTTCGTACAGCTGAAGATGCTCAAATCATTAAGGTCAGAATACATAACGATCAGCTTATGCGCTTCAAAACTTCTCTTCCTGCAGTAATTGAAAAGGAAACTGCAGTCAAGAACTCTGATCATACTGAAATATCTTTTCTTTTCGACAACCTTGATTTCATAAATACCTGGTTATTTTCTTTTCATAATGATGTTAAAGTTCTTGAGCCCAAAGAGCTCATTGAGAAAAGGGTTATTCTGATTCGCGACATGCTGCGCAACATATAGCTGGAATGTTTCACGTGAAACGTGTGGGTTGAGGCGGGGCAGAAGTGCTAACAATTGGGCACAAAAAAAGGAGAACCGGCAAGCCAGTTCTCCTTACGATCTTAATCTTATGTGTCATTCGCCGAATCGGTAGGGCGCCAAGAAAAAAATTAGGTGCAAACTCTTGAGACAACATTCTGCTCGAGCTTTTTCACGGCTCGTAAATATGATTAAATATCGAAACGCATATTAGTGAAATCATTCTAAAACAGCAAGATGAACTTGATTAGCTAAAATTAGAATTTCTTGATAATTGATTGATAGCCAATATTTTGATAGAAGTGCAGCTGCTACTCAATTGACGAGTTAGAGAAAGGGGCGATCTTCATCTCATAGGAGTATTCAGTAAAATTAGTACATTGTAATAACTATAAGCATCATCATTAAAATTTGATTCATTTATGCAGTTAGTTGGCTTTTGTGTTCCTGATCGGTTTAGTACCGTGTTGAAGGAATTGGCTTCCGGGTTTGAGATGGAGCTGGTTCAGGCAAATAGCGGGGAAGATCTTAATTCACTAGATGAACTGCGCTGTAAATGTGTGATCGCATTTGATTACAAGGGAGATGTAGAAAACAGACTGAAACTAAAATCAGGTGCAAATGCCATCATTGTTTGGTTTAGAGAGGGTGAATCAAAGCTGACTGAAATAGAGCAGGCCCGTTTAAATTCCGGTAGTCAACGCTTTGTGTACAGTGCTGCAGGCACACCGGAAGAGTTTAGGGTTGTCGTGGAAAATGTGTTGAAAGACAGAGATCTGGTAAGGCGTATGGAGCACCAGGAGAAAACACTGCTTCGTTTAAATTTGATTCATGAACTCACAAGGACGGCACTTAGCCTGGGAAGTGAAGTGGAAATAAGAGAGTTTGTGATGAACAGAATGGCAACCTTCTACAACGCGCCCAGCTGTACATATCTGGAATACGGTGCAGATAATGAGCTGTATGTAGTATCTCAGTTAAATTCACGTGGTGTAACACGCCATGGCTTGAACAGGAAAATCAGTGATAAAAAAAGCTATGAAGAGTGTGTGCGTTGCGGCGACCCTATTATAAATTGCTCAAGCGGAGAAGATAATCAAAAAGGTTTCTTTTGCGCTCCGGTAATAAGTGATGATAAAACAGTCGGGCTTATTAGAATCAGGTATGTGTCGCCAAAGGTAGAAATTGCTGTTGATCGAATGGTATTACGTGTAGCCGCTGATATTCTTGCAGCTGCTAAAATCAGGCAGTCGGCTCAAATAGCACTCAGGGCAAGTGAGCAGAAAGCTTCAACAATATTGGATACAACCGTAGATGCTATCATCACAATAAATAGCCGGGGAAGTATACAAACGTTTAATCAGGCTGCTGAGGATTTGTTCGGTTATAAGATGGGTGAAGTAGCAGGAAAGAATGTTCATGTATTGATGCCATCACCCTATAAAGAAGAGCACGACGGTTATATGAAGAACTATCAGCGGACCGGGGAGAGGCAGATTATCGGTATTGGCCGTGAGGTAACCGGAAGGCGCAAGGATGGTTCTACGTTCCCGATGTATTTGGCCGTTAGTGAGTACGAAGTTGAGGGAAAACAGATGTTTACGGGAGTTGTACGAGATATGACCGAAGAGCGGCAGCTGGAGCAGGAGGTCATGAGAATAAGCGAGCATGAGCGACACAGAATAGGTCAGGACCTGCATGATGGACTGGGTCAGATGCTGAGCGGTATTGGACTGTTAAGCAGAAGAGTTGCCAATAAGCTGGAAACTGAGGGACATGAGCTTGCCGATGATATGAATGAAATACGGGATCTGATTAAAGAAGCCGATGAGTATTCCCGTGGTTTGGCTCGCGGTCTGGTGAAGATAGATTTGGACCGCGGTGGATTTACAGCTGCCATTGAAAAACTGGTGAGACAATCTGAGAGACTTTTCAGAATAAAGTGTGAACTGTCCGTAGCGGATGAGGTGGATATTAGCGAGCGTACCAGAGCTGAGCACGTGTACAGGATTATTCAGGAGGCCATAAACAATGCGGTAAAACACGGTGAGGCTTCTGAAGTTAAGGTAATCATGACTATGGGGCATCATCTCCTGCGAATCAGTATAAAAGATAATGGCACTGGATTTCCTAAAAACTGGCGCTCTCAGCAGGGGCTTGGAGTGCGTATAATGGAGTTCAGGTCAAGATTAATCGGAGCACATTTTGAGCAGCACAACCACTCTGAGGGTGGTGCGATAATAACATGCTCTGTACCGAATCCTTAGATAATTTGTATATTCGCACATGAAAAAAAGAATCTTACTTGTAGATGACCATCCGCTGATCCGAAAAGGAATCGGGCTTACTCTTGAGGAGTCTCTGTATTATGAAGTGTGCTGTCAGCTCTCTTCAGCCGAAGAGACGATTAACCGAATTGGTGAACTGAAGCCCGACGGAGCCGTAATCGATATTTCCCTGACCGGAATGAACGGCATAGAATTGGTTAAGCACATCAGAACGATGGACAAAGAGATGAAGATTCTGATGGTCTCAAGGCATGATGAAGATTTGTATGCCGAAAGAGCACTGCGCGCAGGGGCAAACGGTTATCTGATGAAACAGGTAGCCGCCGAGGAGCTTAACAATGCCCTGGATAAAATATTTAATGGCGGAATATATCTGAGTGAGGAAATCAGTTCGCGCATGCTTCAGCAGGCAATGGGGAAAGGGCCTAAAGGAGAGCAGTCACCGCTGGAAGTGCTGAGTGACAGAGAACTTGAAGTGTTTGAGCTAACGGGTGTGGGTCAGTCTACTAAGGAGATTGCCGACAGAATGCATGTGTCTGCAAAAACCGTTGAAACCTACAAAGCGAGAATAAGAGAAAAGCTGGGACATGAAAACAGCCACGAGCTCGCAAGGGCGGCTATGAAGTGGGTTGAGGGATAAAGAGAAGTAGCCACAGCTTCCTAATTCTTGATTGCATCAACAGCTTTGTGTATAGTTGCAAACCGTTTAATGCACTACACGCCGCCCTTCCAACATTGTGCATCAGTCGTATTTCATTAAATAAGTCTGTTTTGCAATTATATACCCGACAGACTGCGTACCCGGGAATAGTGCCCCAGTTTACTTTAAAAGACATTTTAGAGTCTAATAGTGAATGCAGCCCATTCGGTATTCGCAGCGTAATGTAGGGGAAACCCCTACAAGCTATTAATCCACTCCCCTACAAAAGGAAGGCGAGTAAACCCTACAATGATAATCTAATATTAGTCTTATAATATGAGTGTTGATTGGCAAAGCAGTTAGCATAGCAAAATCACAGATTTTTTAAACAACACGAAAGAACAATAAACACTCTCTTAAATTTCAATACTATGAAATCAATTGTAACGAAAATCACTCTCCTGGTTGTAGCCATTTCGATGATGGCCGTTAGCGTTTACGCGCAGCAGTCACGCGACCTTCAGTACTTCCGGGCACCAGATCAAACCGGTATCAACATATTTGAAGCTCCGGCTGAAACAGATGTTGAGTTTAACGGCGTAAACGTTCGCATAGGCGGATCAAACACGCTTCAGTTCCAGGCGCTGGATCACTCCACAGACGGAACAGCAGACATCTTCTCAATTGGTCCAAACTTTAACCTGGCTACATCTAACCTTGATATAGATGCACAGCTGGCTCCGGGCATGAGAATGCACCTGAGAACCTACCTCTCTTCAAGACACCACGCGCAGCCATACGTTAAAGGTGGTTACCTTCAGGTGGACCGACTGGACTTCATCCAGGAAGACTTCCTTGCAGAGTACATGCAGTACCTGCAAATCAAGTTTGGTCACATGGAAATCAACTATGGTGATGCTCACTTCAGAAGAAGCGATAACGGACAAACGATCTTTAACCCATTCGTAGGTAACCTGATTATGGATGCCTTTACTACTGAGGTTGGTGGTGAAATTCTGTTCAGAAATAATGGCTGGCTGGCAATGGTTGGAATGACCAATGGTAAACTGAACCAAAACGTAATTGAGCCGGCTGAAGGCCAGCTTGCAACTCACGTATCGTTAGTGGGTAAATTAGGCTGGGACAAGCAGATTAACGAAGACCTGCGCGTACGTCTTACAGGTTCTGTGTATCACACGGGCCGCTCTGCAAGAACCTATCTGTATGCTGGTGACCGTGCAGGATCGCGCTACTACAACATCCTTACCGAAAACTCTGGTGAGTTCCGTATCCCCCGTTTCGACCCTGCATTCAACAACGAGCTTACATCTATAATGATCAACCCGTTCGTTCGCTACAAAGGTCTTGAGTTCTTCGGCGTAATCGAAACTTCCAGCGGTAAAGCTCGTGCAGAAGACAGCAGAAGAAACTTCCAGCAATACGCTGCAGACCTTCTATACCGTTTCGGGAATAACGACGATTTCTACATCGGCGGACGTTACAACCTGGTAACTGGCGAAACCAACGCAGGCGAAGATGTAGATATCACGCGCTTCAACATTGGCGGCGGCTGGTTTATGACCAAAAACGTACTTACAAAAGTAGAGTATGTGAACCAGAAGTACGACGGATTCAACCAGGCTTCAGTTTTCAACGGCGGTGAATTCAGCGGTCTGATGATCGAAGCTGTAATCAGCTTCTAAAGCAACACCAGAAAAAGAATAAAACCTGCCGGCGCCTAAGCCGGCAGGTTTAACAAAAAAGAGGACAAAGAAATGAAATTACTAAGCACACTTCTTCTAATTATAGCACTACCCGTCGCACTTGTGGCACAGCCGGCAAACGACGTGGCAAAAACGACTTTCGTAATAGATAACGGCAGCAGCACTATGGTAATCGAAGGTGGATCAACCGTAGGAAGCTGGGATGCCGATGTAAAGGTACTTGAAGGTGAATTTAAGATAGATATGGAGGCACTTGGCAACGGTGTTAATGGTAACGGAATCTTTGAGCTTTCCACATTCAGCGTGCCGGTTGGTAATATTGAGTCAGACAGCCGCAGAATGAACCGCAATATCTACAGCTACCTAAAAGAAGATGATCATCCCAACATCACATTTACAATGACCAGCGCTGAAGTTACAGAAAACAACGGCAGTTCGTATGAAGTACTGGTGAACGGTGTGATTAACGCAGCAGGAGCTGATCACGAGGTAAGCTTCACCACTGAAGTAACAATAAACGGTAACGGCAGCCTGGTAATAAACGGGAAAAAGCCACTTAATTTCAGTGACTTTGGAATAGATCGCCCTTCAGCTATGCTGGGTACCGTGCGTGCCGATGAAGAGATTGAGATTGTGTATAACCTCGTGCTAACAAGCAGATAAGAGAAAGAAGTATAAGAAACACAAAGCAGTACAGAAGTATCTTTGACCTCATAAAGTGGGGAAGTCCGGTAGGGTAACATCAACCGGCTCCCCCTTTAGGTCGAAACAGAAACAGCCCGAACCCAAAGCCATACAGCCATGAAACCTACAGCCCTTAGACTACGCCTTATTTTTATAGCGATTGTGTTTGGAATAGCAGCTTTTCTGGCGGGGCAGGTGAATGCGCAGGTATCGGGTAACATTCAGCTAGTGGCTTCTGAAAGCAAGCTCTGGATAGAAGGCTCCTCAACGGTACATGATTTCAACTGCGAGGCCGGGCATATAGTGGCCTACGCCAATATTGGACAGCCGAATGTGGAGACGCTCGAAGACGGAACAACAATTAGCAACGACAACGGCAGCGTAACGCTCGATATTCCGGTATACGATTTCGACTGTGGAAGAAACCGGATGAACCGAGACTTTTACGGAGCCTTGAGGGCAGAAGATCACCCTTCCATAAATTTTGAGTATTACTCTTCCAGACTGATAACGAATATTGGCCCCTACTGCCATCCGTTTCAGCTGAAAGTTAAAGGCCGTCTGTCGGTTGCCGGCAATGGTCAGGACATTGAAGTACTTGTAGATATTGAGCCCTGTGAGGAAAACAGATTCCTGTTAACAGGCTCTAAAGTGATAAACATGCTCGACTTTGGCATTGAGCCACCGAGCGCAATGATGGGCTTAATCCGGGCAAATGAGGAGCTGAAGGTGTTCTTTTCACTAACAGCAGAGCAAACCCCGGAAGAAGAGTAAAAGAGTTTGTTAGGTGCAAACGCGGCTTTAGGCTGAACTGAACTGAATTTTAAAATCAAACGCGGAAACCAGGTAACAAAAACGGATGCACGGCGGAGAACTTGCATATAACCCATCTAAGCTTAAAGGCAATACTGCCGTCGAAAAGCTCAGGTATTTCCTGACGGAAGCAAAAAGCAGGCTTCGGGAAAAAGGGCTGGACTCAGGCAGTAAGGTGAGATTCAGAGGGGATGTGCTTGAAGTTTCAGTAGACCGGAGTGAATTGACCAGCAAGCAAGATGAAGCGGCAAGTGATTCACTTATATACATTAAAACAGGTCTGCTAATATCGGTACTCGGGAAATTAATCTCAGAGGCAGGCTACAAACCGGTAGTGAGAACCTTTCCCCGTTTCGATGAGCCGGACCTGGTTGGTTTTGTCTATATCGGAAATAACATGGACAGCCAGAAACGTACCAGACAAAAAGAGAATAACGTAAATAAGATCGATGGTTACGAACTGTATCTGGCCGAGCGGATTGCCTCGAAAAGATCACTTAGTCTTACTCTTGTAGATAACAGCAGTGACCTCAAAAAAATGAGGGATACACTGATAGAAGGATTAGAATGCTGCAAAGACTCAGACATGAGCCATACTGTTAAAGCGGAAATTAAAGCTGCGACATCAAAAACAGAGCATATAAAAACAAATCAGAATGTGATTATAGTGAGCTCAAGGCAGAACACGCCGACGTCATGGATAGGAACCGGATTCTTTTTTGGAGAAATGATGGAGGAAATGAGCATGCTGAACAGGGCGGTAAAGGCATTAAGCCTCAAGAGCTGTCCGGCACATTTCCAGCCGATGCTTCAGTCGATTACCCAGGGAAGCGCACGGCATCCGCAGCTTGTATTTGTGATTGAGCCATCACAACAATGAAATTCCATGAGCAGGAATAGAGAGTAAAAAAGTAGTTGAGTTAGTTAGTAGTTAGTTAGTTGACGTTGAAAAAACTAGACATCAAAAGAAAAAGGGCTGCACCCGAGAGGATGCAGCCCTTACTTTTTCAGACTAACTGAAACGATGCTTCAGATTAAAGCCCGAGATCCGGTTGACTGTTGTCAGAACCTGATTCGCCTTCCGGGCCGCTGTCATCTGCCGGGCCTTCGAAGGTCGGGGTGATATCATTTCCATTATCAGAGTCGGCATCCTCATCTTTGGCCACGCGGGTAACTCCGGAGATGGAGTCGCCGTCGCCAAGCCTCATGATGCGCACGCCCTGGGTATTGCGGCCCATAGAGCGGATATCTGAGCAGTGCATCCGAATGATTTTGCCTTTCTCGGTAATCACCATCAGATCGTCGCCGTCGCTCACTTCCTTGAGGGCAACCAGGTCGCCGGTCTTTTCTGTGCGCTTCAGGGTGATCACACCTTTACCCCCACGGCTTTGCTCGCGGTAGTCGTCTACCAGGCTGCGTTTACCGTAGCCGTGTTCGGAGATGGCAAGCACGGTGGCTTCGTTGGTGTTCTGGATGACAACCATATCGACCACTTCATCCTTACTGTGATCCAGGCTGATACCCCTCACGCCGCGGGTATTACGACCCATTTCGCGCACATCGCTTTCGAGGAAGCGAATGGCACGGCCGTTTTTAGCCCCAAGTATGATGGTGCTGTTACCGTTTGTAAGGCTGGCTCCGAGCAGCGTATCATCATCATCGATCTTAATGGCAATGATACCGTTTTTACGCGGGCGGCTGTAATCGGCAAGACTGCTCTTTTTAACAACGCCTTTCTTGGTGGCCATAATGATGTTGTGATTCTTCACATAGTCCTCATCATCCAGCGTTTTCACCGGAACAAAGGTCTTGATGGAATCATCTTTTTCAATCTGGATCAGGTTCACGATGGCACGACCACGGCTTAAGCGGGTTCCTTCCGGAATCTCATAGACCTTCAGCCAGTAGCAGTTACCTTTTTCGGTGAAGAAGAGAATGTAGTTGTGGTTTGTGGCCACAAACAGATGCTCTACGTACTCTTCATCCTTCGTAGTGGCTCCCTTCATGCCGGTACCGCCTCGTTTCTGTCGACGGAAGCCGCTCACAGGGGTACGCTTGATGTAGCCATTGTTAGAAATAGTAACCACAACGTCTTCATCGGCAATCATATCCTCGATGTTGAAGTCATCTGCGGAGTAAACAATCTTGGTACGACGCTCATCACCATAACGCTCCTGCATTTCATCAAGCTCTTGCTTAATGATGTCTTTCTGCGCTTCGGTGCTGCCAAGAATGCGGCGGAACTCGGCAATCTGCTCGAGAATTTCGCGGTATTCCATGTCGATTTTGTCGCGCTCCAGAGCCGTAAGCTTCTGCAGACGCATATCCAGAATCGCTTTGGCCTGAAGATCGGTAAGCGCGAATCTTCTGCGAAGTGAGTTGTTCGCTTCCGGTACGTTTTTCGAGGCGCGGATGGTTTTGATTACCTCATCGAGGTTGTCAACGCCAATCTTGAGACCTTCCAGAATATGGGCACGGGCTTCAGCCTGATCCAAATCATAAATCGTACGCCTGATGATTACTTCAAGACGGTGATTTACGAAGTGCTTAATCAGATCTTTGATGTGCATTACCTGCGGGCGACCCTTAACGAGCGCCAGGTTAATTACACCAAAGGTGTGCTGCATCTGGGTGTACTTGTAGAGCTGGTTTAGCACAACGCTTGGAATCGCGCCGCGCTTCAGCATAATTACGATACGCATACCGTCACGGTCAGACTCGTCGCGAACGTCGGAAATCTCCGTGATTTTATCGATGTGTACCAGCTCGGCAATCTTCTGGATGAGAGTCGCCTTATTAACCTGGTATGGAATTTCGGTAACAACAATCTGCTCACGTCCGCCGCGAAGCTCCTCAACAGTAGCGAGGGCACGCATCACAACGCGACCGCGACCGGTTTTATAAGCTTCCTTAACGCCATCGTAGCCATAAATGATACCACCGGTCGGGAAATCCGGAGCGGTGATATGCTTCATGATTTCATCGATTTCGATATCGGGATTGTCGATGTAGGCCTTGGTGCCTTTAATAACCTCGGTCATGTTGTGAGGCGGCATGTTGGTGGCCATACCTACGGCAATACCGGAAGAACCGTTAACCAGAAGGTTAGGAAACATCGATGGCAGTACCGAGGGCTCGGTAAGCGTATCATCGAAGTTTGGCTGAAAATCTACGGTGTTCTTGTTCAGGTCGGAAAGCAGCTCTTCGGCAATACGCTTCATACGGGATTCCGTATAACGCATGGCCGCTGCGGAGTCGCCATCTACCGATCCGAAGTTACCCTGACCATCGACCAGCGGATAGCGCAGGGAGAAATCCTGAACCATACGAACGATGGTGTCGTACACAGCAGAGTCGCCGTGCGGGTGATACTTACCAAGAACTTCCCCTACAATACGTGCACTCTTTTTGTAAGCACGATTGTGCAGCATCCCGAGTTCGCTCATACCGTAAAGCACGCGTCTGTGCACCGGTTTCAGACCGTCTCTAACGTCGGGCAGGGCACGGGATACAATAACCGACATCGAATAATCGATGTACGACGACTGCATCTCGTTTTCAATGCTGACTTTTATAATATTATCACGAGCCATTTAAATGGTGTTTTAATGAAATATGAAAAATAGTGTTTGGTGATGGAGGCCTGGCTGCCGCCTGCTAAATATCAAGCTTGGCATATTTAGCGTTGCGCTCGATAAAAGCGCGGCGCGGCTCTACGGCATCTCCCATCAAAACAGAGAACATGCGGTCGGCAGCTGCGGCACTTTCGATCGTTACCTGCTGAAGCGTACGCGTTTCAGGATCCATAGTGGTTTCCCAAAGCTGATCCGGGTTCATCTCACCAAGACCCTTGTAACGGGATACGTCCACTTTTTTCTGGGAAGCCTTTTTGAACGTTCTTAAAATGCCATCGCGCTGATTATCGTCCCAGGCATATTCAATCTTTTTACCCTGACTGATTTTGTACAGAGGCGGGGTTGCTATATAAACGTAGCCGTTTTCAAGCAGCTGGCTCATATGGCGGTAAAAGAAGGTGAGCAGCAGCGTACGAATGTGCGAGCCATCCACGTCGGCATCTGTCATGATAATGATTTTATGATAGCGCAGCTTCGTAATGTCGGCTTCGCTTTCATCACCAATACCAACGCCAAGCGCTGTAATCATGGCACGGATTTCGTTATTCTCCAGAATCTTGTTGATACGGGCTTTTTCGACATTCAGGATTTTACCACGAAGCGGTAGAATCGCCTGAAAGCTTCTGTTACGGCCGCTCTTGGCAGAACCGCCCGCAGAATCACCCTCAACCAGATAAATTTCGGTATGCTCCGGATCGTTAATGGAGCAGTCGGCCAGCTTGCCCGGAAGACCGCCGCCGGTCATGGCGCTTTTACGCTGTACCAGCTGACGCGCTTTACGTGCTGCGTCGCGGGCCTCGGCAGACAGAATCACTTTTTCAAGAATCGCTTTGGCGATTTTCGGATTCTGCTCGAGAAACTCGTTCATCTTTTCATAAACAAGCACTTCAACAAAGCTCTGTACTTCGGAGTTACCCAGCTTTGTCTTGGTCTGACCTTCAAACTGAGGCTCGGCAACCTTCACGCTCAAAATAGCGGTAAGGCCCTCGCGGAAGTCGTCCCCGCTAATGTTGATTTTCCCTTTGATGAGCTTGTTCTTATCCGCATAGTTTTTAAGTGAGCGCGTAAGGGCACGGCGGAAACCGGAAACGTGCGTACCGCCTTCGTGGGTGTTGATGTTGTTTACGAAGGAGTGGACATTCTCTGAGTACGATTTGTTGTACTGCATAGCTAAAGCTACGGGTACTTCGCCGGATTCGTCGCCTATGAAAATCGGCTCCTGCATCAGCGGTTCACGATTTTCATCGAGAAACTTAACGAAATCGATTACACCACCCTCGTAATGAAAAACCTCTCTGAGTGGCTCTTCTTCGCGGTTGTCTATAATCTCAATGGTGATTTCCGGGTTCAGGAATGCCAGCTCGCGCATCCGCTCGATAATGATTTCGAGCTTAAATTCGGTGGTTTGGGTGAAAATTTCCGGGTCCGGCATGAACTTAATGATGGTACCGGTAATGTCCGTTTCACCAACTTCAGAAAGCTGTTTGGTGGTGATACCGCGCTGGAAAGCCATTTGGTGGATTTTTCCGTCGCGGTGGATGATGGCCTCAAAATCGGTGGAAAGCGCATTCACACAGCTAACGCCTACCCCGTGAAGACCGCCCGATACTTTATAACTGTCTTTGTCGAACTTACCCCCGGCGTGAAGTTTCGTTAACACAAGCTCAACCGCGGGTATACCCATTTTCTCGTGGATATCTACGGGAATACCGCGACCATTATCTTGAATGGTGATGGAGCCGTCTGGATTAATATCAATGGTTACGTGGTCGCAATAACCTGCAAGGGCCTCATCAATGGAGTTATCAACCACCTCATTAATAAGGTGATGAAGACCGCGGACGCCCGTGTCGCCGATGTACATCGAAGGACGCTTCCGAACAGCCTCAAGCCCTTCCAGAACCTGAATATTCGACGCTTTGTACTCAGGTAGGTTGGAGTTAGACATGCAGTAAAATTTTAAGATACATGGATGGTTTCAAAAGATTGCCCAAAATAGCCTTATAACAGACAAAATCAAAAAAAAGGATATGGATATCGGGTTCTTTTACGATGATTCATTACAGGGCAAATCAAGCGCGTCAAAATGTGGATAAGTTCGGAAGGTGAAGCCTTGACTTCCACACCTGAAAATCAGGTCCCGGAGGGGGGTGTTCAACGTATATTCAGAAACGGGCGTTTTGAGCACACTAGCGACGGATTTTTTCCATCACCCAGACGTCGTACACAAAATGAGCCACCATGGCTGAAATCAGTCCGACCTGGGCGAACAGAAGCCCGAGCACAAAACTGAGCACAAGCATGAAAAATCCGAAGAAAAAATGATAGCGTGTGCTGAATTTAAAGTAGCCGTGCACAGCCACAAAAAGCACTGATGTAATCCAGATGCCAAGCAGCGGCTGAAGGGCAGCCCTAAACAACCATTCTTCGGTGGTGCCTGCTATAAACGATATCTGAATGACATCATTGCGCCTGAGTCCGGCTCTGCGAATCACGCGGACAACCTGCAGATCTTCCGAAACCTCCCTGAAGCCTGGTATGCTAATCAGTCTTCCGCCTGAGTACCCGAACACGGAGCCAAGAACGACGCCCGCGGCAAGCTGCTCCCAGATTGGATTGCCCGAAAGAAGCAGCTCGTGCATAGATGTATGGTGCCAGACCCAGATGATAAAGGTGCCCAAAGCTATCCAGGCCAGTCCGGACAAAAATGAAATCCGCAGCAGCGTTTCACGGCTGACATCGGTGTTTCGGGGCTCCGGCTTCGTTTCGCCGGGAGGCTGAGTGTCTTCGGTATGAGATTCGGATTCTGAGGTCATCACCCTAATATACAAAGCCGGGTGTAAATCTTCTGAAACGCGTTTTACTTACCTTCAGTTATGGCATTTTCCGGCTTAAAAAAACTTACGTACTTTTGGTCACCCGAAAAGAATAACAAACGCCTGTTTGATGAAATCACCTTTTGCTATCCGCTCTCTGCTGCTTCTTCTAATGATTATGCTTACTGCCGCCGGCTGCGGTGCACCCGAAACAGGAGAGGATGATGCGCGACCGGATGCCTTCACCGAAGAGGAGGCGCAGCTGTTCGCCGAAATGCGCGAAACCGGCATTCTCTTCTGGACCCCTGAAATGCAGCTTCTGGGCTACCGTAATCCGGGCGAAATTAATCCCATTCGCTTGCTTGATGCCGCAGAAGAGCCTTTTCCGCTTCCCGACGCCGAAAAAAAGATTGAAGAAGTTCTTTATCTGTATGATAACGGCGTCCGTGACCTGGACTACTACATGGAGGAAATGAACGCTGCGGGCCTGCTGGTAATCAAAGACGGCGAGATTGTGCTGGAGGAATACCGCTATGGCAACGAGCCTGATACGCCCTGGATCTCATTTTCGGTAACTAAATCCGTGCTTTCGATGATGTTCGGCCTGGCGATAGAAGACGGTTACATCAGCAGTGTGGACGATCTGGTCGTGGAATACCTGCCGGAGCTTGAAGATACGGCCTACGACGGAGTAACCATCCGGCACATGCTTTGGATGTCGTCAGGCGTGAGCTGGAATGAGGACTACGCCGATCCGGATTCAGACGTTTCGGCCATGCAGTACATGCGTTCAGAAGCGGATCTGATTGAATATGTGAGCAGACTCGACCGCGCTGCGGAGCCGGGCACGCGCTTCAACTACAACACGGCGGAAACCAATCTGGCCGGATCTGTACTGAAAGCCGCCACCGGAATGTATCTCACCGAATATGCGAACGAGCGCATCTGGCAGGCGTTTGGAATGGAGCACGACGCAAGCTGGAACCTGATGGGCGAAAATGATATCGAGCATGGCGGATGCTGCATCAACGCCAGCCTGCGGGATTATGGCCGGATCGGACTTATGGCGCTGAATAATGGTGTGAATTCGCAGGGTGATGCGCTGCTGCCCGAAGGCTGGATGGAGCAGTCGCTCGAACCCGCGCCATCATTTGAGGGATACGGCCACTTCTGGTGGCTGCATGATGCAGGCCGGTACTCGGCAACCGGCATTTTTGGCCAGCATATACACATCAATGCGGATGAAAACCTGATTATCGCCATGCACGGCAAGTGGGAGCAGGCCACCGGATCAGAACTAAGCGCGCACAGACGGGCATTTATAGAAGGCCTCACCGACGTGGCCCGGAATCTGTCGGGCGAGATCTGCTGCAGTGAAGGTGCTGGTGTAGAGTAGAATAGGGCGTACTTCCGGAAGCGTTTCACGCTAAATAAATCCGTTCCGCAGAGGTTTGCGTGTGGTGATAATACAAATTAGCCTGGAATAGGCATTCTCTTGTAGTCCAATTTTTCTGAAGCCATGGTTTTATAGTTTATCAAAGGGTTCGGGTTCGGAGTCGGGTACTTTGTCTAACAGTTTTCTGAAATCACTCAGATTCGCCTGTCTGGCTCGTTCGTTGAGGTAGTCTACGGTCATTAGCGATGATAATTTCTCAGAAACGGCCAAACTGATAAGCTGATTCATTGAAACACCTTCCTTTTCGGCCATCTCTTTGAGTTTACGATGGACGGATTCGGGTAATCTGACGCTTAGGGTACTCATGGTAATTCTCCGGTTATTTCTAAAAATTCGCGGGCATCAACAATGTTGATGCCAAATGAATCAACGCCCGCAAAATCCTGCTTGTTGTAAGTAACTATATAGCTGCAGTTAGCTTTTATAGCTAATTCCAGTATCAAATCATCCCCTGGATCATTAAGAAAAGGTCTCCACAGATAGAACACATCATGGCGATTAGCCATGGCGCAGAGATTATCCAATAATTGATCCAGTTCTATTGTCGTGAAACTCAATTCATTTTTCGATCTCTTTAAGACATCCTCATATTCAAGTATCAGTGGTACTGATACGTTTAACGTAAACTTTTCACTCGGCAGTAATGACAACAACAGAAAAGCTGCTCCATTCCGTGAACGAAGAGCAGAATAGAGTACATTTGTATCAAGTATGATTTGAATAGGCACCATTTGGTATTATATATACTACCATAATAAAAGGCAAGGTTAAATACCGCACTAAAATAAAGAGGAGAAGGTTCAGCGCGCACAGACGGGCATTTATCGAAGGTATTACCAATGCGGCCCGAAATCTGTCGGGCGAGACGTGCTGTAGTGAAGGTGGTGGTGTAGAGTAGAATAGGGCGTACTTCCGGAAGGGTTTCAAGCTAAATAAATCCGTTCTAAAGCCTGTTCTGCTTAGATTATATGTATAGTTTACAGCTAATCAGCAGTGATGATATATAATCAACGTTTCACGTGAATCCGGGAGAGGGTGCAGCGGTATGAAGCCGAAGAATAAGGACGGGAAGAAGGAACCTGGCAGGGGAGCCAAGAGGCGTCGCCTCGATATGGTAGTGGCTACAGTGCTTATTCTGCTTGTTTTGGTTTCCTCGGTTTGGGTAGGAAAAATGACGGCCGCCGGAGCGATAACAACCTGGCTGGTATTTATTGCCGCATTCATTACGGCTCTGACCACCGGTTTTGGCGCACTTCCGTTTCTGTTCACCAAAAATATTAGCAAAAGCTGGTTGGGGTACGGGAACGCCATGGCTGCCGGACTGATGCTGGGCGCCAGCATCGGTTTGCTCTGGGAAGGAACTGAAATTGAGGGTGTGAGCGTACCTGCACTGCGGACCGCAGTGGGAGCCGTAATCGGCGGTGTGCTTGTATATGTTATCCACGGGGCGCTGGAAAAGCGGAAGGAGAACTTCTCGATTGGCGAAATTCGCGGCGCCAATGCTGTAAAAATGCTGATGATTGTCGGCATCATGACCGCCCACTCTTTTGCTGAGGGCATTGGCGTTGGCGTTTCTTACGGCGAAAGCAGCTCCTTCGGCGTGTTTATCACCATTGCTATTGCGATTCATAACATCCCGGAAGGTCTGGCCATCAGCTTAATTCTCATACCGCGCGGAAGCAGCGTGAGGGCTGCAGCCGGCTGGAGCATTTTCAGCAGCCTTCCCCAGCCGCTGATGGCAGTACCGGCATTCTGGTTCGTGCTGGCGTTCAAACCATTTCTGCCATTTGGTCTCGGTCTGGCAGCCGGTGCTATGCTTTGGATGGTCGTCAAAGAGCTCATCCCCGAAGCAAAAGCAGAATTGAGCGCCGCGAAAGTCTACACAATGATGACCCTCACAGCCCTGGCCATGATCGCTTTCCAGCTGGTTATCCATTAGGAAGGACAGGACGCGGAGGTACGCAGATTACAACGCAGAGATTGCACAAAGAAAATTATTTGCCAACCCGAATGAAGCTACCTCGAGATGGTAATCTGTCATATTCCACGAAAACAATCCTGCATATCAATTAATACCTCCATCTTGTCCCGATAGGAAGAGTTGCCAGTCCCCGGTCCCTGAGCGGAGACGAAGGACCGGGGAGGTTTTTACGGGAATTAGCGCAACTTGTCCCGGCTCCGCCTTGGTGGATGTCGGGAGATTAAATGGATTGGGCGGCGCAAAAACACGCATTCATCAAATGTATCAGTGCGCCGCCCTGTTTTCTAAAATGAAGCTGTCATCTCGACTGAAGGGCTCAGCGAGCCACTGCACGCTGAACCCGGAATGGAGAGATCTCGCTTTATCTGGCGGGATATTGCCTGGGATTTCAGCACTGTAGTTGCCCCCATTCGGTTCCTCCGCAAGCTGCGAAGGAGCTGCTTCAGATAAGCTCAGGGAGCGGGGAGGCTTTTACTATAACAGTTATTGATAGATCAGAATCACTTTGTCCGTTACCTTCGTGTTTCTTCGTGATTTTGAGGTTTCGTGGTAAAAAAAGAAGGCCGGAAAATGCTTTTTACGAAAGATTCGCAATAAAAACACGAGGACTTGCCTGCGGGACTTTATATCCCGGTAGTTCAGCCTTGCTGGAAAAAATCAGATGACAACAGATCAACATGCGTTTCTAATCACTACATTAGAGCAGGCTCCAAACCAATCAACACGAATCAGACGCCAAATGAAGAACATGAAAAAGGATATTACTGTGATTATCGGCGTTGCGGTTGTATTTATACTGCTGAATGAGTTTACGACCATTGGCTTCATCAGCTGGATCAGCTATCTGATATTTCTGGGCGGCTATTTTCTGGGAAGGTCTATCGATCGCTGGTGGGGATTGATGCGCTTTTTAAAAGGGTAAGATGTGCAGAAAGAATAACGAAGTACCACAAAATTCTTATATTGCTATTAGATTATTGAATCACCCTTAAAAATATCATCCTGTTACAACGTAAAACGAAGAGGTGACCTTATGAGACTACAAGATAAAGTGATCGTAATTACCGGTGGAGCCGGTGGCATTGGTCTGGCCAGTGCAGAATTGTTTCTAAAGCAAGGTGCCAAAGGCGTGCACCTTGTAGACCTGGATGAAGACGCTCTTCGTGAGGCCGCAGAAACGCTCAAAGCAGATAAGCGCATAAGCTGGACCGCAGCCGACGTAAGCAGAGCAGAAGATGTGAAGCGCTATACCGATGAAGCCGTAAAAGCCTACGGCAAAATTGACGTGCTTTTTCTCAACGCCGGTATTGAGGGCAAGGTGATGCCCATCACCGAATACCCAGAAGAGCTGTTCGACAAACTGATGGCCGTAAACGTTAAGAGCCTTTTTCTCGGCATGAAGTACGGTTTTCCGGAATTGAAAAAAAACGGAGGCGGAAGCATGATTATCACCTCCTCGGTTGCCGGCCACAGGGGAACACCAAACGTGAGCGCCTACATCACCAGTAAACACGCCACGGTGGGCATCATGAAAACCGGGGCCCTGGAAGGCGCTGCCGACGGCATTCGCGTAAACAGCATTCATCCGTCGCCGGTCGACAACCGTATGATGCGCTCACTGGAGGACGGTTTTGCACCCGGAGCCGGTGCAGAGGCTAAAAAAGGCTTCGAACAGGCCATTCCGCTGGGTCGTTACGCAAAAAACGAAGAAATTGCGAATCTTGCGCTATTCCTGGCATCCGATGAAAGCAGCTTCATAACGGGATCCGAATACGTAATAGACGGTGGCATGACGGCGAAATAGGTCGCTGTCGCTCCCAATTGTGAATGGTGAATGTTGAATTTTGAATTGGTGTCGATCCCTGAATTAGGTAATCATAGCTTCATTTTGAATTCCAAAAGCCTTCTGTGGCAGATGCTAAAGAGGCAGAATCAGCCTATGATTGTAATTCACCATTCAAAATTTATAAAACTGCTAACCACTTCAACCGGTCGTCAAATCCATCAGGGCCTATTTGCCAGCCAAAACCGCAATGGCGTTGGCAACCCGCTCGCCATCCATGGCTGCGGAGACAATTCCGCCCGCGTAGCCTGCGCCTTCGCCGCAGGGGTACAAGCCTTTAACGCGGATATGCTCGAGATTTTCACGATTCCGAGGAATACGAACCGGCGATGAGGTACGTGATTCCGGTGCATGAACAACGGCATCGTTGGTGAGATAGCCTTTCATGGAGCGGTCGAAAAGCTTAAAGCCTCTTCGAAGCGCTTCGGTGATGTATTCCGGAAAGAGGTCGCCTACCTGAGCGGGCGTAATGCCGGGTGCGTATGAGCTTGAGGGAAGATCAACCGACATACGCTTGTTTACAAAATCATCCAGGCGCTGAGCCGGTGCGGTTTGGGTCTTGCCTCCCGCCTCCCAGGCCTTCACTTCAATATGCTTCTGATACTGCATGGCCGCCAGGGCGCCATACTTCTCAAAGGGCAGGAAATCTTCCGGACGCAGCTCTACAACAATGCCTGAGTTGGCTGTTGAGCGGGCGCGGCGGGAAGATGACCAGCCGTTGGTCACAATTTCGCCTGGCTCGGTGGCGCAGGGCGCAATCACGCCGCCGGGGCACATGCAGAACGAATAGACGCCTCTGCCGTTAACCTGTCGTGTAATGCTGTAGGCTGATGGCGGTAAATACGGACCGCGATCTGTTCCGCAGCTGTATTGTATGGTATCAATCAGCGTTTGAGGATGCTCCACGCGTACGCCGATTGCCAGCGGCTTCAGCTCGATTTCGATGCCTTTTTCGTGAAGCAGGGTGAAGATATCCCGGGCGGAGTGACCCGTGGCAAGAATGGTTTGCCGGGCACGGAACACATCACCCTTTAACGTACGCACGCCGACCAGCGCATCGCCTTCCAGCAGGAAATCGGTCACCCGGGTGTTGAAGTGGATTTCGCCTCCGTGCGCCAGTATGCACTCCCTCATTTTGGCGATGATGCCGGGAAGTTTATTCGTCCCGATATGGGGATGCGCTTCGACCAGAATGTCTTTAACGGCACCAAAACCAACAAGCAGCTCCAGAATTCTATTTACATCGCCGCGCTTTTTGGATCGTGTGTAAAGCTTTCCATCGGAATAGGTTCCGGCGCCGCCTTCGCCAAAGCAATAGTTCGAATCTGGATTAACGATATGCTTTACATTGATGCCCTTCAGGTCTTTAATGCGCTCTTTTACGTCTTTGCCACGCTCGAGGATTACGGGCTTTTTACCGAGCTCAATCAGCCGGAGGGCCGCAAAAAGGCCGGCCGGACCTGCGCCTATCACAATTACCTCGGGGGCATTAGCGACATTCTTATAATCGGGAAGAGTGATCTCTTCTGAGGTGTAATTCTCGCCCACATAAACCTCAAGCTGCAGGTTTATAGCCACGCTTTTTCCCCGGGCATCAATGGAGCGGCGCTGTACCTCAACATGCGTGATTTCAGTCGGTGCCACGTTCAGCTTCCTGGCTGCAGCGCGCTTCAGACGGTCCGGTTCTCCGGCTGTTACAGGGTTGGTTCTGATCTGAAGCTTATGAATCATCGGGGCAGGTTTACGAATTAAAGTAATG
This sequence comes from Balneolia bacterium, assembly GCA_022565795.1. Taxonomy (GTDB): domain Bacteria; phylum Bacteroidota; class Rhodothermia; order Balneolales; family Cyclonatronaceae; genus Cyclonatronum. Next base: position 29,111 of record JAIUMA010000031.1, read on the forward strand.
TGTGACGGGCGCCTAAGTTAAGCATTCTTTGTATAAAGAGGGTGAATGCACTGATTGTATTCATTCGGTAGTTAATTGGTTCATAAAAGGCTAAAGGGAATCGGGCCAAAGGGTTGCGCTTTAGGTAATTAGAAACAATTTAATTGGTTATAACTGGGATTAGTGATAATTTAAAATTCATTAATAAATTCGGTATTTGGGAGCCGGATTGTCTTGGTTATTAAGGTTTGATTTTGATTTGATTCGATCATTTGAGTGGTGAGATATGAATCCGGAGCTAAAAGATACTTTTTATGGCATAGTTCGTGAAAATGCCGCTTTGTATGAGCTTGCCTTTCGCGAGCACATCATGGGATTTGGCCTGTTTGAATTCCCGGATTGCTCTGTTTATAAAACGGCTCCAAAACCTGAAAAGCCCTCAATATGGCTGAGCCCGCCGCTTGAACAAAGTCTGAAAGCAGCTCGCGATAAGCAGGAGTTTATCGAGCGACTGGTATCCGATGAAATAAGAAAAAAAGCCATTGAACTCTGCGGTTCGGAGCAGAACTCAGACCCTCATATGTGTCAGTTCAGACTCGACTTCTCTCCTCTGTTTTCAGCTCCGGTTGTTATTCAGGGTGATATTGTACTGATTCATCCGAATTCTAATCCCGACCGCACGCTTGTTCTGGCGATGTTCGAGCAGATAGAATCTATTCCAAGAGCGATTGAAGCCGCTCAGGAGCTGCGTAAAACCAAGCGAATGCTTCAACAGATTTCGGAAGTGGCCCGCGTTGGCGGCTGGGAAATCGACCTTGAACGCAATACCATGTACTGGTCTCCGGTTACCCGGGAAATTCATGAGGTTGATGATGCCTTCATCCCTGACAGAAAAAGCGTAATTGAGTTCTACAAGGAAGGTCATAGCAGAGCCACCATGATACGCCTGAGCCGGAACGCCATGAGGTACGGTCAGTCGCTTGACGAAGAGTTTCAAATCATAACGCGCTCGGGACGTGAAGTATGGGTAAAAGTTATCGCCTATGCGGATTTCAGGGGAGGAAAGTGCACGCGTCTGTATGGCACGATTCAGGATATTGATGAAGACAAGAAGTTTGAGCTGGAGCTCCTAAAGTCGAAAAAACTGGCCGAAGCCGCTAACGTGGCGAAGTCGGAATTTCTGGCAAACATGAGCCATGAAATCAGGACCCCTCTGAACAGCATTATTGGGTTTTCGGAGCTGCTGATGCAGACAAAGCTTAGCCAAACCCAGCATCAATACATGAAGGCCGTTTTCCAGTCGGGTAACGTGCTGATTGACCTGATCAACGATATCCTTGACTTCTCAAAGATTGAGGCCGGTAAGCTCGAACTTTTCGAAGAAGAAACCAATATAGTGGAGCTTTGTGAAGTGGTGGCCGATATGCTTCGGTTCCGAACTGCTGAAAAAGACCTGGAGTTTCTGCTCGATGTAAGTCCTCGCGTTCCTCCGCTGCTTTGGCTCGATCCCGTTAGGCTGAAGCAGGTGCTCATCAACCTTCTTAGCAATGCGATTAAATTTACAAAAGAGGGGGAAGTACGTCTAAAGGTTCGTTTAAGGGATATCCGCGAAGCTGACGGTAAAAAAGTAGCAGTAATTACTTTTTTTGTAATTGACACTGGTATAGGAATAGCTGAAGATAAGCAGGCTAAAGTATTTGAGGCATTTCAGCAGGCTGATGGTTCGACCACCCGAAGGTTCGGCGGCACCGGACTGGGTTTGGCAATTTCAAACCGTCTCCTGGCGCTTATGGACAGCAGGCTTGAGCTGGAAAGCGAAGAGGGCAAAGGAAGCACATTTTACTTTACCGTTGAGGTTCCCGTTCAGCAAGGCGAATTTAATCAGCCAACGCTTGAAGGAATAAACAGAGTGCTTATACTGGATGATAACCTCAATAATGCTAACATCATCGCGAGGATGCTCGATGCGAGGGGTATTAGACATGAAACTTGCTACAGCGGAAAAGATGCCATTGATCTGTTGCGTAAAGATGCCGGTCGTTTTGATATGCTGATTTCGGACTACCACATGCCGGAAATGGACGGGATGGAGGTGATAAAAACGATTCGGGAAGATCTTAAAATTGATGCGGCTCAGCTTCTGATTTTGCTGCTCCACAGCCATGCCAACGATCCTGAAATCGCTGAGGGAATACGAAAGTATGAGATTCAGAAGCAGCTCAGCAAGCCCATAAGCAGTAATCAGCTTTTTGATGCACTGGCAAAGTTAAAAGGCAACGTGCAGCGTCTGAATTTGGAGATTGAAGAGAAGCGTTGGCAGAGCAGCAGCAGGCCGGTGGTACTTATAGCAGACGACAACGCTGCCAATGTGCTGTTAACCCGAACGCTTGTGAAAAAATACGTGCCGGGCAGCATAATTGTGCAGGCAGCAGACGGTGCCGAGGCAGTGCAGCTCTATAGTGAGAACAATCCCGATCTTATCTTCATGGACATTCAAATGCCAAAAATGAGCGGCTATGAAGCGACAACGCGGATTCGGAGTAAATTCCGGGACGAGAAAACCATCATCATTGCGCTAACGGCCGGAACCGTAAAAGGTGAACGCACCAAGTGCCTGCGTGCGGGAATGAATGACTATATCAGCAAACCAATTCGGCTTGAGGATATGGAGCGCGTTTTAAGACAGTATCTATCCGACGACTGATTCATGCTGCCGGCTGTGCATACCTCCAGGGCCGCATTCAAAAAAAGATTTGCTGAATAAACAATACAAGCTGAATACTGATTTTATTCATTTGGTTCAATAAATATTGAACCAAATGAATTGTCTTTGTATATTCTAAGCAATGGATAACAACAAACTCAACTTTATTGAAGAGTCCGGGCTCTTCTTCGAAAAGCTCGGATTAACCCGGATGGCGGGTCGTGCCATGGGATTCCTGATGATCTGCGACCGGGATGCGGTTTCATTCGATGACATTCAGCAGGCGCTCGGAGCCAGCAAGGGCAGCATTAGCGGAACCATGAAAATGCTGCTACACTCTGGACTTGTGGATGCGGTATCGCTGCCGGGAGACCGGAAGACCTACTACCGCATTAGCCGCAAGCGGGTAGGTGAAATGCTCAGGTCGCGGATGAAGCTGTTTGAAGCTTTTAGTGAGCTGTTGCTTAAGGGAAATTCACTGAAAGAAAAAACGGATGAAACAACAGAGTGGCTGGATGAAACGGCCCGGTTTTACAGCTGGATACAGACAGAGATCGGTGAATTAATCGATAAATGGGAGGAAAAGAACCAGCGTTAAATAATAAAGCTGCCGCGGTAAGAAAAAGAAGAAACCGCAGGCGCACCTTCACGTAATAAGCTTATGTATCTGAAAAGAAAAAAACGGATCCGATCGTTATGGAATATGAAGAAAAAAAGTGATCCGCAGTAAATAATTGGAAAGCACTATGAAGACAACAGCGCCGCTAAAAGGCAAATACATTGAGAAAATTGTGGGAGCAATAATTATAGTCGTATTGCTCAGTTTAAGCGCGTATGCAGGAAGTTTTAATTCAGAAATTAAAGCTGGTTCAGATCAGCCGGATGCGCGGGAAATAATCCGAATCGTAGATGAGAACATGCGCGGAGAATCAAGCTACAGCGAAATGACCATGACAATCGAGCGGCCCCGCTACACCCGCGAGGTGAGCCTTCGAAGCTGGGCGCTGGGCACCGACTATTCGATGATTCTGATAACTGCACCATCTCGTGATGCGGGCACAACCTTTCTGAAAAGGGGTAACGAAATCTGGAACTACGTGCCCAACGTGGACCGCACCATTAAAATGCCGCCTTCTATGATGTCACAGTCCTGGATGGGATCGGACTTTACAAATGATGATCTGGTGCGCGAAAGTTCAATTGTAGATGACTACACCCACGAGATTATCCGCACCGAAGAATACGAAGGACGCGATGCCTGGGTAATCGAAATGATCCCGCACGAGGACGCGGCCGTAGTTTGGGGCAAAGTACTAGTTTGGGTCTGTCAGCAGGATAACATCCAGCTGCGGGTTGAGAATTATGATCAATCCGGCGAACTGGCACAAACCATGGAGCTGGACCGAATCAAAGAGCTCGGGGGGCGCATGATCCCATCCCGGATGACAATGATCCCCGCCGATAAAGACCAGCAAACCGTGCTCGAATACAAAACCCTGGAGTTCGGCATAGACGAGGGCGAAGACTTTTTCACCCAAAGAAATATGCAAAGAATAAGGTGACCGGCAAGGCCGGAATTGTGAATGTTGAATGTTGAATTGTGAATTGTGAATTGTGAATTGGCCGGACCAGAAAACTCTGCGATAATCCGCGAATAATCTGCGCTAATAATCTGCGTCCTGCTTTTAAAATGATGCTTATGTATTTGAAATTAGCCTGGCGAAATCTGTGGCGAAACCGTAAACGGACTCTCATTACCGTTTCGGCTATCGTGTTTGCGGTGGTGGTGGCGGTGTTTATGCAGTCGATCAACCGTGGTTCGCACGAGCAGATGATCGACAACATGGTACGGTTTCATACCGGCTATGTGCAATTGCAGGATTATCGTTTTGAGGATGAGCCTTCCCTCGACAACAGCTTCCCGTTTACGGAGGAGCATATCGCCAGAGCCTTTGAAGCCGATGAGCGCATAACGCAGGTGATTCCGCGCATCGAAACCTTCATGCTGGCCGGAAACGATCACTCCACCCGCGGCGCTTTTGTGCTGGGTATCGATCCGGAGAAAGAGCATGACTTCAATGAGATCAGGGATCACATAGTTGACGGGCGTTTTTTCGAGGCTGATGAGCAGAGCGCAGTCGTTAGCGAAGGTCTGGCAAACCGGCTACAGCTGAGCGTCGGTGACGAAATTGTGCTTTTGGGTCAGGGCCGGTTCGGCATGTCGGCAAGCGGACTTTATAAAATAAAGGGAATCATGAAGCACCCGCTTCTTGACCTCAACAATCAGCTGGTCTACCTGCCGCTGCAGGAAGCGCAGTACATGCTCTCGGCCGATGAACATGCCACCGCAGTGCTGATTGGACTCGGTAACGAGCGCCACTCATCGCCCGTTGCCGAAAACCTGCAATCCGTTTTTTCGGATGATGAGCTCATCACCAAAACATGGCCCGAGCTGATGCCCGAACTGCTGCAGCTGCTGGAATTCGACCTCATCGGCGCCTACTTCATGGCGGGCGTGCTCTATATCGTAATTGGATTCGGCTTTTTCGGCACCATCCTCACCATGACGCTCGAACGCATGCGGGAATTTGGCGTGCTGCTTTCCGTCGGGATGAAGCGCACCCGTCTGGCCGCCGTGCTGCTTATTGAAACCGTACTGATAAGCCTGATGGGCGTACTATCGGGTATGGGCATGGCGTGGTTGCTGCTCTACTATTTTCACCTCAATCCGATTGAATTGACGGGCGACCTGGCCGAAACGGTCATCGAAATGGGATGGGAGCCGGTGTTCCCCATGTCGTTCGCAGCCGATCAGTTTTATCAGCAGGGGATTATTGTATTTGTGATTGCGATGCTGGTCTATCTGTTTCCGCTCATTAAAGTGATGCGCCTCAATATTCTGGACGCAGCAAGGAGCTAAGATTTATGAAGACACTGTTTACGCTTGCATGGAGAAACATTTGGCGCCATCCCGGCCGCAGCGGGGTGCTTTTGGCCGCAATCATTGCCGGACTCTGGGCCGGAGTGGTAACCGTTGGCACCATGAACGGCATGCTGGAGCAGCGGGTGAACTACTTGATTGAAAGCGAGATTACGCATCTTCAGGTGCATCATCCGGAATTCCGGGTGGAGCGCAGGCCGACTGATTACATTCCGGAAGCGGAGCAAATCACCAATTGGCTGGAGGGTGATGAGCGCGTAGCCGCATGGAGTCCGAGGGTAATTGCGGAAGGCATGGTGCAGAGTCCCGTAAAAAGCTCGGGCGTGCGTATCCGCGGTATCGATATCGAAAAGGAAAACCGAACCACAACTTTCCACGAGAATATGGTGGAGGGTGATTATATCGATGTCGAAATCCGGAATCCGGTTATTATCGGAAAAGCGCTGGCAGGTGATCATAACCTGCGTATCGGCAACCGTATCGTGCTAACCTTCGAAGATTTGTCGGGTGATCTGACCTCAGCATCATTCAACATTTCCGGTTTTTTCCGGTCTGCATCCACCGATTATGATGAGACCAACGTGTTTGTGCGTTCAGATGACCTCAAGCAGCTGTTAGGCTCAGATGCCATCACCCATGAAATTGCGGTGCTGCTGCACGATGTGGACGACGCCCGGGCGGTGGCAGCAGGTTTGAATGAGGAGTTTACGGACATCGAAGCCAGAACCTGGACCGAAATCTCGCCGGAGCTGAGCACGCTGGTGCAGCTTGGCGGACTGATGCTGTACGTGGTAACGGGCATCATCATGCTGGCATTGGCTTTCGGAATTCTGAACACCATGCTGATGGCCCTGTTCGAACGTCTGCGCGAAATCGGCATGCTTATTTCCATCGGGATGAGCCGCGCCCGTGTGTTTGTGATGATTATGATGGAGGCGGTGATGCTCACTCTGGCCGGTGCCGGAACGGGCATACTGCTGGCCTGGCTGTCGATTGGCTACCTTGGCGATTCGGGCGTGAACTTCGGAAGATTCGCTGAAGGCATAGCCGAAATCGGCTGGGATCCGGTCGTTTACCCGAGCCTGAGTGCAAATGAATATATAGCGATACTGGCTGTGGTAATCGTAATAAGCCTCGGAGCTTCACTGTATCCGGCCATTAAAGCAATCCGGATAAACCCGCTCGAAGAAAAATAAAAACTGCGAAAATCTGCGGTATAATCCGTGAAAATCTGTGTCCTTCAGGTTGAACCACAATGTCACAAAGGCACGAAGAATGAATGTAAAGGTGAACAACAATGAATGAAATCATAAAAGCTGAAAACCTCAGTAAGGTCTACAATCCGGATACGATTCCTGTTCATGCGCTGAAGGATGTGAGTCTTTCGGTGGAGAAGGGGGAGTTTACGGCCGTTGTGGGTCCGTCGGGATCGGGGAAGACCACGCTATTGAATATGATTGGAGGGCTCGATAAACCAAGCTCAGGCACGGTTGAAATAGATGGAGAGATAATCACCGGGATGAAAGACAGCGAGCTGATTGACTTCCGGCTTCAGAACATTGGATTTGTGTTTCAGCACTATAATCTGATTCCGGTATTTACGGCCCTGGAGAACGTCTCTTTCATCATGCTGCTGCAGAAGCGCGATAAAAAGGAGATGGAGGAGAGGGCGATGCAGCTGCTGGAAGCCGTTGGTATTGGCGACCGGCCGGATGCGCGTCCGAAGCAGCTTTCGGGTGGTCAGCAGCAGCGCGTGGCCGTTGCGCGGGCGCTGGCATCGGAACCCAAGTTTATTCTGGCCGACGAGCCCACCGCCAACCTGGATTCCGCATCGGCTATGAATCTGCTCGACATCATGGAAAAAATGAACCGGGAGCAGGAGATCACCTTCA
>JAIUMA010000032.1 GCA_022565795.1 Balneolia bacterium
CCTTATATTAAACTAATAACCAATACTACCGGTCAAGCTAATTCAGGGATCGACAACAATTCACCACTCAAAATTCACCATTCTAACCTAATTCACCCTTGGGGTGCGGCCGCTGGTCCAGTCTCCGATGCGTTCGAGTTCGATGCTTTGGTAGAATCGGTTTCTGGCGAGGATGTAGTGGGTGAAGGGCCAGGCGGCGCTTCGGATTCGGGCGCGCTCGAATACAATTACGGTGCGCGGGTCCATTCGGTTGTAGCTGTAATGCCACACGATATGATCGATGTTGCTTTCAACGTATAAAGGCGGACCGAGAAGGATGTAGACCATGCCCATATCGGTTTTCCATCCCTCTTTAAAGTTGGAGAACAGTCGGTTGGCGTCCTCGACACGAGAGTAATAGCGCTGGATTTGATCGCGTGCGGCCGATGGTGACATATCCCTGAGCCAGAATCGCTCGACTTCCAGACGGAGAGAATCGGTATCCTCGATCTGCATCATATTACGGAACTCGCGTTCGCGCATGAGATAAACCAAAGGCTCAGCCATCTCCCTTGTTGACTGAATTCGCGGGAAGTTCGGACTCACAATGGCAAAATCTCTGAACCGTGTCGAGCGCGTTTCCTCTCCATCGGTGTCTTTACTTATTAGCTCAATTTCAAAGCGGTAGTTGCCCGATTCGGGTCGCGGTACGCTGTAGTCGATAAGTATAGGGCCGGTTTCCGTGTCGAGTGTACGCGTCTGCGTGCTGATTTCCTCACGGTCGTTGAAGTCGATGCCCCGATAGGCAATATTGCCCGATGATATCGGAAGATGCCCCATAGGCCGGGCAGGCTGGGTGTCTGAGCGAAAACGAATAAGCCTCATTTGAACTTCAGCCGGAACTTCCTCTGCTGAGCGCGTCACAAAAAACTCAAATGTCAGGCTGTCGCGGCGGGCCGGAACCAGAAAAGATGATGTTGTTTGTGTTTCGCCTTCACCTCGTTTAATCACCTTAATATCAGAAACAGAGGCTGTCGGTGCTTCCGGATCCGGAATATCGACCTCAAGCACTACGTTTGTGCGGTTATTTGATGATATATCACGCACGCTGAGCTCAAGCCTGTAGGAGCCTGGTGGCAAAGGAGTGGTGCGGTTATAGTAGGCCGTAAAGCTCGTACGGTCGCGGCTGCCGTCGATTTCCATTTCATGGCGGAAGCGGCCTTTTACATCAAGACTACCATCGTCCGGTCTAAACTGACCGGTAATTTCCACGCGGGCAAAACGGTGATTTTCAACAGTTCTGAAAACCAGATTTTGATGCGGCAGCTCCATGTGCAGCTCGGCTACCGGCTGCCCCTCATCATCGAAGAAACTGGTAACCCGCGCCAAAACTTCCGGATGGCCGGTCTGAAACGCGTGCGAGGTACCACGATCGACAATGCTCTCCCTGCCGGATGAACAGCCCGATAAAATGGCTGTGGAAAAGCCGGCTATGCCCAGCAGGATAAAGAGCAGAAAAACCGTAGTGCCGGAATAGTTTTGCATAGAATGAAACCGATGTAATGTGATTCTGGGATAGCTCAAGTAACAAAAAATTAACGTAATCAGACAGTATAAATTCCCGTAAGAAGCAAAAAAAGCCGAATATCTGGCGATTTAGGCTCCGCAAAGGCACGTAAGTTTTTGTATATTCTTGCAGCCTGAGTGAGGACTGTATGGAGTCTTCGGAAATTGAATAAAAAAATATTAAGAAACCGTGACCATTAAAGAGGTCAGCGGAATATAAAGTCTATGAGAAACATCAAACGCAGGACAAAAATTGTATGTACAATCGGCCCAAGCACAAATACGCTAGAGGGTATTGAGGGACTCGTAAAAAGCGGGATGAACGTTGCCCGCCTGAATTTTTCGCACGGTACACATGAAGATCATCAGAAAGTGATTGATATGATCCGTGCCACCGCCCGTAAGTACAAGTACAGTATTCCCATTTTGATGGACCTTCAGGGTCCGAAAATACGCGTTGGCCAGATGAAAGATGGAGGTCAGCCTGTGGAAACCGGAAGCTATGTGACCCTCACTCCGGAAGACGTGGAAGGTAGTAGCAGCCTGATTCCTATCGATTACGAGTTTCTCGCCAAGGATGCACAGGAAGGCGATTCAATCCTTTTGGATGATGGCCTGCTTGAATTTAAAATTGTTAAAGTTGAAAATGGTGAAATTACAGCCCGTGTTATCAACGGAGGGCTGCTGAAGTCCAGAAAAGGGGTTAACCTTCCCGGACTGAAGCTTTCCATCTCGTCCATCACCGAAAAAGACTACGCCGATCTCGAGTTTGGTATTAAAGCGGGTGTGGATCTGGTTGCTTTGTCTTTTGTGAGAAAAGCTGAAGACGTTCAGGAGCTGGTTTCTAAAATTCGTGCCGGCGGTTCAAATGCCGGCGTGATTGCCAAAATTGAAAAGCCTGAGGCCCTCGATGTAATCGACGAAATTATTGAAGAGGTCGATGGTATAATGGTTGCCCGCGGTGATCTGGGTATCGAAATACCGAGTGAGCGCGTACCGATGGTTCAGAAGAAAATTATCGACAGCTGCCGCCGTGCCGGTAAGCCGGTTATCACAGCGACGCAGATGCTGGATTCGATGATTGTAAACCCGCGTCCTACCCGTGCGGAGAGCTCCGACGTAGCCAATGCCATTCTCGATGGTACCGATGCTATTATGCTTTCAGGTGAGACTGCTGCTGGTAAGTTTCCGTTCGAAGCCGTTCGTGTTATGGACAGAATTTGCCGCAGTGTAGAAGAGAACTCCGACGAACTCTACCACACGCTTGAATTTTCTCAGCCGGAGTGGATAGATAAGCAGGTTGTGGAATCTGTAAGCTACACCACCACGCAGCTGGCTCAGTTTGTGAATGCCAAGGCTATTGCTGTGATTACACATTCCGGTAATACCGCGAAGCGTATTGCGAAATATCGCCCTGACGTGCCGGTTTTTGCCTTTACAGACAGTCAGATCGTTCGGAGACAGCTGAATTTAGTTTGGGGTGTTCACAGCGTGAAGCTCGAAAAAATCAATAATACCGATGAAAGCGTGGAGCTGATGGAAGAACATCTGCGCAAACACGGACTGCTTGCCAAAGGAGAGCGACTTGTTATTGCAACAGGTATGCCAATATCTGAGCGCGGCAGAACAAATATGGTTAAAGTGAGTACCATTTGATAACCGTTGGCGACACGCTGAAAGTACAGTAAAAGCTTTTGAAAAACGGGTACGTTTACGTCCCGTTTTTCGTTAGTAGTCCATAATTCTGTACCTTAGTTAATCGTATCACCCGCTATCCCGCACAGTAAATCCCGGCATGTTTCAAAAAAACGCATCGCTAACAATTTTGGCTCTTGTCCTGTCATCTTTTGTGATTGCAGGATGTACCGGTTCACTTGGAAGTGCCTGGACCGACTTTAATTCGTACTTCAATACGTATTATAATGCGAAACAGAGCTATGAGCGCGGATACAATCAGTTTGAGAGCCAGGTTGATCGTATTAACCCGGAGCGGCCGATTCGGATCCACCGCTCTCCTGTTCGTTCGGGTGTGAATGAATTTGAGGATGCTATTGAGCGCGGCTCGGACCTGCTGATACGTTTTCCGGAATCCCGCTTTGTTGATAACACCGTTGCACTGATCGGCCGCTCATACTTTTTCCTTCAGAGCTATTTTAACGCTGAACAGAAGTTTGTTGAGCTTTTTACAGTTACTCAGTCAAATGATTTAAGGCAGGAAGCTGTGATTTGGCGAGCGCGAACTATGCTGGAGCTGGAGCGCTATAACGACGGCATCATCTTTCTTACAAACCAGTTCGAGTCGACGGAGTTGGAGTGGGATCGTCGGCCAAGAGCAGAAGCCGAACTTCTTCTGGCGCAATTCCTGGTGAAAACTGAACAGTGGGATGAGGCGGGTGAAATTCTGTTTCAGGCTATTCCTGACGTACGAGACAGCGAGCTTCGGGCACGTGGGTATTTCCTGCATGGTCAGATTCTCGAGCATCTGGGTGAGTATCAGGCTGCTTTCGAAGCTTACGATCGTGTAAGGCGCTCGAATCCTTATTATCAAATGATTTATTTTTCGGAGCTTAAGAAAGGTGTGATGCTCCGGAATATGGGGCAGCTTGAAGAGTCCAGGCGTCATTTTGCTTCCATGGCGCGGGATAACAACAACTTTGAGTTCATATCTGAAATTAACTTCCATCGCGGTCGAACCCTTCAGGCCATGGGGCGCACCGATGATGCCATCGAAATGTACCGCGAGGTACTTTATTTCAGCCATCGTGCACCTGCCCGTGAACTGCTCGCAAAAACCCACTACGGTCTGGCCGAACTTTACAGATTCGACGTTCGTGATTACAATCTGGCTGCAGCCCACTATGATACTTCTGCAAGAAATACTTCCGACCTTGAACTTCTGCCCAGAGGATTTGACTCCCGTCAGGTTTCCCGAGACTTTGGAAATTTTGCCCGTTTAAATACCGAGCAAGCTCGAAAAGACAGCCTTTTATGGCTGGGAAGCCTGCCTGCTGCAAAATTCGACTCTACGATAGCGGTAATTCAGGAGCAATATCGCCGGGAAATGAGGGCTCAGGAGCGCGAGCGTCGAAGAGAATCCAGCCGTATTATAAACGTAGATCCCTCAGAGTTGGAAGACGCTATCGAATCGACTGAAAACGGATTTCTTTTTCACCTGAATCGTCAGTTGATGTCTCAGGCTAGTCTTCAGTTTCAGGCGTTATGGGACGGTCGTCCGCTGGTTGACAACTGGAGAAGACAGGATGCGGTTCGCCGTGCAATTGTTCGAGCCGAAGAAGAAGAAGATTTCGAAGAAGAAATTATTTTCGTGGAAGAAATCGAGTTTGATGAATACGAGCTGGATTTAACGGCCATACCCAGAACCCGTGCTGCCCGTGAGCAGATGCAGCGCGATCTTGCCCGTACCAAATATGAAATCGGCAATCTTTATTTTCTTGCTCTTCAGGAGCCTAACAGCGCAAAGACCTATTTCAGGACGATTGTGGAGAACTTCAGTGATTCGGATATGGTACCTCAGGCGATGTATTCGTTATCAGAAATTTTGTTTCAGGATGGAAACGAGCGTGAGGCTCAGCAGTGGGCGTTGCAAATAGCTGATCGTCATCCTGATACGCCTTATGCCAGAAGATTGTCGGAGCGCTTCGACCTGGGCATTAATTTTGACGAAAATCCGGTTTCTGATGAAGAGCGCATACAGCTCGAATATTACGAGATGCTTCGCGAAACCACCAATATGGAGCCCATCGACCGGGCGCACCGACTGTTTGAGTTTGGAAAAACCGATACGCTCACTACGCATGGCGCTAATGCGTTGATGAGCGCCGCACGATTGTTTATTGCTTATGAAAACGAGCGTGAAGAGTTCCGTGAAAGGCTTCGAACTTTTGAATCTGCTCAGGAGCGCTTCGATAGCCGGAGCAACGAGTTGGCTGCAATGCAGGATTCTGCGAGAGTAGTTCTTGCTGACAGTGCCGCGCTTGCCGAGGACGAGTCATTGGCTTCATTCTGGCAAAGCATAGCAGATTCTACTATTGCCGAGCCCGAGTGGCATGTATTGTTCCCCTATCAGGGTGAAAACTGGGACTTTACCCGTGAGGCGCTGGCTCTCATCGAGGAAAATCATCCTTCATACCGAAACATGTCGCGCGTACGGAATTTGATGCAGGAGCTTGCTGTGCCTGAAGAGCCCCAGCCGGAACCCGAGCCTGAAGATGAGCCGGAGGAGGATGAAGCCGAAGCTGCTACTGAGCCGCGCCAGATTCTTGCCGAAGACCTTCCCGATATTGATAATTCGGTTGTTTACGACGGTGAGGAAATCCGACATGAACCGAGCGTGATTGGCGGACTTGATGCCTTCATTGAGCAATCGGGCATCAAAGAGCGATTACAGGAAATAAACGTGCTGGAAGCCAGTTTTTCCTTTCGTGTACACGTAACCGCTGAGGGTGATGTTGAACGGGTTACTCCCCTTGAGGATGAGGATGAGTTCGGTCTGTATGAGCTTCTGGAAGAGCAGATGCTGCTTAATATGAAGCTTCATCATGCTGTACACAACGGATATCGCGTGCCGGTAATTTATGAGCTGGAAATTCCGGTTAGCGTACTTTAACCCTGTTTATCCGCGTCCGTACCGCTCTTTAAGAAAGGCGTTGATTTTGCCCGGCAGCTGCGGACCTTCGTAAACCAGAGCCGTGTAAAGCTGCACCAGATTAGCGCCTGACTCAAGCCGGTTAAGCGCGTCTTCTCCTGAAGCAATCCCGCCCACGCTGATGAGCGTTTTTTGAGGCGCGATTCGCTCGCGAATAAACGAAACTCTGGACTCTGATGTAGATCTAAGTGGTCTCCCGCTTAGCCCGCCTTTGCCAATTCTTTCGATGAGCTCAGGTGCGGTATTCAGGCCGTTTCGGAATGTGGAGGTGTTTACAGCAACGTAACCATCAACCTCGTGCTCCTCCGAGATTTTGATGAGCTTTTCGAGCTGCGAATCGTCGGTATCAGCCGAGAATTTTACAAAGACCGGAATTCCTGGTGCTCTGTGCGGAAGAACATTTTCCAGCAGCATTCGAAACAGCTCAGGATCTTCGAACGACTTTCCGTCTCCGGTATTCGGGCAGGAGATATTCAGGGTGATGTAATCTGCGGTTTCAGAGGCCAGTTTAAATGAGGTTACGTAATCCTGAATGGAAGAGTCCGTATTTTTGTGAACGCCGGGTGTTTTGGCAATATTCACTCCGACAGGAATGTTTATTGATCGCTTCTTGAGGCGGTCACAAATAGCCGCTGCGCCCTCGTTATTAAGGCCCATGCGGTTGATAAGGGCCTCGTCGGCCGGGAGGCGAAACATGCGCGGCTTTGGGTTCCCGTCGCTTTGCTGTGCGGTGATACTCCCTATTTCGAGAAATCCGAAACCGGAAGCCGCAAGCCCCGGGAGAAGCTCAGCGTTTTTGTCAAAACCGGCAGCCAGACCCACGGGATTCGGGAAAGTGAGGCCGGAAGTAGTAATCTGAAGCGACGGCGACTTTACGGCTGCTATTTCGCTTACAAGCTGAAGGAAAGCATCCGAGTTCTGTAGTTTTTTTAATTGATTAAATACCGTATGATGTGCCGTCTCGGCGTCCATCCTGAACAGCCAGGGCCGAAGCAGTTTTTGATAGATCATGAATCCCGTTGAATTTGATATTCATCCGGCCATTAAGTGCCGGAAATCCTTTCTAATATACGCCTGCAAGAATGCCCGAACCAATTCAGATTAAAGAATTCACTGATGAAATCATTTAATACTATAAGCGACGTACAGCAGTATCTGGACTCGGTTCCGATGTTTCAGAACCAGGGGAGGAGTGCCGCCCGTTTTGGTCTGGAAGGGATTACTGCACTGTGCGAAGCGATTGGTAATCCGCAGGAGAAGTTTCGGGCTATTCATGTTGCTGGTACGAACGGGAAAGGCTCGGTTTGTAACCTGCTTCATGCTGTATACCGCTCAGCCGGACATAAAACGGGCATGTACACATCACCGCATCTGGATCGCTTCAATGAGCGCTTTGTAATTAACGGGCGCGAGATTCCGGATGATGAGCTTCTGCGTTTTTTTCAGCTGCACGGAGTGAAGGTTGCTGAACAGCATCCAACGTTTTTTGAAATCAGCACGGCGGTTGCGTTTTGGTATTTTGCCGAACAAAAGGTTGATCTCGCCATCATCGAAACGGGGCTCGGTGGTCGTCTCGATGCCACGAATATCATCACTCCTCTGCAAAGCGTAATCACGAGTATTGGCCTGGATCATACTGATGTGCTTGGAGAAACCATACCTGAGATTGCCGCAGAAAAGGCAGGCATCATAAAAAATGGCATAGCGGTAGTGGCGGGTTTTCTGCCTGAAGAGGCACTTGAGGTTATCGAACGAGTGGCAGCATCTGAAAAAGCGCCGCTGATTTATGCTTCAGACCTGAAGCCGGAATGGGAATCGGGACGCATCACCCTTGAGGAAAACGGGCAAAAACGTGAATATGAGACAGGTTTTCATCAGCCGGTGCAGCGTCTTAATGTCGCGATGGTTCGTTCAGTGGTCGACAATCTTCAGCAGGTCTTAAGCGTTGGGGATAAAGATTTCGCTAAGGGATTATTGCAGGCATCGGCCAACGGAGTGTACAGAGCGCGGTTTGAGAAAATCAGCTCAACCCGAGATTGGTATTTCGACGGCGCCCATAATCCGGAAGCTTTTGGATATGCGCTTGAGCTAAGCCTGGAGCTGGCCGGAAATCAAAAAAAAATATTGGTCTTCTCAGTAATGCGTGATAAATTGAGCAAAGATTTACTTTCAATGCTTTCACAATTTGATGAATTATACTATTTTGAGAGTAATCTAAACCGGGCCGCGCTTTATCAAGAGGTTAGCGCGCTCATTCCGGAAGCAAAACGGTTAAATGTAGAGGGTTGGAGCGATTTTAACGCCAAAGTAACTTCTGAATCCCCGTTTATTCTCTTTTCCGGTTCCTTGTATTTTTACAGTCGTATTATGAACCTTCTTCGTAATTCAGCTTAACCTCTTTCCCCTTTTTTTAAGACCAATTGCTGTCTCAATTTCGTAACTCCTTTGCTCGCAAATCATGCTGCCCAAGAAAGGCTGCACAGGTATGATATTTTTTAGATGATTACCACTGTATCGGAATTATAAAGACCGCTCGTTCTTTTGGCCAGAACCGCAAAATAATACCATTGAATAGCGGTTTGTGCCTCATTTACTTTTGCCGGTGGAATATCACCGGAGAATCAACAGATATTTTATTCACTGTTAAACCGGCGGAATACCGCGGTTTTTCAATAACCAAATTTACACTGCAACCACATGGTTGATATTAACGAATCCGATTTTCAAAATCTGGAAACACGGAAGGTTAAAGACCTTCAGGAGCTTGCTAAAAAGCTCGGGCTCAAATCCGTAACCGGCATAACCAAAGAAAGGCTTATCGAACGGATAAAAAGTGCAGTATCAGGAAGGGAATCTTCAGATACGGGCCAGCCGAAACCTAAACGCGGAAGACCTAAAAGTACTCCGTCTGCTGACCTCTTCAGCTCTTCAACTCCACTTAACGGCACGTATAAGGATCTTATGAGTGACGAAAAGCAGGATGAAAGTTCGTCTTCTGACTCCCAGCCTCATATTAAAGAAAGCAGGCTTGGTGGCGGAGCTTCGGCTGACTCAGGCAAGCCCAAAAGTGAGAAGAAGCCCCGCAAGAAGGCAGCTCCCAAACCGGCCGCGAAAACCGATAGCCTGGTTCCGGATCAGTTCCGTACCCTCAGCAAAGAGGAGGAGGAGAAGCTTGAGCGCGAGATGATGGAGGCGCGCTCCAGAACCCGTAGCCGCAGCGAAAAGCCTAAATCAGACGATTCAAAATCTACTGCAGAGAAAAAGGAAAAGCATCAGAATCCGGCTGATAGCGGCAAGTCACAGGAAGCGAAAGCCAAAGAGTCTGCCCCGCAGGATAAACCAAAGCAGACGCACGACAAGCCAAGGCACGAAAATCAGGTAGCTGCTGCCGAAAAGAGTGATGACCAAAAGGAAAGGCATCAACAGAAGCACCGTCATCAGAATGACAATCAGGGCAGGAAAGCAGACCGGAAACAGCAGGGTGATTCCGAAAAGCAAGCTGAACGCAGCGAAATAAGTGCGGACTCCGGCTCATCAAAAGGTGGAAACAACGAATATGATGCTTTCCCGCAGTCTGATGCACCAACGCTTGAGGAGCGTATAAAAGAAATTACCCCTCAGCTTGGCGGTTATCTGTTAAATGAAGGAACGCTCGAAATTCTTCCTGATGGCTACGGATTTCTTCGTTCGATAAACTACAATTACCAGTCCAGCCCGGATGATATTTACGTCTCCCCATCACAAATTAAGCGTTTTGCGCTAAAGCAGGGTGATACGGTAGTTGGGATTATTCGTCCGCCGAAAGTTGGCGAGCGCTATTTCGCGCTTTTGCGTGTAGACGGTATTAACGGAAAGATTCCGAATAATGTGGATGCGCGTCCCGATTTCGAGGACCTGATGCCGATTTACCCGAATGAGCGACTCAAGCTGGAGACCTCGCCCTTTGAATACACCACACGACTTATCGACTTGTTCGCGCCGCTCGGAAAAGGCCAGCGCGGTCTGATTGTAGCACAGCCAAAAACCGGTAAAACGTCTATTCTCAGAACGGCAGCCAATGCTATCGCGGCCAATAATCCCGAGGCGAAAATAATTATTCTGCTTATCGATGAGCGGCCTGAGGAAGTTACCGAAATGGAGCGCAACGTGGCCAACGCCGAAGTGCTTGCTTCAACCTTCGATATGAAGCCGGAAAACCACATCGCGCTTGCAGAGCTTGTTTTCGAAAAAGCTAAGAGACTGGTAGAAAGTGGCCACGATGTGGTTATCCTGATGGATTCCCTTACCCGACTGGCTCGTGCCTATAATATTGCCACCAACTCCGGCCGGACCATGAGCGGCGGTGTGGACACCGAGGCGCTTAAGAAGCCTCGTAAGCTGTTCAGTCTTGCCAGAAACGTGGAAGATGGCGGCTCACTTACCATTCTCGCAACAGCACTCGTAAACACCGGATCACGCATGGACGACGTGATTTTCGAGGAGTTTAAAGGAACCGGTAATATGGAAATTGTGCTCGACAGGCGTATCTCCGAGCAGCGCGTGTTCCCGGCCATAGATGTCTTCAAGAGCGGAACACGTAAGGAAGAACTTTTTGTGCGGGAGGACGAGCGGGAAAAAGTCGTACTGCTGCGCAGATTCCTATCGAATATGGCGCCCGTTGAATCGATCGAGTTCATGCTGGATAAAATACGCGGAACCCGAAACAACCAGGAATTCCTGATTTCGATGAATCAGTAGTCTTTGCTGATATCGATGAAAATTAAAAAGCCCACATCT
The DNA here is from genome assembly GCA_022565795.1 of Balneolia bacterium. Classification (GTDB taxonomy): domain Bacteria; phylum Bacteroidota; class Rhodothermia; order Balneolales; family Cyclonatronaceae; genus Cyclonatronum. The sequence continues at coordinate 10,988 of JAIUMA010000032.1, forward strand.
TTTAGCAAGATGCGGGCTTTTTGTTTATCAAGGGGTGATGTGACTCAGAGCCTGATTACCCCGGGGCTACTTCACTTCAACCATGTAGGGCATTATGGTCCATGCGTACGGGCGGCTGCTTTGTGAAGCCATGAAACGAATCATCTGGATCTCATCATACTGCGGCACGTTGCTGGTCATGAATCGCTGTACGGCTACATCCGGCATCCCGGCCAGGCGCTCGATAAAGCTTTTCTGGCGAGGGAACTCACGGATGCTCCAGTTTTCAAGCTCAGCACGCTCTGCGGCTAACTGAATCGCCAGGTCTATTCCGCCAACGTAGTCGATAAGTCCAACCTCGTGGGCGTCCTCACCGCTCCATACGCGACCCTGAGCAACGGCGTGAACTTCGTCGTAGCTCATACCGCGGCTTTCGGCCACACGGTTGACAAATACATCATAGAAGTTTTCGATGAACTGCTCAAACGCACCGCGCTGATCGGCGGTTAGCGGACGGGCAGGGCTTAGCCAGTTGGCGTTTTCATGAAAGCGAATTTCATCGTAATCGATACCAATCTTGTCAGACAGAAGTTCGCTGGCGTCCATGCTGATGCCAATTACACCGATAGAACCGGTAATCGTTGTGCGGTCAGCCACCATAGCATCACCGGCCATGGCAATATAATAACCGCCTGAAGCAGCTACTGCGCCCATGGAGGTAATTACAGGCTTTTGCTCCGCAGCTTCGCGAAGTAGTTTCCAGATGGCATCTGAGGTCGAGCCTGAGCCGCCCGGGCTGTCAATGCGAACTACAATTGCTTTAACGTTGCGATCTTCGAGCGCCTGATCGAGTGATCTTTTAAATCCATCTATAGTAATTGTCGACTCGCCTCCGAACGGAAGCCCGCCCTGATCTACCATGGGCATAATCGGTCCGCTGGCATAAATTACGGCTACGGACTCCCGGGGAGCGCGAGAAAGTCCTGCGCCTCGGTCGCTTACACGCGCATAACGGCGGTTAGGTACAAGACGCAGGTCGTCGTCTGCATCAACACCAATACGGCTCTTGATACGGTTATGAAGCTCATTTTGCGGAATGACAGCGTCTATGAGACCGCGCCCGGCATAGTGCTCGATGTCTAGCCTTGGGGGCTGGTTAATCATAGCCTGTACTTCTTCACGGCTCATGCCGGTGCGGTTCTCGATGGCTGACTCGAACTCATCCACGATATCGCTGAAAATGGCGGTAAGCTGCTCGCGGTCTGCATCCGAAAAACTGGTACGCTGGAACGAGTCGCCCGCTGATTTATACGCTCCTTTATGAATTACAGTGGCTTCAACACCAATTTTTTCAAGCATGGAAGCAAAGAAGGTACCTTCAACTACGAAGCCATCCATCTGCATCATGGTGTGAGGCGGGGCAAAGATGGAGTCTGCTGCCGTTGCGAGGTAGTAGCCTTGCTCATTGAGGCCAAGGTCGTTCGTTGTGGCATAGACGAATTTGCCGGAATCCTCGCGGAAGCGTTCAATTGAGCGTCTCATGTGCTGAAGAATTGGCCATGGCGCACCAACAAAGTCGACTTCGAGAAGCACGCCTTCGATATTGTCATCGACTGCAGCCTTACGCAGGTTGTTGTCGAAGTTTTGCAGCGAGGCGCTGGCAGGGTGAGATGGCGAAAAGAACTGATCGAGGGGATCTGAACTAACGCGCTCGGGGATTACTCCGGAAGTCTTCACATAAAGCACGCTGTTTTCCTGAACAGTCGGCTCGGGATCACTGGACGTGCTCACGAAAAGAATAAAGAGGAAAAAGAAGAAAACCACCACGACCAGGATGAATCCTATGGCGGAGGCAAAAATCTGTTTTATAAAATCTATCATAGGTATGTGTTGTTTGATGCTATATTTAAAAGGTGACTGTAATATCTGCTGTGATTACGCCTTAAAGGTATGGATTAAATTACCCTCTGCATACTCAAAAACGGCCGAAAAGTTACAGCACCAAATGCTCTCACGAAATTAATTTTGGGCGTCTGGTGTCCGTTTGTTTATTATCTTTCGGCTCTAAACGCAAACGGCCAAACCGCTGTTCAATACGAAAAGTAACCGAAATTAACCCTTTTTGATTCAAGGAAACAGATGCCTAAAACCTACGACGCAATTGTAATCGGCTCCGGCCACAACGGCCTGACATCAGCCTGTTATCTGGCTAAAGCGGGACACAAAGTTCTGGTGCTCGAGCGCAGAGATACAATAGGCGGTGCGGTATGCACGGAAACTATGTTTAAGTCGGAAGAATATCCGGAAGGATTTCGTATTGATGTCGGCTCGTCAGCGCATTTTATGATTCACCAGACTCCGGTAATCAAAGATCTGAAGCTGGAGAAATATGGCCTCGAGTATATCGAGATGGATCCGTTCATGTCGTTTCCTGTTCCCGGCGAACAAAAGGTGATCCATTTCCACCGAAGTGTAGACAAGACCGTTGAGTCAATTGCGCAGGTATCGGAAAGCGACGCGCGCTCCTATCGCGAGTTTATCGATTTCTGGAAGCGCATCAACAAAGGAGTTTTGAAAACATTTCTGGTTCCGCCCACCACAAAGAATATTTTCTCTGAAATGGCCAAGGGCCAAATGCGGGACGGAAGTATGTTTGCCAAAGGAGATCAGGTTGCTGGTCTTCAGCAGATTTTTGCCAGTTACGAGCAGGTTGTGAATCGCTACTTTTCGAATTCGCATGTGAGAACGGCTTTAATCTGGATGGCAGCACAGTCCGGGCCTCCGCCGGATCAGTCTGCAACCGGACCATTTGTAGGATGGCAGGCTATGCTGCACGAGAGCGGCGGTAAACGCCCAAAAGGTGGAAGCGGAATGCTCACTCAGGCGATGGCCGCCATGCTTAAGGATCACGGTGGTGAAATCAGACCCGATAGCCCGGTCGACAAAATCCTGATTTCCGGCAACAGGGCGCATGGTGTGCGTCTTCAGAGCGGAGAAGAAATTCAGGCGAGAATGGTGATCTCCAACGCCCACGTTCAAACTACCATGCTGAAAATGGTGGGGCCTGAAAACCTGCCTTCGGAAGCGCTCAGGAATATCACGAATATCAATGTGGGGAATGGATTTGGAATGGTGATTCGCTGCGCGGTTAAAGAACTGCCCGAATACACCAGTGCGCCCGACGATCCTTATATCCACAACGGGCTTCAGCTTCTTTGCCCGGATATGGCCTATATGAAAAGTGCGATTGGAGATTATCATAAAGGAATGCCGCCGGAAAAGCCGGCCGTTGTTGCCATGACTTTCTCCAAAATCGATCCTTCGCTTTGTCCGGAGGGTGCCCATACGCTCTTCTTATGGGCACAGTGGCATCCTTACGAAATGCAGAACGGCCTCAAGTGGGACGACATCAGAGAGCAGGAGGCACAAAAAATTTATGATGTGCTGGTCGATTATGCGCCAAATATGAAAGGAAAGCTCATCGACTGGTACATTCAGACTCCGCTCGATATCGAGCGCAAGCACGGACTTTTGAAAGGCAACGTAATGCACGTGGAGATGAGCTTTGACCAGATGTTTATGTTCCGCCCGACTCCGGAGCTCAGTAAATATGAAACGCCGATTGAGCATCTTTATCTGTCGAGCGCCAGCTGTCATCCGGGCGGAGGCGTGTTCGCTGCGGCCGGACACAACGCAGCCAAGGTGGTACTGAAAGCAATGAAAAAAAAGAAGTGGTTCTGATTTGATTTCACTCAGTGCACATATTCCCGGCTGTCCAGCTAATAAGCCTATATGATAAGGTTCAGGAATCGTACGGTTGTAATTGAGAGGTGGCGCCTGTCGATGGATCCGCTGCTGCCGGTGGTGCTTATTCTGATGGCATGGGCACTGAGCGAGCGCTACTATCCGGAGGTGATGTTCCTGGAGACGAAGCTTGAATACTGGCTCCTTGGCGGATTCACAGCGCTGTTTATTACGATTTCAATTATTGTGCACGAAATCGGCCACAGTCTTATGGCAAGAAAGCTTAATATCCCCATCGAGCGAATCCACCTCTATCTCTTCGGCGGAATGGCCGAACTGCAGCACAGGCCTCATTCTGCTCGTCAGGAATTTTGGATAGCGATAGCCGGCCCCATAGCTTCACTACTTCTTGCCGGACTTTCCTGGGTAATGTATACGCATGTGCTTACCCCTGCGCATCTGCCGTTCTATTTTTTCAGATTTCTGGCCATCATCAATCTGATGATTGGTGCCTTTAATCTGCTTCCGATTTTCCCACTCGACGGCGGTCGTCTCATGCGGGCGTTCATTTGGGCCGTGAATGGCAATTACATCCGCGCGAGTGCCATCACCAAAAACATCGGCAGCATTTTTGTTGGACTGCTGCTGGTAGTTGCCGTGATGGATTATCTCTATTTCGAGTCGGCTTACGTGATGATTGGCGGCATTCTTGCCCTCTATATGATGTACACCTACTATTCAGGTCGCTATGAGCTGAACTACGCGCCAAATCCGGAAGAGCTTATTCATGTTATTCCTCATGTTTCCGATACGCGTAAAATGGTGCAGTCTATAGCCGAAAAGCGTAAAAAAGTTGTCCGCAGGTGTATTTTCCCGATACTCGAAAACGACAATGATGAGCTTCAGGTGATTCACGGTAAGCATATTGCCACGGAAGAGTTTCACATAGATCCAGCTACGATACGAACTGCCGGTAAAGGTGATTTTATCGATCTCGATGAGCCGGAAACCTGGCACAAATCCGTATCTTTTAATGCTGAGTGGGTGCCCGTTTTTAAAGAAAATACGTTTGTAGGAATGTGTGACGCCCGCGAGCTGCGCTTTTGGATGGAGCAGAACGATGGGGTTTTGGGGGCATGGCCCGAGCTGTCCGGCAAGCTCTAAACCAGAACAAACAGCTGCCGCCATTCATAGTTGATGTACCGATTCAAACCGATTTAACCTTCAATCAAGCTTTGAAACCCGACAACCATGAAAAGACGAGTTACCCAAATTACGGCCAAGAGCAACGTTACGTCTTACGTTGAGATTAATATTAGCAATTTAAAGCAAAACGCCATAAAGCTGAAGGAAATCGCTCCGGCCGGAATTAAAACAATGGCGGTGGTTAAAGCCAACGCCTATGGTCATGGCGCGGCGCTGGTGTCTCATGCATTATCCGATTCTGTGACGGCTCTTGGGGTTGCATCTGTTGAGGAAGCTATCAATATCCGTAACTCGGGCGTGATTCTTCCGATTCTGGTTTTTGCCCCGCCAAGGCCTGGAAATGTGGCTGATTACAAGACATATAATCTTGTAGCCACCGTAGGCTCGTTCGATGAGCTTGGTATGATGAGCTCATCCATGTCTTTCCACCTTGAGTTCGATACGGGCATGGGGCGGCTGGGATTCGATCCGGACGAATGGCCCGAAATCCACTCCAGGCTTCAGTCCAACTCTCTGAAACCATCAGGTGTGATGACCCATTTTGCCAGTGCGGATGCTCCTGATTCGACCAAGGTAAGTGATCAGCTTTCGCGGTTTGAGAAACTCCTGGAAAATATGGGAGACTGGAAAAAGGGAAAGGTGATTCATGCATCTAATTCGGGTGGGCTTCTTTTTTATCCGGAAGCGGCATACTCGCTGGTGAGGTTCGGACTTGCCGTTTACGGGTATTTGCCATCCGATACGCATAAAATTGATGATCTGAAGCCGGTGCTGAGCTGGAAGTCGTGTGTATCAGCATGCAAACCGCTCAGGAAAGGAGAAACAGTTAGCTATGATGCCAACTGGACGGCGCCCAAAGACGGATGGCTGGTGGTGGTTCCGGTGGGCTACGCAGACGGAATCAGGAGAGGATTGAGCAACAAGATTGAAATGTCGGTCGGTGGCAATAAGATAAAGCAGGTCGGAAACGTAACCATGGACTACACCATGCTATTCAGTGATAAGCCGTTTGAAACAGGCGAAGAGGTCGTGATTTTGGGTGATGAGGCAATGCAGGCAGATGAATGGGCTGCACTGCTGGATACGATTCCGTATGAAATCCTGTGCGGTATTCATCCCAAAATAGAAAGAAGGCCGGTTTCCTGAGGAAAAAACGGCCTTCCGGTAAAAAATCAGCAAGTAGTCTGAGAATTAATCCAGAATCTGGAAAAGCTCAAGATCGTAACGAAGCGTATCAGACAGTCCGGTAACAGATGGAGGCACAAGAGCCACGCGAAACTCACCGTCTTCATAATTATTCTCTGAGGTTCCGGCAATCATCCCATTCGTAATAAAGCCAAAATAAGGGCCGGTAAAAATATTCACATTATTTCCAATCTGGCGACGCTGAATATCAACAAATGCAGGCTCCATAAACTGGCCTTCGTATGAGCTGTCGCGAACGTTGCCACGGCCTGCATCACGCCAGATGGAAAATCGCATGAGCGCAAGATCACGCTGGTTGAGGCCGCTCAGATTGCTGTTCCCTTCACTGACGGTATAAATCAGGATGTTGTTGCTGAGTGTATCCGGGGTGATACCCGCGATACTCACCGGATCCGGAACTGCGCTGAAATCAGGGCCCGGAAAAGTGTCTTCATCACACGCGCTCAGGAAAATAAGAGCTGTGATAATGAGCGTAAAAGAAGCTAAAGTTTTTGCAGAAATGGAAGTCATGAAAGAGGTTTTGAATCTGTTTGTTGTAGCTTTCAAAAATAACGAATTAAATTGAACTCTGTAACCGCTGATTATTAATTACGCAAGCATAACGCTTGGGAGTAATTTTTAAGATGCAGAGGTTCAAAGATATTCGGGATCGGTAACGGGCGCCTGACAGCTATAGTCTTTGCATACATAACAGGCGGTTTCTCCCTGAATCGGTTTTTTACCCTTGTATGGAGCAAAAGAGATTTTCGATGCATCAGGGGATGTGATGAGAACGCGGTTAAACAGTTTTCCACCGGTAAAGTATTTGCTGAATATTTCGGGCTTTGTACCACTGATGATTATTTCGCCCTTGTGTTCATGCAGCTGAAGGGCGGTATCCAGCAGATACCCAAATGAGGTCGAGTGTTTGGATGCGGTTTGCATGATGGCATCAAGAGCTTCCTGGGCTGTTTCTGTACACTGCTTATTGCCTGAAAGTAATCCACAGCGAAAAAGAGCGGCAATAGCGGCGGAGTTTCCGCCAGGAGTGGCATTATCAAACAAATCGCGATTTTTGCTTAGCAGCTGCTCATGGCTATCGGATATGTAGTAGAAGCCATGATTCTCTTTGTCGTAGTATTCTCTAACCAGCACTTTGCAGAGATCGCATGCCTTGTTGAGCCAGACTGGATCTGCAGTGAGTTCAAAAACATGGGTAAATGCTTCGGCAAGCAGCGCTACGTCATCCAGGAATCCCGGTTGAGAAACAGTGCCATTCTTAAAGATGCGCATCACCCTTCCAGATTCAACCATGTTGTCTGAAAGGAAATTAGCCAGCTTCAGAGCGGCCTCATGGTAGGAGCTGTCTCCGAATGAACGGGCAGAGCGGCAGAGGCTTTTGAGCAGAATGGCATTCCATGAAGTGATGATTTTATCGTCCAGTCCGGGACGGGTTCTGCTTTCACGGTTTTTCAGAAGAACTTCCCTGGCCCGGTATAAAACGGCATGTGCTTCCTGCGGATCAAATCCTGAAAGGTGCGCCATTTGCTCAACCGACCCTGTGATGTGGAGAATATTACTTCCTTCCCAGTTTCCGGTTCGGCTCACGTTGTACACATCACAGAATAACTGAGTTTCGCGTTCCGGGAAGCCTGCTAATGCTTCTCGGATTTCCTCTTCGCTCCAGATGTAGAAATAGCCTTCCTCACCTTCGGTATCGGCATCGAGGGCGGAGTAGAAGCCGCCATCGGGATGCATCATCTCGCGCTGAAGGAAAGCAAGGGTTTCATCAGCAGTATTTCTGTACAGGTCTGCTGGCTTCACGGACCAGGCGTCGGCCAGGCAACCGAGCAGCAGCGCATTGTCGTAGAGCATTTTCTCGAAGTGAGGAACGTGCCACCGGGCATCTACGCTGTAGCGATGGAAACCACCGCCCAAATGGTCATAAATACCTCCGTAAATCATCGCTTCAAGTGAATGAGCGGCCATTTTGTAGTACTTCGACTTCTTATAGATATAGCCGTATTTGAGCATGAAGCTGATGCCCATGGCCATCGGAAACTTGGGCGCGGTCGAAAATCCCCCGTCGGTCTCGTCGTAGTTATCACGATAGAAACGGGCAGCTTCATGAAGCTGACCATCCGAAAGGCTGGATCGTTCAACCTGCTGAAGCAAATCGCGGGATACAGCCTGACGAATCTGATCAGCCCGCTGCTGAATCATATCCCTCTCGGTGGAGTAGATTTCGATCATTCGAAGCAGAATCTGCCTGAAAGAGGGGCGCCCCTGCATTTGTTCGGGAGGGAAGTAGGTGCCGCCAAATACCGGAACGCGTGCGGGCGTGAGCCATACGTTCAAAGGCCACCCACCCTGGCCGCTCATCATCTGGACGGCCTCCATATAAAGGGCATCAATATCGGGCCGCTCTTCACGGTCCACTTTGATAGGTACGAAGTGAGTGTTCAGAATCCGGGCAATTTCTTCGTCTTCAAACGACTCATGCTCCATCACATGGCACCAGTGGCAGCTGGAGTAGCCCACCGACAGAAAAATCATTTTGTCTTCATGCTCTGCTTTTTTCAGAGCTTCTTCTCCCCACGGATACCAGTCTACCGGATTCTCTGCGTGCTGCAGGAGGTAGGGTGATGTCGAGTTTTGAAGTCGGTTAGCCATAATGGTGTATTTCAGCAGCCTTGGTTGCCGGCTAAGAATCAATTCCTAAGCCGGGTCGGGCTTTCCGTTTTCACCCCAGATTTCACGATCACGTTTTCGATTCACCACTCTGCTAATATAGATACTAAGCTGGTAGAGCAGGATAAGCGGAATGCCGATAAGAAACTGAGAAACCGGATCGGGAGGAGTGATGAAAGCCGCAAGCACAAAACACATTACGATCGCGAGCTTGCGGTATTTTCTCATAAATTCAGGCGTTAGAATACCGAATTTTGAGAGCGTATAGCTTATCATCGGGAGCTGGAAAATCAGTCCGCAGGCTACAACCCAAAGGGTGACGGCCGAAAAATAAGCGGTGATGTCAATATCGTTTCGAACAGCTTCGGAGAGCTGGAACTGCGCGAAGAACTGAACGGCAAATGGCACCAGCACCAGATAGCCGAAGCTCACGCCAAGAAGAAAAAGGAAAACTATAACAAAAGCAGTCCAGCGGGTTTTCTTTACGCCCGGTCTTTCCAGAGCTGGCTCGATAAACTTCCAAAGCTGATATATGAATAGCGGCGAACCAATAATGAAGCCAATTACAATGAGCGTACCCCAATAAGTAAAAAACTGTCCCGGAAGGCGTCTGTTTTGAAGGGACACGTCTACAGCTTCAAGGCCAATAAATTTGTAGACAAAAAAGTCGGCGTATACGGGACCGAGCAGTACGGTATCGATCAGAAAATCGGAATAGATGAAGGCAACAATCACGCCCAGAACCACTCCGCCGAGCCCTTTGATGATACGCCATCTGAGCTCCTCGAGATGATCGAGGAACGACATATTATCCGTATCCAGTTTGGGCGGCTCGGGTGTTGGAAGATCCCGGTCCATTATTTGCCTTTGAGTTGTGCTCGCCACGCTGTCGCTGACCGTTAAAAAGTTGGATGAATGTGTACGCTATGAACTGCTAAAAATAAACCTGCCGGACAAAACATCCGGCAGGTCTGTAAATTAAGCTCTGGTAATATCAGACGCTAACGGCATCATAAAGAGGAAAACGCTCGCAAAGGGCCTTCACTTCCTGAGCAGTTTTGTGATGCAGCTGCTCGTCGGATGGATTGCTGAGGACCTGATCCATCAGCTTGGCCAGGTATTCAAACTCGGCCTCTTTCATGCCACGAGTGGTCATAGCCGGTGCGCCAACGCGAATGCCCGATGTTACGAACGGGCTTTCTGTATCGAAAGGAACCATGTTTTTGTTAACGGTAATTTCGGCCGCACCAAGAATATTCTCAGCCGTTGTACCCGTAATATTTTTGTTGCGCAGGTCGATGAGGAGAAGGTGATTGTCGGTTCCGCCGCTTACAAGATTGTATCCCATTTCGGACAACGCCCTACCCATAGCCCTGGCGTTTTTGATAACTTGCTGCTGGTAGATTTTGAAATCAGGTTGAAGTGCTTCGCCAAAAGCTACGGCTTTGGCTGCAATCACGTGCATGAGCGGTCCGCCCTGTGTGCCCGGAAAAACGGCTCCATCGAGCACTTCACCCCAGTTCTTCACACGTCCTGACTTCGGTGCAATTTTGCCAATCGTATTTTCGGTGTCACGGCCTACGAGAATCATGCCGCCGCGCGGGCCACGAAGCGTTTTATGCGTGGTGGTTGTGGTTACATGAGCCCACGGAAGCGGGTCGTTAAGTAGTTTTGCTGCAATCAGACCGGCCGTGTGCGCCATATCCATCCAGAGGAAAGCGCCAACTTCATCGGCTATATCGCGGAAGGCTTCGTAGTCGAAATCGCGTGTGTATGCCGAAGCGCCAATAGAAATCATGCGAGGCTTTACCTGCTTTGCCTTGTCGCGGATTTTGTTCATATCCAGACGACCGGTTTCCTTTTCAACTCCATAGAAATGGGCATCGTACATAATGCCGCTGAAGTTCACCGGAGAGCCGTGGGTAAGGTGTCCGCCGTGGGACAGATCAAAGCCGAGGAGCTTGTCACCCGGCTTCATAAACGTGAGATAAACGGCTGCATTTGCCTGAGCGCCGGAGTGGGGCTGTACGTTCACCCAGTCGGCTCCGAAGAGCGTTTTGGCGCGATCGCGGGCGAGATCCTCTACAACATCTACAAATTTACATCCGCCGTAGTAGCGCTTGCCGGGAAGGCCTTCGGCATATTTGTTGGTGAGAGCCGAGCCCATGGCTTCCATCACCGCTTTGGAGGCGAAGTTCTCGGAAGCAATCATCTCAGCATTCTGATTCTGTCTGTCGGTTTCTTTCTCGACCAGACTGAATACTTCAGGGTCTTGTTCACTCAGGCGTTTGTTAAGCATGGCAGTAGTTTAGTCGTTAGAAGCGTTGATTTTATCGATACGTCTTTGGTGCCGTCCGCCCTCGAATTCAGAAGAAAGCCAGGCGCTTATAATGGCTTCGATTTCTTCTTCGGTAAGAAACCGGCCCGGCAGACAGAGTACATTCGATTTATTGTGCTCGGCAGAGAGGGATGCGATTTCCGGATTCCATGCAATAGCGGCACGAACTCCCGGGAACTTGTTGGCGGTCATGCACATTCCCTGGCCCGAACCGCATACCAGAATACCGCGTTCGTATTCGCCGTCGGTTACGGATGATGCAACGAGTTTGGCGAAATCAGGATAATCGACAGAGTTTTCGTCGTGCGTGCCGTAATCAACCGGCATATGGCCGAGTTTTTCGAGAGCTTTTTTGGCTAATTCTTTGGCCGGATATCCGGCGTGGTCGGAAGCAATAGGTATAATCATAATTGCACAATTTAACGGTATTTTTTATGATTGTGAAGACGCTAATATAAATCTTAACGTTCGCTGGTGAAGGCGTAAACAAGCAAATTGACGCCCATTCTGAGGGCCTTCAGCCTGATGTCTTCAGGCGTGTTGTGTACATCGTAAGCCCAGCCGTCGGCCAGGTTGGACTCGTACGTGTAGAATACTGCCAGACGACCGTTTCGGAAGATGCCGAAACCCTGTGGTGGCTTCCCTTCGTGTTCATGAATTTTTGGGAGTCCTTCCGGAAACTCGAACACCTGATTATAAATCGGGTGGTTAAACGGCAGCTCTACGAGCTCATCATCCGGAAAGGCAAGGGCTATAAAGTCTCTTACATAAGGGTCGAAACCGTAGTCGTCGTCTATATAAAGAAATCCACCGTTGTCAACATACTCACGGATGTTATTGGCTTCCGACTGATTTACGGTCAGGTTTCCGTGGCCGGTCATGAATGCAAAGGGGTAGCGGTGAAGGTCGCGGCTGCCGATAGGAATATCGTCAAACCGCTCACTCACTGAAATCGGAAGGTGCTGGCGGGCAAAACGAACCAGATTTGGCAATGATGAGGGATCGTTGTACCAGTCGCCACCGCCGCGGTACTGAATGCGGGCGATTCTGAAGTCGTCATCGGAAGCTTTGAGGCTGAGTTGCCCGTCGGATAAGGAGTCGGCCGCCGGTGCTAACATCAAAAGCGTTGTGGCAGTTAGTGTAATAAGAATGTATTTAAAAAAAGAGTGCATCAAGCTGATAAAATTGAGCGTTTTCATGGTCTTTAAGATACTGCTTTAGACAGTGCCTCAAAAGTTCAACGAGTATCTTTGGAATCCATTATATTATACGCTGTTTTAAGATTTCAAGTGCTTTTGAGAAGCTTTACCGGTGCATATTCCCGCACCAGATTCAATTTTATTTATTTATGATGATTAAAAAACTCATTTCAGCAGCAGCGCTACTATTTTTGTTTTCATGCGGAACGGTGGCCCAAACCAGCCACGATTATATCGATCGCGTTGAGCCACCAAACTGGTGGACAGGATTTATTGAAACCGAGCTTCAGATACTGGTTTATGGCCCGGAAGTTGGCAAAGCCCGCGTTAGTGTTGATTATCCCGGTGTTTCCCTAAATCGCATGGTTACAACAGAGAATCCTAACTACTTGTTCGTTTATCTGGATGTTACCGAGCAGGCCGAGCCGGGCACTATCACCCTTCACTTCGAAAGAGGAAATGAAAGGTTCACTTATGACTACGAAATTCGTGAGCGCGGCGGCTCGGAAGGCCGTCATCAGGGCTTCGACGCCAGCGATGTCATCTACCTTCTTATGCCAGACCGGTTTGCAAATGCGGATCCGTCTATCAGCGAAATTGAAGGAATGCTCGAAGGTGTGGATATGAATGAGCCTTTTGCCCGTAAAGGTGGTGACATTCAGGGGATTATCGACAATCTGGGCTACATTCAGGATTTGGGAATGACCGCCATCTGGCTGAATCCTATATTGGAGAACGATATGCCGGCCAACTATGAAATTCGCGCCGGTTTCTACCACGGTTACGCAGCTACGGATATGTACCGCGTAGACCGTCGTTTCGGAACAAATGATGACTTCAACCGCATGGTGCGTATGTCCCAGGAAATGGGCATGAAAGTGATTATGGACAAAATCCACAATCATGTTGGCACACACCACTGGTTTATTAAAGATCTGCCTTCGCATGACTGGATTCATGATCAGGAGATCTACGGCAATACCACCTACCGGACCAACACTATCATGGATCCGTACGCCTCTGAATATGATTACAACAAAACGGTGCGCGCCTGGTTCGTGGACGAAATGCCCGACCTGAACCAGAGAAATCCGCTCCTTGCTGATTACCTCATCCAAAACACGCTTTGGTGGATTGAAGAGAGCGGAATAGACGGTATTCGTATGGATACTCACGCTTATCCTTACCCGGACTACATGGCCGAATGGACGCGCCGTGTTCTTGAGGAGTATCCTACCTTTAACATCGTTGGTGAAGTATGGATGCCCGACGTTCCGACTACAGCTTGGTGGCAGTTCGATTTCCCGACTCAGAGCGGATATAACTCCTACCTGCCGAGCACAACCGATTTTCCTTTGTTCAGCGCCATCTCGCGTGGCTTGAATGAAGGCGGCGGATGGGATAGCGGTATGGCTCGAATTTACTACACTTTGGGACAGGACTTCTTGTACACCGATCCTATGCTGAACGTGATATTTGTAGACAACCACGACCTTACCCGTTTCATGGATATCGTAGGCGGTGATCCGGCTAAATTTAAGCTTGGTATGGCGCTAATTCTCACAACCCGCGGAATTCCGCAGATTTATTACGGAACCGAAATTATGATGGATATGGGCGGTGATAATCATGATGCCGCCAAGCGTATTCCATTTCCGGGCGGCTGGCCGGGTGATGAAATCAATGCCTTCACTGAAGAGGGACGCATTCAGCTTGGTGAAGAGCGCGGACTTCCTGTTCAGGAAATGTTTGAATATATACGTGACCTGAGCCACTGGCGCAAGGATGCCGAAGTGATCCATAGCGGTTCGCTTCGCCACTTCGTTCCGGAAAGCAACGTATATGTTTACTTTCGTTATAACGACGATCGTACTATTATGGTAATTCTGAATGGCGATGACTCGGAAAAAGATCTCGAAATGAACCGCTTCAGAGAGTTCACCGATTTCTTTGAAAACGGCCGTGAAGTGGTCGACGGCAGAGTATTTCCGCTTCAGCAGAGCATTCAGCTTGGTCCGCGCGAAGCGCTGATACTCGAGCTTGAATAAAAGACTTCGGGCAGGAATGTATCCAAACTGCTATATTCTCGGCGGCAGGTTCTCATTTGAGAGTCTGCCGCTTTCATTTTGGCTCAGATTTGTTGCCAGCCAACCAACAAAAATCGATTTTAAGCACAATTTATGATGATCATGGTAAGACATCACATTTTTCTCGCTCTTTTTGCCATCACTTTCTTCATTGCAGCCTGTGGTACTCCTGAGCCGAGAGAAGCCAGAATTACGAACGTTACGGTAGAAGTGAGAAGCGAAATTATCATACCGGATGCACCGGAAGAGCCGCTGTATCTGAGCGCTGTAAAACGCGACGATTGTACCATTGCTCTGGCTGATGTTAGGACAAAGCTGGTTTACAGTCTCGGAGTTTGCGAGCCGGAGATAAGCGTAATTTCGGGTCAGGGCACCGAAGATCATCAGTATCAGTTTCCGTTTCGGCTGTTTGATTTCGACGGTCTGCTTGGAATTGCAGACATGGATATCAACGAGTTTATCATCCTGGGGGAAAATGATGAGTTATACAAATTGCTGGCTTACGATGATCAGCCCGGGCGCTCGCTGAGCTACAGTTCGGGAGCTAGTCATTACTACCGGACCAACAGCGGTATCCATTTGATGTCGCGAGTCGAAACAGAAAGTCGCTCAGTCGAAAATTTCTTCCTTCTGCCGGAGCCTTTCCAGGTATTCTCGCTCGTTGTGCCGGGCGGTGGTATTCAGCGAATCAGTGATAAGATCTACGCCATCAGCTCTCTGATGCCCTACATTTATGTCTACAATGAAACGGAGGAGCAGGTCGAATACCTGCTGCCGGATTTCATGGAGTTCAGCCTGAATACCCGCCGTTTGCCGGATATTCCTTTTGAGGAGCAAAATGCGTTTCTCACCGAACTAAGGGAGTATCAGCAGTATTCCAATCTGCTGACGATCGAGTACAATGGTGAAACTCATCTGCTCATTTTTTATAACCTGCTAAACGAGTTTCACATGGCGATTGTGAATACCGATGGTGAGACCGTGGTAAATCAACCGCTGGACTACTACATCCTTGGTACGTTCGATGATGCCATTATCGGCATGGACGTAGAAACTGCTCAGGTGTTCCTGCTTGAGATAGGCAGCTAAGCCGGATTATGGTGCAAAGGGATTGATCACCTCAATCTCAGAAACGATACCCGTGCGGCTCCCGAAGATTCCAATGCCGCCTTCAACATTCCAAAGCACGTTTTCAATCTGACCGGGCGAGAGCGTGCTTGGTCCGCCCAACTGTATGCTTTGTGATCTGATGTAATCGTACAGATTGGTATCGATGGAGAAGAATGAAACCTCGTTTGGACCATAAAAAGCGATAGCCACCCATGGAAGCTTCACAGTAGTAGTGCCGTCAGGATTAATTTCGTAATTGCTTTCATTGATGATTCCTGATGAAACCCTCCTGAACTGAAGCGGATCTTCGTCATCATCAAGAAAACCTGCATAAAACGGTGTTAGTGGCGAGTTCTCAGGATCAAGCGCGAGGGTAGAGGCAACGTAGTAGTTTTGCCTGCCAGGGTAAAAGCTGAGCGTAAACGTCGGCTCAAACTGCTCCGCTCCCTGATAAATGAAGCTGTCCCCGTTGGTTGAAACCAGTTCGAAATCACCCGGGACAAAGGTTTCTGCCGTCATTACCGGGGATAATCCGGGCGCTTCTCTTACCTCCAAAAGGTAAACGCGACCTTTCTCCACGGTAAGACTTTCATCGGAAGGCAGATAGATTCCGGGATTTTCGGACTCTTCGTACTGAATGATCATGTCGGTTTCTCCGCTGTTTGTCGTGAGGATGACGCGTATGTCGTACCCGCTTAATGCGGCGGCCTCAAACGTGTAGGGCTGATCGAAGGGCAGGGTGCGAGACAGTTTGATATCAGGCAGAGGTTCGCCACCGGTAAAAAATGATTCTACCACCATTTGCTCAACAAAGGAGTCCTGGGAATAAGGATCGCAGGCGGTCAGAGTCAGGAGCGTCATCACGCCGACAAAAAACGTGCATGCCGCTGAGAGCTGATTTTTAATTATGATGTGCATCATCCTAAAAGTTTACGGTGTAGGTTACTGAGGGTAGAATCGGGAGCATTCGTATATCTTGTCGCGTAACCGGATTGTCGTCGAAGTCGAAATTGTAGAACCAAACGTTGCGTCTGGAATAGGCATTAATCACCTGAAGTTGGAGCTCGGAATCCCCGAGTCCGAAAAAAGTACTGTAGTAAGTGAGCCCAAAGTCAAGACGGTGGTAGGCCGGAAGCCGGGATGCGTTCACCCTTCCAACTATCAGGGGGTTGTCCGGCTCGGTGCCGAATGGATTATCGATTTGCGTACGGCCGAGCGGCTCGGTGTAGGTCTGCCCCGTTGCGTAGCTGAAAACAGCCGTTGCCATCCACTTTTCGCTTAGTCTGTAGTTCGTTACCAGATTGATATCGTGTATGCGGTCGTATTTTGGCGGGTAGAACTCGTCGTTGTTGAAGGTCGGGAACTTCCGTCTTGTGGTGCCCCATGTGTAGCCAATAAAGCCGTTCAGACGGCCGGTATTGCGCTGGATGAGCGTTTCGACGCCATAAGCAAAGCCTTCACCAAACCTAAACAGCTCGTTGTAATCCAGACCAGCCGTGTCGGGTATGCGGGGGTCAAACTCAAAGAGCTGACGCATATTGCGGTAAAAGCCCTCGAGCTCGAACGTCCATTGCCGAACCGGATTCCACTTCACCCCGGCGAGAAACTGATCGCCCCAGGCGGGTGGCACGCCATCGTCGGTAAGCAGCCATAAATCGAAGCCTGAAAATGCCTCATTGGTAATAAGCGTCTTAAACTGATAGTATCTTCCATAAGCGGTCTGAAGCCGTATTTCTGCTGTCGGACGGTACTCGAGCTGTGTGCGCGGCTCCAGCCTGAAGTGATTCCCGCTGGTGTAATAGCTTGCCCGAAGCCCGCCGGTGAATATCCACTGAGGAGTAATCCGCCACTGATCCTGCAGGTAAGCTGAGATATACTCCGAAGTAATATCCGGTGATTGCGTCACCAGCCCGTCGAACCTGTCTTCCAGGGTAACTAGCAGTGTCCCTGCCCATATGCCGCCCTTCACGGTGTGCTGTTGTGATGGCGTCCATTCCAGATCGGCTTTTACAGACAGATCGTTTACCGTATTTGATCGCTCAAAGACCGTCCCGCCAAATTCGAATCTCGGGCTATTGAAGTAACGCGATCCGGTGAACGTAACGGTGCTGAATAAATCGCCCGACAATATACGTCTCCAGGTGAGGCTGCTCGTGATGTTACCGTAGTTCAATTTAAGGAAGAGATCGTCTGATGCCGGAAAGTTTACATCATCCTGACCAGCGTACAATGAAAGGCTTAGGCGGTCGGTGTTCGAAAGGTCGTAGTTGATTTTGGCGTTGGCATCAACAAAATAAAAGCTTTCGGGGATGTTCTCCACGCTGCCCTGCAGAGCCCAGAGCAGAGGCTCAAGAGTTGAACGACGAAGAGCAAACATATAGGAGCCGCGGTTAAAAGGGCCTTCGATGGAAGCACGTGATGAGAGCAGGCCAACAGATGCCGTTCCCCGCATTTCCCTTCGGTTGCCGTCTTTGTTGTAGATATCGACGACCGAGCCGATTCGCCCACCGTATTCAGCCGGGAATCCCCCTTTGAAAACGCGTACGTCACGTATGGCATCGGGGTTGAAGGTGGAGAAAAAGCCAAAAAAGTGTGTGGGGTTGTAGACGGTGGTGTTGTCGAGCAGGATGAGCGTTTGATCGGGACTACCGCCGCGAATGTAGAGGCCTGAAGAAAAATCAGATGCCGCTTTAATTCCGGGAAGAAGCTGAATCGACCTGAAAACATCTGCCTGAAGAACGGCCGGTGTGTCCCTGATGAGCTGTGTGGAAACGGTGGTCACTCCAAGGCTCTGCCTCGCCTCCTGATCGAAATACTCGGATGTTACCAGCACATCATCCATCTCGAGGCCGGTCTCGATAAGCTCAGCGTCGAGTCGCGTGGTTTCACCTGCGCTAATCGTAACTTCAGCGCGGTACTCACGAAAGCCCAGAAAGCTAAAGACTACGGTGTATTCACCGGGTGGAATACGTGATATGGAGTAGAAGCCCGAGCTGTTGGTGGATGCGCCGAGTGTGGTACCATTTAAGACGGCATTTACGCCCCAGATGACTTCACCCGTTGCAGCCTCGGACACATATCCGTTTAGCGTTCCTGTACGGTTTTCCGGCTCATCGTCCGGTGACAGCGCAAATGAAGGGGATACTAAGAGTAATACAATCAAATGCGTAAGCATGTATGTTTGCACCATCAATAAAGGTGAGTTCATAGACGAAGGGGCGGGGGAAATATTGGATAATATCGATACGAAATGAGGCGCAGCTTGTTACAGATCTCTCACAAAGACCCCACAACAAAAAAGCCTGCTGAGGGGTTCGCTTCTGAAGGTCAAAAAGCTGTTGGTTATCGGGTAAAAATCTGTATTATTGAGCAAATTCTAAACGGGGGAGAACGTTTCTATGTTGTCGATAGGCACGTATAACTTTATTTATAAATCTTCGTAATAGCTGCTGAGCCACTCTGCCATTAGAAGCTTCGGGTGCTCTTGAGCCTTAACTGTTACGTAAACTTACCGCTATGCAACTCAAGCAACGTATATTATTCTATTTCGGGTCTGTGATGATGATGCTGCTCTTCGGGGCAATGGTGCATTCTCAGGAAAACGGGTCTGATGATGCCGATCAGCCGGCTGAGCGCTCCAACGGCGTTGTTTATGTCGTTCAGGTCGAAGGTCTGGTCGATAACGGTCTTTTTCGCTACATCGAGCGCGGTATAAATCTGGCTGAGGAGGATGAAGCCATCGGGCTCGTACTGCATATGGATACGTTTGGCGGCCTGGTAGACGCAGCTGATAAAATCCGTAAGGTGCTTCTCGACACCGATATTCCCACGATGACATTCATCGACCGAAACGCTGCATCGGCAGGCGCGCTCATCTCTTTTGCCACCGATATTATCTATATGGCTCCGGGCTCTTCGATAGGCGCGGCTACAGTAGTCGATGGCGGCGGAGGTACAGCTGATGAAAAAATGCAGAGCTATATGCGTGGCCTTATGCGTTCCACAGCCGAAGCTACAGGACGTAATGCGCGCATTGCTGAAGCGATGGTTGATGAACGCATTGCTATTGACGGAGTAACTGAAGAGGGAAGCCTGGTTACCCTCAGTACCAGCGAAGCGCTTGAGTTTGAAATGATTGAGGGCACTGCAGCTACGCTCGAGCTCGCTCTCGATAGCGTAGGCTGGGGAAATGCTGAAGTTGTATTTGTACAGGAAACAACCAATGAGCGTATACTTCGCTTTCTAGCCAATCCGGTGATGAGCAGTATGCTAATGCTCATGATGCTTGGCGGACTTTACTTCGAGCTTCAGTCACCCGGTGTTGGTTTTCCCGGCGCAATGGCTACAATGGGCGCAATTCTCTTTTTCGCTCCGCTCTACATTATGGGTTTTGCCCAGCCGTGGGAGATTATTGTTTTCTTCCTTGGAGTGGTGCTCATAATTGTCGAAATATTTGTCTTGCCCGGATTCGGTATACCCGGCATACTCGGTATTTCTATGGTACTCTTCAGTTTGGTCGTATCTATGATTGGAAACGTTGGTTTCGAATTCCCTGCTTTGGAGCATATGGGCCGCGCCATTTGGACTATGGCTATTACACTTATATTAGGTATTTTAATGCTGTTCTCCCTTGGAAAGTACTTACCTCAAAATCGTATGTTCAGTCGCTTAGTCTTAGTAGATTCAACCAGTAAGGAACAGGGCTACACCTCGTCAGACAGTAAAGACTCGCTGATGGGTAAGGAAGGCGTTGCTGTAACGGCTCTGCGCCCGGCAGGAATCGCGCTGATAGACGACGAGCGTATTGATGTGGTATCGCAGGGTGATTTCATCGAAAATGGCGCGAGGGTTGTTGTTGTTAATACCACCTCGAGCCGTGTTATGGTGAAGCGGCTCACATCCTGATAAAGAGTTTCAGCATCACAGACATTAATTCATTACATAAACCATCCACGTAAAATCATTTATATAATCTCATGGAGCAACTTTTCCCATTAATCGTGATAGGTGGTACGCTCGTAGTACTATTTATTTTTCTATACTATGTACCGGTCGGGCTTTGGATCACAGCCTACTTCTCGGGCGTAAAAATTGGTATTTTTTCCGACCTCGTAGGTATGAGGCTGAGAAAAGTGCCTCCGGGACCTATCGTGAAAGCCGCTATTACAGCACACAAAGCCGACCTGCCACTTAACGTCGCCAAACTAGAGGCCCACTATCTGGCCGGTGGTAACGTAAATAAGGTGGTTCAGGCTCTCATTTCAGCCGATAAAGCGAATTTGGGGCTTACCTTCGAGCGCGCTGCTGCTATCGACCTTGCCGGTCGTGACGTATTCGAGGCCGTACAGATTTCGGTAAACCCGAAAGTGATTCAGACCCCTATCATTACCGCCGTTGCGAAAGACGGTATTCAGGTGAAAGCTAACGCCCGCGTAACAGTTCGTGCTAACCTCGACCGTCTTGTGGGTGGTGCTACAGAGGAAACCATTCTTGCCCGTGTTGGTGAGGGTATCGTAACCACTGTAGGTTCTGCTGACGATCACAAAAAGGTGCTTGAGAATCCGGATCAGATTTCCCGTGTGGTTTTGGATCGTGGTCTCGACAGCGGTACAGCCTTCGAAATCCTCTCGATTGATATCGCTGATGTCGACGTAGGAAACAACATTGGTGCTGCGCTTCAGATCGATCAGGCAGAAGCTGACCTTAAGGTTGCCCGTGCGAAGGCTGAGGAGCGTCGTGCCATGGCCGTTGCTGCCGAGCAGGAAAACAAAGCTAAAATTCAGGAGATGCAGGCGCGCGTTGTACAGGCCGAAGCCGAAGTACCGAAAGCAATTGCCGAAGCATTCCGCAGCGGTAATCTTGGAATCATGGATTACTACAACATGAAGAATGTTATTTCTGATACTGATATGCGTGAATCTATCGCAAAAGGATCAGAAAAAGTTGAAAGAAAAGAAGATGATGAGCCAAGACGCCGCAAGTAGTATTAAGCGGTGATATAAACTCACATCAGTTTTAAGCAAATTGAAGGCCGGTGCTGTTAACCTACAGTGCCGGCCTTTTTTATGCTAAAAAAATTTTGTAAGGTATTGGCGAATCCTGACTCTTTTAGCTGAAGAACTTCTATCAAACTCAGTCTAATTAGCTTCTGAAGCCAGACATACATTTATGCGTATCCTTGAATTTGAAAATCTTGGTGTAACACGGGGCAGGGAGCTGCTTTTTAGGGTAGAATCCGGCGCGATAGAAAGCGGTCAGCGAATCTGGCTGAAAGCACCAAACGGCTCCGGAAAATCCACGTTCATAGGCATAATGTGCGGAACAGACCTGAAGTATGATGGCGGTCTGCTAAGCAACTCGGCCATCGAGCCCGGAAAGCCGGCTGTTTGTGCCTTGCTGCCCGAACATTCGGCCCTGAATGAAAAGATTCGGGTTTCAGACTTGATTTCAGGCTATCAAAGTGTACTGGACGCGCACGGGAGACTGATTGATACAATGCCTGCGTACCTGCAAAATGAGCTGAACATTGAAGAGCTACTGAAAAAGAGCTTTGGCGTGCTGTCGAAAGGGGAGAGAAAACGGGTCATGCTCAGCTTGTGCCTGATGACCCGGTCTGATCTTCTTATTCTGGATGAGGCTTTTGATGGATTAGATGAAAACTACCGGCATATTGCAACAAAGCTAATTGGTGAAACACTTTCTGATAACAAAAAAGCACTGGTTGCTACCTCCCACACGGAATTGCCTTCCACCCTAAAGCTCACAACCGTATGGGAAATCAGTAATCAGCAGATAATGGTTTCGGACTATGAATAAGTTTGCAAAACAAATAAAGGGCTCATGGCTTCTCATGGGAGGCGGTTTCCCGGGCTCAGCTGCCTTACTTTGGACTTTGGGTTCCGTTATGCTTGTGATTGTGCTGCTTTTTGCTGTGTTCGAAACAAATGTGAGCTCCTCGAACCGTCTGATATTGCTTATTGGTGGTGAAGTTCAAATATCGGACGGCAGCGTCGCCATGATTTTGTCAATTCCCTTCTACTTGCTGCTCCTGGTTTCAATTCAGCAAACGTCTGATAAAACCGAGATGCTAATGAATCCGGTGCTGAATCAAATGCTGCTCGCTTCAGGAGTTCGCAGCTTATGGCTCTATGCGGGCGCTTTTTTATCCCGGTTTGCATTTTTGACAATAATGCTGTTTATAGTCTGGGTGAGTTACAACCTCTTATTCTTTTTGCTCTTCGGAATAATGGCAAGCGGTTTGGCAGCATTTTTGGGGCTAATGATAGTTTTGCTTAGTCTGCTTGTACTTTATGATGTTTGTTATACAGCCTCGGGTTCATCAGCCCGGGCGAACAGCTTTGTAACCATTCTGATAGTAATCATGGTGATACTCAGCTCCATGGTTTCTTCGGTACCCGCAGGAAACCTGGAATGGGTTAACAACTGGCTGATTCCGGATTTGCTGCTTCGTGTCTACCTGGTTGCTGAAGCCGATCTCTATGGCCGGTTTTACACTGATTTGATCAAGATCCTTCCGTTCATAGCAGCTCTTATGTTAATGAACTTCCTGTTCATCAAAGCAGGCCGTAGTAACCGCTGACTAAACGAAACTAAATAGTAAGCGAATAGGGCCAGCATGTTTTTCTATAGCTGTTATTAATGAAGCGTGAATGAGGTAGTTGTATAAATGGTGTAGTGAATAATGGATAATTGGGGGAGAGGGCTAATCTCTCAATTTCATAAATAGTGGTCATTTGTTAAAGTGCGCACACAATTTCTTAACGTTTAATAAAAAGCCCTGCAAACGAATTGTTCCTGTTTGCACGCACGGGGCCCGGGCTTCTGGTTTTGTAGTCTGTAAGAAGACTATTGATGGATCGAATTCAATGCATCTTGCATAACTGGCAACGAAGCGACAAAAAGACGGCTTTAAGGTTTTTTTGCTAAAAATAATTAACAGTCGTAACATAACGGGCTAATTGTAAGGCGAACAATGTGATGCACGCCTTGACGCTTAAGTATTTTTATTAACAATTACTTAGAATTAACGGGAAATAATGTGGACTTATTGATATTAACTCCATTAGCTGCCATCGTTGCCCTGATTGCAGCCTTCATCCTTGCCAAAAGCGTATTGAACGCTCCTATGGGTGATGACAAAATGAACGACATTGCCGATGCCGTAAAAGAAGGGGCAAGTGCCTACATGAACAGGCAGTACACCACTATTACTTATGTAGCTGTAGCTATTATAGCTGTATTTGCCATTATTGCTTTTACTCAGGAAGGCCCTGAAGCTACAACATGGTGGTGGACAACCATTGGGTTTGCCGTTGGCGCGCTTTTTTCAGCGCTGAGCGGTTATGCAGGAATGACCATTGCCGTTCGCTCTAACATACGCGTTGCTGAAGCCGCAAAGTCCGGTCTTCCGGGCGCGCTTAAGCTCGCTTTTAACGGCGGCGCGGTGTCGGGGCTTGCCGGTGCTGGTTTGGC
>JAIUMA010000033.1 GCA_022565795.1 Balneolia bacterium
CTTCGGTCATGCTTACAGATGGTTCGGCCGAAGGAGATTTCTCGCATGATGCTTCGTTTGGCGTTTCGGTTGTAAAACGGCGTTCTGGTTTAGAAGTTCCTCTTCAAATGAGCCGCGCTCGAAATGACGGTAAGGGGGTGCGGGGTTTCGGGTTTGGCGTTTGGCGTTCGGCGTTTGGATGGTATTCGTTTTAACTCTTGTGTTTTTCAAACTTCATGAATCAGCTTGTTATCAGACATCATCTCCCCTAACACCTTTGGATTTTGGCACCATAGCGTGAGAGAATCAGAAATCCAGAATAATCCCAATCGTCGGTAGTATGGACGACTCGCTGAGCTGATCCACTCTTGTGAGAACCGGCTCCCCGTTTTCGGTTTCGAGCAGGAAACTTGGTTCGGAAGGTGTATTCTGGGCAAAAACATTCTGAATCTCCAGATAGAGATCAAGCGAGAAGCGGCTAAAATTCCATTTGCGGTCCACGCGTATGTCCGTAGCGCTGAACAGGCCAAGGCGCTCATCACCCAGCCTTCCATAGTCAAAGGCAAAAGCGGGATAAAGCTCGATGCTTCGCTCCTCATCAATCGGGGCAAACGGGGTTCTGCCGATGAATCGTGACCTCAGGCTGAACTCCCAGCTATCACCCAAACGGTATCCCCCGGTAAATGAAAGCAGATGACGGCTGTCCCAGGCGGACGGCAGAAACTCGTTCCGATCCGTCCCGGTGAACTCGCTCCAGAACAGCGTATAGGCCAGAATGGCGTAATAATTGGTTTCGAACTTCTGCTGATAAAGGAATTCGACTCCGTAGGTGCGTCCACGACCGTCTGAGGTCACCGCCTCGTTTCCGAGCACCTCAAAACCCCCACCAAGATTCGCCAGACTTACGCCTTCAGCAATTGAAACGGGATAGTCATCATACAGCTTGAGGAATCCTTCAATGCCGAATTTGGTGCTGGATCTCGGGAAAAACTCCATGCCCAGCGTTAGATGATCGGAGCGAATGTAGGATGACCCCTGATTCACAAACTCACCACCCGGCTTGAACCCCAGCAGGTTGAGCGGCGGTTTTTTAAAGTAGCGACCGGCAGAGGTATTCAGTCGCCACCGGCCCTCATCATCGAGACGAAGGCTGGCAGCAGCGCGCGGAGAGAGCGTGCGCCAGATTTCATTTCCGGTATCCGTGAAGGTGTTGCCGTCGAAGCGTACGCCAGCGGTGAGATCCACACGGCCGTCAAGCACGGGTCGCGCCCACTGCAGAAATGCTCCGTAGCTCATGAAATCCAGACGGTCGTCAAAAGCAACATTGGTATTGTCGTCAAAAAAATCATTCTCGAATCTATTCCATCGCAGGCTTATGCCGGTGTTCCAGGTGCTTTGCTCACCAAAATAGCGCAGCTCGGTCCGGGCTGTATTTCGCCATTCGGCAGCCGTGTTCTGCGAAAAGAGCCCGTCCTGATTCTCATTGTCACGGAAGCGACGAAAATCGTTGTAGAACCAGCTTGAGCTGAGGGTCGTCAGCCAAAAGCCATTACCCTCTGAAAGCCGGCTTCTCCAGCCAATTCCCGTGGTGTTCGTCTGCTGTTTGATGACGGGCACCTGCTCGAGAATAGCCTGCTGATTCGGATCGGCATCGCTTGGTACGTTTATCCGGAAGTCGTCGATAGAGCCGACTCCGGTGAGGTAGATGTCGTTTCGGCCGTCAATCCGGTGGTTGACCTTGTACTGGTAATCCCAGTAGTCAGGCAGGAAGGGCAGATCAATAAGCTGAAACAGTAGCTGCAGGTATGAGCGGCGAACAGATGCAATGTAGGTGGTATTTGAGGAGGAATCATCACCCTTGAACAGCGGACCTTCACTTGTGAGTGCAGCCTCGCTGGCACCGACGCGGAAGTTGGTTCGGAATTCACGGTCGTTTCCTGTTCGCTGGTTAAACTGAAGCACACCGGACAGCGCGTTGGAATATCGTGCGCCGAACGCGCTTGTGCTCAGGTCCACGCCGTCAAAGAAGGAAACATTGAGAAGGCCCGCAGGTCCGCCGGCGCTTCCCTGAGTCGAAAAGTGGTTGATAGTCGGGATCTCAATTCCGTCTATGAAGTAGACGTTCTCGTTTGGTGCTCCTCCGCGAATGATGACATCATTCCGGAATCCGCTTACCGAGCCTGAAACGCCGGGCAGGGATTGCACGACCTTTGCAATATCGCTGTTGCCGGCCGGATAAGTAGCAATTTCCTCAGGCGACAGCCGCCTGAACGAGGTCGGGCTTTCTACAGGGGTGCGGAAAGGTTCAGAGACCGAAAAGACGACTTCATCCAGTTCTTCACCCGTTGGCTCCAGTTCAAAATTGATATCCCTGTTTCCTGCGGATCGTACAGATACGTTGATTCTCCGCTGCGGTTCATAGCCAACATAGGTTACCACAACCGTATAATTTCCAACGGGTATATCCCGGATGGTGTACTCGCCATCCAGATTGGTGCTGGCGCCCCGGCTGGTTCCTTCCAGACCCACATTAGCACCAATCAAAGGCTCGCCTGAGCGGGCATCGGTAACGCGGCCGGAAAGCGTGCCTGTAGACTGTGCTAGCACAAATTCAGCCATCATAAAAAACAGAACAGAAATGAGGAAGCTGGTACGAAAGATAAATTGAAACATCATGTGATCTTTATTGAGAAGACTTCATACAAACGGAATGCTCTCTGCATAGTCCGGAATTTAACTTTTAGACATTCTAAATCGTTCGCGGGTAACAGGTTCACCCTGTAAAAACATATTGAATAATATAGTTCACTCCTTTAAATGAATGGTATATATTCGATTATAGTTAGTCTATTTCAGAGGGTGATGCCGGCAAGAAGGCATCTTATTAATAAACTTAATTTATGGGTATGACAAAGATCTTACTATCCTTTTTTGTGATGGCTTTAGTAGCCGTTTCAGGCGCACAGGCGCAGCAATCAGACAACTCAGAACCGCTGGCAGATCAGCTAACCGATCGACTAAAAAGTGATGTGTTTTCGCTCGGAATTCTCTCACAATCTGTATTCACCTTTTCTTTCGAGGATGATAATTTCAACGGGGGACGGGCTTTCGACCTTGGTGCTCAGCGCGTGGATATGCGCGGCACGCTTGATGGCTCCTTCACCTATCGGATGCAGCTTGAGTTTCGAAACAATCCGGCTATTTTAGACGCACAGGTCGGCTATATCTACTCCGACAAGTTTCGCGTGGTTGCCGGAGCGTTTAAACCGTTTACGAGTATTGATCTGGATCCAAGTCCGGGCGACACCGATTTCCTGAACCGGGCCCAGCATGTCGGCGCCATGATGAACAATCGTGAAATTGGCGTAACGGCTATCGGGGACGGAGAAAACTTCAGCTACCGTATTGGTATGTATAACGGAACCCGACTCACACGCCAAAACGATAACAGATTTATGTATACTGCCCGACTTGCCTATACAACTGATCTCGAAGGCGGTATTTTTGAAGGTGGTATCAGCGCATTTCTGGACCAGACGCGCAACAGCCCGGTAGGGAACTCCGGACTTAATTCAGCCGAAGACCGCTTCCTTTATGGCGGGCACATCAAGTTCGACAGCGATACGTTCTTCGCACGTGCCGAGTTCCTCCAAACCCGCTTTGATGCGGTACAACTGGCCGGTGAAGAAGAGACCATTACCGGATTTTTCGCCACGCTGGGCTACATCATAAATCCAAAAAATGAAGTTTTGGGCCGTTTCGACTATCTCGGCTATGACCTGCTCGACACGAACACCAACCTGTTCACTATCGGCTGGAATCATCAGGCTACCCGAATGTTCAGCTTCGGAGTGAATCTGCTCATCGAAACCGATGACAGCGATGACACCCGTTCTGGCCTGGCCGGACAAATGCAGTTCCAGTTCTGATTGCTTAACGAACGATATCGATTGGAATCTGTGGCCAGGAACTTCAGGCCACAGATTCCGCAATCTTAACATTCCCCACTGTTCACTGCTTACTGATCACTGATACAGGTCAACCCCAAACACGATGCCAATCAGCAGATAAATGGCGATAGTAATGACTGCTACCATAATCAGGTTGAGCGTGAACCCAGCCCGAGCCATTTGCGGAATGCTTACGAGTCCGCTTCCGTAAACAATCGCGTTTGGAGGCGTTGCTACCGGAAGCATGAACGCGCAGCTTGCACCTATAGCGGCCGGTATTGCGAGAACCATGGGGTCGTAGCCCATCATAATGGCAACCGACGCCAGAATTGGAAGGAAGGCCGCTGCAGTAGCCGTGTTGCTCGTTATCTCCGTGAGAAAAATAATGACCAGCAGCGAAACCAGAAGCAGTACAAATATCGGAATGAACTCAAGATGACTAATTGTCATCCCTATCCACTCGGCCAGCCCGGTACTCGTAATGGCAGCTGCCAGACTTAGCCCGCCCCCAAACAGGATTAATACCTCCCAGGGCAGTCGCTTCGCATCTTCCCAGTTCAGCACAAATTCGAACTTTTTGAAGTTCACCGGTAGCAGGAACATCAGAACAGCGCCGGCTATGGCAATTCCGGTATCTGAAATGTTGGGGATGGTGCCCTCAAGCAGCGGACGTGTAATCCAAAGCGTAGCTGTTGTAACAAATACCACCGCCACCATTTTCTCTTCACGCGTCATTTTCCCGGCGCTTTCAAGCTCTTCTCGAATGACATCATCACCGCCTGGAATCTCTTTGATTTTTATTGGATAAAGCACTTTGGTGAGCATCAGATAGACGAGGGGCAGTGCTATAATTACGATCGGAATACCGAGCATCATCCACTGGGCAAAACCGATATCCACATCGTAATTATCGAGCATGTAACCGGCCATCAGCGCGTTTGGAGGCGTGCCAATCAGCGTGCCGATTCCACCCACGTTACAGGCATAGGCAAGACACAGGAGCATCACCATACCAAAGTTTGTCTGAAGGTCACCTTTACTGATGTCCTTTTCGCGCTCAACCAGACGTATAATTGACAGCGCAATCGGAAGCATCATCATCGCGGTGGCTGTATTGCTCACCCACATGCTCAAAAAGGCTGCAGACAGCATAAAACCAATAATTACCGATGATGGCTTCGTGCCCACGAGCATCACGATGTTAAGGGCCATTCTTCTGTGCAGATTTGTTCGCTCGAGCGCCAGCGCAATAATAAATCCGCCCATGAACAGATAGATGAGCGGGTTCGCGAACGGGCTGGTCGCATCGGCCACGGAGCCTACTTCAAGGATTGGAAAAAGGATGATGGGCAACAGCGCGGTGGCAGGAATCGGGATAGCTTCGCTTACCCACCAAATCGACATCAGCGCCGCAACGCCGGCCACATTCCAGGCTTCGGCGGTAAGGCCCTCGGGCGGAGCCGAAAAATAGACAAGCAAGAAAACAACCGGGCCGGCAACAAGGCCGATTTTATTGAAGAGATACTGGATACGCTGCTTCTTCTCTTTGGTCATAACGTTCTCCCTTTGCACGGTAAATTGGTGGCTTCACACCAGCCGGGTGCAGATTATTTTTGAAGGATATTAACCATTTTCACAACTACTCCTGCTTCTTTTCAAAAGATACAAAACCGCCCCGTCAAATGCCCGAAATCTGTGATGATAATGGTCACGCACCGGAACGTAAATTGGCTTCAAAATGTCTGTTTTTATTATGTATACTTTCAATAGGCATGCTAGACCTTCATAAAGCATTTGTAAACTCCCAACCATGACGCTTTCCTGCATAATGAGATTTTATTTTCTGCCCGCTTTACTGATTTCCACTTTGCTACTTCTGCCAGTCCATCTCTATGGCCAGCAATCCCTTCACCTTGAGGTAAACAGCCCGCTTTCGGATGGTTCCTCCCTCACACCTCAGGCCCAATTATCCTTCACCCTGCAAACCAGAGCGCTCGGAATCGACTTTGGGTTGCTTCATTCTGATGCCGTCTCAGCGGATTCGAAGCTTGATGTTTCCCTGTTCGACAACACATCCGTCACCTTTGAAGTAAGCCGCCTGAGTTCGCATTTAAATCAGACGCAATCTGCCATCACAAAAGCAGTGGACGGCCGATCCGTGTACATGGTTTCCGCCTGGCAGGATGAGCGCTACGCCTCGAATATTATCGACTATGAGAATGGGCGTTTCTACACCATTCGGTACAGCGATGAGCATGGAGTTCACCTGCTTAGTGAAATCAGCTACGAGCAGATGGACGTGCTTCAATGCGGGTTGGACCATTCTGCTATGGACAAGCAGCACGAGATGATGCACCTGGCCGGTGAGGGCAGACCGGTTCCATTTCCCCAAATCCCAACCGAGCTTCTGGATGAAACTACCGCAACAATCGATGTCATGCTCGTTTACACTCCCTTTGCTGCACAGTGGGCTCAGGCCAATGAAGGCGGTATCGACGTGTCGGTTTCGCTAATGATGGCGATGTCGCAGCTTGCGATGGACCTTAGCGAAATCGATCTTGAGTTCCGCCTCGTCGCCCTGAAAGAAGTGGATTATGATGAAAGAGACGAGTCAAGCCTCACCCACATCCAGCGTCTTACGGCAGGACCACATCTTGATCTTGGCGAGGAGTTTTCAGGCTACATGGAGGAAGTGCACGAATACCGGGATCAGTACGGAGCAGACCTCGTTGGAATGCTGGCAGTAATCAGTGATGTGGGCGGGCTAGCCTGGATTTTGAATAACCCTCAGGGCCTGCCCGACTTCGGCTTTTCCTTCAACCGTATACAGCAGCTCACCCGGACCTTTACCCTGGTTCATGAGTTCGGGCATAATTTCGGGAGCAATCACAGCCGGCTGCAAAATTCGAATCCGGCACCGGAGGCAGGCGGACTTTTTGAGTACTCTACCGGCTGGCGATGGACCGGTGATAACGGCACCAGCTACGCCTCGGTAATGGCCTACAACGAGGGCTCCATACCCGCGCCCGTATTTTCCAGTCCGGATTTGAGCTGGGGTGGCGGTCAGGCCGGCACTCTGAACGACCCGACCGGTCCGGCGGATAACGCCCGCTCCATTCAGGAAATCAGGCATGTGATAGCCGGCTACAGAGCGAACGTCACAGACCCGCCGGTGTTCAGCGTATCAGACCCGCTCATCACCATTGAGCTATTACCGGGCGAGGAGATCAGCTGGCCGTTTTTCGTCGAAAACAGCGGTGATGGCAGACTCAACTGGCGGCTCGGATTGGATTCTAATGAAGGGCAGTATGAGTCAGGCGACGTCTTCCAATCATACAATTTTACAGCTGGTGAAGGCTTTCCGCAGGGAAGCCATATGAGCCTTAACGGCTGGACCGCTATTCCGGGCAACGGCAGCTACAGCTTTGAGATCAGTGATAAAAACCCTTCTTCCGGGCAGACACATCTCAGGCTTCCGCCAGCCGAGGGTGACTGGGCCGGCATTGCCGGACCCGCACTCGAGGGCCTCAGCTCATCCTACGAAGTTTCTTTTGATGTCTACTTTCCGGAAAATCTCTTCTTTTCTATCTATATGACTGCTGAGCGGCAGAGCGTGCGTATGTTTCTGCGTTCAGGCTCCATTGATTTGGTGCACAGCACAGTCGACTTCGGAGTCACGCAGCAATCCATCCAATACAATCATAAACGGGACGCATACAGACGCGTGAACCTGGTCGTGCTCACCAATCGTAACGAAGTTATCCTGCGGTATGATGATGAAGAGATTGCACGCTTCGTTAGCGACAACGACATCATTATGCCGGAGCGGATCATGTTTTTCACGCAGAGCGGCACCGGTCAGTTTATCGATGCCCCGGTTGATATCGACAATCTTGTTCTGCGGGAGTTCGACCCGAACATGGAGTGGATTGCCCCTATTGGGAAGCAGGCGGGCTCACTTGCCGGAGGTGAATCTGAAATGATTGAGCTTAACATTCAGGCCAGGGATCTTGATTTTGGACTCTATCGAAAAGAGCTGGTTTTCAGCAGTGATGATTTTCGGAACCCAACTTTTACCGTTCCGGTTGAAGTCATCATTACGGATACGCCTACTTCAGCACCGGATTATGATCAGATTCCGGACCGCATCACTCTTTCGCAAAACTATCCGAATCCCTTCAACCCTTCCACAACGATAAGCTTCACAATAAATGAAGGCACCGATGCGAGGTTGGACGTCTATACCATTCAGGGGCAGCGCGTAGCCACAATTGCCGACGGATTTTACTCCGCGGGTACGCATAGCATCAGCTTTGACGCCTCACGTCTGGCAAGCGGGATGTACATCTATCGCCTGCGAAGCGGTGCCGAAACCCTTTCGCGCACAATGATGTTGCTAAAGTAGATCCGGAATCTTTTCCTTATTGAACCAAAGCCTGTATCACCAGCTGTATTAACCTTCAACCGATGTGCCTCTATGCTGTCTGCAAATAGTTTTCTTACCACACTTCTTTTATCATTTTCGCTTCTTTTTCTGAGCGCCTGCGGAGGCGACACGCAGCCGGATGCCGCTGAGCCACCCGTTTTTGAGGATTCAGAGATTCCTGATGGAGTAGATTTGCCCGACCGCACCGAGGCAATTAACGACTTTACGGATCAGGCGCATCTGCTTATTTCAGGGAGTGAAGATCTTGAACCCGGTGAAATGCTTGCTATGGCCCTGCCTGAACCTGCCGGCAGGGTTTCATTCATCATACAGCGTAATAATCCGGAGGGTGACAACATCCGAAAGATAGAGGGGGCTGTAGCTGCACCGCACGGCGGTTTTTTCGAAATTGAAGTTCGGTATGGACAGCTTAGGGGCTACATTCAAACCAACAATCCGCGCACGGCTCATAATATTTATCATCAGGCGGATATGGATACCTACGAGCTCATTCCGGTAACCGACCGCGACCAAATCGACGGAGGCGCCCTGCTCGACCCGCCGGTGAATTGATGAAAGCAAAACATCAATAACGGATATCCGAAAATTTCGAAGTCAGGCGCTCAATTAATTATAGTGTTTAGCACAAAGACTAACTTTGCCGTCTGATTTATCAAATGTGATGAAGTGCGTCTGTGAAAACAGATCTGGCATCGCTGAGGGGCTAAAGCCCGGTTTATTTAGATGCACAACCGTTGGCTGAAGTCAACGGCAATGTATAATTGAAAAGAAAAGCTTTTCAAAAGATGGAGCTTTCCCCACTAAACTCAGGTAATTGTCAAAAGCCGATTAATTTTCCCCTTGTACATTCCGGGATTAAGTAGAGGGTTAAGTCAAAAAATCCACCAGAGCCTGCGGCAAAATCGTGACCTGCTATTGCAATCAAAACAGCTTAAACACTAAAGCACTTGTTCTTTGAGCCACGACTTAAATTGAATATTAAGAGCATTCAAACAGCAACGCGACACCCCCGCTTGTTTCTACACCGACGAATCGAACACTTTAATGCCAGTCCAGTATTGTTTGAAGTCGGAAATAAACTGCTGATGAAGCTCGTGTTTCTGATAGGCTTCAAGATCGGCTTCATCCTGGAACAGCATATGAAGACTCATGCCGTAGCTGTTATCTACTACGTCACGCTCGATACCGGCGGGCGGACCAGCGAAGGTCAGCTGCACAACCGGGAGCTTGTTGTTCAGGTCGAAAATTCGCTCGCGCTGCTTTTCAAAAATATCATCCGGGGCATCTTCCGTGAAATAGAAGTAGACCGAATGCAAAATCATAGACTGCTTCATCTGCGGATCTCTGTTTAGTTTGAAAGTCTCTGAAAGGCTCAATTTAGCCAAATGGCCTTAAGTTGCAAAACAGTCCCGCTGAAGTTTTTACAGCCTTAGCGGTAGCCCATCCAAAGCGCAAAGAAATAGAGCGTGAGCGCCATCATAAAAACAAACAGCACGCCCACAATGATATTGGCGCCTGAGGGCCCTTTCATTTCACGTTTGATTACGCCATCGCGCACCTCAAACTTGCGCCTGTTGCCATTGATACCGTTAATGGTAATTTCGGCGTCTTTTGCATTTTCAACCACATCTCCGGGCTTTGGATAACGGCCCTTCTGATGAATCACATATTTTCCGTAGGTATGGGCTTTCATAAGCACAAAACTAAGTTGAAGTAATAATGATGTTTCCAAGAAACTCTATAATATAGCACCATTATTATAATTTTGTCATTACGATATTGAACTGAATAAAAAAAATGAGCTGAGCCAGCTCTTGTTAGTCCTGTTTTTGCCTCAGCACCAGATTCACGTCAAGTTCAACTTCATCTCTCATTCGCACAATCAGGACCCTTGGTCTTGAAATATCATAATCTGACAATAGTGTTGTAAATCCTGCCTTGATTCGCCAGAAACCTTCGTTGCCATCGTATGTAAGAGAACCCGTAACTTCAATATCTCTGCTAATTTCTTTCAGCAGGAAGGTTCCCTGAGCCTTTACCTCATGCTCTTCTCCATTGTCAAAATCTGGAATGCTTGCCAGGCTGCCCGTAAATTCAGCATAAGGATACTCGTCTGTTTCGAGGTAGTCTTCATGCATATTCCTGTCGCGTCTGCTGTTCCCGGTATCGAGGCTCCGCAAATCTACTTTGAAATTAAATTCACCCGTCTCCAGATTCAGCGATCCCGTAACGTCTTCAGTGACTCCGCTAAAGTTCTCTATTTGAGTGCTGCCGAAGAATGTAACTTCACCAGAATCCACTTCCAGCTGCTGCCCGAACAGATCAGGACAGAGTGAAACAGTGAACAACAGAATGATGGCACTCAAGGCCAGATTATGGATTGATTTACGGAGCATACATGATCAAACAACGGGGTCTCTCTTTAGGTTTCCCGTCCCGTGGTGTCAAACAGGTCTTGATGGTCTCTGTAATTTCTGATACAATACCTGAGCAACGCCAAGAATAAACACAACACCCAGCATGCCCATAATCTGCTGCCAGGGCCAGAAGAGGTAAATTCCAGACATAGCGCCGAGTGGTATCCAGAAGAGGATGACTGTAGTGCCAAGTACGCTTATTAGCAGCAGCGTGCTTACGATCGCGGATGTTTTTTTCGAACTCCGGAGCCCATCACAAATAAACCATAGCAGTAAGGGCGTTACCAAACCGAGCAGCACCATATGCAGAAAACCAACCTTCAGCAGGTGATTTTGGGTGAGGTAGATTAAATCGGGGAAATAGCTCAAGGGCTGCACCACGGCTTTGATACCGAGTAGCACAATGGCAGCGGCCGGTATGAGCTTCACGCTTCCGATCGACTCCGTCACCGTGCGGCTCAGCACCGGCAAAAGCATCAGGATACCGATTCCGTGGAGCAGGTTAAATACAAATCCGATGCGTATCAGTCGCTCGCTTATACCCAAAGGATAGAGCATAGAGAGCAATGCCGGCAGCAGCGTGATAAACATCAGGTTGAGGGCGAACTGCTCTCTCCTGCCCGACCGGACCGCGACTTCCGGCCGGCTGAACCAGATGGCGAGCATCATAAATATAATCCAGCCGTTGAGCAGCAGAAACAGGTAGCTGCCCAGCCAGAACATCGCCATGGTTCCGGTCATGCCGCCGGTGAAAGCCAGCGCAAATGGTCCGAATCCTGAAAGCACGTGCCACAGCCAGGCCGCTCCGGCGAAATCACGGGAGATATCGGATCGTCGTTTCTCCGGCCGCAGCAAAAACAGAACCGCCAGCCAGAGCGTTAGAAACAGATGCATGCTGGAAAAGAGGATTGACCAGAACGCGTAACCCTGCATTGCAAACGACACCAGCATCCCCAGGTTCGATAGCTGCAGACCAACCGACATGGGCACCAGCACCCGGCCGGCCGTTTCGACCCGGATAAAGAGCTTAAGCGTGTAGCCTGCCATCACCAGATAGACCCAGCCAAGAAGCGCCGCATGCGTGTGTGCATGAATCAGGTTCGGAATCTGAAACCACGTTTGCCACGGGCTGTGCCACTCAAAACGAATCCACGTGCCGATAGCTACTGCAATCAGAAGCCAGACGAGCGCCGGCAGAAAGTACCAGTGCCGGATTTTGTTATTAAGACTCTTATTCATGTTTGTGTCCACGTTTTTTCACTCTTTTCAAAAGGGGAATGATGATGAACAGGCAGCCCGAAAGAAGAAGCGCGCCAAATACGAGCAGACGAGACGGTGTTGGCATGGTTCAGTTCAGCCGTAAGTTAATTGGGTTTCTCTTTGCCTTTCCCGTGGCGACAGCTGCAGCCCGACATCTCCTCAGCGCTTCGCTGATCTTCAGCAGGTCTGGTAATGCGCGTGATTTCAATCAGGAAGGTACCGTCAGGTCGGGCCGTCTTATCCCAGGAAAACTGACCCGGGCGCTCAAACAGAAACTGGAAATAGAGCGGCTTGGGGTCATGGTTGATTTTGAGCACAACGGCTTCGTGCACATCAGCCTTATCGAACGTTTCGAAAATGAGGCGATGTCGGTCGGCCTGTGGCACGCTTTCAATTTCAATTTCGTGGTTCATAGTAGTGTAGTTGGATTTCAGTATTAGGGTCGGATTCATGGGATTTTGCTTTATCTAAAAGTCTTTGCTTACAAAGCGTCTTGCGCCCCAGGCGAGCGGAAGGCTGATCCAGAGCATCAATACACCCGCAATGGTGAGCAGACCTCCGGTGCTGCCGAGGAAACGCTGGAAAAGCGCTCCGGTGAAGCCCATTAACGTGGAGGCTTCAAACTCGATGAGCAGGGCAATTCGGGCCAGATCAAGCGGATTCAGCATCGACATCACAAGCACCGGCTGCTGAAGCGGGTAATCGGAAAACATGTAGATAACCACTAGGATGAGGCCATCATAAATCACCGCAAAAAAGAGCCACATTACCACCGCCAGCCCGAGCCCCTTAATCTTGTCTTCGGTGAGCAGGGCTATCATAAATGCCAGTGCCGAGAAGATGGTAGTAAGGATGATGGCGGTTCCGATGAGGTAGCCAAGGGCAGCGAGATGTGATATCAGCACGCCGTTCCAGATGAACGGGAGGGCGATTCCTGCGGCTACGGTTACCGAAAGCGGCAGCATCAGGCCCGCAAAGAGGGCGCTGAACATCTCGCCGCGCTTCACGGGCTGAGAGAGCATCAGCTCGGTGTATTCGCGCGAGTTGTAGACATACATAGTACCAAGCATGATGCTCACCAGCGGAATCACCAGCAGAACGACGTTCATCAGGCTCAGGATTACGCGGTCGCCGGAGCCGCCGAAGCGGAACAGAGCGTCGGTTACCAGAATGAAGAAAGCCAGATAGAAAATCACCCAGCGGCTGCGCATCACGTCGCGAAGCTGGTATTTTATGAGTTTGAGCGTGTTGGTTTTCATCAGGCGGCTCCTTTCATTTTTCGGGCGATGGCGCGCTCAAGCGTGCGCTCACCGGTGGTTTCAAGCAGTTCGGTTACGGTCATCTCGAAGTGAATGAGGCCGTCGAGTATATACACGACTTTATCGGCCAGCTCCTGAATCTCACTCATAATGTGTGAGGTGAGGATGATGGTTTTTCCATTGCTCTTTTCACGGGCAATCTTGTCCTTCAGACAGCTCGATGAAACGGGGTCGAGTCCTGCCGACGGCTCATCCAGAAACACTACCGGCGGACGAAACAGAAACGCCAGCACGGCGCTTACTTTTTGCCGGTTGCCGCCGGAAAGCGTCTTAAACTTCTTGCCTAATTCCGTCTTCAGGTTAAAGGCGTGAAAAAGCTCTTCATCGGTATCTTCGGGATTCCCGCGCACATCGCGCACCATGTCGATAATTTCCTGCACGGTGAGGTTATCCGGGTAGCGGGCGTTCTGCGGCATATAGCCGATTCCGCTTCGGTAGGAAGCGTCTCCGTTTATGCGTTTGCCGTTTATGGTTATGTGGCCCGAGTCTGGTTTCACCAGGCCGAGCATACTTTTGATGAGGGTGGTTTTCCCCGCCCCGTTCGGTCCGAGCACGGCCGTAACTTCATGCGGACTGATGCTGAGATCCAGCCCGCGCAGTACGTCGAGCTTGCCGAAGGATTTGCTAATATGTTCTATCTGAATCATGGTAAAGGAGATTTC
Source organism: Balneolia bacterium (assembly GCA_022565795.1). Lineage (GTDB taxonomy): Bacteria > Bacteroidota > Rhodothermia > Balneolales > Cyclonatronaceae > Cyclonatronum. The sequence goes on from JAIUMA010000033.1 coordinate 14,035, forward strand.
ATGAGTGGATACTCGTCGACCAGGGTTTCCGGGGTGAGGGCCGGCATTACGCGCTCGGCCAGATCGAGTACATCAATAAAGAGGCTGCGGTGCAGAATAAGCGAAATCGGGTTTCTCTCTACAATGATGGAGTAGAGCCTCACCGGACGGTGCGGAACGTCGCCGATGCCATCACCCTCCAGATCATACCCATCGTATCTGCTCCAGTAGTTTCGCTCGAAGGTGTTGTAGTGCTGCCGGCTGTTGGTCGCCACATCAAAGGTGTTGTCGATAAAGGCGTTATCGGTAAACACATTCCGGGTGCTGTTGGCCCAGATTTTCACGGCCCATCCGTTGCGCTCAAAAAGATTCTTTTCGATCTGCACGCCGTTTGACCCTTCCGAGTAAATCCCGATGGTATTGTTGAGAAAACGGTTATTCGAAATCAGGCTGTTGTCGATATCCTTGAGCAGAATACCGTATGAAGCGGGCCCGACATTATCGGCAAATATGTTGCCCGACATGTCTACTTCCTGCGAGTACATCACCGCCACGCCGGCGTTGTTTCTGCGGAACTCGTTTCGCGAATATTCGGAGTCGCGCGAAAACATGTAGTGCAGACCGTAGCGGCGGTTGTCGGTGGCTATGTTGTCGGTAATGCGCACCTCTTTGGCAAATTCAAGGTAAATTCCGTCCCGGTGGTGGTGAATCTGATTTTCTCTTACGGTGATACGCTCGGTGTCGAACAGGTGAATACCGTTGCCCGAGTTCGACTCCCGGTCGCCTCCGCCGCTGATTCTATTTCTCTCCACCAGACTGTCTTTCGCACGCGACAAGTACACGCTGAACATGCTGTCTTCAAATACGTTGTCCCGAATGATGACACCAGATGCGCTTTCAACCCTCACCGCCGATAAATCCCGAACGTGGCTCAGTCCGGTGTTGCGAATTGTGAGCCCTTCAACCTGCACGGAGTCTGCTTTAATGACGATGATGTGCGCGCCTCCTTTCATGCCGTCGATAACAGCTCCGTCCTCTCCCCGAAGGATGATGCGCGCCGTTTCTATGGTGATGCCGCTTTCCTCGTAAACACCGGCCGGGATGATAATCACATCGCCGGGCTCAGACTGATCAATAGCCAGCTGAATGCTGCTTTCGACACGAATCTCACGATCGGATGCCAGCAGGCTTACGCTCAGCACCAGAAGCAGCGAAAGCAGAAGAAGGATGCGTTTTTTGAGGTTTTTCATGGTTTCAACCTCAGTTTGCGGCTGGAATTGTTTCGCGACCGTCGAGCCAGGCTTCATTCACCAGCTGCATTACGCCAAGCCATGCCTTGATTTCTCCGCCGTAGCTGTTTTGATTCGCTTCGGCATGGCGGCGATTTTCATAAGCCGAAAGGTTCAGACCCATCGGGCTGCGAAGCTGATCGCTGTACAGATAGTGCGCTTCGTGCGCATTCACCCAGGTATCCGGACTTTCAAAGTCAGGAACCCAGCGGGAATGGATCCGGTCCTGCTCGAGTCCGCCGGTCAGTTCATAGGCAGCCAGACACTCAACCGAGTCAAAAAACCAGGTCTTGCCGGTTGTGCTCACCATTTGGGATCCAAAGGGTTTATCGCTGATAATCATTCTGCAGTGGGCGCATTCATCCTGGCCAATCATAATATCTTTGGGGCCGGGCTCGCAGGCCATCAGCGTGGTTAAGGCAAAAGCCAGCGTAAGAATCAGATTAACACGTGTTTTCATAGCTTTTCTCACTTTTAAGTCGTACTAATTGCTGCGGATTTTCAGGCCTCTTCGAAGAGTGCAATCATCTCATCCCAGCTTAAGTAGGCGCCGGGATAGGCTTCGTAGACGCGGTTTTTCATATGTTCGTTGGTTTTATCGAGAGCTGAAAGATGATGCCCTCCCGGACTCGGTCGCAGTCTGCTGTGCAGGTACACCGCGTCGTGGATTCCAATGAAGCGCTTGCCGTCTATAAAGTCCACCACATAGAGCTGCAGGCTTTCCGAGGAGCGTTCACCGGCTTTCAACCAGTACACCAGGTCTTCCACGCTTCGAAAGTGCCAGGTATCGGATCCGTTAACCGCTCTGGCGCCGTAGCGCGCATTTCTAATGAGCTCCCCGCTCCAGTCGCAGTTCAGCTCGTTATACGGCATCTGGTCGTTTACAGCAGCGCCGCCATCCGGGCTTAGGTCGCGTGGCGACTCCGACTGCCCGGCTGTGCATGCCAGCAGCAGGAAAGCTGCTGCGGAAATTATGATTGCTATGGTCAGGTTGCGTTTCATGGACATTCTGTCAAAAGGCTTCAGTTTTGGGGACGGGCGGCTGATTTGTTCAGCCAGGCCGAGGCTGTCGCAAATCCAAAGGAGAGCGCAAGAAATGCGGATCCCCAGTACGGGAAGGATGAAGCCCGTATGTTGAGCAGCTGCTTGGTTCCGATTAGTGGCGGCTGGTAGCTCATGCCGGGCACCTTAATCGGGGCGCGCGGATCGAGATTATGCCCGTAGTCGTAGCCCCACCACCAGTAGTCGGCAATGCCGGCCAGCGATAGAACTATGAACAGCACGACCCAGCTTATCAGAAGCTTTTGGTTGCCGGTGAGACCTACGATTAGCGCGAAGGCAATCATCGCTTTTACAATCCACGGGATGATGCGCAGCTCCGGAATTTCTTCTTTGTGAATCTCTTTCATCCCGATATAGTGATTCAGCGTGTTGATGCTCTGCAGGTCGTGGCGATTATGCCCCTGAATATCATTGATGGAAATGTACATTCCGATTCCTTCGGGATATTGCGGGGCAGTCATGCTGATGCTCCAGAAAGGTATGTACCAAAGCGGAATCAGAATTAAGCCTGCCAGTATGATGAGGAGTCGCGCCCGGATTGACATGTTGCAGTAGATTTATGAAGGAGTGTTTTTTTGTTTTTCAGATTCAGGGTGATGGCGCCCGTGGCCTCACGGAGACCATCACCCTTTACAAATCTGATTGTTTCAGAACCTGAAGCGTCTGCTACAGGTCGCCTGTTCTCCAGGTGAGCTCCACATCGGAATCAGCTGCGGATACGCGCACATATCCCTGCATTTCCTGGTGTAGGGCCGAGCAGAATGCCGTGCAGTAGAACGGGTAGATACCGGTTCGGGTAGGCGTCCACTTCAGAGTTTTGGTCTGCCCCGGCGCGAGAAGCACCTCTGCAGTATTCATTCCCTTGATGGCAAATCCGTGCACCACATCCCATTCCTGCTCGAGGTTAGTGAGGTGGAAGTAAACGGTATCACCAAGCTTAATCCCCTCGATATTATCCGGGCGGAAGTGGCTTCTGATGTTCGCCATATAGACTCGAACCACATCACCCTCGCGCTCTACACGGGCATCGGCCACGCGTTTGATGGCGTAGGGATTGTTGTTATCAGAGAGTTCATAGATGCGGCGTGCGTTCGGCATAATCTTGTCGCGGCTGATGGCCTGCGCATAGTGCGGCTCACCAATGGTCGGGAAGTCCAACAGCAGCTGCATACGATCCCCGCTGATATCATAGAGCTGGGCCGGGTGATTCTGCTTTGGTCCGGTTGGCAGGTAACGGTCTTTGGCCGTCTTAGTAAGACCAACCATGTACTTTCCGTACGGATTTACGGTGTCGCCGCCGGGGATCATCAGGTGACCAATAGAGTAGTAGGCGTCGATACGGTCTACCACTTCGAAGGTTTCGAGCGACCACTTCACGATTTCGGAAGAAATGTAGACCGATGTATAGGCGTAGCCGTTGCCGTCGAACTCGGTATGAAGCGGGCCAAGACCCGGATTTTCGACTTCGCCCACGATAGTGGCATCATAGTCGAGCACCGGAATGCCGTCGACTTCGTCGATAAAGCGCTCGTTTTCGATAGCATCAATCATGCGGCTGAAGCTGTGCACCGGAATAACGGTGGCCAGCTTTCCGCCGGCCACAAGGTATTCGCCGGTTGGATCTACGTCAACGCCGTGTGGTGACTTCGGTGTAGGCATGAAATAGAGAATGCCCGGCGCGTCTTTAGGATCGAGAAGCAGCACCTGATCCTTGATTTGCGAAACAGCCATTCCCTGACTCTTGTCGTAGTAATTGTGATAGTACTCGGCATCAATCATGGTAGCACGGCCATCACGAACGTATTCAGCAGCTTTTCTCCAGTTCAGCGCGGCTACATAATCTTTATCGTAGGCAGAAGCATTGATTTCCAGTAATGTGTGAGCTTCTTCGGTGTTGTAGGTGGTGAAGAAAATCCAGTCGGCCGATGGACCTTTACCCGGACGAGCCAGATCGTAGTTGTACGGAGGTACGATGATCTGGAAATCCAGGCTCATTTCGCCGGTGTTCTCATCAATTTTAATAAGGCTGAATGCACCGTTGAAGTTTTCTGAGTAGGAGTCGATTGGAACATCCAGATCGGTTTCGTAAGGAATCGAGAAGCGGGTTGCACCAACGATGTACTCGGTATTGGTGGTAACGAATGACGAAGCGTGGTTTCCGCCGGTGTTAGGCAGTTCGAGCACTTCAACCGTTTCGAAAACCTCCAGATCGATACGGGCGATACGCGGGGTGTTGTTCGCATTGATGAAAATCCAGCGCCCATCGGCTACGCCCTCTGTTTGGGAGAGGTGTGGATGGTGAGAATCATCCCACGGAATAAAGCCGTATGATGTCTCAAGCAGCGGCTTCGACTCTTCGTAATATCCGTAGCCGGTTTCCGGATCCTGACTAAATACCGGGATGTTTTTGAACATCCGGCCGGACGGAAGCCCCCAGACGCTCAGCTGACCGCTGTAGCCGCCCGAGAAGAACGCATAGAACTCATCGTATTCCCCCGGAGCCACGTAGGTCTTTTGAGCAGCATCGCCGCGGTCGAGCAAGTTACCCTGTCCCGACGGGCAGCCCGTAAGAAGCAGAGCAGCTCCAACCGCTACGGCCGTCACAACTACAATGTTTTTTAGTGTTAATAGTTTTGTCATGGTTTACTCCATTTATTGGTTATTTCGTAACCGGCCGCTAAGGCTGCCGCCGGTCGGTTATTTGTGATAGTTAGCACATACTCCTGCTACTGGCCTTTATCGACCTTCCTGAAATACTCGACTATTTCGCGTGCCTCTTCCTCACTCACGTTCTGAAAGGGCATCACCATCATATATTCCTGCATCATTTTTTGTCCTTCAGGATGCTTTCTGGCCATGTCGCCCGGATTCAGAATCATATTCATGAGGAACTCGGGAGAGCGTCTTTCGGTAAGCCCCACAATCGGAGGACCAACCAGGCGGTTTTCCATCTGATGGCAGGCCGCACATTTGGATTCGAAAATATCCTGCCCCCTTTGGGCCATGTCGATATCGAAGTCGGCCATTGTCATTGGAGAAGTTATCGGGCCAATGCCGTGCTCAAGCTCGAAATCGCTCAGTCCGGCATTTTGTGAAGCCGAAGAAGCAGCATTACCTGATGAAGAGCCCTCTTCACCATTTCCACAAGCGAACAGGAAAGCGGAAAACAGAAATGAAAGTAGAATTACAGCGAGTCTCATAGTATCGTTATTAAGAGTATTTTATCTGTTATTAATAAGTATTAAGAGTATTGTATCTTATAATTTGACTTTAAAAAATCAGACGCTCTTGATGAGGTCTTCCATGGTGAGCTCGTCAGACAAACGCAGGTTCATGCGCTTACCTTTGCTGGCAAGTTCTTCCAGACTGGTAGAATTGAACATAATCTGAATGGCTTCGCGGGTATAGGCCCACTTGTCGTGCAGCGGACAGGCCTTTTTATGGCCGCAGCCCGGCAGACCAAGCACGCACTCTGTAAAGAGCGCATCGCCATCAATAGCGGTTACAATCTCAATTAGCATAATCTCCTTTGGTGGCCGTGAAAGCGCAATGCCGCCTTTGGGACCTTTATACGACTCCATCAGCCCGGCAGCAGTAAGCTGCTGCAGAATCTTGGTAAGGAAGTGGAAAGACAGATCCAGGCTGTCGCTCACCTCTCTTATCGGCACAAACTGACGATTCTGTTTGTGCATGGCCGCCATAAATAACGACGCCCGCATTCCGTAAATACATGCTTTTGATAGTAACATAATCTATTTAAGACTTATTTGTCTTTAATATACGTGCTTCTGAAATATGTTCCAATATTTTTATTCGGGGGCACTCAAAAAATTCCTGATACCAGCTCTTTTCAGCTCTGTTTTTTATTTGAATGATGAGAGTGGCTTTATGATGAGAATCGGTTTAATTGGCTGGGCATTCAGTCAATTCCTCAACCCTACAAATCGAGGTCGCTCTGAATTTCGGATAAACGGCTTCTAATGCCTGAATTCGAATCTGCTGAACATGGCCTGTTGTTTTTTTTATTTGGATTCGGTGATTATGAGCCTTAGTTTTAATCGTATTTAAACGATTAATAAAATCCTTATGGAAGTCAAAGAGTTCTTAATCACCGATCCATCCATTCAGCGGTCAGCTGAAATTGCGAAGGCGCTCGGTCATCCTGCGCGTATTGCCATTCTAAAAATACTGGCGCAGCGCACCAACTGCTTCTGCGGCGACATTACTGAAATTCTGCCCCTGGCTCAGTCTACAGTTTCACAGCATCTTAAAGCGCTGAAGAGCGCCGGACTGATCAGCGGCACCGTTGAAGGCGTTAAAACCTGCTACTGCCTCAATCCTGACGGCGTACGTGAGCTTCAGACCGTTCTCTCAGAGCTATCATCCGAACTTTTCAAAACCTGCTGCTAAGCTGTCGTGCGGAATCGCTGTTAATCCGGTTCCAATAATTGAATCCCTCCATCTCCTGATTACTGGCATTTCGAATTGCCCATTTGCCTGCCTAACGCTTCAAGTCATCAAAAAGAAAAATCAGAATTGGAATCCCATTTTATTAATCGTATTTTTACGATGAATCAAAAATCACAAATCTTAATACAATGAAAGCTACATTAGAAATTTACGACCCGGCCATGTGCTGCAGCACCGGCGTTTGCGGAACCGACCTTGACGATACGCTTGCCGATTTTGCCAACGACCTGAAATGGCTCAAGAGTCAGGGCATTGAAATAAAACGATTTAACCTTGGTCAGGAACCTGAAGCTTTTAAAAGCAACCCACACGTTTTAAGCAGACTTCAGAAAGAAGGCTCGGCCATTCTTCCCGTTATCCTTGTTAATAGCGAAGTGGCTTCCGAAGGCGGGTATCCGGTTCGAAGTCAGCTTTGTGAGTGGCTTGGTATAGGAGCCGACAGCGGGCAGACAGCAGGGTCAGGTGAGGCGCAGGCCGCTTTGCTTCAGAACCTCAGGGAGTCGGTTATGAGCGGAAACAGTGCCGCTATGGAAGCCTTCTTCAAATCCGGCAAAGAAGCCGGAGCAGGCGTACAGGATATGGTTGAAGCTATGCAGGCCGGTCTTAACGAGCGTCAGAACATCACGCAGCAGGTAGTTACGAAAGCGAACGAACTGCTTGGCGTTCAGCAGAATGGATGCACTCCTGGCGGAGGATGCTGCTAACAGTAGCTTCGCAACAGAGCAGACCAGAATTTACATTTTAAAGAGACAAACCATGAACATTTCAGACGCAACACCATTCATCTTTTTCACCGGTAAAGGCGGGGTTGGCAAAACATCTCTGGCAAGCGCGACCGCGATCCGGCTGGCCGAAAGCGGCATGTGGTAAATATCGACCCGGAAAAATCGGCTGAAGCGTACAGACAACGGGTGATTTCACCCCTTCAGGATATCTTGCCTGAACACGAGATTGAGCGCATCCGTGAAGAGCTCTCCGGCGGTTGTACTACCGAGATTGCGGCTTTCGACGAATTCGCACGCTATATCGCAGGTGATGGTGATCAGACCCCATATGATGTCATCATTTTTGATACGGCGCCAACCGGGCACACGCTCCGGCTTCTGGAGCTGCCCGCAGCCTGGAGTGAGTTCATTGACGACAACCCGGACGGAGCATCATGCCTTGGACCATCATCCGCACTAAAAACCAATCAGGAGCGATATGAGAAAGTAGTCAATCGTCTCAAAGACGCTAATACTACTACTATATACCTGGTTACCCGTCCCGAAAAAACGGCCCTGCGTGAGGCCGACCGTTCCGGAAATGAGCTGCTAGAGATGGGACTTGCCAATCAGGAACTACTTATAAATGGTATGTTTGAACCGATTGATGAATCTGATCCGTTTGCAATAAAGCTGGCAGAAAAGATGCAGCAGACGCTTGAAGAGATGCCGGAACGCCTCAAAAAGCTAAAGCATCACACTTTTCCGCTCCGTCCGTGGAATCTGCTCGGAATTGAGAAGCTGAGAAAAGTCTTTGAGCCGCTTGATGCCGCTGAAGCCGAGCAGGAGAGTAAAAAAATTGCATACGACGATACCACGGTCGAATTGCCTGATTTGAATCAGCTTGTTGCTGATCTGTCGAAGGACAAAGACCACGGCTTGGTAATGACCATGGGCAAAGGCGGCGTTGGCAAGACGGTGATTGCCGCATCCATTGCGCTCAAGCTGGCCCAAAACGGATTTCCGGTTCATTTAACCACAACGGATCCCGCGGCCCATCTCACAGATTATCTGGATGGAATTTCACTGCCCGACAACCTTGAAGTGAACCGGATTGATCCCCGTGCCGAAAAGCAGGCGTATATCGAAAAAGTACTGAGACAAAAAGGGAAGGATAAAACCGAAGATGAGCTTCGACTCCTTAAGGAAGACCTGGAGTCTCCGTGTACCGAGGAAGTTGCCGTATTTCATGCATTTTCCAAGGCCATCCAACAGGCCAAACGAAAGTTCGTAGTGGTGGACACGGCCCCAACCGGGCACACGCTGCTTCTGCTGGATACCACCGGAAGCTATCATCGGGAAGTGATGCGAAACAGTAATCTGGACACCGGCAAACTGAAAACGCCGATGATCTATCTACAGGATTCTGATTTCACTAAGCTTCTGCTGGTCACTCTTCCGGAGACCACCCCAGTCCTGGAAGCATCCAAGCTGCAGGATGATCTTCGGCGGTCAGGAATTGAGCCTTTTGCCTGGATCGCAAATCAAAGCATGGCCGCTGTGAAGATGACCGACCCGGTGCTTAAACTCCGGGCCGCAGCTGAGAAGCCGCTGCTTAAACGCGTTCAAAATGAAGAAGCACGCAGACTCTACAGCATTCCGTTTATGGTAGAAAACCGCCTGCCCGGAATCGAGGAAAGCGAATTAGCTGAAGCGGGCCTTTGATTATCGAAACCCCTGAAGGGTTTTGCGTGAGCAGAACCCTTCAGGAATTCGCCAGAGAGGTAATCTTTCATATCGCGTAATCACCTAATCCTGTCCTGCATCAGGAAAAAGAAATCAACATCTAACCCAATTCAGGGATCGGTACAAACAACACTCAACACCAGGAGCGAAGCGACTCCCTCATCTGGCTTATTATCCCGAATTAGCGTAACTTTAGGTAGCGTAATTACTCGCTAAAAATCCTTCCCCATTATGGAGGTATCACCATGAAAAAGCGCAATCAAAGCCCGTCTTCTCGCATTTTCAACGCTGTAATGACCGTCTTCGCCAAAACGGTTGTGGGTCTCAGCCAGGCCATTCTTAAGTTGATCAAAACCGTTACAGGCACGAAAGACAAAAAGCACTTTGCCCACTGAGATTTCAGTATGATGGAATCAAGGTGAAGACTTTTGCTAAACGATAGTTCACCTCGCGAACTGGTAAGGATATTGTATATCCAAATACTGGAAATCAGATAAACCGCCCGAATGCATTTCAGTATTCTGGTGAGGATATCATGTGCATTTTCAACACCTTGCCGCAGCCAATGTTCTTTTAAAGGCATTGCTTTTAATAGAATATTGGCTATTATGAACAACGTCGGTATCCATTCCTTTACCCTTGAGCGCTATGCACAAAACCAGCTATTACTCTTTCAAACAGATTCTTTCTGCTCTGCTGCTGTTATCGTTCATGTATGGGTGCAACCTCGTAAACAGCAAAACGTCTATAGACATGGAAGACTTTGGCTTATACAGCAAAGGGTTCAGCATGAGTAAATCCACGGTAAATGCCGGAGATACCTTCACCGTAACAGCCAGTGTTAAAAACGAAACTATTGCGCCGCTGATACTAACGAGCAGCTGCACGTCTTTCCAATTCGATCCGGACATCTACAAAGACGGCGAACGTCTTCCCACCGCTTCATCTAATGGCGGCTGTTTCCGTGCTCTTACAGATCACAGGCTGGATTCGGGCACTGACTACACAAGAATAGTAACGCTTCGTGCGGCTACCAGAGAACTGGATCCTGAAACTGAACAGTTTGTAAATGTTCCTCTCGAACCGGGCGAATACACCATCCGCCTGAAAAGCAATATTATCAGAATAAACGGTGAAGAGGCTACCACCGAAATAGTTGAAAAGACCTTCAGAGTGAGATAATCAATCACGTTAAGCTAAACCGATTGCCCGGTATCAGCCACTGGCCCGGCGGTGCCGTTAAAAAGCCTGTAGTTCTGATTTCACTATTATCAATATCCCTTTGCGCAAATCTGCGTTATAATCCGCGCAATCTGCGTCCTCCACTACCGGTCGTACCGCCGCGCGTACCAGAGCACAATCAGCGCCCCGAACAGCAGCATGGCCCAGGCCTGATGCCATACGCCCAGCCAGACGGGCACGCGCCACAAAAGCGTAAACACGCCCGTGAGGTACTGTACGGCCAGAAGCAACACGGTGACATTCATCCATTTTCTAATGCTGCGGGACAGACTCACCTTACTGAACCAGGTCTTCCAGAGCATCATCCCGGCTGCCACCAGCAGCAGCGTGCCAAGCAGGCGGTGCATGAACTGCACCATGGCAATGTTATCGAAAAAGTTGATGATAAACGGATCCATGCGCCAGGCTTCGGGCGGAATCCAGTTGTCGTACATTTTCGGGAAGGTGTTGTAGATGTAGCCCGCCTTATGACCTGCAACCAATGCGCCCCAGAAAATCTGAAGCCACAGCACGACTGAAAATCCGGCCAGCCATTTGTTCAACGAACTGCCGTCAAAAAGGGGCCTTAAATTACGGTTGCGCACGTCGAGGGCGAACCACACGCAGGCGCCGAATATCACGAAGGCGAGCATCAGGTGCATGCCGAGCCGGTACGGACTCACGTAGGGGACGTCGTTCAGGCCGCTCATCACCATAAACCAGCCCATGAATCCCTGCAGAAAACCAAGACCAAACAGGACAAACGCCCGGTTTTTATTCACCCGGTCGAGCTTTCCCTTGGCCCAGAACCAGATGAAAGGCACGATAAAAACGATGCCGATCAGGCGAGCAAAAACGCGGTGGATGTACTCCCAGAAGTAGATAAACTTGAAATCCTCCAGGCTCATCCCCTTGTTGATCTGCTGATACTCAGGCGATGCCCGGTATTTGTCGAACTCCGACATCCAGTCGCTTTCCGACAAAGGCGGGATTACGCCCATAACGGGATTCCATTCGGTTATCGACAGCCCGGACTGCGTAAGCCGGGTGATTCCGCCAACGATCAGAATAAGGAATACCAAAAACGCTCCGCTCAGATACCAGATGCGAAGCTGCCTCTCCGTACTTGCTGTCACGCCTCCGCTCCGGCCTCCTGCTGAAAGAGTTCATCTAAACGCTTGCGCTGCTCGTAAACGATGCGGCCAAGCGATTCAAGATTCTCACCCGGATAAGGCTCTTTTTGCGAGAGCTCATAGCAGCGGTCCATGCCCTGCTCCAGGTTCGCCTTCATTTTAGTTAGCTTACGACGCTCTTTGGGATCGTCGCCGGTCTGTGCCATCATCTTTTCCAGATACTCCACATACATGCTCATTTCCTTGGCGAACATATGCGGACGCTCAGGCTGCTCAAGCTCGGTCGTTCTGCCGTAGATATGATCCACCATTTCCTCCATAGAGTAGGTGCGGTCGAACCACGCCAAATTCGGACCCGGGCAAATGGCCTGCTTCCCATGCGTTTCAGGCACGATTCCGAGACGAATGAGCGCAGAAAAACCAAGGTTGTTGCACAGACAGTCTTTATCGAGAATCTCGTTTATCTGCTGTTCCAGCTTCTCCTCATCGGTCATATTGCTTTTGAGCTGATCAATTTTCAGAATCTGATACTGAGCCGATGCGGTACAAATCGGATTTTCGGTAAACTCGGTATTCGTTGAAAGGAAACCCTTCGGACATTTAGAGCCCGGCTTCCCTTTTTCAATGAGCTCCAGCTTATTTTTTTCAGAACCGTTTCCGCGAACGTTGTTGAACGGAACGCCGAGCGGAGAGACGTTACTCAGGTAAAAGTCGTTTTCACCCGCATCACCAAGCAGGGTCATAGTTTCGTGATCCACGCAGGTGGCTTCGGGCACGAGCAGGAACGGACTTCCCCAGCCTGTACTGTCCACACCGTAGTAATCGAGCAGTCGCTGCATTTCGCCGTTGTTTCCAATGCCGCCCTGTACGGTTACGGCAGGCGTTCTTTCCTCAAACGTCATTTCCGGGAAGCTCCAGCCCTGCTCTTCGTAATAGCTTTGGATCAGCGGATCGAAGGTTGCAACCAGCTCATGCTTCTTTTCTGCAAATTCCTCGAGGACGGTCGGGAGCATTACACCCTCGGAGGCAAACGCGTGTCCGCCGCAGTTGATGCCGGACTCAATGCGAAACTCAGCAATCTCAATTCCTTTTTTAGCCAGAAACTTGCCCTGTATCAGCGCAGAGCGATAATCGCTTACTTTCAGGATGATGCGCTTCTTTGGCTGCTTTCCGCTCAGGCGGTAGAAATCACCGAACTCAGCCAGATAGCCATACAGACGCGGGTTGAAGCCGGCTGAAAGCACAAGAGAGCCATCCACGTCGCTTTCTGCAAATCCTTTTAGGGCGGTGTTTGCATCGCTGTGCTCGGGCGACAGCGGTATACCGTCATCTCCGGTGCGAAGTAAGTCTACTTTCGACATAATATTGACCTGAATTTCTCCGGGCTTCATCATGGCGGTAAGGGCATCACCCAGCTTTTCACGCAAGGCTCCGTCGGCCATAAAGTAGAGCTCTTTATACTTCTTCTTCATGTCGCTACCTGATGGCAGCAGATCGAAATAGCGGTCTTTTTCGCTCTCGGTAAAGAAAGACTGCGATTTCACCGCATCAAACTTCTCCGATACGATTTGGTTCATCATGCTGAGGAACTCCTTCACCCTGCGCGTCCGGCCGTTTTCGGCTGTGCGCCCGATACTTTTGTACGGTATCTGATGAAGCTCGCTGTAGTGCCTGCGTATTTTTTCCAGAAGCAGATCATCTACTACAGAAACAACGGAATTGATTCCCAGGTGGGCAACGCGGATCGGGCTGTCTATGGTAAAGCCCAGTCCCATCACGGGAATGTGAAAAGAATGCGGAGAGGTGTTCATATCGGTTTGGCTATTGTGTTACAGCTATTCGTTCAGGCGGGCTGCTCCGGAGTCGGAACATCACCCATAGCAATTTTGACTAACAAAGTTAATAACTGCCAAATTATAATATTATTATTAGAATACATAGTAAAGATTTATTAAATTTGAGTTTCCGCGCTTCAGCGCCTGAACTGACCGATTTCATCCACCCTCAACTGCGGGTTCTAATCAGATATTCCCAAAAATTTTATGCAACAAGCCGTAGAAATTATGGCTCCGGTAGGATCTCCGGAGTCGCTTACCGCAGCGCTGAATGCCGGCTGCAACTCCATTTATTTTGGCATCGAACAGCTTAACATGAGGGCCCGCTCCTCAACCAATTTCACTCTCGATGACCTTCGCTCAATCGCTGAACGATGCTCGGCGGCCGGGGTAAAGACCTACATCACCCTTAACACCATTCTGTACGATCACGATATGCGCATGATGCGACGGATTGTGGATACGGCAAAAGAGAGCGGTATTTCTGCGGTGATTGCATCCGACCATGCGGCTATGGCCTATGCGAAGGGAGCCGGCATGCCGGTTCATATTTCGACTCAGGCGAACGTCACCAATATTGAGACTGTCTCCTTCTACTCGGCCTTTGCCGACGTGATGGTGCTTTCCCGCGAGCTCAGCCTTAGTCAGGTGAAGCACATCACACGGGAAATCGAGCGCCGGCAGATCAAGGGTCCGTCCGGAAGTCTGGTGAACATTGAAATTTTTGCGCACGGCGCACTCTGCATGGCGGTTTCCGGCAAATGCTACCTCAGCCTGCACTCCAACAACTCCTCGGCCAATCGTGGTGCCTGTATCCAAAACTGCAGGCACAAATACATTGTGACCGACAAGGAAGAGGGCAATGAGCTGGAAATCGACAACGAATACATCATGAGCGCCAAAGACCTGTGCACCATCGACTTTCTGGATCAGGTGATAGACGCCGGCGTGCGCATTCTCAAAATTGAGGGTCGCGGACGCTCGGCCGACTACGTGCACGAAACGGTCTCCTGCTACCGCGAGGCAGCCGACTCCGTTACTGAAGGCACCTTTTCGCCCGAACGAGTTGAAGCATGGAAAGCGCGCCTTTCCACCGTGTTTAACCGCGGCTTCTGGGACGGCTACTACCTCGGTCGCAAAATGGGCGAGTGGAGCAACACCTACGGCTCAAAAGCTACGGAGCGAAAAGTCTTTATCGGTCGGGGCGTGAAATATTTCAGCAGGGCGGGCGCGGGCGAGTTTCATCTGGAAACGGGCGAGCTTTCCACCGGCGATATCATTATGATAACCGGTCCGAGTACTGGCGTTCTCAGGATGACGGTATCCGAGCTTCGCAAGGCCGATTCTGCGGTAGATTCGGTGAAGAAGGGCAGCTCATTTTCCATTCCGGTCGAAGAGAAGATTCGCCCGTCGGATAAGCTCTACAAAATTGTTCCCGCCTGATTATGGTCCGCATCATCTTTCACAGAAATAAGTGTATCGGCTGCAACGCCTGCGTGGAGGCGGCCCCCTGGCGCTGGCGGGTTTCTCATAAGGACGGCCGCTGTAATCTGGTTGATGCCGTGCAGAAAAAACAGGTTCACATAGCAGAAGTAAGCTACGACGAGCTCTCCGCCAACGAAGAGGCCGCCCGAAACTGTCCGGCGGGCATCATCCGGGTCGAGGCCTGAATTCCGGGCGAATTGAAAAGCAGATTTCAGCGTTTAGGGTGATGCGCATCCAAATCCCATCACCCTGTATAACAGACCGAACCATGACCATGTTGATTTCTGCACTAATGTTTTCGCTTACCGCATTTATGGCTCCAGCCGTAGAGGTAAACGCATCAAAAAACGATCCTGTAGAAATTTCGCTGAGCGACTTACGCTGGGAAAACCGCGTGCTTCTGATATTTACCGATAATCTTGACGGGTCGGCATTTACCGAACAAATACGGATTCTGGACGAGGCATCAGACGGACTTGAGGTGCGCAAGCTGGTACGCTTCGTGCTGATTGATGATGGCGAATCCACCTATGAGGGGCAGCCGCTGGGCCGGGAAAGCGCAGAGCGCATCAAAAGCCGCTACGCAGACAGTGAGCCATTCACCCTAATTCTGATCGGCAAAGACGGAGGCGAAAAGCTCAGATCCCACGAGCCGGTCACCACCGGGGAGCTTTTTCCCTTTATAGATCGCATGCCGATGCGGGAGAGGGAGATCCGAGAGGGACAGTAGACAGTGAACAGTGGAATCAAAAATAATCCGTACAAATTCTATGGAGAAGAAATCATCACACGTGCACAAACAGTACAGCGCTGTAGTTTGATTTCAAGATGGTAAAACCGATATTTTCTGGCAATGTAACCCTTGTTTATTCTGGGCTGTAGTTTGATTTCAAGATGGTAAAACCGATATTTTCTGGCAATGTAACCCTTGTTTATTCTGGGCTGTAGTTTGATTTCAAGATGGTAAAACCGATATTACAGCGCGCTTTTTATGGTGACTTCAACCCGCTGTAGTTTGATTTCAAGATGGTAAAACCGATATTGCAATGTCGTCCTCATCAGCGCGCTCAATCGCTGTAGTTTGATTTCAAGATGGTAAAACCGATATTCCTTCGCACGTTCAGGGCATTGTAACTGCGCTGTAGTTTGATTTCAAGATGGTAAAACCGATATTTTCACAGTGTTCTCGCGACGCTCCCAGATGGCTGTAGTTTGATTTCAAGATGGTAAAACCGATATTGATCTGTTCCAAATTGATGAAAGCATAGCGGCTGTAGTTTGATTTCAAGATGGTAAAACCGATATTAAATACTTCCCGTTTTGATGCTCGGGTCGTGCTGTAGTTTGATTTCAAGATGGTAAAACCGATATTCTGCCGTGGTATCTCGAACACCTGCCCTTCGCTGTAGTTTGATTTCAAGATGGTAAAACCGATATTAGTTGGTCACATAACCTTCTGGTACGGAGTATCTTACTGGGTTTTTAGGAGCAATTAAATGCCATGCTAATTCAAGCAGGTATTTTCTTCGGCGCGTTTTTCTAAAATAATTCCATTTGCGGGGGCGCCGGCTCGGTGGGCGCTGTACGCCTGCCCCAAAAATTTGTAATAAGGCTGTATTGTTTATCCGTGATGCGCATAATGCTTACGTGCCCTTCCGGCGGAATCAGGTTTTCAATCCTTTTTGTATGTACGTCGGCGCTTTCTTTACTGGCGCAGTGCCGGGCATAAACCGAATACTGCATCATGGTAAACCCGTCGGCCAGGAGATCCTTTCTGAAGCCTGATGCTCGTCTTTTTTGAGTTGCTGTGGTTACCGGCAGGTCAAAAAGTACAATCAGCCACATAATCCGATAGGCATTTATTCGTGAATAGGTCATAATACGGGATAGGCAATCTTTTTCTGCTCCCCTGTGAAGCATCGGCTCAGAGAGGCCGTGGTTTCAGACAGAGCCATCATAAGCGGTCTGGTTTTACCCGAAATGGATACATCGGAAGTCAACAATTGCAGCAGTTCTTTTTTGTGCTCTATAGTCAGCTCATCGGCATGCAGCCCGCTGTCGTGCAGTTCAGAAACATGCAGATCCACAAAGGGACGATAAGGCTCCATGATGTCATCGGCCAGACAAAACGCGTTATATTTATTTTTGTGATGAATCCCGAGGGCAGGAAGCAGACCCGAGCCCATTAATGCCCTTGCCGTAGCCGCCCGCAATATGGCGTAGCCATAATTAAGCATGTGGTTGGGCGGCGACCCAAACCGCTGTCGCCTGAATGCTAATCCAAAAAGGCTGGGCCAGTAGGTCCGGGCACCCCGTGCCTCACAGTTCGTGCTGTCCCCGCTTTTCACCTTTTTTGCCAGATAGCGCAGTGGTTCTCCCTGCTGTCCGCTCACATCGAGCACGCCTCCCTGATTCCGGAGTTTTTGCTTGATGGTCTGCTTCCACAGCTTTTTCTTAAGCGGCAGCCCCGCAGCAGCCTGCACCTGATAAAGCCTTGACTGCGTCTGATGGGTTTCCAGATGCATCATCATGGAAGCCGGATGATGCCGGGCATCACAAAAAATAACGGCCGTGTTGTTCATCGCAAAGTGCTGCATTACCGCCATACTAAACGTAATCTGATGATGATCAAGCACAACAAATCCCAAATCTTCAGCTGGACGCTGAACTACCTCGCCGGTTTCTTTCAGCGAAATAACAAGCTGGTTCAGCTTAATCGACAAATGGCACGGATTCTGAAAGAAGAGCGTCTTTTTGATCACGGAACAAGCCTCAGAAAACCGGACGGACTAATTTCTACCTTAACCGGACGCTCTGTTTGCCATTTTTTAAAGCTGCTTATTCGAATTTCTTCTGCTTTGTTAACAATTGTACTTGCAGTGTGTATTCTAAAAGAATAATCACCATCTGACACTTTTTGCACCCGATAAATGTATCCTGAGATAACTTGGGGGTCGATTCTACTCCCCGACACAAGCTCTTCCGGATAACCCACAATGAACATATCATTAATTTCAAGACTGGCTACTACCTTCGTGCCATTATATGGGAGCTGTATTACAGGGTCCCCCTGCTTTCGGCGTTCCGCTGCTGTCCAAAGCGTAACTGCCTGCTCCTGCATCTCTCCGTTTTCATCTTCATAAATCAGCACGTGGTGGTTATTACGTGGGTTTACGTGCTGGTTAGTTTCCCGAAGCTGTTCCGCTTTATTCAGATTTTCGCGCATACGCACTTTACGTACGGGAACATTGTCTCCGTTTTTATTGGGCAGAAAAACTTCAGGATATTTATATCCGGCCTCATCCGTTCGGAAAAAAGCCCCATCCGGCACTTTGCCTGATTTGTAGCCACCGCACTCCTCAATACGCTGTTCAATAATCCGTCGAATAGCCGGGTCGACAATTTTCTGCACCTGTTTTTCAGTAGTAATTGACTCCAGCGGCTTTCGAATATGATATGCGGCAACTCCTTCCGGACTCGTTCTTTTGCCATAAACCGATTCTTTATGCAATTGACCGCGTACGGCCATGGAATCGTTGATAAACGTTCTGCCATTTTTCCTGGTCCGCACCCGCCTTTTGGTAACCGCCCTGTTTCGTTTTTGATGCGAAACCAGAATGGCGTTTATCGAATCAATTGCCTGCTCCCGGAAGCCCTCCCATGGCAGAGGAAAATCTTTAACATCGTAACTGCGGTTATAACGATTCCATCGGCTCAATTCCTGCAGGTAAGCCGTTTTCATACATGCCATAACAAGCGCATCAATAGCGTGGTGTCGATGGTCGTCACGGGTTTTGACGTCACCATCCGTAACAAGAATACTGTTTAATCCCCATTTTGAACGCAGATTTGAGGTAAGCTGCCCGGGAGAAACACGTATGGAGCCGCAAATTCTGCTTAAGTAGCTCTTAGCCTCCCGGCTGATGTATCGGGTATCATTTAAATGCTTACTTGTGAAGTCGCTGTCTATCTCTTTTTTCACGAAGTTCTTGAACTTCATGTAGGCGTTGGGATAATTCTTTTTATTGGTAAAACAGGTAAGCGCCTGACTCTTTACTTTATCCCATTTTTCTTCAGACTGCTCCAGGCAGTAAAACTCGTATGGCAGCCGGTTGCCCTTGGCCCTGTTTTCATCTGCATAGCACAGGGTTTTGTTCATAAAGCTGTCGTTCAAGGAGCGGCTCCAGGGATGTATATGCTCAATTTGTACACGGCCCGTAAACAAATCATTTATACCAATCTGCTCTCCAGTAAACGGGCAGGTTTGGTTACACTCTTCCCAAAGCTTGTACTTTAGAATATTTTCATGTGAAATAACCTGACCAATTTTGTCTAATTCACTCTTAACCCGATCATTCTCCCGCTCAAGGCGCTGCTGCTCCCTTCGAATATCGTTTCTCTTGTCTTTGGAAACCTTCAGATCCCGGGCCAGCTCAATATTAATTTGATCTGGCTTACCATAATGATCGATTAGTTCATTCACCACTTTACGGAGTTCAAACAAAGCGGTAATAACTATTGGATTTCGGATTTTCTGTATCTCGATATCGGCTTCCCTCCCGACTGGAAGCTTCTCGAGGATGTGCGTTTTTTCTATGCTTGTGCTGTGATGGTAAAGCCGGGAAAGTTGTTTCTCATTCAAGCCGAACTCTCTGCCCAGAAAATCTTTAAGCGTGTTAATGTATCCGCCTTCGGTTTTGGTTCTGATAATATCAAATATATTATCAGAGATAAGCTGTCTTTGTTCTTCTTCAAGATCTTCCCAGGCATCACCAAACGCGTTCCTGATTCCACCGAGTGTAACGGCCACATCATACTGAAAACCAGCTTTGAGAAACGGCAAGATCCGACCAATAGCCTTGCGACTTAGCTGGCTGTAACCTTCTCTGAGACGAAATTCAACAAACTCATCTGCAGCTTTATCCGATAGTTTCCATTTCCTTATCGCTTTCTCACGGAGCAGCTCTTTATCTTCGTAGAAATACAGATCGTGCCAGATTTCATCCTGCTGCTCATCCGAAAAACTACTCCAACTGTTGCCAAACATATTTTTAGCGGACAGAAACGCTATAGTATGGGAACCAAGGATTTTGTCGTCGTCTTTATAATTAAACTGGTAATGGCTTTCAGCTTTGTTTATGACTTTTCGAAGCTGCTTAAACGTGAGCTTTTCTTTAGACAGTAATTTTTCCACCAGCATATGGCGATCTTCGCTTGAAAGCCTTTCATTGTTGCACTCTACCGTGTTAACCCATTGATAAATCCTGAATAGCTCAAATGGAATTGCGCTTTTGGGACATTTAGGCTTATTGGGCTCAAACGTACACTTTCCAATCAAATGCTTTTGAGATTTCAGAGGTCTCTGGAAAAAGAGCACACCATCATCGCTGTAACCATCTTTCTTCCGGCCGCCAATTGCGGTTTTAAGTTTGTCATCTAAGAAATCGTGGTATACAGACTGCACTTCCCAAATGGCCTCAAACTCATCTATATACATCTTTCGGGTGGTATATCGGTTACGAACCCTCTCTTCGCTATACGTGTACGGCTCATTTTCTTCCGGTCTTACGGTATTCAGATATGCACCGAGGGTATCATCACGAATCTGCGCCCTGGTTTCCATTATACCTATTTTACCATCAGCAGGTTTCCCGTCAAAAATAGCGCCTTCATCTTCTTTAACCGTCCTGCTGTTACTTTGGAATCCTCTACGTTGAATCATATGATAAAAAATCCTGCCAAGATCATGCGGGCTAACCTTTGTCTGAACTGCATTATCTCTTAGCTCATATGGATTCAGTCTGATCCAGTTTTTAAAAGCATCATTTTCCAGAACATTCGAAATACTCCACGTCTGCAAATCTGAAGCTTTTACCGGAGCCATACCATTTTCAGCCAAAAGTTTTAATAGGAGATTTTTGGGTCAGGTAAAATAGTTGGGGAGCGGATCTGAATTGGCCTTATTTTAGGAGCAT
>JAIUMA010000034.1 GCA_022565795.1 Balneolia bacterium
TTCGAACCCCCGGAGACTTGCGCCTCAACGGTTTTCAAGACCGCCGCATTCGACCACTCTGCCAACTCTCCGGCAGATTTATAATATAAGAAAATTATGCATTCAATGCTTCAGCACCTGAAACAATTTCTGACAATTCTGTAGTAATCGCAGCTTGTCTGGCCTTGTTGTATTTCAGGTTAAGATGACCGATAATTTCCTTGGCGTTTTCTGTCGCATTATCCATTGCGGCCATACGTGCACCCTGCTCGGAAGCATTGGACTCAAGAAGAGCGCGCCACAGCTGCATGTTAATATGAAGCGGAATAATGTTGTTCAAAATCTGCCCCGGATTCGGCTCAAAAATATAATCAATTGAATCACCGGAAGTCAACTCTTCTTCATCACTTTCAACTGAAACTGGAAGCAGCTGGCTGAACAGTCTGTTCTGCGCAATTACGCTCTTGAATTCGTTGAAAGCAAGAAAAACGGCATCATACTTTCCATTTTCAAACTCTTCGGCCACGCGGGTCGTAATTTCAATAGAAGCATCAAAACTAAGGTTATCGAAGAAGCCGTCATTACGGTTCACGATGTTATACCCGCGCTTGCTGAAGAACTCACCTGCCTTGCGACCAATTGTAATCATTGATAACTGACCGCTCTCACGGTAGCTCGGGAAACGGGCAGCCAGAGTATCGGTGATGAAGCGAAACAGATTACTGTTGAAACCACCGCACAACCCTCTGTCGGAACCAACCGCAATTAGGAGTATGTTTTGCGGGTTCTCGACGCTGGTCATGAAAACATTCTCAGAATCGCTGCTGCTGCTCAGTTTTTCAAGGACCGCCTGCAAACCCGCCACGTACGGACGGGTTGCAATAACGTTATCCTGCGCTTTGCGCAAACGGGCAGCCGCAACCATCTTCATGGCTTTGGTAATCTGCTGTGTACTTTTAACCGATGATATACGGTCGCGTATTTCGCGCAGATTGGCCATATCAGCTTCTGATAGAGTTTAGAATTTCGTTTTTGGCTGTATTGGCTACAGCGATAATCTTATCCTTAGCTTCGTCACTCAGTTTACCTGTAGCGCTAAGTTCGTCGAGCACAGCCTGATGCTTGAGGTGAAGGGCTTCGAGGAAGCTCTTCTCAAACTCCTGAACCTTTCCAACCGGAAGCTCGCTCAGTACGCCTTCGTTGTTGGCCAGAAGCACAGCAACCTGCTCTTCTACCGCCAGTGGCGAGTACTGATTCTGCTTCAGAAGCTCAACGGAACGCTCACCCTTGGATAGCTGGCGCTGTGTGGTAGCATCGAGATCAGAACCGAATTTAGCGAATGCTTCAAGCTCACGATACTGGGCAAGATCAAGCTTCAGGGTACCTGAAAGCTTTTTCATCGCCTTAACCTGAGCAGAACCACCTACACGAGATACCGAGATACCTACATCAATAGCCGGACGCACACCAGAGTTGAACAGGTTTGTCTGCAGGAAGATCTGACCGTCAGTAATAGAAATTACGTTGGTCGGAATGTATGCAGAAACGTCACCCGCCTGTGTTTCAATAATCGGAAGAGCTGTTAGCGAGCCACCACCTTTAATGAGCGGACGAAGGCCTTCAGGCACGTCGTTCATTTGCTCGGCCACAGCCTGGTTACGGTTAATTTTCGCAGCACGCTCAAGAAGACGGCTGTGGAGGTAGAATACGTCACCAGGGTACGCTTCACGTCCCGGAGGACGTCTTAGAAGAAGAGAAACCTCACGATAAGCTACAGCCTGCTTGGAAAGATCATCATAGATAATGAGCGCATGGCGACCCGTATCACGGAAATATTCACCGATAGCAGCACCGGCGTAAGCAGCGATGTACTGAAGCGGAGCAGGAGCGGTTGCAGGAGCCGAAACAATAGTCGTGTATTTCTTGGCACCTTCGCGCTCGAGAATCTGATTTACCTGAGAAATAGTAGAGTTTTTCTGACCGATAGCTACGTAAATACAGAAAACCCCTTCGCCTTTGTCATGCGACGCCTTCTGGTTCAGAATGGTATCGATAGCGATTGCTGTTTTACCGGTCTGACGGTCACCAATGATAAGCTCACGCTGGCCACGACCAATAGGAATCATGGAGTCGATTGCCTTAATACCGGTCTGAAGCGGCTCACTTACCGGTTCACGATACACAACGCCCGGCGCCTTGCGCTCGAGTGGCATTTGAATCGTTTTACCGGCAATAGGACCTTCACCGTCTACAGGTTTACCGAGCGGATCCAGTACGCGGCCAAGGACGCCTTCACCCACATTAATGGACGCAATGTTTTTGGTTCTGCGAACCGTGTGGCCTTCCTGAATAGAACTGGCTGAACCGAAGAGTACAATACCTACATTGTCTTCTTCAAGGTTAAGTACCATTCCCTGTACAGGATTTCCGTCTTTGTCTCTTGAGTCGGGAAGCTCTACAAGCTCACCGGCCTGAATTTTGCTGAGGCCGTACACGCGGGCGATACCATCACCAACTTCAAGTACGGTGCCTTCATCATAAATATCGGACTCAGACTGAAATCCAGCCAGCTGTTTTCTCAGGATAGCTGATACTTCGTCGGGTTTAACGTGACTCATAATAATATTTAATTAAACTCTGTCTTTAATCGGTATCGGTTTTCAGATTGCGGCTTTTAAAAACAAATGCTCAAGTTGCTCAAGACTGTGTTTTACAGAGCCATCAATAACAGTATCATCAATTTTAACGACAAGGCCGCCCACAAGGTCGGTTTTTTGCCTGGTAACAAGCTCGATGGTTTTTCCTGTTTTGGCAGCAAGTGCCTTACGGATTGCTTCGAGTTGTTTATCGTCTGGCTTTTCGGCGTAAATCACCTCAGCTACGACGATTCCTTTGTGTTTACGGTATGCCTCAATAAAAGACTGCGTGATACCAGGAAGAAGATCAAATCGTGACTTTTCCGCAATCAGGCCGAACAGGGAGTTCATTTGTTTGGAAACGTCTTTACCAAACAGTTCCTTAAGCACTTCTGTTTTCTTAGCCGGTTTTACAACCGGATTTCTGAGAAAAAGAAGCAGCTCTCTGGACTGCCTGATGGTTTCATCCACATGCTGAACGTCTTTCAATACCGAATCGAGCGAATCGGTTTCAAGTGCATACCCGAGCAGGGCTGCGGAATAACGTCTGGCGGCTTTAGTTGGGATCATCAGTGATTAGTTCTTAGAAAGCCCGTCGATGAAATCATCAACAAGTTTCTTGTTCTTCTTTTCATCGAGTTCGGCGTTCAGAATCTTGCCGGCAGCTTCGAGAGCCAGCTCAGCAACGTGGCTGCGCAGTTCAAGCATAGCTTTTTGCTTTTCCTGCTCAATCGATGCAAGGGTCTGCTCTTTTACCGCTTCAGCTTCTGTACGTGCTTTATCGATGAGATCAACGCGAATCTTTTCGGCTTCCTCTTTGGCTTCCTTGCGGAGGCGCTGAGCTTCTACTTCGGCCTGACGTAGTGCTTCGTCGTTTTTCCTGGAAATCTCTTCTGCGCGGCTCATCGCCTTCTCAGCAGAATCAAGTGATTCCTGAATGCTTTTTTCACGCTGCTCGAGCGCCTGAAGCACAGGGCCCCACGCGAACTTTTTAAGCAGCACAAAGAAAAGCACGAACGTAACACCTACCCACAGAACAATGCCTGTTTCGAAGTTCAGCAGTGCGTTAGCTAAAACCGGATTCATGTGTAGTTGGTTTAAAGTGCACGCTCCGGGAAGGAGAATGCACAGGATGCAGGTTTAAAGAAGAATGATGCTAAAAATCAGGCAAGTGCAAGAATAATGCAGATTACCAGCGCGAAGAATGCAGCACCCTCAATAAGACCGGCAGCAATAAGCATGGCAGTACGAACGTCGCCAGCAGCTTCAGGCTGACGAGCCATAGCGTCCATTGCACCTTTACCAATCATACCGATACCAAAACCAGCTCCGAGAAGAATGATTCCAGCTCCAAGACCAGCGGCGAGGTAAGCAAATTCCATAATAGTAACTCCTAAATTTGTGAATTAAGTTAAGTATTGATTATTGTAATTGTGTAGCAGGTTGTAGTGCATCAGGCTCTTCTTCATGATGGTCGTGGCTGTGGTCTTCCAGAGCCATACCAATAAAAAGAGCTGAGAACATTGTAAAGATGAAAGCCTGCAGGAATGCTGCAAACACTTTCAAAGCGTAGATAAAGAGCGTAAAGCTAACCCAGATAATGCCGGATCCGAGACCAACGCCTGTCCCGTACATACCCATGAAAATGAATACCATGCCAAGCATACTCAGAATAAGCATCTTGCCGGCAAGCATGTTAGCAAAAAGACGAATGGCGAGCGCAAAAGGCTTGGTGAACAGACCCAGAATCTCAACCGGAATCATAATGATGAGCATGAGCTTCGGAACGCCGGGCATGGCGAATACGTGCTTCCAGTAGTCTTTGGTTCCGTTCAGATTCACCATGAAGAATGTGGTGATGGCCAGCGCCGCTGTTACAGAAATATCAGAGGTTGGTGTTTGCCCCCATGGCATCAAACCGAACAGGTTCATGAACAGGATGATGAAGAAGCATGAAAGCAAATACGGGGCAAATTTCAGGTATTTCTCTTCACCAATGTTAGACTTCACTACTTCGTCGCGAAGATAGACAATCATCACTTCTGCGAAATTCATGCCTGCACCCTTTGGCGCTGTATCACGGCCGATACCGGCTTTGTATTTATTTGCAAGACGGCCAAAGATGAGAAGCGTGAGCAGACCTGCGAGCCAGAACCAAACAACGTGCTTCGAAATGGACATGTCGAGCATTACGGGGCGGCCGTCTTCAGCATGAACAAGCTTGTAGGATACTGCAGAAGATTCACCCGGCACGAACTCGTCAGGGTTTTCGAAATAGTACTGATCCTGAAAAACGCCGCTGTTCATTGCGCTCTTGGTTGAGCCGTAAAAATGGAACCCGTCTGAAATAATAATCCGCGGCAGGTAGAATTTGAAGAGGTTTTCAAATTCGATGTAATAACGGTCGCCCATTTTACTCAGAATATCTACCTCTGTGGCAGGTTCAATAGGTTCTTCAGTATCCCCGGCAGCGTGGGCGTGCGATCCGGCAAGTAGCAGCAATAAGCAGAATAAAAGAGCTATTCGAAGCGTTTTAACCATTATGGATTAGTTCCGGGTTGTCCTTAATTTTGAGTATAAAAATAATTTCCAGTACAGATTTGGAAATATAAGAAATAAAAAGGCTAATAATAAAGACAAAAATTGGCAATTCGGTCAAAAAAATGACCAGAAAAACCACGATCAACATCACCAGCATCCGGAGTCCCATCCCCCCCATAACTTTCACCATAAAGGTGTTCATTTCGGCATGAATACCGCCCTTGGCAAATGCAAACGCAGCTATTGCGTTCAGCGTGGTTACAGCCAGAGCCAGCAGAAGCGCAATAATGCCTGCGGGCTCATTAAGGGTTCGGATGATCGCGAAACCGATACCCGCAATAATGATGTTAATCAGCAGCAGCCATCCCAGATAAGACTGCCACACGTTTTGTTGTTTAGTCGCCATTCTCTTTTTTCAGTTTTTTCTCTCTTTTGTCTTTTTCGTTGAGTTCCAGTGCAGTCTTAATAATAGTCCACACCATGGAAACAAAGCCGAGAAAAACGCCTGTCAGTGTAAAAACCATACCGGTTTCATACCTGCGGTCGAGCCAGAACCCGAGCAGCACCGGCATGGCCATAGTTACCCCTATCTGAAGGCCGAACTGAATGTAGTGACCAAACCCCTGTACATTAAATTTCATAACTGAACCTCAGGCGCCGGAATTCTAACGGTATTCAGACGTTATTTTGTGGCTTTTTCGAGCGTTACTTTACCGTTTTGCGAGGCCGCTGCACCAGGCTTCTGGCTCATACGACATGCACCGTCGAAGCGTGCGCCTTCTTCCACGAGGATGACTTTGGTCTCCACATCACCAGTAACGTGTGCCGTTTGGCGTAGCGTAAGCTTGTTTGAGGTGACAACGGTGCCTTCAACCTTTCCGGAAATATCCGCATCCTGCGCATTAATCTTGCCCAGGACTTTTCCGGTTTGAGTGATAATGCACTTCCCTTTCACATCAAGCTCGCCCTCAACGGTACCGGAAATCCGGAAGTCGTTCTGGGTCGTTATATCACCCTTAATGTGGGTTCCTTCGCTAATCATGTTTACTGCTGGTTGTCCGTTCATTGCGTTTTGTCCACCATTATTTTTCTTCATCTTATCTTTTTTGTTAAACATTCTCTCTGCAATCTAATTTAAATTCATAAAATATTGAGCCGGATCCACCGGAACTCCGAACCTCCACAGTTCGAAGTGAAGATGGGGACCTGTGCTTACCAGGCCGTCTGATCCCACAAAGCCAATCACGTCTCCGCGCCTGACAATATCACCTTTTTGCTTGGCCAGGTTCCGGCTGTGTTTATATATACTGAGATACCCGCCGGGATGCTGCAGTACCACAACATTTCCGTAGTTTATGGTAAAACCACTAAATATGACCACTCCTTCCGCAAAAGCAGGAATGACCGTATTTTCATCAGCCGCAATATCAATTCCGAAATGGCCGCTGCGCGCTTCAAAGGTGCGTGTAACGGTGCCTTCGAGCGGGAACTGCTCCGGAAACTCAAGACTGCGGGTAAAAAAGTGGTCGTTTGATAGAATCACCTCTTCCGCGCGAAGTCCTCTCATCGCGGAAGGAACGCCAGACTCATCAATCATCATAGATGAACCTGACTCAACTTCATAAATGCGGGAGAAATCCTCGTTTTGGAGTCTGGTTATAAAAGTGGTGTCGCTACCTGCCGCAAGCGCCTGCTTAAACATGGCCAGCTGAAGCTCGCTTGCATGAAGTGAATCACGCAGTGCCTCCACCCTCTCACGGATTTCCAGAATCTGCTCTCTCACCGCTTGATCTTCCCTGTTGAACAGAAGCGTACCCAGCGGTGTAAGAAAAAAGAACAGTAAAACAATGAAAAGTATACCACCGAAAAAAGCTGAAACTGTGCCAAGAATTTTTCTAGGTACGATAACATAAGTTTCAGTATCGTCGTGGGTTGGCCCCTTCCACAGGAGAATTGTTATCTTCTCCCGGCTGAATGATATGATACGTTTTAAAAACTCAGTCATCTCGTTTTAAAAGGGCTGTTATTGCCGGTTATGCGTTGCCGCCATTTCAGTTAGCAATTCAGAAAGTCGTTGGGTCAGACGAATTCTGCTGTATGTCTCGCGGGCTTCATCGATTACAGCCCGCTTTCTGAACTCAGGGAGTTTTGCCAATATTTGGCTGAGCTCATTCTTCACTGAAACAGCATCATAAGGGTCGGCTATGAATCCGGCTGAGAGCGTATTTAACACCCTCGCTGCCTCACCATTACCGGGAACAAGTCCAAGTATAATTTTCTGGCTTCCAATATATTCAAATAATTTGCCTGTTGTTACCTGCTCGGCGCTTTTTTTGTGACCTACAACAAACCAGACTATATCGGCCGATGCCAGACCTCTCAGAGCCTGTTTATGGCTGATATATCCCCTGTCTTCAATCAGGTGGCTTAACCCGAGCTTTTTAATAAGTACATGATGCTCAGCCTGAAGCCCGCCCTGAAACACCAGCGAGATTTTCTTTTCCAAATCCGGCTGATCATCAAGCAGCAGCCTTATCCCTTTCAGGAAGGTATCGGGCTGGTTTTCGCCATAGAACAAGCCGTTGTACAAAATCCGTGTGACATCATCCTTACTCTCGTGTATTTCGGCATTGCTAATGGATACATCCTCAGGATCAAACCCCTGTTCAAGCACTTCAAAACGCAGCTCTTCCCTTTCATTTCGGGATCGCAGCGACTCCAGCATAAATCCGTTAATAGCGGTAATCACATTCGCATGAAGCAGGCACTGTTGCTCCATCTTCATCATTCTGGCTTTGTGAAGCGGGGTCGGATAGCTAATGAGGTGGCTACCAAACCAATCGTCACGAAAGTCCATCAGCACCGGTAGTTTCAGCTTTGTTTTAAGCTCCGCTGCTATCATAAGATTGCTGTATGGTGGGGCGGTGGCAAAAACGGTATCAAACTGATAATGCTTGTGAAGCTCCATAGCCTTCTCCACAGCCGGGCGAATCCATCCTTTTTTGTTATCCGGCAGGAACACAAAGGATGATGCAAAGCGTGCCGGAGCGGCCAGCCAGTCGGGAATATTGCCGACGGCTTTGCGCCCTGCAGCCTTATCGAACGGCGTGTTGCCTTTAACCCTGTGGACCTCAACCTTCGGCTCGATGGCTTCGAGCTCCTCGAGCAGGCTGTCGTCGTAATGGGTGTACAACCCGGGTTCAGGTGCCAGAACCACAGGCTTCCATCCGAAACGCTGCAGGTATTTCACAAACTTGAGTGGCCTTTGCACTCCGGATGAGCCCATGGGCGGAAAGTAATAGGCTATCACCAGAACGGTTTTTGGCAGCCGGCTTTGCATTTCCGCTGTTTCTTTTTCTGGTGATGTGGAGTTGCTACCTCTCAGAACGTTATCTCATTGAGTAGTTGGGCGATTCCTTGGTGATGTGCACCGAGTGCGGGTGACTCTCACGCATGGAGGCCGGAGATATCTTAACAAATTCAGCGTTTTGCAGCGCCTTGATGTCGGCAGCGCCACAGTAGCCCATAGCGGCTCTGAGGCCGCCCGTCATCTGGTAAACCACCTCGGCAAGGGTTCCTTTGTACGGAACGCGGCCTTCGATACCTTCGGGTACGAGCTTGTTTACGTCGTCTTCCACATCCTGGAAGTAGCGGTCTTTACTGCCTTTTTTCATGGCGCTTATGCTACCCATTCCGCGATAGGTTTTGAATTTACGGCCTTCATAAATCACCGTTTCGCCCGGACTTTCATCCACTCCGGCAAACAAGGAACCAAGCATCACCACTTCGGCACCGGCAGCAATCGCTTTCGGAATATCACCGGTCTGCTTGATGCCACCGTCGGCAATAAGCCCGAGTCCGTGCTTTTTGGTGTAAGCAGCGATTTCCATAATGGCGCTCAGCTGTGGTACACCTACTCCGGTAACAACGCGGGTGGTACAGATTGAGCCCGGACCTACGCCTACTTTAACGACGTCTGCGCCGGCTTTATGAAGCGCCTCAGCGGCATCTTTAGTTGCAATGTTGCCACCAATAATCACCAGCTCTGGATACGCCTTCCGAATCCGGCTTACCATATCCAGAACCCCCTGAGAATGTCCGTGGGCGGTATCAATAACGATGCAGTCAACCGAGGCGTGAACCAGCGCGGCTACCCTGGTCTCGGTATCGGCCGCGATGCCTACTGCTGCACCAACCCGAAGACGGCCCATTTCATCCTTACAGGCGTTCGGGAAATTCTTTTTCTTCTCAATGTCTTTAAAAGTGATGAGACCAACCAGAATGTAGTTCTCATCAACTATAGGCAGCTTTTCAATTTTATAGGTTTGAAGCAGCTTTTCGGCCTCTTCCAGAGTTGTACCTGATTTCGCTGTGACCAGATTCTCTGAAGTCATGATTTCCTTCAGCGATCGCGATGCATTGGTTTCGAAACGAAGATCACGGTTGGTAACAATTCCGAGCAGCTTCTTAGAGGAATCGACTATTGGAATGCCTCCGATTTTATGCTGAGTCATCAGCGCCCGGGCGTCCTTTACGGTTGAGGTCTGCTGAAGCGTTACCGGATCTACAATCATACCGCTTTCGCTTCTTTTCACCAGACGAACGTGCTCAGCCTGCTCCTCGATGGTCATATTTTTGTGCAGAATCGACATCCCGCCTTCACGAGCCAGCGCAATAGCGAGGCGATATTCAGAAACAGTATCCATGGCAGCGCTGAGAAGCGGGATGTTCAGCGTGAGGTTTCTGGCGAGATGGACGGAGGTGTTTACGTCTCTTGGCAGTACAGCCGAATGTGCCGGCACCAAAAGAACATCATCGTAGGTAAGACCCTGACGGGTGATTTTGCTTTCGAACGTGGTTTGAGGCATAATAAAAGGAATGGAATTTTGGGTTCGGCAAAAATAATTAATATTCGAATGAATCGCTTGATAAATCCGGACTAAATCAGGCCAACGAAACAGCCACTGTTATCTTGCCCGGCTAACCAATCAGAGCTTAATCTCATTGATTACTATGCGTTCTGCGCAAATTTCAGCCACTTCTTTATATTAGTGACCAGAACATAACTCTTCTAAAACTGAATTTTACGAAACTACAGCGAATGAGTATCTTTAACTTTTTAAATCATCACCTTACTTTGCGTCATTCTTGGAAGATTTTTTAAATATCAGCCTGAACCTGCCGGTTAACGATCCGGTCCTCATTTTCGGGATTGTGATGATCATCATCCTGATCGCCCCTATTATAGTTCAGAAGCTGAAGATTCCTGGGCTTGTAGGTACGATTCTGGCAGGGACCATCGTAGGCCCTAGCGTACTTGGCCTGCTCGAGCGCGACGACACTATCATTTTGCTGGGGACGGTGGGCTTGCTCTACCTGATGTTCATGGCCGGCCTGAGTATCGACCTCAACAAATTTGAGAAAAATCGGAATAAAAGCCTTGCCTTTGGGCTTATTTCCTTCTTTATTCCTCAGCTGGCAGCTATACCTGTTGGTATGTACATACTCAACTTTTCTTTAGCTTCCTCCATTCTTTTAGGCTCAATAGTGGGTTCTCATACGCTTCTCGCGTATCCAATTGCCAGCCGGATCGGTATTCAGAAAAACGCGGCCGTTACCATGGCAATGGGCGGCACAATTGTTACCGATATGCTGTCGCTAATCTTTCTGGCAATCGTGGCCAACACGATCGGTGCCTCATCCGGGGTCGGTTTTTGGATTACCTTTGTTATTTTGGTCGTGATTTATGGCGTTGCAGTACTATTCGGACTTCCGATTCTTGGTCGATGGTTTTTCCGAAATGTTAGAAACCAAACCAACACCGAGTACGTGTTCATGATCGCACTTCTCTTCATTTCGGCTTACCTGGCCGAGCTGGTCGGGCTTGCTGCGATTATCGGAGCGTTTCTTGCAGGTTTAACCCTCAATCGCCTGGTACCGGAATCGGGTACGCTTATGAGTAGGGTTCAGTTTGTAGGGAACGCGCTCTTCATTCCCTTTTTCCTGATATCCGTTGGTATGCTGGTAGATGTAAGAGTAATGATCGAAAGCTGGTCGGTATGGCTTCAGACCGCTGCCTTCACCGGTCTGGTCGTGTTTGGAAAAGGCATTGCTGCCAAACTCACTCAGCTTCTCTTCCGGATGTCAGCAGCTGAGGGATGGACCGTGGTTGGCTTAACCATCCCGCAGGCGGCGGCTACGCTTGCCGTTACCCTTGTGGGTTTTGAGCTGGGACTTTTTACGCAGACTTCAGTAAACGCCGTTGTTCTTATGATTCTGATAACCTGCATGATTGGACCGACCTTTGTAGAGAAGTTTGGGCGTCAGGTTGCCCTTCAGGATGCGAAAAAACCATACGACCCGAAAGATGCTCCTGAGCGTATTCTGGTACCTCTGGCGAATCCGCAGACCGCCGAAACCCTCATGGATATCGCCATGATTGTGAAAAAGAAAAACAGCGAAGAACCTATTTTCCCACTCACCGTCGCCCGCGATACCGGCAGCGCAGATACTGACGCACGCGTGGCAGAAAGCGAGAAGATGCTGAGTCATGCCGTGGTTCATGCGGCCGCAGCTGAGGTTCCTGTACTGCCCATTACCCGTATCGATATGAATATTTCAAACGGTATTCTGAGGGCAATTAAGGAGCTTAGGGCTTCACATGTTATTATAGGTTGGAACGGGCAGATTTCGGCACGTCAGCGTATTTTTGGTACGGTGCTCGACCAGATGCTTGAGCAGGCGCAACAGCTGGTGATGGTTTGCAAGGTGGATCATCCGATAAACGTAACTGAACGCATTTTCCTTATGGTTCCGCCCTATCTCGACCGCGAGCCGGGTTTCTCCGACGCCATGTCAACCATACAGAATATGGTGAGCGAAATTGGTGCTGACCTTATCGTTGTTACATCACGAAATAACCACAACACCATTCGCACGGTTATTGAGACCGAAGAGCCGCAAATCGAGGGCGAGTACATCACCCTCGACAACTGGAGCGATTTATTACGGGACGATCGTATCAATTTCCAGGATGAAGAAGATATGGTTCTCCTATTAAGTACCCGTAAAGGAACCGTTTCATGGGATGATAATCTGGAGCGTTTGCCGCGAATTATTGCCCAGAATTATCCTAATGTCAACTTTATTACGCTATATCCATCCGAGATCACAACGGAAGAAAACGTGGTTAACCGCATCAGTTTTGAGAGCGTAGGCCGTATTCCGAGCATCAGCACGGAGCATGTGAATTTCGAGCTCAACAACATGGATGCAGGCACCGCACTTCGGGAACTTATGGGTAAGAAGTTTCATAACAATCCTGTTGCGCTTAGCGAAGTGGTGGAGCGAATTCTGGCTCAGGATATCGATAACCTTCCGGGAGAGCTTCCGAACGTGGTGCTCACCAAAACCAGAACGACGCTTTGCAGCAAGCCAACGCTCTTCATGGGAATCAGCACTGAGGGCATTGACTATCCAAATGTTGAGGAAAAAGTAAACCTGCTTTTTGTACTGCTAACGCCGAGAACGACAACCACGCAGCAAAGTATTTCTGTTCTGGCAAATTTGGCGCGCGTTTTGGCGCACAAGAAAACCTACCGCAAGATTAAAGAAGCAAAATCAGTTGCTGAAATCAGCGAAATTATTGATAATGTACGGTTGAGTATCCGCAACCGCTAAACCCGTCTGCTGCTTATGTTTTTTGTATTTGATATTGAGTCTGTACCCGATTTTGATTTCATCAGAACCGTTTTAGATCAGCCTGATCTGGAAGAGGATGCCCTGCTGGAGCTGGCCTCTGAAGAGCTGGCCAAGAACAAGTCTGGCTTCCTGCCCCCTATGTTTCATCGCATGGTTTCATGGGTTGGGCTTTGGGTGGACAATATGGGCGAGCCCAAAAACAAAGTCGCGTGGTCAGGCACCGATGAAAAAGAAGGCCTTGAGAAGTTGATACAGACCTTGGGCCTCTTTAAAGATTTCGGGCTTATCCATCATAACGGCCGTGGATTCGATTTGCCGCTGATCACCTACCGCTCTCTGAAGCACGGACTGCAGCTACCCCGCCGCATGAGTCACCATGATATTCGGTACCGATTTAGTCAGCACAACATCGATTTGGTTGACGAATTCAGCAACTACGGCGCCAGCTCCTGGCCAAAACTTAAGCATTTGGGCATGCTGATCGGCATCCCGTTCAAGCAGACCGGTGAGGGCAACGTGGTTCTTGAAATGTTCCGCGAAGGCCGGCTAGCCGCCATCGAGCACTACTGCTACGAAGACGTGATTGCCACCTACCTCATCTGGCTGTTCATGAAATTCAACAACGGAGAGCTGAACGAGCTCACCTTCAGCCAGCTCCGGGATCGCGCCATCCAAAAGCTGAATGAAATTCAGGCGACCGTACCGGAGTAGGACGCAGATGCGCGCGGATTTTACCGCTGATTAACGCGAAGATCGAAACACACCCATATACAAAAAAGCCGCTGCATCGAAATGATACAGCGGCTTTTTCGGTGAATCTTTAAACAACTGTCTGGCGGATTAAATCACCGTACCGTCTTTGAGCACGCTTCCCTTAGGTACAACAACAATGCCGTCTACTACGGTATAGTTGTCATAATTTCCGTCGGCGAGGTGGGAGCCTCCGTTGATGCGCACGTCGTTTCCGATTCGGGCATTTTTATCGATGATGCAGTTCTGAATGAAGCAGCGCTCACCGATTCCAACCGGCGGATAATCCGGGTCTCGTTTCTCAATTTCATCGTATTTTGGGAAGTAGTCATTACCCATAAGAATCGAGTCCGCTACGGTTGTTCCCCTTCCTATACGTGAACGTATACCCACCAGACTGTGCTCGATACGGCTGGCCTCAACTACGCATCCTTCCGCGATAATTGACCGCTCAAGGGCCGTTCCGCTCACCTTCGATGCCGGAAGCATACGGGCGCGGGTGTAGACCATCCTTGAGGTGTCATAGAGATTGAACTGCGGCATCGGGTCCGTCAGTGCAAGATTAGCCTCAAAGAATGATTTGATGGTTCCAATGTCGGTCCAGTATCCATCATACAGATATGAACAGATTTTCTTCTTTTGTGACAGCGCTGACGGAATAATCTCTTTACCGAAATCAGTTGCATCCGGGTTTTGATCGAGAAGTTTTCGGAGAACCTCCTTGCCGAATACGTAAATACCCATAGATGCCAGATAGTGGCGCCCCTCATTCTTAATCTCCTCAGGCACATCAGAAGTCCAGTCGCTAAGCTCTTCTTTTCCGGGCTTCTCCACAAACGATTCGATGATGTTGTTCTTGCCAACCTTCATAATCCCGAACCCTGTAGCGTCATCGCCGTTCACAGGAATAGTTGCAATAGAGAGATCGGCCTTGGATCTGATATGAGCATCCATCATCTCTTTGAAGTTCATTTGGTAGAGCTGGTCGCCGGACAAAATCATCACGTAGTCAAACTCGTGGTTGTCCATATGATGCATCGACTGGCGAACCGCATCGGCGGTACCCTGAAACCAGCTTTGGCTGCTGATGGTTTGTTCGGCAGCAAGCACATCAACAAATCCGGAGTTGAAGGCGTCGAAGCTGAAGGTGTTTTTGATGTGGCGGTTCAGCGAGGCCGAATTAAACTGCGTGAGTACGTAAATCTTTCTAATTTGCGAATTCAGACAGTTTGAAATGGGAATATCAACCAAACGATACTTACCTCCGATGGGAACCGCTGGTTTGGATCTGGTTTTTGTGAGCGGGTACAAACGTGAACCCTGGCCGCCGCCTAAAATAACTGCAAGTACATTTTCCATGATAATTCGGGTTGTTTGGAAATTATTTTTTTAATTGATGATATAAATCGATGTAAGCCTGTGCTGACTTGTTCCAGGTAAAATCCAGTTTCATAATTTTCTTCCGCACTTTCTTAAACGCAGCAGACTGCTCAAACAGTCCAACGGCCCGGTATACGGCGTGAAGAGCATCATCTTCGGAGTAGTGCAAGAACCGGATTCCATATCCGTCATCCTCACCAATATCCTTAACGGAGTCCTTCAGACCACCGATTTCACGAACAATAGGAACGGTACCGTAGCGCATGGCAAACATTTGGTTGAGTCCGCAGGGCTCCACGCGGGATGGCATAATAATGAAGTCTGCTCCTGCATAGATTCTGCGGGAAAGCGTTTCATTGTACTGAATGGATGAATCGAAATAACCGGCATATTCGCCAGACATCATGCGCAGGCGCTCCTGCAGCCAGTGGTCACCCGTTCCCAGCACAACGAACGATGCACGTCCCCCTTCCTCGATGAAGCGGGATATAACGCCCGGAAGCAGATCGGCACCCTTCTCTTTCACCAGCCGCCCGATGAAGGCAATAAGCGGGTAGTTGGTGTTCAGATTGAAATAGTCACAAATCAGTCGCTTACTCTTCTCTTTTCCTTTTTCGACCGTACGCACATCATAATGGTGCTCCAGCATAGGATCGGTCTTGGGGTTCCAAACCTCATCATCGATACCGTTGATGATGCCCACACACTTGCCGCGCTCGGCCCGGAGAAGTCCCTCAAGACCGTTGGCCGACTCCTGCAGCTCTTCCATATAGCTTTGGGATACGGTAGTGACCTTCCAGGCTTTTCGAATCCCCGCCGACAGCGCGTTCAGCCTGCCGCCCCAGTCGACAAAGCCGTGCTGCCCCTCTCTGATTGATGGCAACAAGTTAATTTTGCCGAGATCATAGTTCCCGTGATACTCTCCGTTATGAATGGTAACAACGGTTGGAATTTTCTCCATCCCGCGGAACAGATCGCAGGAGGTCATTAAAAATGGTATAAGTGAAGTGTGATGATCGTGGCAGTGAAGCACATCGGGGGAGGTAGAAAATGTTCGAATCCACTCCAGAGCCGCAAGCTGAAAGCTCAGATAGCGCTCAAATTCATCCCAGTAGCCATAGCCGCTTTCGGCATCAACGTAGATGCCTTTGCGGTCGAGGCGCCCCGGCACGTGCACCAGGTAGAGCGGAAAACCCAGCTCTTCACCTTCGACTTTGTGAATTTCGAACTGAAACATCCGGTCGCCCATGTACGTATTGCCGGCGTGTACTACCTGAACATTACGCTGATTAATCCAGTCGTTGTTGAAGCGCGGCATAACCACCCACGCGTCAGCTCCGAGTGCACGCTGATACTTTGGCAGCGATCCGACGACATCGGCAAGACCACCGGTCTTCGCAACCGGGTAACACTCAAAGCTCAAATGAATAATATTCATGCAAACAAATTCCCCAGCGGGTAAAGCTGTATTTTTTGATTATAAAAATCGGAGGCTTTGAAAAACCGTTTATTTGTCCGGTTTTTCAAAGGCTCCAAATGATGTATCTTCACCCCTATTATAATGTAAAGCATCCTAATTCTAAAATTTTAACCGGAATTAGTGATGATTTTTTCCTGATTGATTTTTACTGCCGGTCTCGATTTCGAAAGGCCGGCTTACAGGCTTTGAAGTCCTCATTCCTAAGAAAACAGAAACTCATTAAGCTCATTCTTATCACATCTAAACATCCATGATAGAAGTCAGAAATATTGCGAAACGCTACGGCAGCTTTACTGCGGTCGAAAACGTTTCTTTTAATGTGGAAAAGGGGCGCATCTTTGGCGTGCTTGGTCCCAATGGCGCCGGCAAAACGACCACCATCCGCATGATTAACTACATTACCGTGCCCGATGAGGGTGAAGTGATCATCAATGGAAAACCGGCCGGACCCGAAAGCCAGAAGATGATTGGCTACCTTCCCGAAGAGCGCGGACTGTACAAAAAGATGAAAGTGGGTGAGCAGCTCATCTACCTGGCGCGGTTAAAGGGAATGAGTGATTATGATGCCAGAAAATCCCTGAAGTACTGGCTCGACCGCTTTAAAGCATCCGACTGGACCAAGAAGAAGCTGGGTGAACTCTCCAAAGGGCAGCAGCAGAAGATTCAGTTTATATCCACCATTGCGCACGATCCGGAAATCTGCATTTTTGACGAGCCTTTCAGTGGTCTTGATCCTATTAACAGTGAACTGCTGCGGGAGGTAATTATCGAGCTGAACCAAAAGGGGAAAACCATTTTGTTTGCCACCCACCGTATGGAGCAGGTTGAGCAGATGTGCGACGATATCTGTCTGTTCAATCAGGGGAACATTATCCTAACCGGGCCGCTGGGTGACATCAAACGCTCCCTTGGCAAAAACACGGTTAAGATTGAATTTTCCGGCGACGGGAGCTTCATCGACCGGCTGGATAATGTGCGTATCAACAACCGCTCGTCCAACTACGCCGAGATAAGACTGCTTGACGGCGTTACCGAGCAGGATATTCTGCGTGAAGCCATCAGCCACGTAGACCTCACCCATTTTGAGTTCGTTCAGCCGAGTCTGAACGAAATTTTCATCACCACCGTAAACGACGCTTCCGCGCGCAAATCCATTCAGGAACAGATAGCATGATTGATTTCAACAAATTTGGCATCATCTTTAAGCGGGAATACCTTACACGCGTAACGAGCAAAGCCTATATCCTCACCACCCTGCTGGCACCGCTCATTTTCCTCGGCATTTTCCTGATTCCCATTGCCGTAACACTTCTCTCTCCAGACACACAGCGCGTGGTCGCCTTAGTAGACGAAACCGAGGTTATTGCGCCCCGAATGATCGAAATTAACCCGAATCAGTTTGTCGTCTTCCCTGATCTTACCCTGGAGGAGATCCGCACTAAAGTCACCACCGGAGAGCTCAATGGTTTTGTGGTGATAGATGAGGAGGTACTGGATGGCACGCGTACGCCGGAGCTTATTTACGGCGGAACCGGTGGCGTTGGGTTTGTGGCAGACGTGCGCTCAGCTCTTCGAACCAGTATTCGCGATGAAAAGCTCGACCGCGCCGAAGTGACCGAGGAAATCCGGGGAATCATGGCTGAGCGTGTCTCTCTCACTACCCGCGTGCTTACCGAGACCGGCGAGGAAGAACAGGATACCAGCGCGCTGTTTATCGTCGGCATCATTCTGGGTATGATTATGTATACCGCTATGTTTGTGTACGGTGGTATTGTGATGCGCGGCGTTATTGAAGAAAAAACCAGCCGGATTGTTGAAGTGATCGTCTCCTCGGTCCGCCCGTTTGAGCTTCTGATGGGTAAGGTGATGGGCGTCGGAGCCTTAGCGGTTACTCAGTTTGCTTTCTGGATTTTGGCAATTGCCGGAATATCAGCGGCCAGCACACCCATTCTGCTCTATTTCTTTGGTAGCAGAGTCTCTGAAGCAGCAGGAAGTTCTGACACTCAGGCGGCTATGGCTACAATCGAATCGGAGCTTCCTTTTACTATTCCGGAAATCGGCTTCGGGCTAATTCTGGGTTTCATCATCTTTTTTGTGCTTGGCTATCTGATGTACAGCGCGCTGTTTGCAGCCGTTGGCTCAGCCCTTGAATCAGAAACGGAAAATCAGCAGCTAACGCTGGTCGTATCGCTTCCGATTATCATTCCGATCTTTTTCCTTAGCCCGGTATCCACTGATCCGGACTCAACGCTGGCATTTGTACTATCGATGATTCCGCTGTTCAGCCCGATTATCATGCCGGTGAGAATGGCGATTATGAACGTACCGCTCTGGGAAGTGGCCCTGGCCATCACATTAATGGCAGCTACTTTCATTGCTCTGATCTGGCTCAGCGCCCGAATTTACCGTGTTGGTATTCTGATGTACGGCAAGAGCGCCAGCCTGCGCGAGCTGGCCCGCTGGGTGCGCTACTCGTAGGCCTAACCGCACGTTAAAATGAACATTTCATGAGATGGCGGGCCGGCCACACTACCGGCTCGCAGTATTACATAACTCAACAAAAAAGCCGGCTGAACACCGGCTTTTTTAGTTTTTATCAGGGACCTGAAGGCAGGACGCAAAGTTCGCGGATTTTCGCGCAGATTCGCGCAGATTTTTTAATTGTGCAGGGATTTAAAAAAACAACCAACCCAAACTCCAAACTACGAACCTCCCTCGCCGGAAGGCTGACAGGCTCATGATGACAGCTTCACTTAGAAAAAGGCGGCGGGTCAATGTAGTTTAAAAGTCTCTGCTATGTCCGCCGCCAAACTTTACCCACTTACTTGAACATCAAGCATTCTACGTCAGGAGCAAATGCGACCCTAGTAAAATTCGTCGAAGGCTGAGCGTACTCTCGGGTCGCGCTCGTTATCGTAGCGCTGTTCGAGGAGGTCATTCATGCGGTTTGCCGGGAGTCGATCCAGGTGAGACAGTGCCCGGTAGCGGATACGCGGATCGGCATCGCTAACGAGTGCAGGAAGCAGTTCAGCCAGCTCTGCGGTGTGGTTGTGACGGATGAGCATTCTCATAGCCGTATCGCGCATGGCAAACGGAAAATCAGTGCTTTCAAGTACGTCAAGGCTGGTGAACAATGCAACATCCTGATCTTCGGCCCGGTAGAGCTCTTCGATGGCCGCGGCGCGGATTCCTGCCGGACGACTTCCAAGCAGCAGCGAGCGGGATAATTCGTTGAACTGATCCTCAGACGCAATCCTTCTGAACACTCCAATCGCCGCAACGGCAGCAGGCTGGTAGGTGGACTGCTGCGCTACCCTTCCCACGGCCGAAATCACGTCTTCATTACCCTCATAGTGCCACATAGCGTCAACAGCGGCGTGGAGCTCTTCACCCTGAGCCGTCCGGGCCATTTCTATGAAAATCTGCTGGGTGCCGGACGCGCCTTCAACGATATCGCTGAGGGAGCGAACTATGGCCGTGCGAACCGACGAGCGTTCTTCGCGGCGGAGGAAATCCTGCATGGCAAGCTGTATATCGGGATCATCGCGGAAGCGCGGCATCATTTGGGCAGCGCGGCGTCTGTTGCTGTCGCTGCTGTCGTTACGCAATTGGTGCAGCCACATTTCCAGATTTTTGATCTCAAAAAACTCGATGCCCTCAACCTGACTGTAATCGACGGTGATGTTCTGAAGGCGCTGTTCTGTTTCAACGAAAAATTCGCCACCGGTGCGGTGAACGGTTAGCTCTTCCTGCCTCTCTCCGCTTCTGGAGATAAGTCTTAGCGGAATGTAAAGGCTGTCGCGCTCCAGCTCCTCACGCGGCTCAACAATAACCAGAACGCCTGAGCGCTCGGAATCGGGCTCAAATGCTATATTAACAAGCTTGCGCTCTCTTTCCTCTCCGTTCTCATCATCGCCGGTGATGCTTACAGGGTCGAGCGGGCGTCCGGTGTTTTCATACCAGTGAAGCATATATTGCTCCCAGCTAAAGACGGAGCCGTTCATGCGAAACAGCTGCTGCATTTCTGATGTGATGGCATTTCGGTGAAGCTCGGGCAGCTCAGTAAACGCATCCCGCCATTTCAGCCAGCTGTTCTGGCTGAGGTGATCAAAATCGGTGAAATATTCCGTAGCCGGGAAATCGTAAACAGTCAGATCCCCCTCAGGGCGCGACATGCCTGAAAGTGCAGCAGCCTGCATCAGAATTTGGGTTCCGGCATCGGCAACGGTCTCACTGCGATGAAATGCACCGAACCACTGGGCCGCTGTAACCCGCTCCAGCTGTGCGCTGAGGCTGTATGCGTTCATCGAGAGCAGTCCAATAGTGGCGGCGTACGTTTTAGGCTCCCAAACGTGATCCTGCAGTACAATCACCGAAAATGACTCATACGGAAATTCGAAGCGCAAATTACGCTGAAGGCGGCTGACAGCCGATGTGGCCTCGCGCATCAGCTCGTTCCGGGTGCTGCTGCTAATGGTATTGGCCTCGGAATAAACGCGCACAGACTTGATGCCCATCATCGTTTCTGCATAATCAAGCTGACCAACAAAAAATGCCAGATCCGTCGACGGGATGGTCTCGCCGGAGCTCCAAACTACTTTCTTGCGGTCTTCATCAATCTGCTGTTCGGAGTCGAAATAGCCGTTGGCCACAACCTCTTTCCGGCTCGGCACCGTAAGTCCGATACGGGTAGTCATCTCCACGCGGGGATGCTCAAATACCGGAATCCACTCGGCGCGTCGTCCCGGCATAAGGGAAGTAAACACCGTACCCGCAGCTGTTTTCAGGAACACCTGTGATGACGCCGTGCTGTAGCTTATTTCAAGGGTGAACTCACGGCCGGAGTTGATCAGGTTTTCGGGAATATCAACCAAAAGAAAACCGTCTTCCGACTCATGCTCAGCGGTCTGACCGTTCACCTGTACGCTGTCTACGGCCAGGCCGGATGCGTGCAGTCTCAGCTGACCCGCCTCATTGTTACGCGCCGCGACGGTGTAGGTAGCAATACCCTCAAGCGAGCGTTCGGTAGGAGAAAAGTGAAGATCGGCGTCAAGATGGCGAAAATCGTAGTCCAGAACCGGAAACGTCTCGTATTCCTGAGCAAATGAAGTTGACCAAAGACCAGCAAACAGCACCGGAATGAGAAAAAACAGCGGTAGGAATCTTTTTATCATAGCTGGAAATCAGGAGTGGGTTTCAAAAATGTGAAGGAGTTCTTGTTTCAGTTCCGGTGAGCATGAAAAACCGTTGCCACCATCAATGCGGGCGTTGCCCTTAAGGTCAGTAAACGAACCACCGGCCTGCTCTATTACCGGAAGAAGCGCGGCGGCGTCCCAAAGGTTTAAAACCGGGTCCATCATGATGTCGGCTCTGCCCGTGGCGACCATCAGGTGGCCGTATGCGTCGCCGTAGGTACGATGAGTCTTAACTTTTGTGAGCAGGTGCTCGAATGACTTTTTATGCCCGTAGGTATTGAAATACTGCACGTCTGATGTCATCATTGAAGCGTCAGCCAGACTGCTGCACGGACGAATACGGGTTTCAGAATTGTTGAAGTAGGCTCCTACCCCGGTTGCCCCGGCCACGAGTTCATTCATATAGGGAGCATGTATGACGCCCACCGTGGGGGTATCGTCTATGGCAATACCAACCAAATTGGTGTAAAGCGGGATCCCGTGGATGAAACCAACCGTGCCATCGATGGGGTCAAGTATCCATTTTACGGATGCGTTTTCGTTGTGTGGCCCAAATTCCTCGCCAATTATGCCGTGTTCTGGAAACGTTTCCATGATGAAGGCGCGCATCTGCTTCTCGGCCTCACGGTCAGCGATGGTAACGGGTGAATCGTCTTGCTTTGAGATAACTTCGAAATCCTTCTGAAAATACCGAAGCGTAACCTCACCGGCCATTTTAGCCACTTTTACGGCTGCTTCGAATAATTGCTCAGTATTAACTGACATATATAAATAGTCTGAAATTCATTTGGTTAAGTAACACGCGTCGGCGTTAAGACACCCAAAAATAATCATGTTTATGGTCTTATACAGGCAGTGTATCAATATAAAACAGTCTGAAAATTCACGCTTTTATATAAAAGCGCTTTTCTGAAGGGAATGCTTTAATAATCAAGGCTTATCTAATTTAAACTGTAATTTTTTATTGAATTAACGGGGAACATCATTAATTTTCGAATGTCTTTTAGATGAAGGTCACTTGTGGTCGCCGTCAAAATTCTTTTTTAGATATAACAGTCGAATCAAATAGAAAGGCACGTTCCCGGAAGGGACGTGCCTTATTTTTTTGCCTAATGTTCTCCGGTTTATGGTTGAACCACTAAGGAAGAAAGGCACAAAGATTTTTACCCGCTTCCGGCTTTCGAGCTGGTAGTGAGATTATCAAAAGGAATGACCATGATTTGTTGAATTTTCAGGATAATCCATGATTTTTCGTCTCTGAGTTCATCCACTGGCAATTCTATCCATTGCCGTTGTGCTTTAGCCAACGGTAATGGATTTAATAAGATAATGGGCTTTAGCCCTAATGGGATGTGTGTGCTCCTTCCCTAAATGCAACTCTCTTCATCATTTTCAGCGAATGTTCGGCATCCTAAAGATGAGCTGCCACCTCGTACCTTACCGTATCGTATCATCTATATCATTAAGTCACGTGAATCACAGTCAAACTAATCCGAATCTGTGATTCATCTGATGCAGCCTTCAAATAAACCCGAGCCGAAGCGACAATCACCCAACACTCAACACCGGGAGCAAAGCGCCCCACAATTCCCCTTGTCGGACGTCTTCAGAGTTCCTATCTTTGCCGAATGAATTCCTTCTTCGGGACATACTGTAAATTTTTCTGCACATCGCTGATTCTAATCAGTCTGGTGATGCTTCAAATCCCTAATGAGCAGCACTCCAGGGATTTCAGCTCCTTTAACAGCTGGGTGAAGCAGCATCTTGCAGATTCCGATGAGGCCGGAGCCGATTTCAGCCTGAATTCACAGGCCGATTTTCTTAGCTATCTTCATTCCATCCTTCAGGCAGCGCCGGTCGCAAACGCCTCCGCTGCAGAAGCCGATGACATCTATAATGATGTCCTCCCAGCCGGCTCTGATAACGCCCTCCCGCTCAACAGCAACAGCAACAGCAGCAGCAACAAGCAGCAGATTGCCTATCTGTATATGGCGTGGGCTCAGCACCACAATGCCTCCGATATGGCGGGCACCTTCGGTCAGGACCGAATCCAGCTCCAGCTGCTTCACAAGCATAATGGGTATTGGGTAAGCCACTACGGAGTTCATTCGGCAAACAGAATCAGCGATCAGCCGCTCGCGCTACT
Organism: Balneolia bacterium; assembly: GCA_022565795.1. GTDB lineage: Bacteria > Bacteroidota > Rhodothermia > Balneolales > Cyclonatronaceae > Cyclonatronum. Next base: position 23,809 of record JAIUMA010000034.1, read on the forward strand.
CACCGAAAGTACCACCCTGGAGAGTAATACCCAGCGCTCTTCCCTCCCCTTCATCAGCGGCATAGCTATAAACGCCCCTTAGCCCCAAATGTCAATCACATGGGTGTCCTGAGGTACTGTATTCACTTCAGGCATGTTCAGTCAGTCAGAATAATCAGGTAAAAAAACACCCTGTTTCTGCACATGTGACCTTCATCCCGTAATGATACCATAGCCGGTCAGTCGCAGCTTCATTCTGCATACATAAAACCGACTTCACTGTTGTGTCATCACGCGATGAACCAAAACACACATTGCCTGAACCAACCCTATGTGCACCATCCGTTTCGGAGCGCATCACCCTGCAAAACAAAAAGTAGCAGGACCATTGTGACTCCTGATGAAAAACTGATTCTTCTTTAACAAAACCATCTAACACATCCATAAATCATGAAAGAAACAAGCTCAACCAAGATATTTTTTATCATTGGCTTCCTGCTTTTAACCGGATATTATCTTCAGTTTAGTGTTCGCCACTGGCTTGAAGAGCGTCATATCGACAGGCTCTCCGAACAGGAGCAGGTTGAATACCGGTTCCAAAACTCGGAACGCCTTGCGAACCTTCGCGCCAACTCACTCAGCTTCGGCCTTGACCTTCAGGGCGGTATGTCGGTAACCCTGGAACTGGCCACGCATCAGCTCATCAGCGAGCTTGCACGCGACCAGCGCGATGATATTTTCGATGAAGTACTTGAGGCAGCCTTCAACCGCTCGAGAGATGCCAACATCGATGTGGTGAATGAGTTTGTGGCTGAATTTGAGCGTCGTGATTCAGGTGCGCGTCTCAGCCGATACTTCCACATGTACTCTGATGACCTCACCCGTGCATCCACCAACGAAGAGGTACAGCAGTTCCTCAACGAGCAGCGCAACAGCGCCGTGAACCGTGCGGTTGAGATTATTCGTAATCGTATTGACCGCTTTGGTGTAACCGAGCCTTCTATCGTCCGCCAGGGCGCCAACCGTATCGTGGTTGAGCTTCCGGGTATCGAAGACGATCAGGACCGTGTTCGCGATCTACTTCGTGGCACCGCCCGTCTTGAGTTCAGAACCATGGCCAACTCCAACGAGGTGCGCAACACCTTCGAGCGTGTGGTTACCCTGCTTAACGAAACTGAAACCGTTGAAAGCGATGATGAAGACGGCGAACCACAGACCATCACCAGGAACCCGCTAACCGAGATTCTGCTTGATGTAGGCGGTCCGGACATTCGTTTTGGTTACGCCAGTGCACAGGATACGGCTGCTGTTAACGAGCTGCTTCGCCGTGATGCCGTTCAGCGCGCAATTCCGGCCAACATCGAGCTGATGTGGGGCGCCCGTGCCGAAAATATCGGAACCGGCACCAACATGCACCCGCTTCTCGGCGTGCGTGCTCAGGTTGAGCTTACCGGTGACGTAATTACCGATGCGCGTCCGGCTTTCGATCCGCAGACCAACGCTCCTGAAGTATCCATGACGATGAACCGCGAAGGTGCCCGTCGCTGGAGCATGATTACAGCTGCGAACATCGACCGTCCGGTTGCGATTATCCTAGACGGTACCGTGTACAGCTACCCGGTGGTTCGTACGCAAATTACCGAAGGCCGCTCGTCGATTTCCGGACTTGGCGGACTTGCCGAGGCGGAAGATTTGGTGAACATTCTTCTTTCCGGTGCCCTCCCTGCTCCACTCGAGATTATTGAAGAGCGTACCGTAGGTGCCACCCTTGGTGAAGCGTCTATCCGCGCGGGCTTCAGATCGGCACTGGCTGCTTTGGGTATCGTGTGTATTTTCATGATCTTCTACTACCGTACCGGTGGTGGTATCGCGAACATTGCGCTTCTGCTCAACATCGTCTTTATACTCGGTATTCTTTCCGCCTTCAAGGCTACGCTTACCCTCCCGGGTATCGCAGGTATCGTACTTACCATTGGTATGGCGGTGGATGCGAACGTACTGATCTTCGACCGTATACGAGAGGAGCAAAGGGCGGGTAAATCACTGATTGCATCAATTGAGAGCGGTTACGCAAACGCAATGAGCGCTATTCTCGATGCCAACATCACCACATTCCTGACGGCAGTAATTCTGTTCAGCTTTGGTATGGGACCAATTAAAGGTTTCGCCATTACGCTGATGGCCGGTATTGTGGCATCTCTGTTCAGCGCGATCATCATTACGCGCGTAATCGTAGACTGGCTGGCCCGTAGCAAATCCGGCGCCGTTAGCTTCGGTTAATCAGACAACGACCAAACAGAATTTTAAACACTGCAATCAGTAAAAAACACACATTATGAGACTTTTTGAAGATCCAAAATATCAGTTTATACCCAACAGGAAGCTGGGTTATACGATTTCTGCGGCGCTTGTGATTATTTCCATCGGTGCAATCCTGTTCAAAGGCCTGCAGTTCGGTATCGACTTCCGCGGTGGTGTGGAAGTTGTTGTTGCCTTTGAAGGCAGCTCGCCGGCCGTAGAAGAGGTACGTAACGTACTTGGAGAACCACTCGGCGGACTACCCGAAGTGAAAACATTTGGTGTCGATGTCATTATTCGTACCGATGCCGATCTGGACATCAACGAAATCCAGTCCGTGATTTTGTCAACTATGGCAGAAACCTATTCCGATAACCCGTCGGAGATTATTAAGGCTGACCTTGTAGGTCCGCGTTTTGCTGAAGATCTCAGAAACGCCGCCCTTCAGTCGATACTCTTCGCCCTCGGAATTATCTTTATCTATATCCTCATCCGTTTCAAGAAGTGGTACTACTCAGCCGGAGCGGTTGCCGCCCTGGCCCACGACGTAATCATCACCCTTGGAATGTTCACCCTTCTGTACGATCTGGTACCGTTCAGCCTCGACATCGATCAGGCTATTATCGCGGCGTTCCTCACCATTGTGGGTTACTCGCTGAACGATACCGTGGTTGTATTTGACCGTATTCGTGAGAATTCGCTCATTTTCAAAACAGAAGACTACGACAAAATGGTAAACAGAAGTGTAAACAACACCTTGAGCCGTACGTTCGTGACCTCGGTTACAACCTTGCTTGCTGTAGGTATTCTGTTTGTCTTTGGTGGCGAGGTACTTAAAGGCTTATCTTTTGCCTTGATTTTAGGGGTAATTCTTGGTACATATAGTTCTATATTTGTAGCGAGTAGCCTTGTAGTAGATTTGCAGCTAAAAAAGGCCAATAAATCATAAAAACACTGAGGTATCCTGATGAGTTTTAACATATCTGAACGGTATAATTGCAACGTCATTGAGTTTAAAGGTAACGTGATGGGCGGACCAGACGCGACCAAACTCAACGAAGCCCTGCACGATCTTATCGAAAAAGGGCAGAAAAATGTAGTCGTTGATCTCAAGCGGGTCGGGTTTATGAACTCATCCGGTTTGGGAATGCTCATCGGCGGCCTCACTACCATGCGTAATGCCGGTGGCGATCTGCGTATCGCAAACGCCACCAATAAAATTGAAAGTCTTCTTATCGTAACCAAGCTGATTACCGTCTTCAAGCACTTTAAGTCGGTTGATGAAGCAGCAGAATCGTTCAATGAAGACTAAGCCCGCATACCACGTACTGGTAGCACTTAGCAACACCTTACAGTAAAACCTCAGGAGGTGTGCCAATCGGCACACCTCTTTTTTTGTGAATTCTATTTCAAATTATATCCCGCAATCATGTCTGTACGCGTAATCATTGGTGCCCAATGGGGCGATGAAGGAAAAGGTAAAATTGTTGATCTGCTTGGTGAAAACGTTGCCAAAGTGGTTCGGTATCAGGGCGGCGCTAACGCCGGCCACACCATTAAGTTCGACGGCAAGACCTATGTGCTTCACCTCATTCCTTCCGGAATTTTCCATCCCGGCACAACCTGCGTTATCGGTAACGGCGTTGTTATCGACCCCGACAAACTGCTCGAAGAGATCCGTACGGTGAAAGAGAAAGGCGCCTCACCGGAGAAACAACTGCGCATCAGCTCCACGGCGCACGTCATTCTGCCCTACCACAAGCAGATGGACCTCGCCCGGGAAAAAGCCAAGGGCAAATCGGCTATCGGCACCACCGGCCGCGGTATTGGTCCGGCCTATGTGCATAAAGTGGCCAGAAGCGGACTTCGCATGATGGACCTGCTCGACGAGTCGGTACTGCGCAACAAGCTCGACTATTTGCTCGATGAAATCAACGTACAGCTCAAGCATATGTACGACCTGCCGGCACTACTGCCCGAGCCGTTGATGGAACTACTGCTCGAGTGGGGACGCGAGCTGAAGCCCTACATTTGCGACACCACCCACCTGCTGCATGAAGCGGTGGAGAACAACGAATCCATTCTGCTTGAAGGCGCCCAGGGTGCCCTGCTCGACATCGACCACGGAACCTATCCGTTCGTGACCTCCTCGTCGCCTACCTCCGGCGGGGCGTGCACCGGAAGCGGCATCCCTCCCACAGCTATTGATAAGGTGATGGGCATCACAAAGGCCTACTGCACCCGGGTTGGAAACGGCCCTTTCCCTACGGAGCTACACGGTCCTGAAGGTGACGAAATCCGCGCCATAGGCAACGAGTTTGGCGCCACCACCGGACGCCCGCGCCGCTGCGGATGGCTCGACCTGGTAGCCCTGAAGTACGCCGCCAGAGTGAACGGCATCAACGAGTTGGTAGTAACTAAAATGGACGTACTCAATACCCTGAAGGAGATAAAGGTCTGTACCGCCTACGAGATTGACGGCGAACAGACAACCGTCTTCCCGAAAGGCTCGGATCAGCTGGAAAAAGTCGTTCCGGTTTATGCCGTATTCAAAGGCTGGGAATGTCCGCTGTCTGACTGCAAGAAGCGTGATGATCTGCCCGAGCAGGCGCTGAAGCTGCTCTCCTTTATCGAAGAGTCCATCAACGTGCCGGTACGCATCATTTCGACCGGCCCGGATCGTGTGGAAACCATCGTTGAAGCCGGCTTGTGATGCCATCACCCCGCTTCAATATAAGCTATCGGATAACGGCTTCCACCCCTGAGGAAGCCCGTTCGCTCTGCACCAAGGTTGCCTACGAACAAAGCGTGGAGCTGCCCGATGATGTGCTCACGCCTGAAATTCGCAGCGAGATGGTGGGCCAGGTCACCGCGCTCGATCAGCTTGATGACAGCACCTTCGAAGCCGCCATCTCCTACTCCCATGCCTCGCTTGATGAAAGCATTTCCCAGCTTCTGAACGTCATTCTCGGCAACGCCTCCTTGTTCAGGGGCGTGCGAATCACCGGGCTGGAGTGGGATAAGCTGCCAGGACATCTTTGTCCTGGACCCAAATTCGGCATTGATGGCGTTCGCGCTCACCATGGCATCACCACAAAACGCGCACTCAGCTGCTCGGCCCTGAAGCCGATTGGTCTGGATTCGGCTTCCCTGGCTGATTTCTGCTACCAGTTTGCGCTGGGCGGCATCGACATCATCAAGGATGATCACGGCATGGCCAACCAATCGGCCGCCCCGTTTGATCAGCGCCTGAATGCCTGCGTGGATGCTACCAAACGAGCGGCCGACAAAACGGGTCACCGCGCCGGATACTACCCGAATATCACCGCTGACGCAGCAGAGACCATGCGCCGCTACGAGGCAGCGTATGAAGCCGGAGCCGGCGGCGTGCTCCTTATCCCGCATCTGTGCGGACTTGGTACGCTTGCTGAAATCGCTTCATCCGACATTCCGCTTCCGGTGATGGCACATCCAGCCTTTTCGGGTAGCTACGTGCTTTCACAAACCGAGGGCCTCACGCCGGATTTTCTTTACGGTCAGCTGTGGAAAGAGCTTGGCGCCGACTTCAGCATCTATCCCAACGCCGGCGGCCGCTTTTCGTTTTCTGTTGATGAATGCCTTGCCATAAATGCATCCTGCCGCAAACCCGCGTCCCGTAATGCCAAGGGCTGCTTCCCAACCCCGGGCGGCGGCGTACAGCGTCAAACCCTGCCCGAGCTCCTGAAACGCTACGGAAACGACACCGTCTTCCTCATCGGCGGCAGCCTCTACCAGCATCCCAAAGGAATCGAATACGCCAGCCGGGAGCTTATGGAAATCTTGATTTCTGATTACTAATTGTTAATTACTTTTGTCCGGTTGATATCCCTGTTTGGCTAAAGCCAGAAAGAGATAAGCTTCAATAGCCGTCAGCTAAAGCAGACGGCAATTGATAGTATATTGAATTGAAGTTTCCAGCCAGTTGTCTGATCTGTATTCTATTGAGCGTTCCCGCATACTCTTTAAAGATGGGGGCTTCTGATGCATTTTTATCGATTGAACATTTAGCCACTATCTATTACCGTTGACTTCAGTCAACGGTAATGAGACTCGACCAAATGGGCTTTAGCCCAACAAGGATGATGAAGCAGGCTGCAGATTAATTCAAGATGAGTTTTTCGGTCTGGTAAATTCCGGACAAAAGGCAGCAAATCATCCAAATCAACAAAGTGGAGCATTTCCATATTGTCCCCTTTATATTAAATTAATAACCAATACTAACGGTCAAGCTAATTCAGGGATCGACAATAATTCACCATTCAAAATTCACCATTCACAATTGGAAGCGCAGCGACCACAACATGAAAAAGAACTCCAAAATCATTCGCAAAACTGAATCCGGCTGGGATGGCATCACCCCAAAAGAATACAAAACCAGCGGGACCAACTTTAAGGACATCACCCGGCATTCGCTGCTGGGCGAGGGTGAGGACGAGCACGAGCTGAATATGCAGACGCGCGTCTTCCGTGTGAAGGAAGGCGGGTATTCATCGCTGGAGTACCACCGTCATCCGCATTCGGTGATGATTGTGGAAGGCAAAGGAAGCATGATTTTAGGTGATGAAGTCCACGACCTGAATACCTTCGACGTGGTGTATATCAGCCCGGAAACGCTTCACCAGTTCCACGCCGACAAGGGCGCGCCCCTCTCCTTCCTGTGCGTGGTTGACCGCTACCGCGACAAACCCTCCGTGCCCGGCGAAAAAATGCTGGATGAAGTGATGGGAGATTCGGAGGCGAGAAGAAAAGCTCGTCTTTAGCTTGAAAAAAAGCCACCTGTTCAGATGTTAACCCAGGCGATACAACAACCCATGCAGGATTCAGCCAAACCATGGACACACTCCTCAGCCTTAGCCTAAACCTTAGCCTTAGTCTCAGCCTCAACCTCTATCCAAACCCGATATCTTTTGCCTGCTTAAACTGGCTTTTCACCCTGCTTTTTCTGTCCCGCAGCTCTATCATACTATCCTGAAGCGATTGCCCGGTTACGCGTGAAGACACGAACAGTTCTTTTAAATAGGCAGGGCTCAGATCATCGAGCTGACTCATTTCATTCATGGCGTCTTCGGGCATATTCTGACCCATGAGAAATTTATACCAAGCGGCTATGAACTCCTTATTTAAACCTTTGGAGTTCACCTCAACCAGAAGGTCAACCCGGGATGGCCGATCCACAATATTGCTTGGCAGCTGCTCCGGATTGTTTGTGGTCATCAGAAACATCACATCATCCCGCAGGTAGGGATGATCGAGCAGGTTAAGCAGCTCCGTTTTAAAGTCACGCTCCAGCAGCGTAACCAGCTCCTCAATGATAAAAACCTTAAGGCGGCCTTTAAGCACCTTATTCAGGACCGGAATTCCGGCCTTTAGGATAGCCGACAGCTCGTGCGGGCCGCCTATTCGCATCACAACAGCATCATAGTTGCTGATCAGCGTAGTGCCCAGTTGATCGATATACCTGCTTTTACCGGTTCCCGGCTCTCCGTAAAAAAGCACGGACCGCTTATACCCAAGCTTCTGCTCTTTATAGAATTCCTTTGAATCCAAAAACGACCGGATATTCGCATCGGCCATCCCAATCCCCTCATGATAATGCTCCATTGGGAAATAGGCATCATTCTCTTCACGATCCACGTTTTCACGGGCTGCAGCCTCAATTCTCTCCGGACGCATCCGGGCCCCAAAGTCCAGATCATCCATCAGCAAATCATCGAACCGGTCGCTCCCCCCGATCAAATCAGGACTAATCTGAGTAAGGATGAACGAATCGTCGTTGCTGTTGATGGTCGGATAATATACCCCGACCGGCACCTCGCTGAGCACCTTCGCCTTCGGAAACGTGATAAACCCACCGTGCGACAACACCACGGAATCTGTCTCCATTGACTTAAACTTCGACTTGTTTCTGTTAAAAGGGTCTCTGAGCCTCATTGACTAACCTCCGCTGGTAAATGACAAAAGATGACTATTGGGAACGGCAAAAACAAAAAAGGTAACACAAGGCTGCCGGTCACAGCGCAAAACCTCAGTAAAAACCATTACACTTTTTATCGCCTCAGTATGCATATTTTGGGCATAACAATCAAATCAATTGAATGCCATGGCGAAGGAAAACGGGTGGGTTGGACAGATTATGAAAGTATGATTGAGAGCATCAGCCGGGTAGGAGGAGGTAAATAACGGCCAAGTCGCAATTCCAAATAGGTACGATTGAGAGTAAATATGAAGGCTACCAAACAAAAATTAATCTAATGTCGCAATTCCACATAGGTACGATTGAGAGTACTCCACGTTGATTCAATAAGATTGTGACTGTATTGTCGCAATTCCACATAGGTACGATTGAGAGGGATATTACCGAAAAACTGTTGAACATAGCTTGTTCGTCGCAATTCCACATAGGTACGATTGAGAGGACGACCTGAAGAGCCTTAGCACAGCATCAGCTGTGGTCGCAATTCCACATAGGTACGATTGAGAGCAAGTCGCTGAACGCACCGGTGAGCGTATCAAGTGGGTCGCAATTCCACATAGGTACGATTGAGAGGTATCGGATTGAGAAAAAAATGGGATAGCTATGAAGTCGCAATTCCACATAGGTACGATTGAGAGCCGCTACACGCAAAGTAATATCTGCGTGGCTACGATGTCGCAATTCCACATAGGTACGATTGAGAGATTATTATTACACTCCATTTAGTCAGTACTATTTAAGTCGCAATTCCACATAGGTACGATTGAGAGTTACGGCTTTTACGCCATATGCGGCCATCAGGCTGCGTCGCAATTCCACATAGGTACGATTGAGAGATTGTAAGGGATGAATCTGGTAGGCCTGAACGGTTTGTCGCAATTCCACATAGGTACGATTGAGAGAACGCCAGATGATGCGCAATGTCCTCAATCAAAACCGTCGCAATTCCACATAGGTACGATTGAGAGCAAGAGCTGGCTCGCCATGAGTTCGCAGATCCTAACGTCGCAATTCCACATAGGTACGATTGAGAGATAAAGAAAAAGATTGCCATACCTGCAAAGGAACGGGTCGCAATTCCACATAGGTACGATTGAGAGTTGAGCTTATAAGCTCCGATGATGTTTCAAACGTCCTGTCGCAATTCCACATAGGTACGATTGAGAGTGAATGGCACGAGTAATATTGCTGCTAACTCACATAGTCGCAATTCCACATAGGTACGATTGAGAGATAGCGCGCGGCCTTGAATTGACACAGCAAAATATTGTCGCAATTCCACATAGGTACGATTGAGAGAGTTATGAGAAGAAACTCATGGAAATGGAGTTGAAAGTCGCAATTCCACATAGGTACGATTGAGAGAGCTCAAACTCCTTGCTATGGTTGTCATTATCGGCATCGGTCGCAATTCCACATAGGTACGATTGAGAGGACATGTCACTTACTAAGATTTGGACCAACGCCATGTCGCAATTCCACATAGGTACGATTGAGAGAATCAAACATAGCTAGAATGCGTCAGCGAGCTGCATGTCGCAATTCCACATAGGTACGATTGAGAGGCAAGTTGGTTTGATAGTTCTATAACAGAAAGAACATGTCGCAATTCCACATAGGTACGATTGAGAGGCGAGCTGAAGCTGCTGGCGGTAACGGATCTTACGAGTCGCAATTCCACATAGGTACGATTGAGAGGGGCGAGAGCGAGGACTGCGGAGCCGATGATATACGTCGCAATTCCACATAGGTACGATTGAGAGTCTCTTGTCATGTGATATTTTAATTTCACCATAACGGTCGCAATTCCACATAGGTACGATTGAGAGTTAGAGTTGGCAAAAGAAAGATTATGCAAAAAACATGTCGCAATTCCACATAGGTACGATTGAGAGGAAAGAAACGCTGGATAATCAATGGAGAATACTGGGGTCGCAATTCCACATAGGTACGATTGAGAGACCATTTTCTTTATTACTTAACCCCTTATGACATGAGTCGCAATTCCACATAGGTACGATTGAGAGCTTTAAACCTTCAGCATCATCAAGTCTATTTACAAGTGTCGCAATTCCACATAGGTACGATTGAGAGAACCTCACTTCCCACACTGTAGAAAACGTTAATACGGTCGCAATTCCACATAGGTACGATTGAGAGCGTAACAAGTATGCAGCAAAAGCTCCAGTTGCTGTACGTCGCAATTCCACATAGGTACGATTGAGAGCTATATCCGTGACGTGCCTATGCGTATGGTCATCACTGTCGCAATTCCACATAGGTACGATTGAGAGAAGGGTATGAGAGTCACTCTTCCTTATGTATGCGTAGTCGCAATTCCACATAGGTACGATTGAGAGTGATCGTATCAAAGAGCTTATAAGTCGAAGTAACGAGGTCGCAATTCCACATAGGTACGATTGAGAGTTTTAGTATGATTAATAGTAATAATAATACAC
>JAIUMA010000035.1 GCA_022565795.1 Balneolia bacterium
AAAGCAGCCGAGGGCCAAAAGACCGGAGTCAATAGAAACCCGGAACCCATCCCGGCAATCCCTTAATCCTGTACATCATGGTCGGTTGTTGTGATTTTTAAACTACAACGGATGCTGATTTCGGGCATATATGTTTTTATCACCATCGTTCGGAACTGTGATATATGACGGGTTTCGGGGAGTTTAAATGGTGCTTTATCCTCAAATACATCAATTTATCCCCTTCCAGCTTTGAAAATCCAACATATCTTTTCAGGAATCTCACTTCACTAATCAGCCTCTAAAAAACGTATATTCTTTTTTACTTCAGCAATGACATTATTCGGCCGTCTTATGTGTTATGTGTGATGATTGTAGCCAAGGCCGTACGCATTCGCTCCCGAACTGAACACCTTTACATTGACACTGATCCATCTTCATTGAATTGATGAAAACCAAATACAAAAGCTTTAGCCATAAACGACTCGATCCGATTATTCACAACCGATTGCGTCTGGCCATACTTTCATCGGCCGCGCACTCCGATGAAGTCGACTTCATGAGCCTGAAAAAGTCGGTACAAACCACCGACGGCAACTTGCACATTCAGCTCAAGAAGCTTGAGGAGGCAGGATTGATCATCATGAATAAAAGCGTGCAGCAGGCGCGTCAACAAACGAACGTTGCTCTCACTAACAAAGGCTACACCGCGCTAACCGAGTACCGTGAGATCATTAGCGGCTGGCTTGAAATATAGCCTTACTGAATAAATCAAAGCAGCAGTACGTAATCTCCATGTATTTCGCCGCAGCATTTTTACTTTTTGCAGTTCTACACAGCCTTCTCGCCAGCAGAAGTCTGAAGAGACACATTATTACCAGATGGCCGCAAATGCGGTTTTATTACCGGTTTTTATACAACATTGTCGCGCTGCTTACTTTCGCACTCGTATGGTTTTCCATACCTGTCAGCACATCAACTATCTATTCCGTTGATGCACCTTTTTCTTACATCATGCATCTGGTTCAGCTTTTGGCCCTTTATGGAATCTACAAAAGCGTACATGTTGCCGGAACGGGTAATTTTACTGGAATCAAACAGCTGGGTCATGCGGCTCAGGCTCAGAAACATGATTACGATCTTGATGAGCCAAAGGAGAATGGTTTCGTTGTACAGGGGCCTTTCAAATTTGTGAGGCATCCGCTGTACCTGTTCAGCATCATATTCTTTGTGTTTCATCCGTACATGACCGTCAAGTGGCTGCTTTTAACCGTTCTTGCCATTATATACTTCATAATCGGTTCCCGTTTTGAAGAAATGCGGCTGACCGACCGGTTCGGTGATGCGTACAAAACATATAAAATGCGGGTTCCTGCAATACTGCCCGATTCGCGCTCTTTTTCAAAGTTAAGATCCGATGATGCATAAATGAGCTTTACTACGATGAGAGACCTGGAGCAATATCTTACCAAAAGACTTAAGGAGCCACTGCCGGGCTTCGAGGCCCAGAGCAAAATGGGACCGTACAGAACCGACGGCAGCTTTACGCACCGTGTTGAGCCTCCAAAGGGATGCCGTACCAACGCCGTAATGGTACTGCTTTATCCCTATGAAGGCACTCACCATCTGGTGCTCACCATACGGTCGTCTAAAATGCCAAGCCATGCCGGTGAAATTAGCTGCCCCGGAGGCGGCATTAATCAGGGTGAAACGCCGGTCGAAGCTGCCCTACGGGAAACCAGAGAGGAAGTAGGAGTGCCTGAATCTGACATTCGCATCGCGGGCAGGCTGAGCAGGCTCTATATTCCGGTCACCAACAACATCATCTATCCGCACGTGGGATTTATCTCTGAAAAGCCGGAGCTCCGCCCTGATCCGCGCGAGGTAAGCGGGATTCTTACGCCAAAACTCCCGGATATCATAACGGACAAGCACCGGCGGCAGGAGCTATGGCAGCTTGGCGAAAACGAACTCTATGTCCCCTTCTGGAGCCTGTACGACATTCCGCTTTGGGGAGCCACGGCCATGATCCTAAGCGAATTTGCCGAAATCGTGAAGCAAAAGCCCGAATGAGGCTTTAGCACCTGATTCCCCTGTTTCTATTGAAATAAAAGCCTTATGATTGTTTGCCTAAATTATTTAGTTATATTTGGCTTCAATAATTTTAAACGGCCGGATATACGGTGCTATGGTTGTATAAATTAAGTTAATTCAAAACTATGTCTCAAAACCTCGACAATACAGATCTCAAAATTCTTCACGAATTACAGCAAAACGGACGCGCACGCCGTAACAAACTGGCTGAAATCGTGGGCTTATCCGTTCCTTCCGTTTCAGAGCGTATGAAAAAGCTGGAGGAAAAAAATCTGATTGAGGGCTATTACGCGGTGCTCAACCCGAGGAATTTCAACTTCGACATTACCGCCTTCATTTTCGTACAGGTTGATAACTCTTCATTCTATCAGGATTTCGTTGAAGCATGCCAAAATGAAGCAGAGGTTTTAGAATGCCATTCTATCACAGGCGACGGCTCCCACTTTCTCAAGATCCGTACCTACAACACCGAATCCCTGGAGAAGCTGCTGTCGAAAATCCAGACCATGCCCGGTGTAAAAAAGACGCGCTCGAATATCGTGCTTTCTACATTTAAAGAAACGCGTCAGCTCCCGCTCAAAGCTGAACTCGACTGAGACTCCGACCGCCAGCTAAATGCCCGCTCTTAAAAGCACTCTGTTTGGATTCCTGCTCCTACTCCTGATTACCAGCGCCAGCGATGCTCAGCTTCGTTTTGGTGTAATTCTTGATGAAGAACAGACGGAGTCGCTTAGTGCTTCAGATTTAAATAACTTCTCGTCAAACGGCATCAACCTTATATCCCCCAGCGGTTTAGTTTCTACATCTCTAATCACTGATACCCTCAGGGTGATGCCCTCCCTGCCCTTTTCCTACCTCACACCGGGATCGCGGATGCTTCGGGAAAATGCCGCAAACCAAATCATCCGTTCTTTCCGTACACACTACTACGAAAGCGGCAGCTTCAGCACGGAAAGCATCATCACCGGTCTCCATCCTGATTTGAGAAGCAGCCGCGTGCGATCATTTTATGAAAATGTGCGCAGCAGTTTTGCGGGCGAAAACCTGTACATCATTACCGATATGGTTGATGTACTCCCAGACGGTTTCACCGCTATTGCCTATGCAGGAATCTCGGCGGAGCAAACCTCGGGCACGGGTGATATCATGCTGCTTTCATCGCACCGAAACCCAAACGGAGTTCGCGCTTATTACGATGAAATAAAGGCTGCAGCTGTATCTGGCTTTTCCACGCTGCTTATCCGCTACGATGACTATATCTGGCTTACTGAACAAGATGAATTCGGTTCTGAAATGCTGTATGCATTCAGCAATCAGCTGGCCGGGTCTGCCACGGTTCCCCTGCCTGCGCTTCAGCCGGAAACGCCTTCCATCCGTCTGGACGTGATTATTTTGCTGCTGCTATGGCTGTCGTTCAGCATTCACTTTCGGTTCAACCCGAACTACAACCGCTCGGTTATCCGCTATTTTGCCAGCTACTCGTTTATGGTTGAAGACATACTCCGCCGGCACATCATTATGGGCGGCTCTGCTTTGGTTGTATTTGTTCAGATATCGGTACTCTGGGGGCTTGTTCTGTCATCGGCTTTTACCGGCCTGTTCGGCACCGCGGGGCACGAGGCCTTCGGCTATCACTATTCGTTTATTCCGGGTACTTGGGGTGTTTTCGCGATTGGAGCAGTTGCCGGGACCCTCTTTAACGCGGTGGGCTTAATCTGGCTGATGAGCACATGCTTTCGTCAGGATATTTTCTCCATGGCCTCTACCTTTTTCCTGTGGCCTATGCACATCGGCTTTGTGCTTGCCACCATCCTCGTTACTGTTGCCGTTCTGATGCCGGGAAGCATCATTATCGTCGTTTTGTGCTTCGTCTTTCTTCTCCTTAACTATGTGGCCTTTTACCTGGCATCATCGGCCTTGGGCAGTGAGCCGACCCTCAGTCCGGCTATTCACTTCCTCACCGCACCGGCCCTGTATACTTTTGTCACCGTGCTTCTTGGCTACCTTGTCTACACCTACACGGATTTGTTCAACGTGCTAATGCTCAGCTTTAGACTGAGCTGAGAAGTCTGGCTTAAATTACTTTTTTGCGAAGCCGGGCCGGAGGCAGCTTTAGCTGTTCACGGTATTTGGTTACCGTACGGCGGGCGACCTTAAAGCCCTTCTCTTTCAGCATTTCCATAAGCTTCTGATCGCTGTAAGGCTTATCACCAGGCTCGTTTTCGATAATCTCAGACAGGATATTTTTCACCTCAAGATTTGAAACTTCCTCACCGGATTCAGTTGTGATGCCTTCGTTAAAGAAATAGCGAAGTTCATAGACGCCAAAGGGAGTCTGAACATACTTTCCGTTAACCACTCTTGAGATTGTGGAAACATCCAGCTTTACTCGCTCGGCAATGTCCTTGAGGATCATCGGCTTTATCGACTTCCCCGTTTTGAAAAACGTATCCTGAAGCGCAACAATCGTTTGCATTACTCCCATAAGGGTTTGCTGACGCTGACGAAGCATCTCCATAAACCACTTGGCCGACTCTATCTTACTCTTTACGAAAACGTGCGTTTCCTTCTGCTCGCGGTTTTTCTTGCTGCGGGCTTCCATGTCTTTGAGCATCTGCTCATAGCTTTTGGAAACGACAAGATCGGGCATATTCCGTCTGTTCATCGTGATGGTGAAGTCGCCTTGCTCATCGTTATCATCATCGGGTTCGTAGCGGACCTCGAAGTCGGGCGTTATATAATTTCCGGCGTCGGCAGCTGCCGTTTCGAATGAGCCGGGACGCGGATCGAGCATTCGCAGGCATTCATAGGCGGCGCGAAATTCATCTTCGGTTACGCCCAGCTTACGAATGATTTTCTCGAAGTGCTTTTTCTCGAACTCGTCCCATGTGTCTTTTACAATCTTTTTAGCCGTTTCCAGTCCTGCGGTATCCGGGTCCAGAATTTCGAGTTGTATGGAAAGGCATTCGCGCAAATCACGCGCCGCAATGCCGGGTGGATCGAGCCTCTGAATGCCCTGAAGGACTTCAAGGACCTCTTCTCTTGAAACAGGGATTCCGTTCTGAAACGCGATTCCGTCAGCTACGGAAGCGATGTCACGACGAAAATAGCCATCATCATCAATCGAGCCGATTATCTGGTCGGCTATAAGCTGCTGCTTCTCGTCAAGATCAAGCAGTATGACCTGCTGTTCGAGTTTCTCGAGCTGTGTCTCCCGGTATGGAGTCGGAATATCCTGCCAGTTGATGGCATCCGGATTGTATGTAGTCTGCGACGGATACTCGTCAATATCGTCGGTGTGATAGGCATCCCAGTCGACATCAGGGCCATCGTCCTCCCAGCTGTCGGCCGAAGCATCCGTATCCGTTGCGCTGTCGCCGGATTCACTGATTGAATCGTAATCAGCATCGTATTCATCAGTACTGGTTTCAGAGTCCTCGAGAGCAGGATTGGATTCCAGCTCTTCCTTGATTCGCTGCTCGATATGCTGCGAGGACATCTGCAGCATTTTGATATATTGTATCTGCTGAGGCGACAGCTTTTGCTGCTGCGTCTGCTTCTGAAACTGACCCTGCTTGATAGATTGTGAAAGCATCAGGCCGCGGCCCCCTCTTCCCTGATCTTTCTGCAGACATCAATAAATTCACTGTACCAGGCCGCGCCATATTTTCGTATAAGTGGCCTTTCCAGGTATTCAGCAAGGTAGGTTCCCGTAGCTTCTGCATGATCGCAGGCCGGCGAACACATATCGGGAATGTACTCGAAATTGACATAATCAGATCCACCTGACTCCAGGATGCGTAGCGGGTACAAATGGCAGCTGATGGGCTTTTCCCAGCCGATCCGGCCTTCGTACATCGCTTTCTGTATGGAGCAAAGGGCAACGCCGTTATCATCATACTGCACAAAAACACACTCTGCGCCGTTGGTGCAGGCCAGCTCAAGATCATCCCCGCTGCCCAAAACCAAGCCTGAATCGGCTACCTGATCGCGGGCTTTCTGGCTGAGCTCCTCTCTGAGAAGCTTCCACGCCTTATTAAGCACCGGAAGCTCTTTGGAAGAAACGGGCGCACCGGCATCGCCTCGCACGCAGCAGTCACCCTTGCAAACACTGATGTTGCAAGCGAACTTAGCCGTCGCTATATCATCCGATAAGTACACATTTCCAACGCAGAACATAAGAATACAAATTTGCTCTAAAAATACGGAAAAGACGTCTAAATATTCCGTTTTTTAGGCGCGTGACACATCTTTTTATTTTCCTGTATGAGGTATCCGATACGAATAAAAAAGGCAGTGTAGGTTGTACACTGCCCTGAATTTAAAACCGGTGAGAGTCTTCTCACCTGAAACTAAACAATTAAAGCTGAGCGTCGAGCTGCTTTTTGAGAACTGATTTTGGCACGGCGCCTACAATCTGATCAACAACTTCGCCACCTTTGAAGATAAGCAGAGCAGGAATGCTGCGAATCTGATACTTCATGGAGACTTCCGGATTGTCGTCTACGTTCACTTTTCCAATTTTGGCTTTTCCGGCATACTCGCCAGCCAGCTCTTCAACTACCGGACCAATTTTCTTGCACGGTCCGCACCACTCAGCCCAAAAATCTACGAGTACCGGAGTATCGGAGTTCAGAACTTCTGCTTCAAAATTGCTGTCTGTTAGCGCTACTGTTGTTTCTACTGACATAATGATTCGGTTTTTGAGACCTTGCCCTGCCCCGGCTTTCGAGCGTTAAACAAGGAACTTAGTGTTTTAATGATTTAAAGAATATACTATTTCTTTCTGTTGCTGTAAACGCATGAGAACGAGCATTAGTTCTCTGCCTTAATCAGCTCCACATGCTTCTTACCGATAATTTTACGAGCTGCTTTTACAAATTCCTCCGAAGGGTCGACCACAAAGCGGCGGGCGTTCATGCGCAGGTTTTTCACGTGCGGACTGTCTATACGAATGGCCACCGGAGACTGCCCCTTATGCTGCTCGCAAAGTCGGGCAATTTCAACAATATCTTCATCGGAAAGCAAGGTGGTATCAAGGGTGAGCCTGAGCCTGATCTTGTTCTGATTTTTGATGCGCATGTTCTCGATACGCTCAAAATTCCTCGCGATAATTTTTGGAGCCCCGCTTCGGGTGTCGGTATTCCCCTCAACCACCACGATGTTATCCTGATGAATGAGGTTCATGCACTTATCGAAGGTATCAGAAAAAGCAATCACTTCAATGCTTCCGTACTCATCCTCAATCGTCGTGAAGGCAAACGGGCGTCCTTTTTTATCACGAACTTGCTTCACAGAAGTGATGATACCTGCGACCATCACCTGTGCCCTGTCACCCAGTCCGGCCAGCTCGGAGGGCGCCAGCGTATGTGAGCAGAACAGCCTGATATCATCTTTGTATTTATCCAGCGGATGACCGCTCAGGTAGAATCCGATCAGGTCTCTTTCCCGCTTCAGGCGCTCGATATTCGACCAGGGCTTGGTTTCACGAAGTTTCGGCTCCGCCATATCCATTCCGTTTTCGCCGCCACCAAACAGGCTGATCTGATTTCTGCTTTCCTCCTCCTGCTTCCGAATAGCATACTGAATAGCATCATCCAGACTTTCCATAAGCTGCGCACGATTCTTATGAAGCTCGTCGAAGGCACCGGCCTGAATCAGACTCTCCATTGTTTTCCGGTTGCAGGACTTGAGGTCGACCCGGAAAGTGAAATCAAACAGGCTTTTGTAGACTCCGTTTTCCGTTCGTTCTTTAACCAGGCTCAGTACAGCATTACTGCCAACGCCTTTGATGGCGTCCATACCGTACTGAATACGTCCTTCCTTAACCACAAACTTGCCGGCTCCGGTGTTGATGTTCGGCGGATCGACCGAGATGCCCAGCGCGTTAGCTTCCTCAATAAACGACGACACTTTTTTGATGTCGCCCATATTATGCGTGAGCACGGCCGCCATAAACTCCGCGGTGTAATTCGCTTTGAAATAGGCCGTCTGATAAGCCAGTACCGAGTAGGCTGCCGAGTGGGATTTATTGAATCCGTATCCGGCAAACATCGCCATTTTATCGAAAACATCTTTGGCAACTTTCTGCTCATAGCCGCGCTCTACAGCCTGCTTTACGAACTTCTCTTCCTCCGGGGGAAGAAGCTCCGGCTTTTTCTTACCCATGATCCGGCGAAGAATATCCGCTTCACCGAGCGAGTAGCCGCCCATCTGCTGGGCAACTTTCATGATCTGCTCCTGATAGATCATAATTCCGTACGTCGGCTCGAGAAGCTCGCGAAGATCCTCATGCGGATACTCAACGGTTTCCTGCCCGTGCTTCCGCTTAATGTAGTCCGGGATAAACTGCATTGGACCCGGACGATACAGGGCGTTCATGGCAATAAGATCATCAATCACCGTTGGCTTCAGCTCGCGCAGATACTTACGCATCCCGTCGGACTCAAACTGGAACGTACCCACCGTCTCACCCCGCTGATAAAGCTCGAAGGTCTTCTCATCATCCAGCGGTATATCGTCCAGATCGTACTCTTTGCCGTGATTTTCCTTCACAAAAAGGATGGCCGTTTTAAGGATGGACAGCGTCTTCAGACCAAGGAAGTCCATCTTTAGCAGACCGCACATTTCTGCGTTCGGCCCGTCGTACTGTGTGATTACGTCTTTCTCTTTCGAAAGCGCCACCGGAACGTAATTAGACACCTCACCCGGGGCAATAATTACCCCCGCCGCGTGGATTCCCGTCTGTCTGGCGCAGCCTTCAAGCACCTGCGCATATTTCATCATCTTACGCACCTGATCATCGGGGTGCTCAAACAGTGATTTCAGCTCCTCGGCCGTATCCGGATTTTTCTCCGGACTGAGCACTTTGGCAAAAGTATCCAAACCCGGTTTTTCCGGGAAGAGCTTCGCAATGCGGTTCACCTCCTGAAGAGGAACGCCGAGCACACGGCCTACATCACGAATGGAGGTTTTAGCCTTCATCGTGCCGTACGTAACAATCTGGGCCACGTTCTGACGGCCGTACTCTTCAACCACGTAGTCAATTACAGCCTGTCGGCCAACATCATCAAAATCGATATCAATATCGGGCGGACTTACGCGCTCCGGGTTGAGGAAACGCTCGAAGAGCAAATCGTACTTCAGCGGATCTATATTAATAATCCCGATACAGTACGCCACAATGCTTCCCGCAGCTGAACCACGTCCCGGGCCTACATATACACCTCTCTTACGCGCAATAGTCGTGAAGCTCTCCACAATGAGAAAGTAGCCCGCGAACCCCATCTTTTTGATGATCTGCAGCTCCATATCAATTCGCTCGCTGACCTCAGCCGATATCTCACCGTATCTCGATTTTGCACCCTCGTACGACTTGAAGCGCAGATAATCGTCCATATCCTTGTAGGGCTCAGGCACCGGATAGTGAGGAAGCAACAGCTCTGAACTCAGCTTGATGTCTTCAACCTTATCGACGATTTCTGCCGTATTATCGATGCTTTCCGGAACGTCTTTGAACAAGTCGAGCATCTCTTCGGGCGTCTTGAGATAGAACTCCGGATTCAGATTGTTATGGTCGTCGGTAAAACGGAAACGGTTCGGATCATTAAGGTCGGCATTGGTCTGAAGCGCAAGCAGGATATCATGAGCTTCAGAATCGTCCCGATCCACATAGTGCGAATCGTTTGTGGCGATAAGCTTCACGCCGAATTCCCTGCTCCAGCGAATCAAAACCTCGTTACAGGTATTTTGGTCGCGCAGTCCGTGACGCTGGATTTCGATGTAGTAATCCTCACCGAAAAGATCCAGATACCATTTGAAAATTTCTTTGGCCTCATCCTCACCCTTGTGAAGTATCGTTTGATTTACTTCACTTGCGATACAGCAGGTTGAAGCAATCAAGCCTTCGGAATACTTCTGAAGCGTTGGCTTATCGATGCGCGGCTTATAGTAAAGACCGTCTACATAGCCGATGGAGCAGAGCTTGACCAGATTTTTGTAGCCGGTCATGTTTTTGGCCAAAAGAACCTGATGATAACGGGTGCGGTTCTCCCTGTCGTCCATAGTGGCCGGAGTGATGTAAAACTCACAGCCAATAATCGGCTTGATGCCCTCACTTTTAGCCTCGCTCACGAATTTCGGTACACCGAACATATTGCCGTGATCGGTAATCGCAATGGCGGGCATTTCGTGCTTCTTGGCTTTGTTCACCAGATCCTTGATACCCGCAGCTCCGTCGAGCATGCTGAACTGAGTATGGCAGTGGAGGTGGGAAAAACGATTCATGCAGTAGTCTGAGTTAAAATAGGCAATTCCGAAACACAGACTTTCTTATTACACCTTAATTTTAAATAGCTTAGGGACAATAAAATAGTCTGTTGTCAAACAGCCAATCTACGGAAAAACGAGCTCTGATTCATCTTCTAATTGCCGGAAGTTATCAACATTGGTCTGAAAAAAAGGTCATTCCAAACCCGCACAATTTGAATAAGCTTCGATTTAAAGACCTAGTTTCGCACTGGCGGAGAAACGGCAATGCGATAGCCCCGGCTGAGGTCAATGGCGTGCCGCCGATCTCTGGTGATGATAATTTCCACAAGGCTCCCCCCCGGAAAATCGAGGTCAGCGTCCGGGTCTAGCACTCTTCGGGTGGTGCCATCAGCCAAAAGCAGCCTGCGCTGCTCCTGATCAGCCATCAGCAGGCTGGTTCGAAAACCTTCGTTTAGTCCGGGCTCGCCTGATAATAGCGTAACCGGCACGCTTTTTCCGTTGAAATAGGCAATTCCGGAACGACTCCCCCGCTGATTAAGAATCACCGCCGGCCCCTCATAGTCCTGAACTTCACTCTCCATCATTCTCCAAACAGCATCATCTGAGGTAATCAGATTTCCGTTCTTTAGCTCTGCCGTTTCGGAATAGCTAAAGGTGATGGTGTCCGTTGCGAAAACACGCTCTCCGGCAGCGGCTGACATCGAAAAAAGCAGGGTGATAAGTACAGTTGTTGAAAGCAGGCTTATGAGCTTCATTGCAAAGAATTTGTTGTGGTTCAACAATTAAACGGCTCCGGTGGATGAATTATTAGACGATTTCTAAAGCCGCATGAAGTCGGCTGCATCGCAGGTTCGACCTGGAAACCAAAGCTGCATTTCAACCTGCTGGAGCATGGTTTCCGGCTCCGGCTGTACCAGTATCTCTTTGGAATCCCGGCTCAGCTTCATAACGGGCCAGTAGCAGATTCCGGCTCCTGCAGCATGGTTCAGAAGAAACTCTGAGAGCCGGCGCACGTGCTCATCTTCTCTTGGAATGTGCTCCGGCGGACGCAGACAAAATCCGAACATTTTCACACCGGACACCTGGGTCGAATCATAGCTGTTGGCCTTTCCGTTTTCATGATTGTACCCAAACTCGAGCTCGCACAGCCCTGCTTTAATCTCCAGTACAAACGGAAGCTCCGTATTGAAACCCGAATTTTCAGCTATGTGAACCACATCCTGCACCAAAGCCGATAGGTAAACATTCTGATTCCCGGTTGTCTTAACGCTTAATGATGCCGCGCCTTTCACGCCTGAAGCGAAATGAATGGCTTCGGAAGAAACCGGAGGGAGATCATTACTGAATAACTCTTTTTCGCCATATCCGACGTAGCTGAAATCAGGACTCGAAAGCCCGGCAATCTGGGCGGTGGTTACCAATCCCGGTGAGGCGAGCTCGTTGCGGTACACCTCATAGCTGTTCTTTTCTATCGTAACCGTTCGCTTCATGGGGTTTTGCATTCGGGAGTGTGAAAACCTGCTACCGTTTACCTAAAATTATAACTTCAACGTTGAAGATCTTGCCGTTTTCAATTTCGAATCGCACGATTGTCCGTTCAACCTGAAAGCCGTGCCGTCCGGCAGCTCCAGGGTTCATAAACAGCATTTTGTTATTATTCGGATCGCGCGCAATTTTGAGGATGTGGCTGTGTCCGCAGATCATCAGGTCGGGGGTGTCTTCGTACAGCTGCTTGCGAATCGGAATAGCATAACGCCCCGGATTGCCACCTATATGGATCATAAATACGTCCACACCCGCAGCGTCGAAACGAAGCGTATGATCGAACTCATTACGAATATCCTGACCGTCGATATTTCCATACACACCACGTACCGGCGCGATCTCGCGAAGCTCGTTGGCAATACCAATATGGCCAAAATCGCCGGCATGCCAGATTTCATCGCAATTGCTGAAATAGTCCTTAACCTGAGGGTCCAGATACGAATGCGTATCAGAAATAAGACCGATTTTCATGGGATCTGATTAGAATAATTTTGTGATGTCATAAGGTAACAAAAATTCCTTCCGGCAAATTCACAATTTTGCACGTCGATCAGTGAACAGGCTATTTAATAGTCTAAAAGGTAAACTGGTCACAATCCCGCTCTGAAAAGACGGACGCAGATAGCACAAAGTTTTGTGCGAAGTATGCAAAAGTGACGATGGGAATGTAGTTAAACAATCAGCTCTTGGCCAAAGCCAACATCGTTATGGCTTCTGCTTCGCTCAGCCAGCGGACTTCAAAAGAAACCAAGGTATTCGTAAGACCAGGCACCATACCGGGAAATATTGTCTGCTTCAGCCACTAACCACCCTGATCATCGCACACACATCCTGAAAATCATACCCGCAGACAATGGTGATAAAAACGTAAAAGCCCAAAATAAGCATCGGGTGTAGTTTAAGAATCACAACAACTGACCAGGATTTGTGGGATTAAGGGATGTCCCGGTTGGGGATCTGAACTTTGGCGACACCCCGCCCCTTACCCGAGGCTGTAGGCCTCAACGGTCATAGCCTGAGGCAACGCCTCAGGTGTTCAATCCACCCATGTTGCGCAGTCTGTAGGCCTGCACGAGACCAAAGGGCGAAACCATATAAAAGGTGAAATTCCATCGAGAGGACTGAGGGCAACTGCATCACCCTGAATCCGAACCATCAGATAATTCTGACCTCGTCTGATCCAAACCTAAAGCCTGAGGATTTCGGCCACAAAAAATCATCTCCCATCATTTTAATCACATGAATCACAGTTCCGAAATTGGACGCAGATAGCACAAAGTTTAGCGCGAAGTATGCAAAAGTGACGATGGGAGTGTATACAAACAATCAGCTCTTGGCAAAAGCCACCATCGTTATGGCTTCGGCTCCGCTCAGCCAGCGGACTTAAAAACAGCTAAGGTATTCGCAATACCAATCGAACTTTTGGCCAGTGCTATCTGCTTCTGCTCAGATCAATTAACAATTCACCCCCCTACACCTGCAGCTTAGCAGGGTCGAAATTTCGCTTTCGCCGGGAGTCGGACAGGTCGCTCAACATTCCCAATTCCTAAACTACTTCATCCAAGCTACTGAGCATACAAACTCTTATATTCGTGCGACTTCATTTTTCACCATCATCAGATAGATTTGACTGACCCTCAATCATTTAAGCCCTTAGTTTCTGTTATCATCCTGAACTGGAACGGACTGCATCACCTTAAGAACTACCTGCCTTCCGTTGCGGCGACCCGATATCCGAAGTTCGAAATCATACTTGCCGACAATAACTCTGATGATGAGTCCTTAGCGTTTGCGTCTGATAACTATCCGGACATACGCATTATCCGTCACGATCACAACTACGGCTACTGCAGGGGCAATAATCTGGCTGCAAAAGAGGCAAATGGTGAGCTAATCGTGTTCCTCAACAACGATGTGCGCGTTGAGCCCGACTGGCTCGATCACCTTACGGCTCTGTTTGGTAAGTATCCACGGCTTGCTGCGGCACAACCCAAAATGCTATCCGACCGTAATCCGGAATACTTCGACTATGCCGGAGCAGCCGGAGGTCAGCTGGATCATTTGGGCTACCCCTGGTGCCTCGGGCGCGTTTTCGATTCGGTTGAAAAAGACAAAGGACAGTATGATGCCTATCCATCCCGGATTTTCTGGGCTTCCGGTGCCGCACTCTGCGTACGAGCGGACCTTTTTGAGGAAGCAGGCGGCTTCGACGAAAATTTCAGGCTGCATATGGAGGAAATTGATCTTTGCTGGCGGCTTCAGCGGATGGGCTATGAAATCCGGGCAGAACCGTCTTCAGTGGTCTATCACTATGGCGGCGGGACCCTCAGCATGGACAATCCCGGCAAAGTCTATTTTAACTTTCGCAACAGTCTGGCCATGCTTGCTAAAAATGTGCGCCCCGGTTCTCTGCTACCGGTTTTGACCACGCGACTGGCGCTTGATGCTGTGGCTGGGCTGCGCTTTCTGATTACCGGAAACTGGGCCTCGCACAAGGCTATCTGGAAAGCGTACAAGGACTTCTACCTGAATCTGCCCTACTGGCTTAAGGTGCGCGGGGATTTGGAGAGAACATCAGAACCGGATGTACTGCACGGTTTTGGCCCCAAAAGCATCGTTTGGGACTATTACGTCACCGGAAGACGCAAGGTTGAAGACAGCATGCCTTTTTCCATAGTGCTGCTCACGTTTTTTTCGGCCACGCGCTCCGATCGCGGTGGTAAGGAGCTGTAGCTTATATCCCGTTTCAGCATTCCTTATTAAGCACAAAAATTCATATATTTTAATATTAAAGGCTTTACGGCTGTGATGGCTGTGGAGCCTTTTTTAAGGAATCTGTGATGAATTCGGCTTTTCGGTCTGCTTTAGTTTCTATTCAGGGATAACTCTACGATATAATCAAATGTATCTGGTTTCTGTTTTTTGAGGAGGATGAAGATGGACGCAGGAGCGATTCGGCTCAGTTTTCCTGCAACTACAACTACTGATTACTTTACGTAACGTAACGATTTAAGAACAAATACATGAAGCAAACTGTCAGCGAAATACCTGATTTCAAAAAAACAATTCCAATCGATCAGGTTGGCGTTGAGGAACGGGTAGCTAAATTCAATACGCGCAGTATTAAAAAGGACTCCAAGCTTTTTGCTCTTAAACTGTCTCTTAGCATGGTCGATCTAACCACCCTCGAGGGTGCAGATTCACTGGGCAAAGTACGGCAGCTCTGCTACAAAGCCATGCACCCGCACGACAAACTTGAGGATATTCCGAAAGTTGCCGCCGTGTGTGTATATCCAAGCTTTGTAAAGCTGGCTAAACAAACTCTGGAGGGATCCGGAGTGAATGTTGCCAGCGTGGCCACCGCTTTTCCAAGCGGCTGGGCCCCACTTAAGGCCAAACTCGACGAAGTACGCTACTGCGTTGAGGAAGGTGCCGACGAAATTGATATGGTGATTTCACGGGGTGAGTTTCTGAGAGGAAACTACTCTTATATTTTTGATGAAGTTGCGGCTGTTAAAGAAGCCTGCGGCGATGCGCACCTGAAAGTGATCCTGGAAACAGGCGAGCTTCAGACGCTGGATAATGTGCGCAAGGCAAGTGATATTGCCATGTACGCCGGGGCCGACTTCATCAAAACGTCAACAGGGAAAATCAGCCCGGCTGCCACCCAGCCCGTAACCCTGGTGATGCTTGAGGCCATTCGCGACTACTACTATAAAACCGGTGTTAAGATAGGGATGAAACCCGCCGGTGGTATACGCGACTCAAAACTGGCATTGCGATACCTTGTTATGCTGCGCGAAACGCTTGGCAACGACTGGATGAATCCGGATATGTTCCGTTTTGGCGCCAGCTCGCTTGCCAACGATCTGCTCATGCAGATTACCAAGCAACAGACAGGTATTTATCAGTCTCTGGATTATTTCTCGAAAGATTAAAAACATGCTAAAAGAAACAGATATTCAAAAAAAGAACCGTCTCGATTTCAGCACCGGATGGAGTTATGATCCCGCTCCCGAGAGCACCGATCATATCGCCATTAAGGAGCGTTACGGGCATTTCATAAACGGCGAGTTTGTGGAACCGGCTGAAGGCGAATACTTTGCCACTATCAACCCGTCTACCGAAGAAAAGCTTGCCGAAGTGGCTATGGGAAGCCAGGCCGACGTAGATGCTGCCGTAAAAGCAGCGCGCAAAGCCTACACCAAAACGTGGTCCAAAATGTCGGGCCGCGACCGTGGTCGTTACATCTACCGCATCGCCCGCCTTATTCAGGAACGCGCCCGCGAATTTGCGGTAATCGAGACCATGGATGGCGGAAAGCCCATTCGCGAATCCCGTGATGTAGATGTGCCGTTGGCTGCTGCTCACTTTTTCTACTACGCAGGATGGGCCGATAAGCTGCAATACGCTTTCCCGGGCCGCAGGCCTGAAGGAATTGGCGTTGCCGGACAGATCATTCCCTGGAACTTCCCGCTGCTGATGGCAGCATGGAAAATCGCCCCGGCTTTGGCTACCGGAAACTGCGTGGTGCTTAAACCGGCCGAAACAACTCCCCTCACCTGCCTCAAGCTTGCCGAAATCATTCGTGATGCCGGCCTGCCTGCAGGAGTGGTAAATATTGTTACCGGAGCCGGCGACACGGGCGCTGCAATCGTTAATCACGATGATGTAGACAAGATTGCCTTCACAGGTTCAACGGCGGTTGGCAAGATTATTCAGAAGTCGATAGCTGGTACGCCTAAGAAGCTTACCCTTGAGCTCGGTGGAAAAGCAGCAAACATCATTTTTGAGGACGCTGCTATCGATCAGGCTGTTGAAGGTATCATCAATGGTATTTTCTTTAATCAGGGGCATGTATGTTGCGCCGGATCGCGCCTGTTTGTGCAGGAGAGCATTGCTGATATCGTTCGCGACAAGCTTGTAGATCGTATCGAAACTCTTCGCGTGGGCGACCCGCTCGATAAGAATACCGATATTGGTGCGATCAACTCGAAAGAGCAGCTCGAAACGATTAACCGCTATCTGGAAATCGGCCTAAACGAAGGCGCTGATATCTACCAGTCGAAGTGCGATCTCCCCGAAAAAGGATACTGGTGCTGCCCTACTCTGGTGGCCAATGTATCGCAGTCGCACCGAATCGTACAGGAAGAGGTTTTTGGTCCGGTACTAACCATACAGACGTTCCGTACGCCTGAGGAAGTGCTGGAAAAAGCTAACAACACTCCATACGGCCTTTCAGGCGGTGTATGGACCGACAAAGGCTCCAAAATCTTCAATATGACAACCGGAATTCGTGCCGGCGTGCTCTGGGCCAACACGTTCAACAAGTTCGACGCAACGTCACCATTTGGTGGCTACAAAGAGAGTGGCCTCGGACGCGAAGGCGGCCTGCACGGTTTAATCCCATATCTGAATCTGTAATTATGAGTAAACGACTGGACGTAAAGAAAACCTACAAGCTGTACATTGGCGGTGCTTTTCCGAGATCGGAATCCGACCGTTACTACAGCCTGAATGATAAATCCGGAAACTTTGTGGCCAATATCTGCCGCGGATCCCGGAAAGACTTCAAAAATGCTGTTGTTGCAGCCCGCAAGGCGCAGTCCGGCTGGGCTTCCCGTACGGCATACAACCGAGGGCAGATTCTGTACCGTATTGCCGAGATGATGGAAGGCCGCAAGGATCAGCTCATAGCCGAACTGAAGCTCGAAGGCAGCACCGAGAAACAAGCCGTTAAAGAGGTGGAAGCAGCGATAGACCGCGCGGTCTACTTTGCCGGCTGGAGCGACAAGTACCAGCAGATCTTTGGTACCATCAACCCGGTGGCTTCATCGCACTTTAATTTTTCCGTGCCTGAGCCAACCGGCGTTGTAGCCATTGTATTGCCGGAATCAGCCTCTTTGCTTGGTTTTATGCAATATGTGCTTCCGGCCATTGTCGGGGGTAATACGGTTGTTGTCCTGGCATCCGAGAAGAAGCCTCTGGCCGTGCTCACGCTGGCCGAGATTCTGCACTCATCGGACGTTCCCGGTGGCGTAATTAACATTCTGTGCGGTTTCCGCGACGAGCTGCTGTCTAACTTCAGCTCACATATGGATGTGAACGCGCTTATGCTCGGAACCAACGACAAAGACGCCATCACCCTTGCACAACAGCAGGCTTCACAAAACGTTAAGCCCGTGTTGGTTAAGCATGATGATGACTTCCTGGATGAGAAGCACGAGAATCCGTACGCGATTCTGGAGCTCCAGGAAATCAAGACTACATGGCATCCGATTGGAATTTAAACTCATTTAGTTCCTGTCTATAAAGGGTGATGCCACCTCAACCGGCATCACCCTTCTTTTTTAACCAGACAATCTCCATCATACTACAAATTCGTTGATGAGCACTTCTGCAAAATTAGCAATCCTGAGCGTAATATTGCTGCTTCTGGCATCCTGTGCCTCTACAGGTGAACTTGCCGAAGAGGCTGAAGACGCTGCCGCCGAAGAGGAAGAAATGGCCGTCTCAACCCTTCTGAGTCCGGAAGAGCTTTCCGAGCTTCGGCTAAACGCATCCGCGAGATTTACGAGCGGTCAAAATCCGGTTCCGGAGGTGTTTCGCCTTACCGACGAGGATACCCGTGATGTAGACACCAACGCAGGTTTCCGAATCCAGCTTCTTTCAACCGAGCGCGTTTCCCTGGCTGACTCTATGAGTCTGGCCTACTACGACTGGGCCGCAGAGTTCGATAATATCCCTTTTGATGTGCTGCCGGAAGCCTATGTAACCTATCGCCAGCCGTTCTACCGCGTCCGTATTGGCGATTTCCGCCGAAGAAGCGATGCCAATATGTATCTGGCCATTGTTCGCGAACAGTTTCCCGGCGCCTGGGTGGTAATGGATACCATCGATCCGGAGCTGGCGCCATAAGCGCGGTTTCAGGAAAACTGCCGTGATCAGCCTTACGCTTCGCTTAATCCTTTTTTGTTCCATTTTTACCATTGGTCTCATCAGCTGTACCCAGCAGGAAGAGCCCGTGGATTCTATTTTCCATATGAAGCACTCTTTACCTGAAAACACGCTCACCATTCGCCTGAACCAGCCCGGTTCTGAACACAGCGATCGAGCGGTCTATATCACCGGTAACTTTAACGACTGGAATCCGGCCGATGAGACAAAAAAACTATCCGCTTCATCCCACGGATTCATGGAGTTTCGCTTCGACGACATCTCCGAACTGCCCGACACGCTTGAGTTCAAGTTCACACGGGGCGGCTGGGATGAGGGCGAAATTGATCAGTTTGGCAACAGTCCGTCGAACAGAGTGATACCAAAAACAGCAGGCTACGCCGAGGTAACCGTAGCCGGATGGAAGGAAAACGGACGCTTTCATCAGGAGCGCTACAAGCCGCTGATCAACACCATTTCGGAAAGTTTTGAAATTCCGCAGCTTATTAAAACCCGACGTATTACGGCTTTGCTGCCCTGGAACTACTATGATACAGACCGCCGCTATCCGGTTCTCTATCTGCAGGACGGACAGAATTTATTCGATGATTACGCTCCGTTCGGAAGCTGGGAACTCGACAAACGTCTTGCATTTCTGGCAGAAAGAGGGCTCGGTGATTTCATTGTGATTGCAATCGACCACGCTGAGGCAGAGCGACTTGCTGAGTTTACCCCATCCGTGCCAACCTCACGCCTTGGGAAAGGAGACGGCCTCAAGTATGCCAGGTTTATGACGGAAACGCTCAAGCCATATATAGATGCAAATTTCAGAACATTACCCGAAGCTGAGCATACCGGGATTGGCGGGAGCTCAATGGGCGGATTGATAAGCATATATGCCGCCATGCAGCACCCTGAGGTATACAGCAGACTTTTGCTCTTTTCTCCCTCTTTCTGGGTTACGCCGGGTCTTCCCGCTCGTTTTATCGATGAAGCCACCTCATTTCAGGGCAAAATCTATATATACGGAGGCGGAAACGAAACCGAGGCGCTTGTCGGCAGACTTGAAGCTTTCAACGCAAAAATTGAAGATGCCAGAGCAAACCACGGAAGGAACATTGAAGCTGTATTATCGATTAATCCCGAAGGCACCCACAGCGAATCGGAGTGGAGCCGTGAGTTTCCTATGGCGGCAAAATGGCTTTTCGAGAACTCCGGTGACAACTAGCTATTGAGGTGAAGGCATAGATATGGTCGTCTGGTTGGCAGACAGTGAGACAGTGCTACATAAGTCGCACCGGCATCTTAGCTCTTGAGAACCTTATAAATCGGTTGCTTTAATTTCGCATTTCACGACTTCAATGCGGGAATGGCTTGCTTTTACAATGGTGAAAACCAGTCCGTTGATGCGCACCACCTCACCAACCTTCGGGATACGTCCGATTTCGCTTATGATGTAGCCCGCTATGGTCTCAAAATCGCTGTCGGCATCATTGAGACCAATCTCCGGAAAGTTCTCCTCAATATCCTCAATTTCAAGATTACCGGAGAAGATGTACCGCCCGCCAGACAGCTTTTTCATGATGGTCTCTTCGGTATCGTACTCATCCTGAATATCGCCAACCACCTCTTCAATAAGGTCTTCGCTGGTTACAAGCCCGGCCGTTCCACCGTATTCATCAATTACAACGGCAAGTGAGATATTCAGGCGCCGGAATTCAGACAGCAGATCCGTAGACCTCTGAGATGAAGGCACATACTTCACCGGACGAATAATCTCCTCAATATCATTCGGCTTTTTAAACAAATCGTAGGCAAAAATCACCCCTTTGATGTTGTCTATACTTCCCTCATATACCGGGATTTTCGAATAGCCGCTGGTGATAAACGTATTCAAAACCTCCTCAAGCGAGCTGGTAATGTCAACCGCTATTATTTCAGTACGGGGAATCATGGACTCCTTCACCCTCATTGAAGACATTTCCAGCACGTTGGTCAGAATTTCGGAATCGTCTTCATCGATATCGCTTTCGACATTGGAACCGATTTCTCTGAATATCATCTCGAAATCCTCTCTTCTGAAAAACTCCTCAACCGAATCAGCATCAGGATTAATTGTCTTTACAATTTTTTGAGCAATGGTATTAGCAACCCAGATAAATGGCCTTAAAATAATGTTAGTTATCGCAATCGGGAATATCACAATTGGTATCAATCGGTCGGCGTGTACCCGGAAAATGCCTTTCGGGATTACTTCGCCCATAATCAGAATCAGAACCGAAGCCGTAACGGTTTGGAGAATCAGCATGGCGAGCTGCGTGGGTTCAGCATCGAACGCCCAGAGCCAGATGTCGGTAATCGGGGAGATCAAAAACAGGGTCATCAACGTGGCGTAGGCAACGTTAACCACATTATTCCCTACCAGCGTAGTAGAAAGGTAGCTGTCCGGATTACGCAGAAAATAGGCCAGATAATGGGCGCTGAGCGTGTTCTCACGCGAACGGATTTCGAGACGAAGACGGTTCGATGCCACATATCCGATTTCGGAGCCAGAGAAAAAACCGCTGAGAAGCAGCATAAATGCGATGATGAGCAGCTGTTCTATCATGAGCTGCTCCTTTCAGACGGTTGTTTGGTTTTCGACGGAGGTTCCAATCAGATTCTATTTATTTCCCGGAAAATGAGGGTTTTCGCTTCTCCAGAAATGCGGAGGTTCCCTCTTTGAAGTCTTCAGTCGCACACAGCGAACCGAATAAATCGGCTTCTGACTGATAACCGGCGTCTTTACCGTTCTCAGAAGCGTTAATGGCTTCAATTGCTTTTGCTAATGCAACCGGACCATTTTTCATCATTTTCGATAGCATTTCAACGGCCTGAGCCATCGCCTCTCCTTTACTTCCGGCAACGCTGTTGGCTAAACCAAGACCGAGGGCTTCATCAGATTTAATCATCCTGCCGGTCAGGACCAGCTCCATAGCTTTGCCTTTGCCCACAACGCGGGTTAGGCGCTGCGTACCGCCGTAGCCCGGTATGAGGCCAAGACTTACTTCCGGAAGTCCGAATACCACGTTTTCTGTGGCTATGCGAACATGACATGCCAGCGCAAGCTCAGAACCGCCACCAAGCGCATAGCCGTTTACTAAAGCAATAACCGGCTTTGTACAGTTTTCTATTCCTGAGAAAATACGCTGACCGTTTATAGCAAGATCCCGCCCCGTAATGGCGTCAAGGCCTGAAAGCTCTTTGATATCAGCGCCGGCCACAAAAGCTTTTTCACCGGAGCCGGTCACAATTACAGCACGAACGTCCTCTGCTTTTTGTATCCATACG
The DNA here is from genome assembly GCA_022565795.1 of Balneolia bacterium. Taxonomy (GTDB): domain Bacteria; phylum Bacteroidota; class Rhodothermia; order Balneolales; family Cyclonatronaceae; genus Cyclonatronum. Next base: position 22,156 of record JAIUMA010000035.1, read on the forward strand.
AAAGCTTCCTCCAGCTCGGAGAGCACTTTTTGATTTAAAGCATTTAGCTTGTCGGGGCGGTTGATGGTTAAGGTGCATATTCCGTTTTCTGTTTCAAGCAGAAGCGTTTCAAACGTTGGCATTTCGCTAGTCGGCATAACAATCGGATTATTTATCTCCCCTGTTTCCGGGGGGCATTCATTCAATTTTCAGTTACCCGGCTCCCTTTGAACAGAGCGTCGGTTTCTTCCATTTCTTTTTCCAGCTTTTTCAAGTCGTCAAGATACGAAGGAACATTGTTTAAATCGTAGTTAATATCATCAAAAACGTTGTCTGTATCCTCGAGATCCATCAGAAGGCTGTCCATCTGCTGTTAGATTTCAGCAGGGTTACCAAGAGTCATCGATTTCTCGTAAATATACCGTATGGTATCCTCGATTGTCTTAAGCTGTGAATCTGAAATTAAGTATTTTTCGTGAGCCGCTCCATATTTTTCAAGACGCTTATTTAAGATATTCAGCCTTCTTTCGAGCACACGCGCCAGCTTTGGGGAATCGGTATTGTTGATTTCCACCTGCGTTTTTTCGACCTCTGACTGCAAATGGGTCTGCGTCGTATTATTCAGATAAAACCGGTAGCGCTCGTTTCCCTCAAGCAGCATCATATAGCTGGTTAACAGCGCCTCAATTCTGGTGTTGATGCTATCCGCAAGCCCCTGTGAGGTATAGTTGATCTTCGAAAGATTATCCCGAACCAGCCCTGTAATATGCTTCAGCACTAAAAACCGTTTTTGAGAGGCTTCGCTCAGCTCGCCAAAAATCCTGCGCTCGTCGAAACGGCTGTTTCTCTCCTTAAACGCTCTCAAATTCATGTGCTTTTGAAACCGCGCAGACCTCGGCACGGTACCCAGGTAAATTAACTCTGCGGCAACAGCACTGAAGATGATGATATTAACCAGAGAGTCGTAGCCGGCCAGAAAAAAGGCTGAAGAAAATGCGGCTATCAGAACGCCAAGATTCAGCGGATGAAGAAAAGCTTCTTTCGTGTAGTTAACAGGTTTTTCCATAACTCAGCAAACAGGTTGAAGATGAAAAGATATCAGAGCGTCCTTTTGTTTGTAACGCCTGAGCGGGGCTTACGTTTTTTTTCGCCCGATTGTTTTGCTGGCATTCACATTTGTCCGGGCCGGATCCGCTTCCGATTCACCGGTATCCTCTGAAGCTTTTCTAAGGCCGGTCTGCACGGTTTTTTCCGAAGTGATTTCTCCGGCCTTCTTTTCCATTTCCCGCTCGATTGTGCCCATATCAGCGCGGATTTCACTCAGGATATCCTTAGCGTTTTGTTTTCGGGTGAAGTCATGTGCGGCTTCGGCCTGCTCCGGGCTGATATTCTCACTTCCGGTTGATGCATTGTGATCGAGATACACTTCGAGACGGGCCTCAGCCTGCACGATTCGTTCGCGAACAGCCTGAAGCGCCCCCTGAAAAGATTCCAGCACGGGAGACGGATCAATTTCACGAAGGCTCTGCATCACCCTGGCTTTTCGTTCATAGGCCGCTAAACGCTTTTTCTGCTCCAGAAGCTGGCGGTAGTGCTCCTTGTACTCCTGCTTCATACGTTCACGTTCTTCCCGCGACATGGCTGAAATCGTTTAAAGGATGATGTTTACTGTGATGGCTTCAAGCTTTCGAAACAAATAACTGAGTTCAACTGAGCTCAGCTTTCCTTCTGCTTGCCGATAGTCTTTGATCCGGCTTTCTCTTCCTTCACTTCATCATCACCGGAAATTTCGATGGTTTTTTCTTCAGGAGTCGTTTCCTTTTTGGGCTCTTCGGCCGGGGCCCTGCCCATTTCACGTTTAAACTGAGCCACCAGATCAGATGCACGCATGCGCTCAGCATCGAGCTCGATTTCCAACGTTTCGGTGTCCAGACTGTCCATGGCCATTTCAATACGGGCCTCATTTTTAGCTGTCCGTTCATTCAGGCGGTTTACCATTTCAGAATGGGTGGAATCCAGACCAGTGATTTCAAATTTCTCCAATGTATCCGCAATTTTTGACTGCCATTGCGCTCTTTCGTGCGCCTGAAGCGCCTCACGGGCCTCACGGATTTTGCGGTCTTTTTCGCGCATGAAGGTTTTCTTCACCTGAAGCGATTTTTCATACGCCTGCTCGGCAAACTTCTCCTGCTCAGCGGTTGAAATTATGTTTTCGCGAGCCTTCTCGAGCTGAAGTGCATAAGTCTCTGCGATATCGTCCCGGTTAGCGTTAATTGCCGATTTGATCTTGTTGGTGAGCTCCATCTCGTGCTTTTCGTACTTTTGGCGCTCTTTACGCAGCATAACCAGATTAGCCTTAACAGTGGCAATGTTCTCATTCATCTTGGGCACCTGATCATTAAGCTCTCTGATGTTCTGCTCCAGAATTAGCTTTGGATCTTCAATACTCGACACAAATCCACCGAAGAGAGACTTAATTGCTCTTACAAATCGATTCCACATAACTCAGTTTATTTTTAGGATGATGTTTACCGCAGCGGCAGACCGAAACTCAATTACTGAGCTACGGCCTGCCTGTTCGGTTACTGCTTAATACTGATGTTTGATACGCCTCAATGCCTTCGGCAAGTGCTAAAGTGCCGGAACTTCATTATAATCAAAATCCCGGATTCCTTTTGCATCTACAACATGCGTGATAAGCGTTTTAATTTCACCAGGCTTGTCGGCTATGCTGTATGCCTGATTCATTAAATCGAGAGCCACATCAAACTGTTGCTGCTTGTTCGTATGCAGCACGGCAATTGTTTCACCTTTTTTCACTTTGTCGCCAATTTTCTTGTGAAGCACAATTCCGGCCGATGGATCAACGGGCTGCGTTTTCTCCTTGCGCCCTGCCCCAAGCTCAAGCGACGCCATCCCAACCTGATAGGCATCAATAGCGCTTACGAAGCCGTCGGCGGCCGCGGTGAACTCCGTTTTATGCGAAGCCGGCTTGTAGCTGCCCGGATCGTCAATAACTGAAACGTCGCCGCCCTGCTCAATAACAATTTCACGAAGCTTTTTAAGCGCCGAGCCGTTGTTTATGGTCGCCTGAGCCATTTCGATTCCGTCATTTAGAGTATCCGCACGACCGCCAAGCTGGATCATGGAGCCGGCCAGCAGCAGCGTTACTTCGCGAACGTCATCAGGCCACTCGTCTTTCAGGCAGTAGATGCTCTCCTCAACTTCGAGCCAGTTGCCGATTTTATTACCAAGAGGCTGATCCATGTTTGTGAGGAAAGCAACCGTCTCCTTATTAAACTCGGTGCCGATATCAACCAGACGGCGTGCGAGAATCTTGGCCTGCTCAGGATCCTTAATGAATGCTCCGGAGCCATGCTTTACATCCAGCACAAGCGCGTCGATACCTTCGGCAAGTTTCTTGCTCATAATGCTGCTGGCTATCAGTGGAATACACTCTACGGTTGCTGTAACGTCGCGAAGGGCGTACAGTCGCTTGTCGGCAGGCGCGATGTCTTCAGTCTGACCAATAAATACGAGATTATGCTTTGCAATTACCTCAACATAGCGCTTTAGGTCCAGATTTACGTCGAATCCGGGAATCGATTCAAGCTTGTCGAGCGTACCGCCGGTATGACCAAGTCCGCGGCCGGAAATCATAGGAACCGGAACACCTGCCGCAGCGACAATAGGCGCCAGAATAAGAGAGAGCTTATCACCAACGCCCCCCGTAGAGTGCTTATCTACTTTGATTCCGGAAATGCTGCCCAGGTCCATCACCTTGCCGGAGTGGAGCATAGCATAAGCGATAGCTGAAGCCTCTTCATCATTCATTCCCTTCATAAACACGGCCATAAGAAACGCGCTCATCTGATAATCGGGAAGCTCGTCGCGGGTATAGGCGTCGATCAGATATTGAATTTCATCTTTGGTGAGATTGCCTCCGTCGCGCTTGCGGCGGATAAGTGATACTACGTTATACGTTTTGCTCGTCATAGTTTGCTAAATAATAAGTTTAATCAAATAGAAAAAAGTCCTTTTGCGAATTCTGAAACCGCATTTGTGTCGCTGCATCCAAAATCGCGAATAATTCTGATAATCAGAACGATAATGCTTAAATTCGGAAACATTCTCACAGAACCTTACGTTAAGGTTCTGTAACCGGTCTGGCCGTGTCCGAATCGGTGTTGTGAAATCAAAATAACTAAAAGAACGTCCGGATATACATGGAAACCCTGATTATTCTCTTCGTCATCTATTCGCTGTTTCAGTGGCTGTTTGGTGACAATAAGAAGAAACAGCAGCAGAAGCAACGCCAGCAGCAGCAACAGCAGCGCGATCAGCGTGCTTCCGGAAGAGAAGAAGCCCAGGAGGCTCCGCAGAGCTGGGAAGACGCCATGGCTGAGCTGGAGTCCATTTTTTCGGGCGAGTCATCGCGTCGGCAAGAGCCGAAGCCTGAGCCTGTTCCCGTTCAGCAAACGGAAACCTACAATCGCCCGCAGACAAAGCGCGAACAAATATCAGAAAATCCATTCAGCGATGATATGTCCAGCAAAAGGCGCTCACAGAATGCCGGTATTGATACCAACCAGCTGGAGTCAGCCGGAAACCCGATTTACAGCGGTGCAATCGGCGAATCGGATGAGGATTACGAAAAAATTGGCGGCATCGACAGTGGAGATGCCAAAGATGTTCTGCAATTTATCACCGATCCTGAAGCCGCCCGTAAAGCCATCATCATGAAGGAAATTTTAGACCGCCCGAAATCACAGCGCAGATCAGCCCGTGTTTTTTAAAGGGTGATGCCCTCCGTGAGCTTAACCTCCCTCCCTGCCTGTGATTACGCTGCTCAGTGACGCCCATATCCCATGGCTCGATCATCTCCTGCCGGAATCGAGCGTACGAATTCTTAGCTACGAATCCGATGCAGAGCTAAGGGATCAGATTGCGGAAGCCGATGCGCTGCTCACCAGAACGGTCACAAAAGTTAATCAGCAGACCTTTCCCTCCTTTCCGGAAAAACTTCGCGTTATTGGCTCAGCAACTGCTGGAACCGACCATATTGATGGCGAGTGGCTCGCACAAAATAATATTCGCTTTTTCCACAGCCCCGGCTGTAATGCCCGGGCAGTAGCTGAGTACGTGATTACCGTTATGATTCACGCCTTCAAGGGTGACATTAACGAGCTCAGAAAACAAAAAACGGGAATCATTGGATATGGAAACACGGGTTCACAGCTTGGCCGTATTCTGGACAGAATCGGACTATCCTATGTCGCGTTCGATCCTCCCAGGGAAGCACGTGACTCCTCCTTCAAAAGCGACTCATGGGAAGACGTTCTAGATTGCGACATCCTCAGTCTGCACGTGCCTATTACCAGAGGAGGAAAGTGGCCTACACAACATATGCTCAGCGCAAAATCTATAAAGCAGAGCTCATTCAGGCTCATTGTGAATGCGGCCCGCGGAGGCGTTGCAAATGAAGCTGACCTCTTAGCTATGAAACAATCCGGAAAGCTGGGCTTTCTCGCGCTCGACGTATGGGAAAACGAACCTGACCTTAATCATGATATCCTGAATGCTGCTGATATCGCCACGCCCCACATAGCCGGATACAGTCAGCAGGCCAAGTACGAAGCCAGTCGTATTGCCTGCAATAGCATAGCTAAAACTCTCGGTTTTGAGCTCAACACTGATGAACCAGCCTACGAAATTGCTCCTGCTATTAGTGCTTCAGAGGGCTTATATTTAGCCCTGCAAAAACATCACCCTTTGTTTCACTTAGATGGGCTGCTCAGAAATAAACCTGAAGCTTTTTCAACTCTTCGCAACTCCTTTCCTCTTCGAAATGAATTCAGAAAGACAACGCTTACAAATTATTTAAGTAAAGACATCTTAACCATTGAAGCACTTAAGATTAACAAATAATAAGTGAGAATTAATCCAGCCAACATACAGCAGTTTCTGCGTATCAATCCGGACCGGACAAACACGGTTTCTTTTGTGCTTACGGCCCTTGTTCTCTGCTACCTTATGGCTTCTCTGGCGCTGAATTCAGAATCCGCCGGCGAGCGCATGGTTGTGGTTCGCTATCTGAATTTCGTCTTCTGCGGATTTTTTGCTTTCATCATTCCTCACGTTCGTTTTCCCGATCGGAAGCGTTATCTGATTCAAGCCGTCAACCTGAGTCCGTCTCAGCTATACTCCTACTCTGCCCGCGCGCTGGCACCCGTCTTTTTACTATTCACGCTGATGATTGCCATTATTTCGTTTGGCGATTTGAGTCAGCCATTCGGCGAGCTCAGAGCAAAGACTATCACATTCCTCAGCGGCTGGCTGCTAATGATGGGCATTGGTATTATAGCTGCCGTACGTTATACCACCATCGGCTCGGTTAGCCAGGAATGGCAGGAAGGTATTCGCGGAAGCGGATTTATGAATACGCTCAGGAATGTGGGTCAAACGCCCTCGGTACCTTCCGGAAGCTTCCCGTCGCTGCTTACCACCATCTACATTTCCGGCGGGGGAATGATGCTGGTTGTAGCCGGTGCATATCTAAGTGGCTACGCGGGTAACCCGGCTCTTGAGATGCTTCCAGGCCTGCTTATGCTCGGCTATGCAACCTACAGAGCGCTCTCTATCCGGGCGCTGTTCGATCGCTTTTTCTACCATACAAACGCATTCTACTCCGAGCTTTTCCTGAATCCAAAGGCGGTGCAGGAAGGCCGCGAGCCGATTCGCCATGACGCGCTCTACTGGGTTCCCTCAAAATGGAAACCCGCAGCATGGTTCTCTCTGCTTCAGCTCGACCGACGTCAGCCTTTGGGTCGCCTGCTCCTCACGGGTCACGTTGTTCTTTGGGCGCTCTTCTACGCAGGATTATCGGATGCAATCATCACCAGCTTCATCACTCTTCTGGTACTCGGGAAGTCACTTATGGTCTACATGCTTATATCCAGGCCGTTTGCTCCTCTGCTGTTCCAGTATCGACTGCTAAAACCATCTGACTGGATTGTGGTTCGCTTTTTTGTTAACCTCCGCTGGCTTCCGTTACTGGTGCTCAGCCTCTGGCTGGTTTCACTCTTCAGCGCACGGGTCGATGCTGGCTTCATTCTGAACTGGGCACTTATTGATGCTGGAATTTCGCTTCTGAGCGCCAGCATCTTCACATTTTTACATGAATTCAGACTTAAAAAACTATATGCCTGAATCAACAAATAAAACTGCGCTGGTAGCTGAAAACCTGAGTAAACGCTATGGCCAGGCGAAATACATCATCAAAGATTTTGACTACCGCTTCGAGCCGGGAACAGCAACGGGCCTAAGCGGACCAAACGGATCCGGGAAAACGACTCTGCTTCGATTGCTCACAACCGCCGCTTATCCCACCTCGGGACGCATTCTTTGGGGTGATGTGGACATCCATCGCCAGCCCCATATCTACCTCTCCCAAACCGGCTTTGCCTTCGACAGCAGCGAGCTTCCTCAGTTTGCCAATACCGATGAGCTGCTCGAAGTCATTCTCCGGTCGCGCGGGCTTTGGAAGGATGATGAAAGCCCAGAACGCATCAATAAGCTGCTCGACCTGCTTTCTCTGGATGAGCGCCGCACATCGCTGATTGGAACCTACTCCAGCGGGATGATGCAAAAGACGCTGCTTGCCGCTGCCCTCATCACCGAGCCACCGCTCATTCTGCTTGATGAGCCATTCCGTGCCCTTGACGTGGAGACGCGACAGGCGCTCACAGACTACCTTAACGACCGGAAGCGGACCCATGGAGACACCATCATCATTTCGTCCCACCTGCCTGAAATTGTAGAGCAGTTGTGTGATGCGGTTATTCAGTTTCCAATTCATCAGCCGGGTGAAACAGATGCGGCAGCTGGCGCAGTCTAATGCTCAAAAAGAAAGGCTCACCTGAACGAACAGGATGAGCCTTTTTAAATTTAGGGATCTGTCTGTTTATCCGAGCTCTTCAAGTCCTCCAAGATAGCCCTTCAGTACCTCAGGAACCTTTAGCTTACCGCTTGGAAGCTGGTATTGCTCCAGAATGGCCGCCATGATCCTCGGAAGTGCAAGCCCCGAGCCGTTCAGCGTGTGAAGCGTTTCAATATCTCCGTCGTTAGTGCGGTAGCGCACCATCATCCTGCGCGCCTGAAACCCTTCGAAGTTCGAGCATGAGCTCACCTCCAGCCAGCGCTGCTGTCCCGGGCTCCAGACCTCAAGATCGTACTTTTTCGACTGCGTAAAGCCCATATCGCCGGTACACATAAGCAGTCTGCGATAACTCAAACCAAGCTCTTTGATGAGGTGCTCTGCATCCTCACGCAGGTTTTCAAGCTCTTGATACGAGGTATCCGGATGCACAAATTTCACCAGCTCCACCTTATCAAACTGATGCAGTCGGTTCAGCCCGCGAACGTCTTTTCCGTACGAGCCGGCCTCGCGTCTCCAGCATGGCGTATAGCACACATAGTTTACCGGCAGCTGCTTTTCTTCAAAAATTTCATCACGGTGGAAATTGGAAACCGGAACCTCAGCGGTTGGAATCATGAAAAACTCATCACGTGGCACGGTGTACATCATGTCTTCCTTATCCGGAATCTGACCTGTGCCGCGGGCGGAATCTTCATTAACCAGGTAAGGAGCCATCATTTCGGTATAGCCCCGGCTGATTGCCTTATCAATAAAATAGTTTATGAGTGCACGCTGCAGACGAGCGGCAGCGCCCAAATAAAAGGGAAAGCCCGCTCCCGTTACCTTCACACCGCGCTCAAAATCTATCCAGCCGTGCTCTTCAGTAAGCTCCCAGTGCGGCTTAATCCACTCTTCCTTAAGCAATACGCCATGACGAAACGCCTCTACATTTTCCTCTTCGGTCGTTCCTACGGGCACGCTTTCATGCGGAATATTCGGAACGCGAAGCATCAGGCTGAAGCGGCTCTGACGAAGCTCCTTTTCGGTCTCCTCAAGCTCCTTAATTCTGGCTTTCATGTCGCCGGTCTCCTTGATGACGGCCTGAGCTTCTTCTTTTTTGCCCTGCCCCATCAGCTGCCCGATCATCTTTGCTTTGGCGTTGCTTTCACTGCGCAGCGAATCCAGATTCTGAACGCTCTCTCTCCATTTGGCGTCGGTATCGAGAAGGGTATCAACAACCGAAGTGTCGGCTTCACCCTTGTTTTTCATGGCTTGTTTAACAAGATCGGGCTGCTGCTTAATTACAGTGATGTCTAACATGATGCAGATTAATAATGTTTTGATTGGGCCGCCCGTAAGCGACTCAGAATGATGGATTAATAATACGCGGCAAAGATACGAAACCGAACCCTTCCGGCAACGGACGAAATCGAACTAAGCCTCTTTTAATTCTTTTTTAAGCTCGATGAGAAGCATCATAGCCTGTATGGGCGTCATGCTGTTGATGTCGATATCCTCCAGTCTGGATCTGAGCTTCTCAGCAACCGGATCGGGAGCACCGCCGAACAAGTCGAACTGAGGCACAGTTTCCTGTCTGGGAATACGCTTGCTCAGGCCCTCAGCAGCTTTTTTATTTGCGCTGGCCTGCGCCGCCTCAGGCTTACTTTCCGCCTCACCATTACCGGTAGTTTCGCCCTGAGCTTCGAGCGTGCCGTTTTTATTGGTGATGTCCAGGCTGTGCTGTTCCAGATTATGCAGAATCTCGCGGGCCCTGTTGATAACAAGAACCGGAAGGCCAGCCATACTTGCCACCTGAATTCCATAACTGTGATCAGCACCGCCCCTCACCAGCTTTCTGAGGAAAATTACCTTACCCTCGTGCTCTTTTACCTGCACGTTGTAATTCACAATCCGGTCGTACATGCTCTCGAGCTCATTCAGCTCGTGATAGTGGGTGGCAAAAAGCGTGCGTGCCGCGACCTTGGGCTGATTATGCAGGTATTCAGCCAGTGACCATGCAATGCTCAGGCCGTCGAACGTGCTCGTTCCGCGGCCAACTTCATCCAGAAGGATGAGCGATTTACTGGTGGCGTTATTCAGAATGTTGGCTGCCTCGTTCATTTCTACCAGAAATGTACTTTCACCGGCTGCGAGGTTATCTGATGCCCCGACGCGGGTAAAGATTTTATCCACAAGGCCGATGTTTGCCTGCTTAGCTGGTACAAAGCTTCCAACCTGCGCCATCAGCACAATCAGACCCGTCTGACGCAGGATGATGCTCTTACCCGCCATGTTCGGCCCGGTAATGACCATCAGCTGCTCGTTGTCGGTATCAAGAAAAATATCGTTCGGGATGAAAGGCTCACCAAGTGGTAACGAGCGCTCCACAACAGGGTGCCTGCCGCCTTTAATATTTATTACGGTGGAGTCATCTACGGCGGGCTTCACATAGTTAAACTGAAATGCGGTCTCGGCCAGACTCTGCAGGCAGTCGATGGCAGCAATTGACCGCGCGTTTTTCTGGACCTGATCGGCATATTCGGCCACATGTTCGCGAAGCTCGTTAAAGATTTCAAACTCCATGGTTGAAATCCGCTCTTCAGCGCTGAGGATTTTCTCTTCGACCTCCTTCAGCTCCGGAGTGATATATCGCTCGGCATTCACCAGCGTCTGTTTACGGATAAAGGTATCCGGCACTTTCGACTGATGTACTTTTGTGACCTCAATATAGTAGCCAAAAACTTTGTTGTAGCCCAGTTTTAGCGAATTGATGCCGGTTTCTTCAATTAGCCCTTTCTGGATCGAAGCGATATACTTCTTGCCGTTTCGGGCAATATCCCGGATTTCATCAAGTTCTGCCGAAAACCCGTCCTTAATGATACCTCCGTCGCGCAGACTGGCCGGAGGATCTTCGGTGATGGCGGCCTTTATGCGCTCCTGCAGCTCTACCAGCCCGGACAGCTCATCTCTGAGTTCAACAAGCAGCGGGGACTCTTGTTGCTGAAGATGAAGCTTCACCGGAATTATCCGTTCGAGTGAAAGCTGAAGCTGCACTAAATCACGAGCATTAGCCCGGCCAACAGAAATGCGTGAAATAAGACGCTCAAGATCACCAATCTGATCCAGCTCATCCCGCAGCAGTGATCTTATTTCATGTTTGCCGTGCAGAGCCTCAACCGCATCGTGCCGGCGCTGAATATCGCGAAGACTTTTGAGCGGTCGCATTACCCATTTACGAAGTTCGCGCGCTCCCATGGCCGTGCGGGTTTCATCCAGAATCGAAAAAAGCGTACCCTCGGTTCCGCCCTGCTGCAGACTTGCCGTAAGCTCGAGATTGCGCTTTGTGGATGCATCAAGCATCATAAATCCGCTGTTCTCAAAAGCAAAGATCCTGCGGATATGACCCAATGAAGCCTTCTGGTTTTCCTTCACATAGTGCATGAGCGCACCAGCGGCAACCTGCGCTATATTGAGCTCATCCACACCAAAGCCTTTAAGAGAATGCGTCTTGAACTGATCGATGAGCAGCTGATAGCAGTAGTCGTGATCGAAAATCCACTCCTCAAGATAGGTGAGCAGAAAAGGTTCGAGCCACTCCGGCAGATTACCCTTCAGCTTTTTATTAACAAGAATCTCGCTGGGATTAAACAAGGTGAGAAAAGACTGAAGCTCTTTTTCATCCATCTGACAGAGCGCAAACTCCCCTGTTGAAATATCGGAAAAAGCCACTCCCGCCGTGCTACCGCTCCAGTGGATGGCAAAAGCGTAGTTGTTCTGCTTATGCTCCAGAAGCTTTTCACTCATTGTAACGCCTGGAGTTACAATCTCGGTAACTTCACGGTCTACGATTTTCTTTTTCTGTGCTTTCGCCTCGGCCGGATCCTCGGTTTGGTCACAAACGGCTACGCGATGGCCGCGCCTAACGAGACGTGGCAGGTAGTTATCCAGCGCGTGGTAAGGGAAGCCGGCCAATGGAGTCTGATCTCCGCCATTGTTCCTTTTTGTTAGGGTGATGCCCAGCTCACGGCTGATTAAAACGGCATCATCGGCGAACGTCTCGTAAAAGTCCCCTACCCTGAACAGCAGAATTGTACCCGGATGTTTGGCTTTAATCTGGTTATACTGCCGCATCAATGGCGTTTCTGTGCGGGAAGACTTCATGAACAATATCTAGGTTAGGAGTTGAGACGGATTCCGGAGGTAAACTTAAATTTAACCTTTGAACGACACAGCATCAAACGTTATATCGAAATACGATAACGGGAAAAGCCGTACTCCCAGACAAAAAGGCAAACAATTCGACAATCAGCTATTGACACGGGCGTATATTACCCCTATATTACTAATCTACTCCGCGGGGTGGAGCAGCTGGTAGCTCGTCGGGCTCATAACCCGAAGG
>JAIUMA010000036.1 GCA_022565795.1 Balneolia bacterium
GGTCTTCGGAGATGAAGCAGGGTTTGTTTTTGTTTTCACCATAAAAAATGCTTCCCAATTCAATTAAGTCCAATTTCATGAGGATAATTCAACTTCCCAGGACAACAGTGATCCGGTAATCACAATTAATTGACGTAAATGCACCAACTCCGGCTTTCTAAGCACACCCTTCGACTCCGCTCAGGGTGCGCTTCGAGGTATAATAAATTTCTTAACATTGAACACTGGTTGAGATGTGGGTTTACTCCGACAACAGGCTGAAGTCGAAACCAGCATCGCCGAAGCATCCCGAAACCCCTGAGGGGGGCAGGGGCTTTTACAATCCTGCGCGCCTGAAAATCCGGTCGACCTGCGCCGTGTGGTGGGCGAGATCGAAGGCGGTATCAATCTCTTTTTGGCCGAGATGTTTTCGTACGGCCTCGCTCTGCTCAACAAGCGGCTTGAGGTGGGTTTGACTTTCCCATGCCTGCATGGCCAATGGCTGAACGGTATCGTAGGCTTTTTCGCGGCTTAGGCCTTTGTCGATCAGCATCAGCATCACCCTTTGGGAGAACACCAGGCCGTGGGTAAGGTCGATGTTCGATTTCATACGGTCTTCGAATACAACCAGATCATCCATAACCCTGGCAAAGCGGTGCAGCATATAGTCGAGCAGAATGGTGGCATCGGGCAGAATGATGCGCTCGGCAGAGGAGTGGGAAATATCCCGTTCGTGCCATAACGGCACATTTTCGTAGGCTGTAAGCATGTAGCCACGAATCACCCGGGCGCATCCGGTAATATTTTCCGAGCTGATGGGATTACGTTTGTGCGGCATGGCTGAGGAGCCTTTCTGCCCGGTAGCAAAACGTTCTTCCACTTCACGGGTTTCGCTTTTCTGAAGATGGCGAACCTCCACAGCCATTTTCTCCAGCGTTGATGCGATTACCGCAAGCGTGGCCATGTAGTAGGCATGGCGGTCCCGCTGAAGCGTTTGGGTGGAAACCGGTGCAGATTCCAGGCCCAGAATACGACAGGTAATTTCCTCCACTTCCGGCGGAATATTTGCGAACGTACCCACCGCGCCGGATAGCTTTCCTACCTCAACATCGGCTGCGGCCATCTCGAAGCGCTTCAGATTTCGGTTCATTTCGGCAAACCAGAGCGCGCACTTCAGGCCAAATGTGGTTGGCTCAGCGTGGATTCCGTGAGTCCGGCCCATCATTACAGTATGCTTGTGCTTGTGCGCTTTTGCTGCAAGCACCTCAATCATTCGCTCGATGCCGGATTTAAGCAGCTTATTGGCCTGCTTAAGACGAACGCCCCAGGCGGTATCCACCACATCGGTGGAGGTAAGTCCGTAGTGAACCCACTTCTTTTCATCTCCCAGCGTTTCGGATACGGCACGCGTAAATGCCACCACGTCATGTCGGGTAACAGCTTCGATTTCTTTAATCCGGTCGATGCTGAACGTGGCGTTTTTGTAGAGCGCATCTACGTCTTCCGACGGGATGTGCCCAAGTTCGCTCCATGCCCGGCAGGCGGCCAGCTCCACATCCAGCCATGCCTGAAACTGGTTCTGTTCGGTCCAGATTTCGCTCATTTCGGGTCTGGAATAGCGTTCAATCATCTTTTTAAAACGTTTATGGGGTGATGGGTTTTGGGTTCGGAAAAAATCAGTCGCTGTCGCCGGGCAGCTGCTCAACCGGCGGCGGAGTGATGCGGATTTTGCGAAGGCGGTTGTTTTCAACTTCCTCGACGGTGAGCTCAAGATCGTTGAAGAAAACGACCTCACCCTGTTCCGGAATGCGCTCGGTAATATGATAGATGAGACCGGCCAGCGTCTCGTACTCGTCGTCGTCGGATGTAAGCTCCATATCAAGCACTTTGGCGACATCATCGAGATCAACCCGACCGTCAAAAATGTAGTCGCCGCTTTCTGTCATGGTAAAAAGCTCTTCGTTTCCGCTCTGCTCATCATGGATTTCACCGATGATTTCCTCAAGAATATCGTCGAGCGTTACCAGGCCCTCGGTGCCGCCGTACTCATCGACCACAATAGCCACGTGGGTTTTATCGCGCTGGAAATCCTTGAGCAGGTCATCAATCTTTTTTGTGGTCGGCACAAACAGTGCTTTGCGGGCGTTCGTCTGCCAGTTGATGGCCGATACGTCCTGCTGCTGCAGCAGAAACGGAAGAATGTCTTTGGCGTGGATAACGCCGGTAATATTATCGAGATCGTTTTCATACAGCGGATAGCGGGAAATGCCCTTTTCACGCACAAGTGAGAGCACGTCCTCAAGCGTGGCATCATTCGAAATTGCAATGATGTTTACACGCGAGGTCATAATTTCCTTCACGGTCGTATTCCCGAACTCGATCACGTTCTCAATGATTTCGCGCTCATCGCCCCGGAGCGTACCCTGCAGCTCGCCAACTTCAGCAATCGCTTTGAGGTCTTCAGAGGTGATGTGATCGTGTCCTTTCGGAATTCTGGCCTCAATCTGAGCGGTGGAATTGGCAATTAATCGCGCGAAAGGCGAGAGAATGATAAAGAAGAAGTGCAGCAGCCCGCTGAGCTTCCGTGAGATATCGTAGGTGTTTTTAAGGGCCAGAATTTTGGGCGTTATTTCCGTAAGCACGACGATGGTGAACGTAAGCACCAGCACCTCAGCGGTGAAAACAATCCATGCCGCCACGTTAATAAACTCCAGCAGCTTGCCGGTTACTACCGCAGCAAAAACGGCCGTAATGATGTTTGCAAACGTATTCCCAATGAGGATAGTCGCCAGCAAACGGCGCGGTGAGTCCAGCATTTTCTGAACCCGCAGCTCGGCCGCATCCAGTTTTTTATCCTTATCGTTGAAACGCGTGGCGTTCTGCTGGGAAAAATAGGCGACTTCAGATCCCGAAAAGAAAGCAGAAAGGATAAGCCCGACGATAATGACAGCTATCTGAAGCGAGATTTCGACCGGATCGGGCGAGTTGATGCCATCCGTAAGAGCGGACGGTGATTCTAAAAGCGATATACCCAGATTTATCAGGCTATTCGACGGAGGTTCCAAGTACGTACAATTTGTATGCGAAGGAAGTATGATGGCTTACGGAGCGAGCTGCCGGCAGTTGGATTAAGCAGGCGCACGTCTTAGTAACTGTAAATGGCAAATATACAAATTTATGCATCTGCGGGCATCATAAATAAAAAACCCGCACATCACAAAAGTGAGGTGCGGGTCTGTTCATCAGCTTATGCACTGAGACGATTGGTTTGGATCGGTGCGATCAAAAAGGAAGGTCATCGTCGATGTTATCCATATCGCTGTCGTTAAACGAGCTGGCTGATGCGGCAGCGCCGGAGCCTTTTGCAGCTGCCGGAGCGGGTGCTCCGCCGCCCATGCCATCCGGCTTGGTGTCTAGCATTACCATATTCAGCGCCTTAATCTCGGTCGTGTAGCGCTTCTGACCGTCTTTATCTTCCCACGAGCGGGTCTGAATCGGCCCTTCGAAGTACACCTTGTTACCTTTTTTGAGGTAGTTCTGGCAGATCTCGGCAAGCTTGCCCCATGCCACCACGCGGTGCCATTCGGTGCGCTCCTGCATTTCGCCGTTTCCGTCTTTATAGCGCTCGCTTGTGGCTACGCTAAGTGTGGCAACGGCCGTGTTGCTTTGCGTGTAACGAACCTCCGGATCTGCGCCGAGGTTACCAATCAACATTGCTTTATTTAAACTGGACATAATCGTTCTCCGTTTGGTAGTGTTTTGTTTGTTGTTTTGTAGTAATGACTAAAATCTTCGGAAATCCTTACACATTTTTTTTCAATGCCCGAAAAACAAATCCAATAAGCATTTGAAAATTAATGATTTCGGAATTAAATATTTTTTTGATACCCGGAGCAGTATTCAGTTCATCATGCCAGCAAGATACCAAAAAATGATGGGACGAGTTACTAACTTCTGAAGGGTTTCAGCCCCATCAGGTATAAAAACGGCAGGGCTTTTAAAAACCCTTCACAAGTTCCCGATGCATTACAAAACCCTTCGCAGGTACGCGAAATGCATTTTACCAAACTTTCCTCCTTAGTTATACAGTTGATGATTTTGTATTTTTGCACGTGCCTGAAGGCGCATCATTCTTTTAATCACGTCCTTAACCTCAAATTAAGATATGGGAAAGCTTAATGAACATACGCTGGAGCACGTTGCTCACCGCTTCAAAATTTTGGGTGAGCCAATGCGGCTGAAGCTTCTCAACTGCCTGCAGGAGGGTGAACTGTGCGTACAGGATCTCGTTGAGCAGACAGGTGCGGGCCAGGCGAATATCTCCAAACACCTTTCCATGCTTAGCTCCCACGGAATTCTGGGCAGGCGAAAAGAAGGGCTGTACGTCTACTATTTTATTAAGGATGAAACCGTCTACGAGCTTTGCGACCTGGTCTGCAACAGCCTTGAGCAGAATGTGGCAGGTATGCAGCAGGCGCTGAACGCTTCAGACGCGTAACGCCAATCCGGCTTCCGCTTTTTTTGAGGAACGCTTCGTTGCTTCACCTCATTTTGTACACTACATTAACAAACCCTGAAACTATTTAATCGTGATGTTATGGTAAAACAAGGTGATAAAATCAGTACAGACTTCACCCTTAAAGTGGTAAAAAACGGTGAAGAGCAGGAAGTTGCATTCAGCGAGCTTTTGGACCGACCGACCGTTGTTTCCGTATATATGAAGAACAACACCGGAAGCTGTGACAAGCAGAACCGCAGCCTGGCTGAGCATGCAAATGGCTTCGACTCCAGAGGCTACAACCTCGTAGCTATTTCGAAAGACGGATGCACATCACACAAAAATTATGCGGATAAGCTTGGCATCAACTATATTCTTGCCTCCGACCCCGATTACAACTTTGCCCGCGCAACCGATTCGGTGGTCGAGAAAAAAATGTATGGGAAAGTGTTTGAAGGCCCATCGCGTTCGGCGTACATTATAGGAACAGACGGCACTGTACTTGGCGTGATTGAAAAAATCAAACCGGCAGAACACGCCGACGAGCTTTTTGAGCTGATCGACTCCCTGTAGTTTCAGCTCATGTAATTATTTTTTCTTTTTTGTTTTTAAATACGATTTATGAAATCATTAGTAATTGTTGAGTCGCCTACAAAGGCAAAAACCATCAAGAAGTATCTTCCCAAGGGATATGTGGTGGATTCATCCAATGGCCACATCAGAGACCTTCCCGCATCGGCCAAGGAAATTCCGGCCAAACTCAAAAAAGAGAAGTGGGCCTCACTGGGGATCAATACCGACGATGGCTACGAACCGCTTTACGTGATTTCTACCCCTAAAAAGAAAGTTGTTAAGCGCCTGAAGGATCTCATTAAAGAGGCCGACGAGCTCATACTCGCAACTGACGAGGACCGGGAAGGTGAAGGCATCTCCTGGCATCTCAAAGAAGTGCTTAAGCCAAAAATCCCGGTGAAACGCATGGTTTTCCATGAAATCACCAAAGAGGCCATTCAAAGCGCGCTTGGGGATTTCCGCGATATCGACATGAATCTTGTGGATGCCCAGGAAACCCGGCGCGTAATCGACCGCCTTGCAGGCTACACCATTTCACCGCTTCTCTGGAAAAAAATCGCGCCGGGCCTTTCTGCCGGACGCGTGCAATCGGTTGCGGTTAAGCTGATCGTTGATCGCGAGCGGGAGCGTATGAGATTCCGCAGCGGTACCTACTGCGACCTGAAAGCCACCCTTGCCCCGGAAGGCAGGAAAACGACGTTCGAAGCCGATATGTCGGCCCTGAACGGCAAGCGACTGGCCAGCGGCAAGGACTTCGACGAGCAGACAGGAAAGTTAAAAAAGCCCGATGCCGTTGAGCTACTGAATCTCGACGCAGCTGAGTCTCTTAAGGACTTGCTTACCGAAAGCGCCAAATGGAGCGTGCAAAGCATCGAGAAGAAGCAGCAGAAGCGCTCGCCCGCGCCTCCGTTTACCACGTCTACGCTTCAGCAGGAAGCCAACCGCAAGTTCGGTTTCTCAGCCGGTGACACCATGCGCGTTGCCCAGCGTCTGTACGAAGAAGGTTACATCACCTATATGCGTACAGATTCGACCTTCTTGTCGAATCAGGCGATTTCAGCCGCGCGTAACGGCGTGGAAGAGCTCTACGGAACAGAGTACCTGAGTGAAAAAGAGCGCCGCTATGCCACCAAGTCGAAATCGGCTCAGGAAGCACATGAGGCCATTCGTCCGGCGGGATCACAGTTTAAAACGCCTAAAGACACGCCGCTTTCGGGCCGCGAGATGAAGCTGTATGATCTGATTTGGAAGCGCACGGTTGCCACCCAAATGGCTGAAGCACAAATCGAATTCACCAATCTGGTGATTCAGGCCAACGTGGCCCACTCCGATGTAAAGGGTGAAGAAGCCCTGATCTCCAAACTTGGCAAAGGTAAAGACCTGCAGGCCACGTTCAAGGCATCAGGGAAGAAGATTCTGTTCCCGGGCTACTTCCGCGCCTACGTGGAAGGAAGCGATGATCCCGAAGCGCAGTTAGAAGATCAGGATAAGCCGCTGCCGAAGATGAGTGAAAACGACGCGCTCGACTGCAGCAAGCTGGATGCCCTCACCCACGAAACCAAGCCTCCAGCCCGCTTCACGGAAGCTACGCTCATCAAGTTTCTGGAAAAGGAAGGCGTTGGTCGCCCCAGTACGTACGCCTCTATTATCGGCACTATTCAGGACCGAAAATATGCCCAGAAAGACGGATCTGCGCTTGTCCCTACATTCACCGCTTTTGCCGTAACCGAGCTTCTTGAGACTCATTTCCCAGACGTAGTGGATACCCACTTCACCTCGGAAATGGAAAATCAGCTTGATGAAATTGCCAATGGGAACCACGACCGCCTCTCTTACATCAAATCTTATTTTGAGGGCGAAAAAGGTCTCAAGGAAAACGTCGATAAGCAGGAGTCGCAGATTGAGCCGGCCAAAGCGCGCCGAATCAACCTGCCGCTCGAAGGCTTGAAGGATATCGAGCTGTTTGTTGGCCGTTTTGGTCCTTACGTTCAAATGAAAAAGGATGATGAAACCATCTCTGCCTCCATTCCGGCCGATATGGATCCGTCTGACCTCACCGCAGAAAAAATCCGTGACCTGATTGAAAAATCTGAAGAAGGTCCGGAAACGCTCGGAAAACACCCCGACACGGGAGAGGATATCTTCCTGCTTACCGGCCGCTACGGTCCGTACGTGCAGCTTGGTGAAGTTACCGAAGAGAATAAAAAGCCCAAGCGCGGATCCCTGCTTAAGGGTATGAAACCAGAAGATGTTGATCTGGAAACCGCGCTCAAGCTTCTATCCCTGCCCCGCACGCTGGGTGAACACCCGGAAACAGGCAAAGAGGTAAAAGCAGGCGTCGGCCGCTATGGTCCATTCATTCTGCACGACGGCAAGTTTAAGTCGCTCGGAAAAGACGATAACGTCCTTGAAGTTGGCCTCGAGCGTGCACTGGAAGTACTCAAGCAGGAAAAAGGAGCCCGGGGCGGATCACGCGGGTCTTCTGTTCTTAAAGAGCTTGGCAAGCATCCGGAAAGCGGCGATGCCATCAACGTGCTAACCGGTCGCTACGGACCATATATCAAATACGGAAAGAAGAATATCAGCCTGCCCAAAGATGCCGAGGTGGAGTCTTTCGACATGGCACAGGCCGTAGAGCTGATTAACAAAAAGATGAAGTAATTTCTCACCATGGATTAACGGAGCGGTCAATTTTCCAGGGCCGCTCCGGGCAACCTTACCGTACCTTATTCAGAAGCCGACAGGCAGCCCAACGATGAAATCTGAACAAAACTGCTTTCAGTATCCTCCGAACATTCGCACGCTCGATCTGGCGAGCCTGGTTTCCGTATACCGCTCCCGAGGCGAGCCCTACACGGTCCCGGCCACAGAGGTTGTGGCATGCTGCGTAACCCGTCGCCTGCTGAAGCACTCCAAGCGCTGGTTCGGATTGCATTATTCACAAAAAGCATGGGATGCCCTGCTCACCACAGGCTCTGAAGGCTACCCGCTAACGGAAGTAGAGTTTAACGTGATGGGACTGGTGAAGGCACCGCCTCAGCCGAGAATCAGCCGGGAGTTTATTGAACAAAACTGCGGAATTGTTTCCCAGCTCGGGTTCTTGATTTTCAACGATTTGCGGCAGTTTGGCTTTATTGATGAGCCAGAAGAGCATATCTTTGAGCTGTCGCAGCGGGGCGAAATCGCCCTGGACGGCCTGAGCCGCCGCCTGTACGACACCGGCTTCAAGCCGGATTTGCTATGGATCCACAACAACAAACTGAGCAGCTAAAAAGGGATTGAAGTACCGGTTACTATCCGGATAGCCTGCGCATCACCCTTTAAGCAGCACAGCAACTATAGCCGCGGGAGAGCCGTGATATGCAGGACAAGCTCCTCAACTATCTTAAAACCTGGTGGTGTACCGTCATCATTCTGCCGTTTGTGCTGTTTTCGGTTCATCAGGTTTACCTGTCGCTGGGTACGCACATTTTGTGGGTTAACAACTATTCGTACGTGTTTCCCTATAACATCATCTATTTCCTGCTTTTTCATTTCGACCTGCTGGTACACGAGGCGGGTCACGGCTTTTTTTCCATCACCGGCAACCGGTTTTGGACCATTCTGGGAGGCTCGTTATATCAGGTGTTTTTCCCGGCTTTGCTTCTGGGTTTCTGCTGGTACAACCGCTACCGAATCGGGATTCAGCTTTCGCTGGTATATATGGGATTCAGCTGGATGTCGGTTGCCATTTATGCCGGCGACGCAGCGGGCAGACAGCTACCACTCATAGGTAATCTGGGCAAAGAAGCTCACGACTGGCACAACATTTTCATGCATCTGAACATACTTGACCACTATGCGCTGATTTCCGGCATTTTTGCCGTTATTGGCGGTCTTTGCTACCTCGGAGCTATTGTTGCGCCGATTTTTCACCGGGAATATGAAAGCCACAGCATCGACCTTAAGATGTAGACTGAGGTTACATCAAGAGCGTCTTACTTCTTGTCCTTGCGGATATAGACCATCTTCTGATGTGGAATTCCAACCTCATCATAGACGCGTCCTACCGTTGTAAATCCGTACTTGCTGTAGAAGGGGATTGCATGGGTTTGCGCGCTCATTTCAATGATAGTTCGTCCTTCATTCAGAGCTTTTTTCATGAAGTGGCGCATCATCATGTCGCCGATTCCGTTTCCGCGATGCTCTTTAAGGACGGCCATTCTCCCAATTTGTCCTTCCGGATTCAGGCGTCCGGTACCGACTGGTTTATCGTTTTCATCGGTGATTAACACATGGTACGATACGGGATCAAACTCATCGATTTCGTCTTTTACCGGAACCATTTGCTCTTCAATAAATACGCTGGTGCGCACTTCCATCAGCTCTTTCCGATCGGCTTTCCACGTAGCCTCACGCAATTTATATCCTGGTTTAGAATTTGATTCCATCACTCATTAGCCTTTAGTTTTCTGCAGCTGCCCAGGCCGCATTTCATTGATTATCAGAGTCTTTTATGTTTGTTTAGCCAACAGAAGTATAATACTAAATATCAGCACATATCAATCGTTCAGGATGCATAAATAATGAATTTTAACTTATTGGCGTGCGTCATAGTCGTCTAACCGCTTTAGCTTCAGGTTCTATCTGTTGGTAAACACTTAGAAAAGTAATCATTAAAAGACAGGAAGGTTAAAAATGGCGTTATCGAACGCGACGGAGAACATAGCGAACCAGACCCCCAGCTGCGCTAAACTGGCTCTTAGCAGTTTTCCGCAAATCACGCTTCCAGGTACGCCTTCATGATTGCTTTAAAACGGGCCGGCTGGTCGAGGAAGGCGTAGTGGCCAGCTGACGCTATAGTTACAAGCGCCGCGTTTTTCATGCCTTTTTCCATTCGCTGCGCCTGATAGAGCGGAGCGGCATCATCCTGTTCACCCCAGAGCAACAGCACATCGTGGGTTATGTTTGGCAGCGTATCATCCAGGTATTCACGTACGGTTTTGACGAAAACCTCGCGCATCACGCCGTCCAGCTGCGCATAGTCGGATGAGCCAAGGGATCTCCAAACGGCAGTTTTTCGAAGCGATGCCAGTCCGCGTTCCCGCATACCTGCTGGGAGTAAAGCAAAAGGTGCCTTCAGAATTTTGGCCAGCGTAACGCGGTAGTAGTATTTCCAGCTTCGCTTAGGCTTCATACCGGCGCCGCCCGTTATCAGCACCTTGCGAAATGTTGAGGCCGTCTGTTTGTCGCTCAGAAGCTTGAGCATCACCCTGCCGCCAAACGAGTGTGCCACTACCGAAACCGGCTCTTCAGGAGAGAGGTGATGAATAAGCTGCATCGTGAAATGAGCGTAGTCGCCCACATCCCATGCTTTGGGCGGAGCAGCTGTTTTACCGAAGCCGGGAAAGTCGAAAAAATAGCAGGCGTGTTCAGCTTCAGCGGTGGTAGCCAGTGAAAGCATCGTTTCGGCGCTGCAGCCCCATCCGTGCAAAAAAAACAACGGTTTCCCTTCTCCCTTTTTTATGACCCGGACCTCTAAATCGCCAATCTTTACGCTTGATGTACCCTGTGGAAGTCCGGTTGTGTTTTCTTGCATTTTCCAGTGTAAGAAGTGTAGAAAGTGATTGCACGTGACCAAAATTTAACGTGCTTTTGTGAACAAATTTAAGTAAATAGTGTAAGGAATCCTTACGGCATGACTCTTAGTATAAGAGTCCCTTACATAGCGGCAAAAGACCGTTTTTTCACATAACTGAACAGCAAGAATATGAAACGAGCCATCTACTTTTTTACAGACAGGCTGCAAATCACATCAGCCGAACGTTTTTCAATCCTGGTTGTGGGAGCGCTTTTCCTGTTAATAAGCGGTATCCAGCAGTTTAACGGACAAACCGTTGCTTATGCAGAAGATTCTTACTCGGCTGTTTTTGCTCAATTTACCCAGCTCAGCACGCTCCCGGCAGAGGAAAGCAGTGCTATACTGAGCCAGTACTATCCGCAGGAAAATCCGGAACGGCCTGCTGCTGCTGAGGCCGAAATAGAAAAGAAAGTGCAAGAGCCAGAAACGATTACGGCTCCGGAGCCCGTTATGGAAGAAGCTACTGCCGTTGTTTCTGAAAGCTCCGGTGAGGCCCAGAGCGGAAAAGTAAACATTAATTCTGCCGATGCGGCCTCTCTGGCAACACTACCGGGCGTCGGTCCAGCTATTGCAGCGCGGATAATCGAATACAGAAATGAGAACGGGCCGTTCCGCCAGATTGAGGATATCAAAAATGTGCGCGGTATCGGAGAAGCCCGTTTTGAAGCTATTAAAGATCTTATCACGGTAGGCGACTAACAAAAAGAATCATTTTACCGACTACAACAGACTGAATGAGTGCAAAAATTTTATGGGCTGATGACGAAATTGAACGCCTTAAACCACATATTTTATTTCTCGAGAACAAAGGTTTTACCCTAAAACCGGTTACCAACGGCGAAGATGCCATCACCCTTGTGGAAAAGGAGGCCTTCGACCTTATTTTTCTCGATGAGCAGATGCCGGGCATGGACGGGCTTACCACATTGGGCAAAATCAAACAGCTGAATCCTCAGATTCCCGTGGTGATGATCACCAAAAGTGAAGAAGAGATGATTATGGAAGACGCAATCGGGTTTAAGATTGCGGATTATCTCATCAAACCAGTAAATCCGAACCAGATTCTGCTTACGATTAAGCGAATTCTGGATCAGAAGCGCCTTACCAACGAGAAGTCGGCCCAAAGCTATCTGCAGAGTTTCCAAAGCATCAGCGCGCAGATTGACAGCCGCCCTGACTGGTCGGAGTGGATTTCTATCTACACGCAGCTTACCAGCTGGGAGCTCGAGCTCGAAAACGGCGATGAAGGATTACTCCAAATTCTGAACGACCAGCTGCAACAGGCCAATACCGAGTTCGGAAAGTTCATCGACAGCGAATATCAGTACTGGCTGGACAAAGATTTGAACGAGCGTCCGCTGCTTTCTCCGGATATCGTTAAGGAATACGTCCATCCCCATCTCGATGAAGCTGACAGCACGTTCCTGTTCATTATTGACTGTATGCGCTATGATCAGTGGCTGGTTTTTGAAAAACTGCTGTCCGATTACTACACCATCGAAACCGATTTTTACTACTCCATTCTTCCGACGGCCACGCCCTATTCCAGAAATTCGATTTTTGCGGGACTCTATCCGCTGGATATCGAAAAGCACTATCCACAATTCTGGAAAAACGCGGAAGGTGATGAGTCTTCCCTCAATCAGGACGAGCCGGAATTGCTTGCTGAGCAGATGAGACGTTTGGGCCATGACTTCAGCCCGAAGTATGAGAAAGTCCTTCACAAGGATGAAGGAAAGCGGATTTCAGACCGCATCAACAACTACATGCAGTCGCCGTTTAATGCGTTTGTCTTCAACTTTGTGGATACATTGGTTCACTCGCGGTCAGACTCGGATGTACTCAAAGAGATTGCTCCGGACGTTCCGGCATTCCGTTCGCTGGCCAGAACATGGTTTCAGCACTCCAATCTGCTTCAGATTTTCAAAGAGCTATCGAGCAAGAATGTGCGCATAGTGGTAACGACCGATCACGGCTCTGTACGCGCGCTCAGAGACACAAAAGTACTTGGAGACCGGAATACCTCAACCAGCCTTCGCTACAAATTTGGGCGCCACCTCAAGGCCGACAAAAACGCAGCCATCATCGTAGACAACCCGTCTGATTACAAGCTTCCGAAGCTGAACTCCAGCACGAACTATATTTTCGCAAAGGAAGACTACTACTTTGTCTACCCGACCAACTACCACAAGTTCCAGAATAAGTATAAAGACACGTTTCAGCACGGCGGTGCGTCTATGGAAGAGATGATTCTTCCCGTATCGGTGCTGAAGCCCAAAAAATAATCCACTTTTGTCAATAATCGGAATTGGTGAATGGACGCTTTATTCATTATAATGCGAACTTGAACAGCTAAGTGCATAGTAAACCAACAGCAACAAAAGGTCAGTTTTGAATCCGATCCTTTATTTCCTTCGTGATATCCGGAAAACCGGTGCCGTGGCGCCCAGCTCGAAGTATCTGGCCAGCGACATGGTTCGGTTTCTGAGCGAAAAAACAGAGGCAACCGGAAAACCGCTCCGCATCCTGGAGCTCGGTCCGGGAACAGGCACGTTATCCAAGGCCATCATCAACGTGTTGCGACCGCAGGATAAAATCGACATGGTGGAAATAAATCCCCATTTTTGCCGCATGCTGCGAAGAAAATTCAGCCATCCGGGCATGAATGTACACTACGCCGACCTGCTGGAATTCAGGCCTGAAGAAACCTACGACTACATTTTTTCCAGCATTCCGTATGAAAGCATCCCGAAGAACATCACCCGGTTAATGTGGGACAAAAAGCTTGAGCTGTGCAAACCCAACGGACTGATTTCGTATTACAAGTATGTGAACTTCAACTATTTCCGCTGCAAGTACGAAAAGGATTTGGTGAAGAAGTACTGTATCGACAAGACGCTGGTTTTTAGAAATCTGCCGCCTGCTCAGCTGTTCACGCTGCGCGTCAGCAAGCCGGAAAGCACTCTCAAGCACATTCCTACGCGTAAAAACCTAGCATCTCCAATTCGCATTGCGCAGAATAAGCCTGAAAAAGTTGTGGTAACCGCAACCGCCTGACGGCCTTTGAGTCGCCTCAAAACTGCAATTGCCTGATTAGTCTGTCTAAGGATTCTGAAACGCAACCGGTCCGTGTTCTTTCAACCACTTTTCGGCCCGCTCTCTGCCCGGATAGTGCTGGTCAACCAGCGCCCAGTACGATGCGCTGTGGTTAAGGTGTTTGAGATGACACATTTCATGCACGAAAATATAGTCCTGTACAAAGCGCGGGCACTTAATCAACCGCCAGTTCAGGTTGATGTTCCCCTTGCCTGAACAGCTTCCCCACTTGGATTTCTGGTTCCGGATTACCACGTTCCCGTGGGTAAATCCTTTCACGATTGCCAGCTCTCTGAACCGCTGCTCAAGCCTGGATTTCGACCAGTTGTAGTAGAGCCGGGCAACCTCATATGCTTCATTCCCTTCGGTACCGGCAGCCAGCTTTGCTTGAAACCCAAAGCCCGTTTCGGTAAACGATGAGCGCCCGTTTGAGTCGGAGAGTTCAACAGGTACCCATTCGCCTTCATAAAGCAGAAATCCTTCATCAAAGCGGTTAAGCTGTACGATTCGCGACTTTTTCTCATTCAGCTTTTTGAGGTTCGCGTCTATCCACTCGCGCTTCTCCTGCACAAACCGCTCCATCTCGGAACCAGGCGTACCAAACGGAGCCGAAACCAGGACCTCATCGGCCTTCACCCTGATTCTGATGTAGCGCTGTCTTCTGCGCTTCACAAAGCGAATGGGACAATCAAACAGATTTTGTGCCGACATATCCGGATTGGCTTTGTTGGTTCAGGTTAAAGGTGAAGTATGACGAATCAGCTCAGGCGCTCAATAGCGATGCTTATTCTGCTTTGGGTTTCCGATTTCCCAAGGATTTCCATGGTGAGGAAAAGATCCGGTCCGGATCCGCTTCCGGTAACAGCCACGCGAAGGGGGAGCATCAGCTTGCCGAAGCCTACACCCGCTTCTGCGATGACAGCCTCGAGCGTTTCCTTAAGCGCTGCGGCCTTAAAGGACGCTTCATCAAGCTCACTGATCCTGTTGAGGTAGTTTGTCACCAGCGACAGCGTTTCCTCTTTCCATGCTTTTTTCAACGACTTTTCGTCGTACTCAGCAGGTGCTTCAAAAAAGAAACGACCCTGATCTGCAAACTCGGAAACCAGCGAGACGCGCTCCACCAAAAGCGGGATGATTTGGGCCAAATGCGCATCATCCTTTACCTCTATATCCGCTTTTTCCAATGCTGCTTTCACGTCCGGAAGCAGGGATTCCACGCTTCTCTCGCGCATGTACTGCTCGTTGTACCAGCTCAGTTTTTTGGTGTTGAAAACCGCACCGGCTTTGCTCACACGCTCCATCTCAAACTCTTTGCAAAGCTGATCAAGCGACATGATTTCGCGATCATCCCCGGGACTCCAGCCGAGGTAGGCCAGGAAGTTGACCAGCGCCTCAGGCTCGTAGCCGGCCTGCATATAATCACGAACGTTTACCATAATTCCCTGCTCTTCGGCTTTGCGTTTTGAAAGCTTTCCTCCGGCCGGTGACATGATGAGCGGCAGATGCGCCATAACTGGCGGCTCCCAGCCGAGATAGTTGTAAAGCAGCACATGCTTTGGAGCACTGCTGAGCCATTCTTCGCCGCGAATCACGTGCGATATCTGCATCTCATGATCATCAACTACGTTGGCCAGATGGTAGGTGGGAAGTCCGTCTGATTTGAGCAGAACCTGATCGTCGAGTCCTTCGCTTTCAAACTTTACGTGACCCCGTACCATGTCATCGAGATGAATGGTTTCATTGGCCGGCACCTTCAGGCGCACAACGTAGTCATCACCGCGTTTCAGGCGTTCGTTAACCTCATCCTCAGAAAGGGTGAGGCTGTTTGTCATGCCCATCCGGGTGATGGCGTCGTATTTCGGGTTCGAGTTCCCTGCCTTTTGCAAACGCTCGCGCATCTCCTCAATTTCTTCCGAGGTATCGAAAGCATAATAGGCGTGACCACCTTCTATGAGCTGCTTTGCGTATTTGGCGTACATTTCGGAGCGCTCACTCTGCCGGTACGGACCGAAAGGACCCTGCTTGGCCGGACCTTCATCATACTCCATGCCGGCCCATTTCATGCTGTTTATGATGTCAGCTTCGGCGCCTTCAACGTAGCGCTTCTGATCGGTATCCTCGATGCGAAGCACAAAATCACCGCCGTGGTGACGGGCAAAAAGGTAGTTGTACAGAGCGGTTCTGAGGCCGCCAATATGAAGCCAGCCGGTTGGAGATGGTGCGAAACGAACGCGTACTTTGTTTGAACTCATGGTAATTTCTTTTCCTGGTGATGTCGCAATTAGCTAATAATCTGGTTTTGTAAGATAACAGAATAACGAATCAATGCAGAACCGCCGGACCAGACTGCATGGCGGGAGACGTTATCAGAAGCGGTAGATAACCGAAACCGGTGCGTGATCACTCATGTCGTAATCGCGCTCGATTTCTGCCTCTATGGCTTTTTCACTCATATTTTTACTGGCAAGCTGATAGTCCAAACGCCAGCCTTTGTTTCTGCTCTTCGATGCGGCACGGTAACTCCACCAGCTGTAGGTATCAGTCAGATCAGGATGCTTCATGCGAAACACATCGTCGAATCCGAGCCCCAGAAACTGCGTGAACCACTCGCGCTCCTCGGGGAGAAAGCCGGACGTATTCTTATTCCGTTCCGGATCATGAATATCGATTTCGGTGTGGGCGATGTTATAATCTCCGCAAAGCACTACAGGCTTGCCGTCTTCGAGCATTTTTCCGGCGAAGTCGTTGAAAGCTTCCAAAAACTTCATCTTGATATCCTGACGAACGCTTCCCGTTGTGCCGCTTGGCAGGTAGAGGGAATAGACCTTGAACTCATCATATTCGTGCATCAAAACGCGGCCTTCGCTGTCAACCCAGTCGAGCCCCATGCCTTCGGTTACCGAAATTGGCTTCATCTTCGAAAGGATGGCCACGCCGGCATATCCTTTTTTCTCGGCTGAATGCCATGTTGCGTGGTAGCCCAGATCCAGCACCTCCTGAGGCACCTGATCTTCCACCGCCTTGATTTCCTGAAGACAGATGACGTCCGGCTGAGATGTCTTCACCCAGTCCGAAAACCCTTTGCGCTCGGCTGCTCTAATTCCGTTTACGTTGTACGTGCTGATTTTTATATCAGGCATGAAGTATGATGTTTTGGCTTAGAAATTGTGATTTACTGGCGAGTCGCTTCCGCCGGTAGTCGGGCAGGTCGCACCCAGTTTTAAATGTTGAATTGTGAATAGAGCGGAGTGGAGCTTTAACCCCATTACGGGTCATTCTCACTCCGCTCACCTAACTTCCGCAGTCTCACTAAAGCAACGTTCTGCCGTTGACGGGTTTATGTCGTTTTGATGCGGCCAAATTTGCGTTTACCAACTTTTAGAACCATTTCGGTGTCGTTAGAGAACGTTATTTCGTGGTTGACGTCTTCAACCGTTTCTCCGTCGATGGACACACCGCCCTGTTGAATCAGTCGTCTGGCTTCTCCGTTGCTGGGAGCAAAGTTCACGGTTTTGATGATGTGAATGAGCTTGTGCGAGCTGCCGTTTTCAAAGCTGAACTCGGGTATATCATCCGGGATTTCCTTGTTGATTACCGTCTTCTCGAAATGCTCCCGCGCAGCGTTTGCGGCAGCTTCGTCGTAGTACATGCGCGTGACCGTCCAGGCGAGATCGTGCTTACTGTTGCGTGGATCCTGATCCGCGCGCTCTTTGATGGCTGGGAGCGCCGCTACAGGCGTATCTGTAATGAGCTCGAAGTAGGTGTAGATCAGCTCATCGGGAACGGATAGGGTTTTGCCATACATATCGTTCGGCTCCTCGTCCAGCCCAATGTAGTTGTCGTATGATTTCGACATTTTCTGCACGCCGTCTGTACCAACGAGCAGCGGCATCATCAGGCAAACCTGCTGGGGAAGCCCGGCCTCTTTCTGCATATGACGCCCAACAAGCAGATTGAACTTCTGATCCGTACCGCCCAGCTCTACGTCGGACTTCAGGTGCACGGAATCCTGACCCTGAGCCAACGGATACAGAAACTCATGAAGCGAAATTGGCTCGTTGTTGTTATAGCGCTTGCTGAAATCATCACGCTCGATCATGCGGGCTACGGTCATTTGTGAGCTGAGGCGAATTACGTCCTCAAAGCCCATGGTGCCAAGCCATTCGGAGTTGTACACAATCTCTGTTTTCTCACCATCCAAAATCTTTGAAGCCTGATCCAGATAGGTTTTCGCATTGTCCAGAATTTCCTCACGGGTGAGGGCAGGGCGGGTTTTGTTCTGACCCGTCGGGTCGCCAATCAAAGCCGTAAAGTCACCGATAATCAAAATAGCATGATGCCCCAGGTCCTGAAACTGCCTCATTTTCCGCAGAATAACGGAATGACCTAAATGCAGGTCCGGGCGCGTTGGGTCGCAGCCCAGCTTAATGCGCAGGGGAGTGTTGGCTTTGCGGGATTCTTCAAGCTTTTCTTTCAGCTCGTTTTCCGGAACAATTTCAGTTGTTCCACGGCGAATAATTTCAAGCTGCTGTTCTACAGGTAAAAATGACATGATTCAGGTTTAGAAATAATATGTTTTATCTAATGCTAAAAATCGAAGTCCTCGATGGCACGGCGGATGGTTTCAGAAAACTCTTCAGATCCCGGATAAATCGCGCCGATAACATTGTAGGCACCGGGAGCCACCGTCATGATATAAGGATAGAGCAGAGACTCGTTGCGGGTTTCCTCGCCCGGCTGACCAAGCCCAAGCAGCAGGATAAAAAGTACGCTCACAAACAAGCTGCTCTTTAAAAGACCAAAAAGCAGGCCGAATATACGGTTTGGCACGCTCAGAAACGCCATTTTCAAAACGGCTTCCAGGCTGTAAATAATAAGCTGAATCCCGATGAGCACCCCGCCAAAAATGAGCACAAACGCGAGAACGGTCATCCATAATTCGGTCACTCCGGCTATGTGGGAGATCAGGTAGCCAAGATCGCCCATGTAGCGAAAGCCCAGAAAGAGGGCCAGAAGCACGCCGCCAAGCCCTAAAACTTCGCGCAGGAAGCCATTGCGGAATCCCTGAAACGCAAAATAGGCCAGTGGCGCAAGTATGATGCCGTCGAGGACGTTCATCAGCCGTTCAGGCGCTCTTTTACGACAGCGTTAACCAGCTTCCCGTCGGCTTTGCCCTTAACCTGCGGCATAACCACGCCCATAACTTTGCCCATGTCGGCCATAGAAGCGGCACCGGTCTTGGTGATGGCACCGTCTACGATAGCTTCGATTTCGGCTTTTTCGAGCTGCTTTGGCAGGTATTCCTCAATAATTTTGAGTTCTGCTTCCTCCACCTCAGCCAGATCTTCCCGGTTTGCACCACGGTACTGCTCGATGGAATCACGGCGCTGCTTGGCCGACTTGGTGATGACCTCAACGGCAATTTCGTCGGTTATCTCTGAGCGCTCACCGCCCTTACGCTGGGTGATTTCCTTTTCGAGCATGGCTGATTTAAGCGAGCGAAGCACCAGCGTACGGCGCTCTTCGCGGGCTTTCATCGAATCCTTCAGGTCTGCTAAAATTTTATCGTATAAAGACATTTGCTGTATTCCTGTTGGTTAGCTGTTTTCTAAAAATCATTATCGGCTTGTCAGCTTCCGCTGCTCAGCACTTCTTCCACGACGTTCTCTATCAGGTAGAAGCCCGGCTCTTGGTTGGTGAGCCAGGCCGCGGTCTTCAGCGCACCGGCTGCAAATCCGTCTCTGGAGAGCGCTTTGTGAGAAAGGGTGATGTCGTCCCATTCGGACTGAATGCGAAGCTCATGCTCGCCAAATACGTCGCCCAGCCGCTGTGAGCTGATTCTGAACGACTCCGTATCGGGCAGTCCGCGCTCGGGCACGCCGTAGCTGGTTTGACGCTTTTTCCCGGCACCGGCCAGAAACTGCTCAGCCGTCGTGATGGCCGTACCGCTGGGCGCATCCGCCTTACCAGTGTGATGCACCTCGTGCAGGCTGGCATCGAAGCCGGGCGCATTACCCAAAAGCCGGCCGGCTTCGCGGGCGAGCTTCATAAACAGCTGAACGCCCAGACTGAAGTTCGATCCGTAAACCAGGCGGCCATCATACGTTTCAATCAGCTGCTCGACCGTTTCACGGTTCGCTTCGGTGAGCCAGCCGGTAGTTCCCACAACCAGAGGCGTACCGGTTTCGAGCACGCGGCGGATGTGTGTCATGGCCGCGTTGGGATGGGTGAAATCGATGGCCGCATCCACTTCGGAAAACGATGACGCGGTGATGCCATCACCCTTTACATTGTTGTGTTCGCCCAGAACAAGGCTTGTTTCGAACCCGTGCTGAGACGCGAGTCCCGTAATCCGGGTGCCCATCCGTCCGTTTCCGATCATTGCCAGCTTCATGAGCGTGCTCATTTTATGGATTCTCCGGTGTATTTCGGTTTGGGAAGAAGGTGTCGTGAAGCGCCTGAACCGCCTCAACGGCGTGCTCGTTTTCAACTACGACCGAAAGATTGATGTCTGAGCTTCCCTGCGATATCATACGAATCGGGAATTCAGAGAGCGCCTCGAACGCGCTTGCGGCTACGCCTTTCGACTTCATCATGTTTTTGCCAACCAGCGAAATGAGCGCCTGATTGTAGTACACCTTCACAGTTGCAATATCTTCCAGATCTTTGCGAATGGCATCGAGACGCGCCTTCTTATCGACCGTCATGCTAATTGAAACCTCAGAGGTAGATACCAGATCGACCGACACCTGATGCTTCTCAAAAATCGCGAACACTTTGGCCAGAAATCCCCAGGCCAACAGCATGCGCGAGGAAATCACAGTAATTACGGTGATGTCTTTCTTGAAAGCAATAGCGCGAACGGGAGACTCGGCATCGGCATCAGAAAAGATACGCGTACCGGGATGATCCGGCTCGAAAGTGTTTTTAACATAAACCGGAATGTCCTTTTCCACCGCCGGCTGTATGGTCGCTGGATGAAGCACCTTTGCCCCGAAATAGGCAAGTTCCGCCGCCTCATTGAAGCTCAGCTCTTTAATACTGAAGGCGTGCTGTACGAAGCGCGGATCGCTGGTGTACATACCGCTTACGTCGGTCCAGATTTCAATGGCCTCCGCATCGGCAACCAGGCCAATAATGCTGGCAGAAAAGTCTGATCCGCCGCGACCTAGCGTGGTTAGAATGCCGTTTTCATCGCTGCCGTAGAAGCCGCCCATTATCGGGAAGCGGCCGTTTTCGACGTGATGCACAATTTGCCTGCCGCGCTCGTGTATGGCCTGCATATCCGGAGTAGCCTTGCCGTGGTCGGAATCGGTTTTCATGATTTCGGCCGCGTCTATCCAGGTCGCATTCATGCCGATACCTTTTGCGCACTCGGCAAGCAGGAATGAGCTCAGGCGTTCGCCAATGCTCGAAACGGCATCCATTGACTTCGGACTCAACTCGCCCAGGGTCTGAATACCAAGTAAATAGTTATCCAGAGCGCCGATGATTTTGTTGATGTGATTTACGCACACATCCACCCCACCGCTGTTTTCGGCCTCAGGCAAATCGAAAAACTCGTTAATCAGCTTGATGTGCCTATCGCTAATCTCTGCGCTTATTGCCCTGGCGTCATCAAGGGATCCGTTTCTTGCGGTCTCTGCTGCAAGAATAAGGCTGTTGGTTGTACCGGACGTGGCAGACACCACGGTTGTCGTTCCGGGACCGGCAGCCTTCACAATATCAAGCACTCTTTTCCAGGCCTGCGCGTCTGCCATAGACGTGCCGCCAAACTTTAAAACCTTCACTATGCTATAGCTTTAAATCGGTTATGGTATGTTGTACAAGCAAATGAGCGATGAATGAAGCCGTTGGGCCAAGCACCGACTCATCAATATCAAATAGCGAGCTGTGCAGCGGGTGGGCCGTGTCGGGACCGTTGCAGGTGCCCACACGTACAAACAAACCCGGCCGCTCGCTAGTGTAAAAAGCAAAATCTTCGGCGCCCATGCTCTGCTCACGCCCTTCAAAGCGATCGGCTCCGAACAGTTTAATAACTTCGTTTTTTGCGAATTCGTACAGCTTGGGATGATTAACCACGGCCGGAGCACCAAGGCCGAAATCAGACGTGATTTTCACATTGTGAAGCGCAGCCAGACTACCCGCAAGCTGATGCAGGTACGACTTCATCTTTTCGCGGTTTTCTTCATTAACGGTTCGAATAGTGCCGCCAATGTACACTTTTCTGGGAATGACGTTCAGCGCGTTTCCTGCGTTGAATTTGCAGACCGACACTACGGTTGGCTCCAGCGCATTAACCATGCGACCGGCAAACTGATAGATATTCTGCACCAGCTGATGCCCAACCCACATAGCGTCCGGGCCTTTGTGCGGGCGGGCGGAGTGATTCGTCGAGCCGCTGTCGACCTCAAACTGAAACGCATCAAATGCGGCTGTTTCAGGTCCGGGGCGCAGGCTTATTTTGCCACTTTCCACGTGCGGGTCGCAGTGCATTCCGTAAACGGCCTCAATGCCGTCGAGCACGCCGTCACGAATCATATCGGGTGAGCCGCTTGGCTGCTGCTCCTCTGCAGGCTGCCAGAATACGCGAATCTTGCCCTTTATTTCATCCCTGCGCTCAATAAGCTCTTTCACCACGCCAAAAGCTACGGAAGTATGCACATCATGACCACACATGTGCGCCACGCCCGGCACGGTGGATGCGTACGAGACGGTCTTTTCATCGTCGATTGGCAGGGCGTCCATATCAGCTCGCCATGCAATGTGAGGACCGGGACGTCCGCTGTCGATATCAACGTAAAAGCCGGTTTGCGCCAGACCGGAGGTAACTTCAAGGCCGAGGTCTCGTAATTTTTCTGTGATGAGCCGGGACGTATTGTACTCTCCCCAGCTCAGCTCCGGGTTTTTGTGAAGATGACGCCTGAGCTCAAGAAGCTCTTCCTGAAGCCCGTCGGCCGTTTTAATATGTGGTTCGGTTTGTGTTGTGCTCAATAGTTTAACCGTTTTCGCAGAAGCATTTGAGGCTTCCGGCATGCATGAATGCAAGTTTGTAAAATACGAAAAAAGCCCGGATTTCCGGGCTTCATAAGTCCAACTCGTTAAAACCTGAATTCCGTGCCGTTCATTCGGCCGAAAAACAAAAAGAGGTATGCGATCAGGCTAAGCGCTGAAAGAAGCGCCGCATCCGCAGGTGCTGCTGGCCTGAGGGTTCTCAAAAACAAATCCGCGGGCATCCAGCCCGTCTTTAAAATCCAGTACAGTTCCGTACAGATAGAGCGCCTGCCGCTTATCTACAATGATGGAGAAGCCATCGAGCTCAACAAACTGATCCATATCGTTCTTATCGTCGAATTCCATCAGATAGCTGAGTCCGGAACAGCCACCGCCCTTTACGCCCACGCGCAGAAATCGTCCATCAGGCAAATTCTCCTGATCAATCAGCTTCTTAATCTGCTTTGCTGCGCGATCGGTAATCGAAATAACTTCTTTTTCTGCTGTTGCCATGGTTAGTGCTTCTTATCAGATGCGTGTAGGTTTACAGTATAATAAAATACCCTTGTTATATGAAGACAATGCAAAGCGCAGTTCAGCTTACTCTTAAAATGCTTCATGGGATAGCGTGAAATACTCTGTATCGTTCTTATTAAACAGATTTAGAACGCCCAGGCTCACCAAATTAACGAGTATGCGGGAGGACTTATACTTATTGAGATTTACGAGCCGGGAATATTCATTAACCGTAATCTTATCATATTCTCCAAGATAGCGAAACAGCTGCTGCTCATTCGGACCGTACTCAAAGGTGATGCCCTTGTCGCGCGATTCGGTTCTCAGAAGTGCGGCCCGCTCTTTGGTAGCACGAACGCTTTTATCTTTTTCACGGACGAAAACATGGCTTTTCTTGCCAAGCTTCGCGTAGACCGGTTTCTGCTCGGATTCCATCACCTTAACAACTACAATGTCTTTGTCTCCGAGCTCAACGATTTCGACCTCGTAGTCGACAGGAGGGTTGCAAACGATGTTAAGGGCTTCATACAGCAGATAACTCTCCTCGTAAAAACTGCGAACACCAACGAGGGTTCTGTCATCATTTACGCCTATCAGGAGGGTTCCGCCCCGCGTGTTGGCAAAAGCGCAGACTTCGCGGGCAATTTTTTCCGGGGAGGAAATAGTGCGCTTGAATTCGAGAAAGGTACCTTCACCTGTTTTTATAAGTCGCTTCAAATCTCCAAGCGACATATTGCTCGTTGCGGGCATTTGGCTAAACATAGCGGAATAAAGTAAGAGCTGAGGGTGTTCGTTTCCTGATGGTACTTTCTTGCAGCGTGGTTGCGCTACGGATTTTTAACGCACGCTTGTGCGACAGATTATGAATTAAGTTATGCTAACGTTTCGATTACACTCCCAATAAAATAATCGTTCACACGATAGGAAACTGTTAAAAAAGTACTTCTTCTTTTTGTTCTCTGGTCATTAGGCTGTAGACGCCTTCCCTGGGGTCGAGACCTTCGAACAAAACCTTGTAAACTGCTTCTGTGATAGGCATTTCCACGTTAAGGCTTTGCGCCCAGAAATAGACACTGCGCGTGGTTTTAACGCCTTCAGCAACCTGATTCATGTGGGCAACGATTTTTTCAAGCGACTCTCCGCGGCCAATTCGTTCGCCTACATAACGGTTCCGGCTGTGCTCGGATGTACAGGTTACCACCAAATCACCAATTCCGGCCAGACCGGCAAATGTATCCTGTGAAGCGCCAAGACGCATGCCCAATCGCTTCATTTCCTGCAGTCCGCGGGTTACCAATGCAGCAATAGCGTTATCACCAAAGCCTGCGCCAACGGCAACACCGGCCGCAATAGCCATAATATTTTTGATAGAGCCGGAAACTTCAACCCCAATTACGTCGCGGTTCATGTACACGCGGAACATAGGACTGGTGAAAAGCCCCTGAATGGATTTAGCCGTAGAGTTTGAATAGGCCGCAACCACAACGGCGGTGGGCTTGCGCATGGCGACCTCTTCAGCATGGCTTGGTCCGTAGAGGGTTCCGATGTGATCTTCCGGAATAACCCCGCCAAGCACGTCTTTGAGCACCTGAGTCATGGTTAGAAAGGTCTCATTCTCGATTCCTTTCACCACGCTGATGGCAACCTGATTCTTATTCACATAGGGCAAAACCAGTTTGGCTATACTTCTGAGCACATGAGATGGCGTTGCAAACAGAATGAAGTCGGCTGACTCCAATGCTTCAGCCAGATCGTTGTAGCAGCTCACTTTTTCCGGAAGGACGATATCCGAAAGATAGCTCGGGTTCCGGTGATGCTCGTTGATATGGCTGGCAACTTCGGTTTCACGCGCCCACATCCGGACCGAGTGGCCGGAATCGGCTAATACCAGCGACAGGGCCGTACCCCAGCTTCCGGCACCAATTATAGCAATATTCACCCGGCCTGCTCCTCGTTTATACGTCCTTTAGCAGGACTGAATGATCGGATTCGGTTTTCATTTCCTTCCAGCAGTCTTTTGATGTTGCTTCTGTGCTTCACCACAATAGTGATGGCCAATAAAGCGGTAATAACCATCAGGCTGCCGTCTATGGTAAAGTTGAAGCCATAGCGTAGCATCAGCAGGAAAATCGGGTAGAGCAAGGATGCGATGATGGACGCCATAGAAACGTAGCGGGTAGTAATAAGGACCGTAAGGAATACCAGCAGGGCAAGTGATATTGAAATCGGCTCAATCGCATACAGCATTCCGCAGGCAGTAAGCACGCCCTTGCCGCCTTTAAACTTTGCAAAAACCGAGTACATATGGCCAATTACGGCAATAAGTCCGGCAAAAATCTGAACAAAGTAGGACGTCTCCCATCCGTGATACACGCTTGGAACGGCATCAATTGCAATAGCAGAAATCCAGAACGCAGCGGTAAAACCTTTCATGAAATCAATCAGCGAAACGACTACGCCCGCTTTCCAGCCCAGAATCCGGAAGGTGTTTGTTGCGCCAAGATTGCCGCTGCCGTGCTCTCTCAGATCTATTTTCTTATATACTTTACCCACCCAAAGCGACGACGGAATGGCGCCTATCAAATAGCTAAGAATGGCAATGATAACTAATGTACCCACGGTTGGACTCCTGTATATCTCAATTGGTTGTTAGCTGGCCGGAATTTGGCGCATATTTTATAACGCTCCGGCATTATTTATAATGTGAGAGGGCTGTAACAAGCCTTCTATCAAAGTATCGCAACGTTCAGCAGAGCCGGTACCTTCAGTCTGTCGCTATAGAAAACGTCAGGCTGAAGAAAACGCATCTCTGTTTTGCCGTTTGTTTGACCACAAAATTAAAATAATAAAAATACGGCCGGATTCCACGGGTCAGGCTAAAAGCGCTTTTACAAAGGGTGATCGTATTTCGAAAGTCATTTAAACCCTGATAATTACTCTGTACAAAAGCCCGATTTTTTTGCCCTAAATGTGTCTTTCGGCATGGTAGGATGATCGCACAAGCGGTCCGCTTTCCACATGCTCGATGCCCTTTGCTTCACCAATTTCCTTGTAGAGCTCAAAGGTGTCCGGATGAACCCACTCCTGAACCTCAAGGTGCATCTTGGTCGGCTGCATGTATTGACCGATGGTAAGCACATTTACCCCGGCAGCAGCCACGTCATCCATAAGTTCGAAGACTTCGGCAGGCGTCTCGCCCAGGCCGACCATTATTCCGGTTTTGGTTCTCAGGCCCTTATCGTGGCAGATTTTCAGCAATTCAAGAGAACGATCGTATCTGGCCTGCGGACGCACCCATTTGTACAAGCGCGGCACGGACTCCAGGTTGTGATTCATCACTTCCGGTTTTGCGTCAATTACAATATCGAGGGCTTCCCAGACACCGCGGAAGTCGGGAATCAGGATTTCGATAGTAACGCCCGGGATCTCTTCTCTGAGGCGGCGCATGGTCTCGGCAAAAATTGGTGCTCCGCCGTCTTTACGCTCATCACGGTTTACCGAGGTGATGCAAACGTGCTTCAGGCCCATCAGTTTTGCTGCTTCGGCAACGCGGTTCGGCTCTTCCCAGTCCAGTCCCTGATCCGGACGTCCCGTCTTAATGGCGCAGAATCCGCAGGATCGGGTACAGGTGTCGCCTAAAATCATGAAGGTCGCCGTGCCGGCACCCCAGCACTCACCCATATTCGGGCACCGTGCTTCGGCACAAACGGTGTTGAGCGAATGCGTACGGATGGTCTGGCTGATCTCTTTAAACTTCTCTCCGGTGGGAAGTTTTACCTTCAGCCACTCCGGGCGACGTCCGGCTTTTGAATCGATGGAGGGTGTGGGTGTTTGCTTTACATTTGTGGCACAGCTCATGATATCAGTCGTGTTGCTAAAGTGGATAGAAAGTGTTGATAATAGCGCTCAAAGCTCAGTAATCATAGGTTTTGAGTCACTTTTATTTTGGGTATTTCCGGCATTATATGAAGCTCACAGCCAAAGACAGACGCGAAGTGATCCCTTACTTTTCCTTTTACTTCAAGGGGCTCAACAGCTTTGCCAAGCAGCTTTTCGATGCTGGTAACGTTTCGGTTAGTAAGCCCGCAGGGAACAATATGGTCGAAATAGTTCAGGTTTGTATTCACGTTCAGGGCAAATCCGTGCATGGTAACCCAGCGCGAACACTTCACGCCCATGGCGCAGATTTTGGCACCATCAACCCATACGCCCGGGAAGCCCTCCGAACGGCCTGAGTCAATTCCATAGTCCGAGAGCACGCGAATAATCACCTCTTCAAGCTTGTTGAGGTAGTTTCCTATATCGGTCCCGAATTCGTCCAGATCCAGAATGGGATAGCCCACCAGCTGACCCGGCCCGTGATAGGTGATGTCGCCACCGCGGTCGGTTTGCACAAACGTGGCCTTATTTCGCTTTAGTCCGTCGGCGTTTAGCAGCAAATGACGCTCTGACCCGTTTTTCCCAAGCGTATAGACGTGCGGATGCTCAGTAAACAGCAAGAAGCCATCACCGGAATGTCCGGCAGATTTCCGGCTTATAATCTGCTTCTGCAGCTCCTGCTGGAACTGCCAGGCAGACTCGTACCCGCTTAGGCCAAGGTCGGCAAATTGAACACGTTTTTT
This sequence comes from Balneolia bacterium, assembly GCA_022565795.1. Taxonomy (GTDB): domain Bacteria; phylum Bacteroidota; class Rhodothermia; order Balneolales; family Cyclonatronaceae; genus Cyclonatronum. The sequence continues at coordinate 27,899 of JAIUMA010000036.1, forward strand.
TGTAAGTTGACTGGGCATGAACACTGAACAGAACGAGCGCTTAATTCGTTACCTTTTGGTACGCTTAGAGATAGCTTTTCGAGCGGTTTTAATAAAACCAGATTCGTTAAAAACAGGCACGATTAACGGTTTTTCTACCCTTTTATTCGTCCAACTTATCATTTTTTTTCACGCCTCAAAACGGCAAAATCTTCTTCCTGATTATGAGCATATCACCCTTCTATAAAACCATCGGTCTTGCCCGCGAAAACGAGTCACCAGAGAACCCCGGAGCGCTCGAAAAACGCGTTGCCCTCATACCTGATGATGTGCAGCAGCTTACCAAAGCCGGGTGTGAGGTTTATGTTGAGGTCGGTGCAGGAACCGGGGTTGGGTTCAGCGACGAGGAGTATATCGCGGCCGGCGCGCAGATGCAGCAAACCGAAGAGGTTTACAAAGACAAAGATTTTGTTATCAAGTTTAAGGGGCCGGCTATGGAGCATATTCCTCTCATGAAACCCGGCTGTACGCTTTTCTGCATGGCGCACTTTCACTCTTTTCCCGACAGAGCGAAACTGTTGGAAGAGCACCGTATTACCGTAATCGCCATGGAAAACATCGTTGAGACGCCCCAAAAGCGAACCGACGACGATATTATCGGCCGCGTTGCGGCTGATGCAGCCCTTGAGCCGTGGATACAACGCAATGCCCAAAACTACCTCACCATCCACATGATGGGATATCATGACCGCCACCGTGAGTTGATACGCCGGCTGGCCAATCACAGTCCGGAGCGCTTTTCGGTTCTTCAGGCCGATGCGGATCCTGCGGATATTGTGGGCGAGGTGAGTCAGCGGCTGTTCGTCTATGATTCTGAGCTGTTTCCCGGCTCTGAGGCCATCACCCGAACCCTCGAAAAACAAGGTGCCTACACCTTTGATGCAGCCCGCTTCAGAAATGATTTCGGTGATGACGCCATCAGGCTTTACAGAAGCATGCACAAACCCTGGGACACCGGGTTAAGACGCATTCAGTGTCTGCACGAAACCGGCATGGCCGGAGCAAGATACGGATTCACGCTGCTATCCGGCGAGAGCGCTTTAAAGCTTCAGGGAGAACGGGTGAAGGCAACGGTGCTCGGATTCGGCAACGTGGGCATGGGCGCCATTGATGAGTGCTACCGGCAGGGCGTGAAACAGACGCACGTGCTGGGCAGGCCGCACACCACCAAAGAACGCATTACGGGCTGGCTATCGGCCTCTGACCTGGTCGTAAATGGTGCTGAGCAGCCCCCTGCGCTTCGGGGCAAGAATTTCCTTATCAGTAATCAGCATTTGAAAACCGTAATGAAAGACGGCTCGGTTGTGATCGACCTTATTGGCGGCAGCGCTACAAACCGCAGCCCCGTTGAGCCGCTTGTTGAATGCACCTATCTGACCGATCCTCATTTCGTGCAGGATGATGTCTTTGTCTCCGGCCTCTGGGGCTGGCCGATGATGGGCATGATGAAGGAGACGGCCGTGAAATACAGCGGTCAAATAGCTGAAGTGCTTCTTGGAGACGATGAGCACCTTATCGGCGGCTTGGGTGAGAATATTCATCCCGGACTGAAGCCTGCGGTCGTCTGCGGGCCATTTTGATCAGTATGTCAGGGCTACAGTGTGACATTATTCAGGATTCATTTTACAGCGACAGAGAGGGTTATTAATTAACAATAAGGAATAAGTAATAAACAATGGTTTCGTTTGCTATGGCCCTGCAATCCTGAAAGGATTGAACGTGCGTAGCCCCGGGGCTTTGGATTCACATTATCATGCGGGTCTGGCAGGCAGGGTCTTATGCGAACAGGCATGTAGCTCTAATCATCATTACCGGACAATAGTATAAATTATTTGTCAACCTCAGCGACGTGTTTTTTCCTGAAAAAAGAAAAAGCCGGACACCTTGCGGATGTCCGGCTTTTCTATAGTTAACTGTCAGGGGGTCAATCAGCCCGGACGGTTACCAGATTTGCTGTTAACAAGCACCCGGATCAGCGATACACGGGTTATCATTACGCTCATCGTTAGGAATTGGAATACCTCTCCATGGTCCTACCGGGTTTCCGGCAATAGAGCCGTCAACGCCTGGAGTTCCAAGAACTTCTGCATTCCAGATACCGAAACGTAGCATGTCGAACATGCGAACGCCCTGAAGGAAAAGCTCCTTGTCGCGTTCTTCGATGATTACCTGCTCATCTACCGGGCCTGGAAGAGCGCCAATGCCGTGAGAGTCACGAACAGCGTTTACCAGCGCAAGCGGATCACCAGACTGACCGCGCAGAGCAGCAAGCTCGGCAAGAATCAGGTGGTTTTCCTGCCAGGTGAGGAAATCCATTGGCGAAGCCTGTACAGGATACATATCCTGCTGGAAACGCGGCTCATCTATGTTAACCAGATTTGCCGGAGCCTGCTTCAGACGAACACGGTTTGCTTCTTCCGGATTGTCTTCCACATACTGAGCGAAACGGTAGTCAGGAATTACCTGAATACGGCCATCGCCGGCAGCAAAGAAGTACTCGTTAGCCGCCTGCACGCTATGAAGGCTCTGGAAAGGAGCATCGCCAGGCTGCATACCATTCTGGGCAGCAGCGAAAGACTCGCCATAGTTGCCCAGGAACAGATGCATTCTTGCGCGAAGCGTATTAATGACACGTACCTGCTCCGCAGTAGCAAACTGCTCTGCAGCTGCAAGAAGCGGCAATACTTCATTAACAGCCATGTTTCCGGCACGGATCACGGGGCTGGCGTTAAGCGGGCCACCGAAATCATCGATACAGTTCTGTGCTGGTGCGCCAACACCTGCATCGGCACCGCAGGCAAAATCTTCGAGGTAAAAGCCAATCATGTAGCGGGCAAGCGCTCCATAAAAGTTACCTGCGAAGTTTGCTCTCTGCGCAACATCAGGGTCGAGACCATCCAGACCGTCTACACGCTCTACCAGATCATCGGCAAGCAGTCTCCAGCCCATTAACGGTGTGTATGCGCCACGAACGGTGTTATTGGTAAACACGGTGTTGTTGCCTACACCACTGTAGTTACTACCGATTTCACGGTAGGTTGGGAAAGTGGCCAGGTCCATCACCTCGTCGAAGATGAGCTGATCGGCCGTAAGGTCGGCAATAAGCCCGAGACGAGTCCATGTGAAGGCGAAACGCGCTTCCACACCGGTAATCAGAAACTCAATCTGTTCCGGATCATTGAGGAGGTCGTCCTCAATCACATCGATTTGGGGATCGGTATTCTGCACCCAGTTATCGCAGGCCACAAATGTGAAGCTTGCAATAAGCAGGAGGATACCTAATTGGGTTAATTTTCTCATAATTCAGTTGCTCCTAAAATTAAAATCCAAGTGATACAGTGAAGTAGAACTGACGAGAAGGCGGCATTGTCAGGAAGTCCTGACCACGGATCAGGCTTCTCGCACCATCAAAGTTCACTTCCGGATCGATACCGCTGTACAAGCTTGATGTAAGCAGGTTACGGCCACCAATTGCAACAGACATGCTGTTGATATAGTTACCGGCGTCTGTTCTGTTAATCAGCTCAGTAAGGCTGTACGAAACCGTTACTTCGCGCAGCTTAATCCAGTCTGCACGCTCTACCTGATTTGATGGGAAAGCTGTGCTTAGTTTAGCAAAGCGGTTAGCAGCATCGATGTATTCCTGTGTACCAGGGGTGAGCTGTTCAACGCCATCAACGAAAGGTGAGCCAAAGCCAAGCTGCTCGCGGAGGATTTCGTTCTCACGGTCATTTCTGAAAATGATAGCAAATTCGCGCGTATTATTGTAGATATACAGATCAGCTGCCCAGTCTACGAGCGCATACACATTCAGGTTTCTGAATGCACGGAAGTTCATCGCGAACGAACCCTGATGGTTCGGGAACGGAGATCCGATTTCAGACGGGTCTTCTTCTGCATCAACACCGGCATAAACACCGTTTTCATCGAATAATGCACCGTTTACGCGAGGCAGGAAGAATGCAGAGCGCTCAACACCTTCCTTAAGTACCTGAACGCTGAAACCGTCGAAGATTGGCTGTGCGCCGCCCAGATCAGTTACTTCAGAACGCTGGTATGCGTAAGAGATGTCGAAGTCAAGAGCAAAGTCGCGTGATTCATACGCATTGATACTCAGTGTACTTTCAAATCCATAACCTTCCACTCCACCAACGTTAAACGGGATTAAGTTAGTTACACCCGTTGATGGCGCCTGACGGAAGCTGATGATTGAATCTTCAGCCCATAGTCTGTAGTAGGTCATATCCAGACCAAAGCGGCCCAGGAAGTCTGCTTCAAGACCGACTTCAAGCTCGCGGATACGCTCCGGCTTGATATCAGGATTACCAACAAAGGTAATCAGACCACCGGTTCCGTAAGCAGAGTTGGTAGCACCCCAGAGGCGGGCAGCACCGTCGTTGAAGCCCGGAAGCTGACCGGTTTCACCGTAGGCCAGACGGAACTTCAAGAAGTCAATCTGCGAAGGAAGGTCGAAAATATTATCGAAACGTACAGCTAAGCTAGCCTTCGGGTAGAAAATATTCGGCGCTTCGTCACCAATTGCAGAAGCAAAATCCTGACGACCACCAACGCTGAAGATATACTGGTTATTGAAGTTGAATTCCTGGTCAAAGAAAACACCCGCTTCACGGTTGTTCAGGAAGCCTTCACCTGAACCAATGAATTCTTCACCGGCACCAATGTTACTGATAAGCGGAGTTGCAAAACCACGCTGGCGCAGGTTAGAGGTTCTGAGCGTACGGTCGAACAGCTGAGCACCTACAATCGTAGAAGCAGCAAGGTCGCTGGTGATGTCGTAGCTGTAGCGAGCGCTAAGGTCGTAGGTGTACTGCTCGTTAATTCTGGTTAGAATAAAGCGGTCACCACGATCACCAGGACCGGTTACAAAGAATCCCGGAGGGACAGTTTCATCGCGACGGATATTACCGCCATCGTAACCTACAGAAGCGTTAAGCTCCAGGTTTCTTATAGGACGATACTGAAGACTTACAGAGCCCAGGAAACGGGTCTGTCTGGAAACGTCTTCGATTGCATTGATGGCATCTTCAGCGGTGAAACCAAAAGTACCGTCATCACCGCCCTGTGCAAGAATCACGTTACCAAGATAACCACGAACGTTGTTATCGTTATCCGGCAGCGCGATTTCGTTAAGGGTATAGCCTGCGCTTACGCTAAGGGTAAGATCTTCGCGCGGGAAGGCATCGAAGTTGGCACGGAAACTCTGACGATCCATGTAGTTACGCGGCAGAATACCTTCTTCCAGACGCTGATCGT
>JAIUMA010000037.1 GCA_022565795.1 Balneolia bacterium
AAGGTTCAGGAGTTGAGGTAATCAATCCCTGGAACTATGAACCGAACACATAACCAGCGGTTTCCCGAATAAGTCGGGGCAGGCTGTGCTGACGTGTACGCCATTGCTGCTTAACTTCATAAATTGTTGCCACGCTGCACATATGCTTAACCATTCTGGCATCCTTCACAAATGTAGATTCTCCTTCCGCCCATACGTTCCTTGATGATTTCATTGCCGCACACATAGCAGGGCTTCTCATCACGGCCGAACACAAAATGGCGATAATGGCGCCGGGTGAGGCCTTCCTTTTTTGCTGCCGCCACGTTCTCCTCATCATTGGTGATGCCCTTGTTTTCATACGCACGATGGCTTATCAACAGAGCGGATTTGGCAAACTGTATCATTTTTTTGTCATCAAGATCGGAGGGCTTCAGCGAAGGGTGAATACCGGCATGAAACAGAATCTCCGACCGCAAATAGTTGCCAACTCCCGCCAGAAAATGCTGATCCAGAAGCAGTGCCGAAAAGGAGCGGTTCCGGAAGGTTTTTGAAGTAGCCTGCTCCAGCACCGGCTCAACGTCCTCCATGCGAATCACATCGGGGCCGATGCTGCTCAGATACGGATGTTCTTTGATCGAATCTCCGTCCATCACGTCTATATCGCTGGCCGAATAGAGCAGGGCCGATTTATGGTCGTTCTGAATTTCGAGCCTCAGGCTCCTGCTCGTTTTGGGATAATTGCCCGCCGTGGTGATGTACCATTTGCCGTACAGCTGATTATGGCTGAAGATGTGCGTATCACCCTCGAAGCTTATCACCAAACCTTTTCCGTAGGCCTCAACCGATTCCACCTTTTTCTCGCTGAGCTCCTTTTCAAACGGCTTCAGGTGCTCGTGGTAGAACTGAATGTAGCGGCAGGTTGATCCGCCAATAGCCTTGCGAATCGAATCAGCTTCAATATGTATCTCGGGGCCTTCAGGCATGCTAAATGTGCTATGTTGCAGATTTCGGTTAAGATGTCATCATAAGTTAACCTGCCCGTTTTCCGTTCACAGCCGCCTAGTTGATCAACTCATTCATCCGGGTTCTCACGTATTCCGCCTCCCGGTGGTCTTCACCATTTCGTTCGATGGCTTCCTCGAGTGTCTGTGCCAACACTGCCAGTCCGCGTTCCGACTGCTGCGTAACCCTGTAGAGCTGACCTTCAAGCGTTTGCGCCAGCACCGGTTTTCGCGTTCCGGGCGCGTAGTTTTGCCGGTAGACCTGCACCACATCCTTGATAAGCGGCAGTGCTTTGTCGTATTTTCGGGCGTCCCACAAAACGGTGGTGTACCAGTAGAGGGCGTCCGCCACGCGCGAAGAGCTATTGTCGTACATTTCGCTGCTTGCCAGCCATGAGCGCCTTGTGAACTCCTCCGCTTTTTCCAGATTTCCAACAATCGAATAGGTGCGCCCGAGGTTAGACATCACCGTTACTGTGCGCTGATGCACCTCGCCGTACAGTTCGAGATAGATCTCCAAAGCCTCATGATAGTGCGCTATGCTGATCTCCGGCTCGTCGTTTCTGTGCTCATACGCCAGACTGTTGTATGCGTTAGCTGTTCGCTGATGATATCGGCCCACAGACGCTATAAACTGCTCTTTTGCCTGATGAAGCCCGGCAATGCGATCCTGCCGGTTTTGAATATAGCTGGCGTACTCAAAGTATGCACGCGCCATCATCTCCGGATTATCCTGATGATGCTCCAGCATGATATCGAGATACTCTTCAAAAACCTGATCAACCTCGTCGGAATAACCTCTCGTTGCCTGCAAAACAGCTCCCTCCAGCCAGAGAGCGTTTGCGTACGCTTCGCTGCGCGTTCCCTGCTCCCTGCCGATGTACTCGATAGACTTTTTTATCATATCCATGTACTCCGGATCGCCCACGGTAACCATCGCATTAGCCAGGTAATAATAGGCCATTCCGCGGCCCGAAGGGTGATTTTCAGGCAGTGATTCGGCGGCCTTAACCGCGCGCTGCATCAGCTCATAACCACCCGTTGCGTTTCCCAGATGAAGATACGATTTGCCGATTGCGCGCAGAATTTCGGACTTGACGGCCGGGTCGTGCAGCGCTTCATCTATGCGCTCCACGCCGGCTTCAAGCAGATTGGTTACCGTAGCCTCCTGAGGCGGGACATCAAGCCCGTCGTAATCAAAAATGTTGATCATAAAGTTGGCCATCTCCTCGAATTTGGCCGCTTCAAGCTGCGACAAATTCCGCTCTTTCTGCATCTGCGTGGAGTGGAAAATCATACCCCCTAACAGGCTTAAAAACACCACTGACGCGATAGCAACGGCTGTGCTGTTTCGTTTGATGTAGCGCGAAGTTACATATACAACACTCGCCGGTACAGCTTCAACAACCTCACTGTTAAGAAACCTGCGAATATCTGAAGCGAAAGCTTCGGCCGAGGAGTACCGTCTGCCAGGTTCCTTTTCCAGGGCTTTCAGGATGATGTTATCCAGATCGCCCTTCACCTTCCGCCTGAGTACTGCAACCTCAGCATCCGGCGCTGTTCCGGTTTTAACCAGTCGTGTGCTCGGTTTTTCAGCCGGTTGGTGGCAAACAGCCTGCTCAAAACCGGAAAGCGTTTCCGATTGTTTGTTGCAAAACGGAACATCCCCACAGATCAGCTCATAAAGTAGTACTCCAAGGGCATAAACGTCTGTCTGGGTAGTAATTTGCTCCATTTTAAACTGTTCCGGAGCAGCATATTTCATCGTTAGAAACGGAGCTCCTCCACCCTGAACGGTGAGGTCCATCTCACTTTCATGAATGAGTTTGGCTATTCCAAAATCGAGCAGTTTGGGCTCGCCATCTCTATTAACAAGCACGTTGGATGGCTTTAAGTCCCGGTGGACAACCAGATTCTGATGCGCGCTTTGTACGGCACTGCAAATCTGGATAAAGAGCTCCAGCTTCTGTTCTATCGATAGGTTTTGATGCTTTGAGTAGCTGATCAGGTCTGTTCCGTGTACATACTCCATCACAAGGTATGGGGTGCCGTCTTCATCTACGCCGGCATCGTATAAACTGGCAATGGCAGGGTGATTGAGCGTGCCCAGAATTCGCTGTTCCTGCTTGAACCGTACCATGACGTCGCTGAATTCGGAGCTGCTTCTCACGAATTTAACAGCCACTTTACGCTCAAAGCTACCATCGGCTCGTTCTGCCAGAAACACGGTTCCCATTCCTCCAAAGCCGATGGGCTTCAGCAGACGGTAGTTGCCAATCACCTTGTTAATACGATTTTGATTTGCCGTTTCGGCTTCCTCTGCACCAAATTCCGCAAACAGTTTGCCAACCTGATTCATCATGTTATCGGTCATAAATCCGACTTCGTCACCGGTAGTTTCAAGCATACGAGTTAACCCGTCGAATACTCCCGGATCATCCTGCTTAAGCTGTTCGAGATACTGCCGGCGTGACTCACCACGGAGTTCATACAGCTTATTGAAAGCATCATCAATTTTTTTCCACGACTTTAGATCCATACCAACACCTGATTTATGGGAATCTTGTAATATCTGTTCCTTATATATGCGTTACTTCGCCTACTTTATGCCACTATTTATGAATTTATATATAACTCATTGGCCAGCAGCGTGTGAAGATCAGAATCCCGAAGGGTTTTCGCAAGATTATACTTTTCAAAAACATGAAAAGGGCGCAGCCCTCAGGAGTTGAGCCGCCAAAAACCCTTCGCGTTAATCTTGATGAAATCGGCGCAAACCGGCGCTTGCCAGGCTTCGCTGCGGCATACAGGTCCAAATAAAAAAAGGAACCCGATCATAAAGACCAGATTCCTTTTCAGAACTCCTGAAGAGTTTATAAAATCACGAGCTGGCAATACATGAAAGGTCGAAACCCTTCAGGAGATTACATTGCTGCAGCACTGCTTACGGCAGCAGTGTTACTTCACCAGCATCATTTTGCGGACATCTACGAAGCTGCCGGACTGCAGTCTGTACAGGTACATTCCGGATGCCAGGTGCGTCGCGTCGAACGATACGGTGTGCTGACCCGCATTTTGCTGCCCGTTTACCAGAACCGCCACGCGCTGTCCCTGCAGGTTGAAAACCTCAAGGGTTACTTCACCGGCTTCGGGCAGGGCATAGGTAATTTGGGTGGTCGGGTTAAACGGGTTCGGATAGTTTTGGTTGAGGGTGAACTCATTCGGTACCTCATCACCCGGATTCGTGCTGGTTACGTTTTCCAGCTCCAGAACCTGACCATCAGCCAATACTGCAAACAGACCAAAATTGCGTCCTTCAGCATCGCCGGGCGTTACAAACCCGGAAGCCATCACCGTTAACGCTTCGCCTTCAAGCATGCTCACGTCGGCCAGGAAGCTTCCAAGCGGATCGCCAGTGGCTGCATCGGTCAGATCGAGTGTGTAGGCATCAGCCGGAAGGCTGAGGTAGCCTGTGCGGCTTCCGTAAACGGCTTCTTCAACAAGCACCAGCTCGCCGGAACTTACCTGCACGGCAGGAGCGTCGGTCGTACCGTGGAATACGGCAATATCAACACCGCTTGCTTCGGCCTGCAGCCTGGACTCGCCAAACACGAACAGATCAAATGCAATACTTTCGCCATCCGGGTTGCCCGGGAACGCGTCCGGATCGAACACGCCATTGGCAAACAGCTGGTAGACTTCGCCTTCATCCAGCACGTAGGTTTCGGTGAAGACAGCGTCCTCTACCGGATCACCGGCGGCGGAGATAGCAATTTCGAGCTCAGTTTCGGCCGGAAGCGGCAGATAATCCGTGGCATCGCGGAAGCTGAACTGAGGCAGGACAGCTTCACCATTCACAAAAATATCCACGCTGTCGAATGCCGGATCGGCCGCGTTATGGATAATCTGTACAAAGGCATCTCCCGCAGGTTCAACCACGTCCATAGTGAGACTGACCGGAAGCACCGCAGCCATTGGATCGTTGGTGAATACGTTGATAAGCGCATCAAAGCTACCAATCTCAAATCCGGCTGAGTTTGCCGTAACGGTTACGGTCTGCTCTTCACCGGCTTCTACCACGCCTGATACCGCATCGAACTCGATCCAGTCCAGACCGGCGCTCACGGCGCGCATTTTGTATGCCCAGCCGTCATCGGGAAGCTCAATCCACTCCTGCTCGCTCGGGAAGAAGTAGGCGAATCTATCAGAGTTTTCCGGGTCCATTTCAATATTTATACCCTGTGGTGAAATCACGTTCGTTGAGAAGCGGAATACCACCCAGAAGTCTTCACCGCCTTCAAAAAGCACCGGCTGATTCAGCTCGATGAGCGAGGATTCTCCGTTTCCGGAGGTTATGGTGAAGGTCTGTTCAACCTCAAGTGTTCCTTCTGCAGGGGCGTCACCGCCGCGATACACCTGTATGAGCACCGGCGATGAGCCTGCGGTTTCTGCACGCATCCAGTTTCTTACGTGGGTCATGTAGAAACCCTGCTCTTCAGCCGTGAAGCGGGTAGCGCCCCAGAAAGGAAGATCCGGATCGGGAATACCCACTACCTGCTCAGGCGTAAGGCCCGGTGCATCGTAGAAGAGGCTGTCCTGAATCACCACGCCGTCCTGTAACAGCCCGGCTGATGTTTCACCTCCGGCTTCGCTGTCAAACATAAAGACAGAGCCTGAAACTCCCCGGTTTACGGTCGGCATCTGCTGCAGCTGACGAATCAGCTCGATTTCATCTGTGCCACGCTCTGAAGTTTCAGTTGGCGGCAGGGAGTTAAGTCCGTAGGTCAGCGGGCTTCCGCCGGTGTTGGAAATCACAAACTCCGCAGAACCTGATGTGCCGAAGGTTACTTCAACGTTCAGCTCGTCGGGGTTGACGTCCGCTATCGGTGCTTCGATAGCAGATGCGGATACAGGAACAGCTACAGAAGCCTGATTCGGATCGTTGGTCTCAAGGGTGATGGATGTGCTCAGATCGCCCGTAGTCTGCGGATTGAAGGTAACCAGTACGGTCTCAATCGTGTTGTAGGCAACCGTAACGCTGGTCTCAGAAAATGAGAAGTTTTCATCATCGCCTATGGAAAGGTCGATTTCCAGGTCTTCAGCTCCTTCATTGGTAAATGAAAGCATCAGCGACTGCTCGCCGCCTTCGAATAATTCGTCGAACTCCAGAGACTCCGGCGAAAATACAAGATCCGGCTCCGGTGGCACAATGCGTACGTTGATGTCGTCGAGATACAGCTCACGCTGTGCGGCATCACTGTAGGCATGGAAGGCCAGATGATAGCGGTCGGCCTCATCAACGGTGAAGATGCCGCCAAGCTCGATAAACGCTTCGCTCACGATGTTATCATCATTAAAAAACGGCTCTTCAAACGCCAGATCAGATGAAGTTCCGGTGGCCAGATGCACTTTGAGCTTTTCAACTCTTGGCGCGATAAACTCGGCGCGTGCGGCCTGGAAGGTTACTTCGTAGGTGTTGCCCGGCTCGAATTCGAAAGCGGGTGAGAACAGCCAGTCATCCTTCGGGTTGTTCTGATCGAAGCCAACACGGGCGGAGTTTTCACCCACGGCCGAACGGAAGCTCGTTGTTACCCATGTGATGCCGTTTTCATTAGCATCTTCAAAGCGCCACGCAATAGGCAGCTCCGGTGTTGAGGTATCTTCAAAAATTTCGTTGTACGGCAGTTCGGTAACCACGGGATCATCTTTTGTGGTGAACGACCACACGGCGATTTCATCCTCAATTACGCCTTCAGCATCGTAAGGTACAACCTGCCAGAAGTAGGTGGTGCTGTACTCCAGCTCGCCTTCCGGCTGATAGGAGGTTTCGGTTCCCACATCAATCATATCCTCGATGTTGGTTGGCGGTTCGTCTGTACCAAAGCTGAAGAAGTAGCCCTGAGGCGTAACGCCTGAGCCCTGCGCCCACTCGACTCCTGTTGTGAGGCGAAGGTCTGTCGCACCGTCAGCCGGACTAACAATCACGGCCGGATTCGGACGCGGAAGAGGTTCGAAAACTTCTACGTTGTCAATGATCCACCAAAATGCACTGCCGTTGTTATCGTTATAGACGAAACGGATATAGACTTCGCTTTCACCAGCAGCGAATTCCGTAAGGTTGTATTCGGAGGTTGTCGGAAAAATATCCAGTTCAAGCGGATCAAACAGCCCGCCGTTGTCTACAAAATCTCCGGCAGAAGTAATGGTAGCAACTTCATTCCACTGCTCACCATCCAGACTTACTTCAATAAGCCCAAAAGATGTTCCCGCACCTCTCAGCTGCTGGTCGAAACGAAGAATAACCTCATCCAGTTCAGACATGTCTATTGCGGGTGTTTGCATACCGATGTGTACGTTTGGGCCGTTTAGCGTACCAACGGCCTCTGCGAGGGCAATGCCTCCCTCACCCGGTTCAAATATGGTATAGCCGGTTCCTATTTCTCCCGGCAGGCGAACCGGTTCGGTCGGCTCCAGGAATATCCACTCCCGGCCTTCGTCGCCAAAGTTTATGAGCGTCCATCCATCGGGAAGCTCTTCATCATTAAAATCTTCAAAAAAGATTGGTTCCGGCTCTTCGCCGTTATCTTGTGCTATGGCCAGCTTTGTATCAAGCAGGGTCCAAAGCAACATACAGCCCATTAACACTAGTATTGCTTTTTTCATGTTGTTGTTCAGTTGGGGTGATAAATTTTGTGAGCCATTAAAATGGGTATTCAACCCTATTAACAGCAATACTAAAGGCTGGAAATAAGCTGTAGGTCTGCCGGTTTTGAATATGAATGATTTAACAATTGTATAAGCGTGCCAATCAAATGATTAAAGATGATGATCTAATTTGATCGGAGGGAAACGGTTAGCTCATACAATTATAGGGGCAGTTGTGCATGAATTCGCAATTACAAGCTGCTGATATTCGTGATTTTACCCTCTTCAATACATGAAGGATTAACAACCATTAACAGTCGTTAGAACCAAAATAGAGGCATGGAATCCACTTTTTTTGATTTAGGAGGCTCATTCTGCCAGGTTGGTTTAAGCCACAATTGCCTCGATCAGCTCGAATTTTTCATCCTCGGCTATCTTTTTGATATCGATGTAGCGCCTGGTGATGTGGGTGCTGTAGTTAAGATGCTTCGATGCCACAACCAGCAGCCTGCCGCCTTTTTTTATCTTTTTAGCGGCCTGTTCGAACAAGTGGATGCTCACCTCAATGTTATTCTCGTGGCCAAGGTGTGAAGGAGGGTTGGTAACGACCAGATCAAAAAAGGCATCCGGGAACATTTCGGGGCTGTCGTAATGGTGCACGTCCGCTTTTCCGTTGGTATTCATGCGAGCCGAAGCGGCCGCCAGAAAATCGTCGTCTATGGCCTGAATCTCGGCTTCGGGTTTCTGCATCTTCAGCGCCAATGCTATGATGCCGTTTCCGCAGCCCAGGTCGAGCGCCGTATTTTCATCCTCTTTAAGCTTTAGGTTCTTCAGCAGCAGCGAAGTGGCCATATCTACTCCGTCGGATGAAAAAACCCCAAAGTACTGTTTCAGGATAACGGGTTCTTCACCCTTGTCAACAGATAGACCGCTTTCTGACGGTTTCCACTCGACCTCATTCACAAGATTGGCAATTGGCTTACCCGTCTGATCCGTACTTTTTTTGCCTTTCAGCATCAGTACTCTGGCTTTTTTCTTTGCCCGGCTCTGCTCGCTTGTATCGAAATATTCATCCGCTATACTAAGCATCTGAGGGGTGAAATGGCGGGTCATGAATCCGCAGTAAACTGCGGCATCGGGACTATCAGAGAGGTTTTTGTGCGCATGATGAAGGTAGAGCCGGAATAAATCCATCGACTTGGGAATCTTCATCAACACGATATCGACCGGCTCGGGGAAGTCGGTCAGAGGTGTATAAAAGGCTGATTCGTCTACCTCGAACTTGTTCTGCTTCAGGTTCTGCCTGATTGACTTATCCTGACTGCTGAAATTGTACAGCACAAAAGGTGCATTCGACTGAAGGGCGGTGCTCAAAAAACCAAAGCGGTCGTGATACACAGCCGGGCGCGACGGACTTTCACTCTCCTGGTGCGACTTAGCATATTCGTCAAAATAGGTGAGCAAAAGCTCGTCGGCAGCGCTCCAGGGGCGAAGTGACCTGTTTGACGTAGGCGGATAACGGTTAAATTCGAACGTATGTTCGTGTCGTTTGTAGGTGCTCATAATCTGTAAAGGTGCGGGGAGTTTTTTGGTGTTCCACAGTCATGTAATAATATTGATTCTTAAAGCTCAATCCGAATTCAAATCCTTTAAGATTTCATTTTCGGTTAATCCGTGGTTTGCTCAAGCCAAACGATGCGGAGCGGTTGCGGGTTATCAAGCCATATCAAACATAACCAATTGGGAAACAATGGAGTCAGTTCAGGATAGGAAAGCAGAAATACGCGCTACGGAGAAGGCGATGATCGAGGAAACCATCACCTATTTTCGTACGCATTCGTTCTCATATCTCATATGGGGCTGGGCCCTTTTTACCGCCTCGGTGCTTCACTATGCGATTCTGCAGTTCGGTGATCATCAGCTGCCCTTCAATGCCTCGGCCGTGTGGCCCGCATCCATCATTGCTGCAGCCCTGATTTCGGTGCTTAAAACGGTAAAGAACGAACGGGGGGAGTCTGCAACAACCTATCCTGCAAAGACGCTTTCAGGCATCTGGAAAGGATTCGCCGGCCCGGTAATCATTGCCCTGATGATGGGCTCCGTGCTCGGCTGGGAAATTGCCTTCCCCTTCGTAATCGCCTCATTCGGCTGGGGTATTATCTCCACAGGTGTCGCCATTCAGTACAAAACCATGGTGTGGGCCGGCATATCGGTCTTTATCTTCGCCGTACTCGCCATGTATGTCGCCCCCGACAATCAGCTGCTGATGATCACGGGAGCCGTAACGGTCGGATATCTGGTTCCCGGCTATTTGATGCTATATGGGAAAAATTAATGGTGATAGGAGGGCAGCCGCTTCGCTCACGTGCTGAGTGTTGAATTTCGAATACGGTTTCGAGCACATTTCGGGGTTTTTATGATAACCACAAGTGCACGAACTCACGAGGAAACACGAAAGGCCAAACTTCTGAGGGGTTGCCACAGCATGCTGGCCTAAGCACGTAGTTTACTTTCGGAAACGCGAACAAATCTCCTAACAGACTTGTCGATTGTAAATTTAATTAATACATTCTAACTGTTGAATTAGATGTAAATATCTATTTTATTTTATTCTAGCGTTTAATAACTCCCCTACAATACTGCCTTCTCCCCAAGGCAGCCCTACTCCCTGTACCTTACCATGAACGATTTCTCCGATATTTTTTATCTGCTCGGAGCTATTGTTATTGTATCACTGCTTTCATTACAAATAAACCGGTTCATTAACACCAATGAGTCTGTTTATACTCAGGCCGTGCTTGAGGAAAACGTGATACGCATAACACAGCTTTACTCCGACCGCATAAAATGGATTAACAGCGAACAGCAGCTCGAGGACTTCATTAGCACGTTTCCTATAACCGAAACGGTCGTTTTTGATGCCGAAAGAAATCTGTCGCTCGACTTTGATATCACCGTCAGCGCAAGAGACACCGTACTGACCGGTGCCAGTGTAGACAGCAAGCTCATACGAATTGTTGTCGAGTCGCAGAATTTTGCCAGCGACAGTCCATATACCGCGCTCACCAAGGTGCTCAAAACATTCTGAATCATATAATCCCTTAATCATATGAATTTAAACCTTGTTTTGAGCTTCGCGATTGGTGGTATGCTTCTGCTTTCTCTGCTGAGCCTGAGCATGACCATGTCGAACCATTCTGTTGAGTCTACTTTCAACATTATAAATCAGGGTGAGCTGGATAACCTCACCTTTCAGATTTCGAATGATCTGAACCGTATGGGCTACAGCCCGGGCGGCGGAAACGAACCTCCCCGAATTATTGATGCGCGTCAGGATTTTGTGCATTTCCAGGCCGATATAGCAGGAACCGGCGTTCGGGAGGTAACCTGGGAACTGGTGGATACCACGTTGTCGCACCCTAATCCCGATCTCAAAATACTTCGAAGAGTGGGGACCCTTGGACCGGGCTTCCCGGATACACATACGCTTAACTACCCCGTAATCGACTTCAAGCTCACCCCTTACAGTGACTTTGCCGGAACGGTACCAGCAACAGGACTAAATGAGGTCCGAAGCGTACTTGTTGAGGTTGTGTTTGAATCGAAAGAACGGGTTCGCTTCCGCGGTAATGCGGAAGGCGAGTTTCCCAGAACTTACTGGCGGAAACTTTTTGTACCGAAAAATCTGCAGCTGCAAAGCACCTACTAACTAATTCCAAACTTCAGCACCATGGGACGATCAATGCTATTTTTAGCCGGAGGGATGATTTTTATCTTCGGTATTATAAGCTTTGCCATATCCAACAGGCAAATATCACTGCTCGACAGGGTCTTCAACTATCATTACGACAACCACGCCCTGAATATTAACTCCAGCGCCATCGATTACGCTATTCGGGAAATCAGTGCTAATCCATCATGGACCGGCGGATTGGCATCCGACAATTTCCTCATAGGGGAAGTCGACCTTCGGGTCTATACCTATAACGACTGGCTGTCAGATCCGGGGTCCATTCCTCCTAACAATGTGGTAAGCTGGGATCCTTACACCCTGCTGCTCATTTCTCAGGCTGAATACGGAAACAGAACCGCCTTTTCCGAAGTGATGCTCACCAACGACTCTTTTTCGCAGTATTCGTATTTCACTAACTATGAAACTACCTCCGGTGGACAAATAGCCTGGTTCACCAATTTGGATGAACTATGGGGCCCCGTGCACTCCAACGATAAAATGCACATGTTTTCTACACCGACTTTCCACGGCAGAGTTACCAGCACCACAGACTATGAAAAGTGGGATAGCAACTCCAATCCGGACTTCCGTGCAGATACCGACTTTAATTCAGACAGAATTGATATGCCAACGGTTGAGCAGCTCGACAATCTCCGCGCCGCCGCTCTCGACGGAGGCAAACGCTACTCCGGTGATATCGAAATCCGCTTGCTGAATGGCGGCAATATTCAGGTGAAAGACTGGAACGCAGGCCCGGGTGCAAATACCGAAGTGTTTCACATTGATACCATTAACGGAGTAATCTCCTCCGGCGGTGTTGTGGAGGTTGAGGGCAAGCTCAACGGCAGACTCACCATCCACTCGGATGTGAACATTCGTATTACCGGTAATATCGAGTACAGCGACAACCCGCTTGATAATCCGCTTTCGAACGACCTGCTTGGGCTTGTGAGTGAGGGTGATGTTACCATTGCACAGGATGCATACCGCGGCAAGGGTGGCAACCGAGACCTCACTATCCACGCGTCTATTATGGCGCTTAATGAATCTTTTGAGGTCGAGAACTACGACACCTATGGAAGAAGCATGGGCGAGCTGAATGTACTTGGCGGCATTATTCAAGAGCGCCGTAAAGCCGTGGGACGTGGCCGGTTTACCCCGGGTGGAGTAATCATCGATTCCGGGTTTTCAAAAAACTACCGTTACGACGACCGTTTGATGCGTGCGAACCCACCGTTTTTCCCGCGCCAAAGCTTTTTTACCGTAGCTTACTGGAATGAGTTTGTGCGGTAGCGGTAACACAGTAAACCATAATTAATCAATACCTGATCTACTCTTCACCCTTTTTTATTTATGAAATCACTGCTATTACTGATTGCACTTTCATTTGCTTTTACTTTTGTGATGAGCACTGATTCTGCAGCCCAGACGGTCACCTTCGAACTCGACCTCTCTTCTCAGATTGCCGACAGCACTTTTGTACCGGACAGAGATGTAGCTCTGCTTCGGGGTACCAGTTTCCCCCTGAACGCAGGCCAGCATATTCTAAAACCTGCAGAGGAAGAGCATGTGTATGAACTTCAGATTGATTTCTCTTTTGCACAAATCGGTGAAGGGCTTGAGTTCCTTTTTGTTCTTGAAACAGAAAATGAAACTGTCGAAGAACAGATGCCCAGACGTATGCAAATTCCCCGTGGCGGACACACAATAAGAAGCTTTTTCAACTCCTTTAATTTCTGACCCTAACTCCCCTCAGCCTCCAGCCCCTTTCTTAGCCTCCACGAAAAGCCTTGGTTCCAGGAAAAAGGGCATAGACTCGGTTCGAATGATTTGAAACGGCCTGGAGAGAATCGCCTTTAGCGGTTCGCTGTCGAGATGACAGTTGCCGCTGAGTGGGGCAAGCGGAGGCGTGAGGATCCGCTGAGCGCTTCGAATCATTACTCGATTGGACAAGGTGTGCTCAATAGCCAAAAGCTTGCCACCGGGCTTTAGCACGCGGTAGATTTCAGCTACGGCCCGGGTTTGATCATCTACTGAGCAAAGCAAAAACGAGATACAGACCGCATCAAAGCGGTTATCTTCAAACGGCAGGGTCTCAGCGCTTCCATGATGCAGGCTGATGTTCGTTTTACGCAGCACCTCAAGCAAGCGGGCAGCTCTGTTAACAGCTTTTTCATCTTTTTCCACCGCCTGAACCCTGGCTGAGTCAGCATAGCAGGCGAACGTCTCTCCGTCGCCAAAGCCGATTTCAAGCACCTCGCCACTCAGACCTTCCAAAGCCGACAAAAAGTGCTGTTTCTTAAATTTTTTATGTTTCAGCAATCCGGTAGTGAGTAGTTAAGGTGATGTTTAGCTGAGCATATCATCCGAAACATACTAATGAATTTAATCTATATATCATTCAATTTGAATGATATGCTATACCCTTGCCTTGTATTAGGTAGCGGGCATTTTTAATTAACTATTTATGAAGCCATGTCAATCAGAAATGTATCCTTCCACGCTGTAACTTCCGGACTGCTCTTGCTTATCATCCTCCTTTCACCTGCTTTGCTTTTTGCTCAGTCTGAGTCAGAATCAGGCAAAGATTTCAATCATCGCGATTCGTTTTATATGAATTCGATTGGCGGTGGTGATTTCCGCACCTATATCACCAGTCACGTCACAGAAGAAGATACCTGGGCGTACGCCATGCGCAGTTTTGGTATTTTTCACAATCTCATGCACGAGATGATGTCTAACATGGTGCGCTACGACCTTGATGTCTACGGTGTTGAAAGCCGTATTCCTGAGTTCACCGAACGGATATCCGGAGGTGGATGGACCGACTATCGTAAGAAGCTGGCGGAAGACGATTCCGTTTCTGAAGAGTGGCTTCATTTCGTAAAGGTTCTGGAAATCATGCATGACCGGGTGCATCAGGCGATGTATAAATCCGTTATCTACGACCTTCAAAACAATCAGCGCGCGGCCGTCATCACCGATTATGCTGATGAAAATCGCGCTCCCTATGAGACGGATGAAACCTTCCCCGACCTGAGTGGCTTCAGTCCGGAGTTTATTTCAAATGACGATTTCCGGGAAATAGCCTGGCATTCAGGCATCGAAGGGCGCTATCTGCACGCGACCGTTCAGCAAATGACGCAGTTTTCGCATATGCTGGAAGAGCTCACAACATTGTGGGCAGACCACAGCCGCAGCCTGACGCACGAAAGCTGCAGAGCCGACGCTATTGAGCCCCGCATGGGATTTGAGAACTTCAGCAACTACACCGCATCTTCCGGTCTGTGCGCCGACGAAGAGTGGAGCAACCTCATGGCAGCCGCCGGACTCATGCAGACACGTATCCATCAAATGATGGCCGCTTTCACAGCCTACCTGATCCGATGACATTATTCAGGTGCCAGATCAATGAACAATTACCAATCATAGACTTCAAGCTGATTCCGGAATTGAGCACCTAACCCAAAACAACGCTAGCGACAGCAAACCGGCTCAAACTGCGCAGATCGCAAACGCGACCCGGCCCAAACAGTAGTTAACTGCCCCGGAGCGAATCAACGCATTTTGCACTCTCTTAAACACCTCGTACATTACTGCATAGTAATTTAAATATTTATCAACGTAATCGATTTCCATGAGAGAACCAAAGCTGGTCGTTATTGGTGGTGATGCGGCGGGGATGAGCGCTGCATCAAAGGTCAGGCGAACCCATCCGGAGCGCGAAATTGTTGTGTTTGAGCAGGGTGAGCACACCTCCTACGCCGCCTGCGGCATGCCGTATTATATAGCCGGTGAGATCGAAGGGCACGAGAAGCTGATAGCACGCAAGCCCGAAGTTTTCCGGGAAAAGCAGAATATCGACGTTCGTATTCAGCACCGGGTTGAGGCCATAGATACGAATGCAAAAACGGTCTCCGTCACGAATCTGAAGACCGGCGAAAGCTTCGATGAGAAATGGGATCAGCTGCTAATTGCCACCGGCGCTGCTCCGGTCCGTCCGCCAATTACCGGTCTGAAGGGAGCCAAAGGTGTGTTCAGCCTGTCGATTTTGCAAACGGGCATCGATGTGTTTACCGATATCGAAACCCATCACCCTAAAACTGCGGTCGTTGTGGGCGGCGGCTACATCGGTATCGAAATGGCCGAGGCGCTTTTAGCCCGCGGTTTGAAGGTGACCCTTATCGATATGGCACCGCAGGTGATGACAACCATGGACAGCGAGCTGGCCGAAAAAATATCGTCCTACATGAAGGATGAAGGCATCAATGTGATGCTTAAGGAAAAGCTCTCCGAAATTGAGTGCGGTGATAACGGAAGGGTGAAGGCTGTCGTTACCGAAAAGCACCGGCTGGAGGCCGACATCGTTATTCTCGGGCTCGGCGTGAAGCCCCGCTCGGAGCTGGCCGAAATGGCTGGCATAAAGCTGGGCGATTCCGGAGCCATTGCGGTAAACAGCAAACTCGAAACCTCCGCGGTTGGCGTCTGGGCGGCCGGCGACTGTGCGGAGTCGTTTCACCGGGTCTCCGGAGAGCAGGTTCATATTGCTCTTGGCACCATTGCGAACAAACACGGCGCTATAGCCGGAACAAACATTAGCGGGGGAGACGCGAAGTTTCCGGGCGTTCTGGGTACGGCCATCACCAAGTTCAACCGGCTTGAGATTGCACGAACCGGACTTTCCGAGAAAGAAGCGAAGAAGCTGAAAGTCGCCTATGAAACAGCGACCACAAGCAGCCGAACACGTTCGGGCTACTATCCGGGCAGCGCCGAGATAACGGTGAAGCTTCTCGTCCGCAAAGCAAGCGGAGAGCTTTTAGGCGGACAAATCATTGGTTTTGAAGGCTCCGGAAAACGGATTGATACCATCGCGGCAGCTATCACCGGCGGACTGACAGCCAACGACCTGACCTATGCGGATCTGTCTTATGCTCCACCATTTTCACCCGTTTGGGATCCGGTGCAGATCTGCGCCCGAAAGCTGGTTTAGAGAATTGGTCAGTCTAGGTCCAGATTTCTGAGGTAAATCCTTCGCTCGGCAAAACCTCTGGACACCTCATCCGAGCCGTTTCTTCTTGCGTGCTGCTCCGGAAGGCTGGCCGTGCTCACCATCACCCTTAGAAAAGTGGCGGACTCCATCACAAAGCCCAGCGCTTCCAGCGATACATCATAGGTTAACGTATCCGGCTGCTCAATCAGTGGTCTACGGGTTATAAGCTCAATTTTTCGCTCAATTTTCCTGATTGTAACCGTGTCCTGCTTTGTGTTTACAAACCGAACGAGCGATCCGGAGGAGTCTATTTCTTCAATGCTGCTGATCTGTTTCAGCTCCTCCTGAAGCACATCCACAACTATATTTGCCGTTTCCTGCATGCCGTTGGTTACCCTGCTGTCGATTGAGGTCTCCATCATAAATGATTTGACCCCAAAAAAGAGCAGCATCAAAAAACCGGCGACAATCGGAGGGACTATTAAATCTGCCTGAATCATGGTATTTCTCCTTTATTCCATCACGTTAGTTACGGAAGCTATCATCTGCAGAAGCTGAGTGGCCCCGGATCCGTCCCGGTTTTCTTCGTAAACCGTTATGGTCGCAATTCTCCCGTTTTGCCCGCTGGCTACAGGCACTTCACCCGTGAGCTCCACGGTTGCGAAATAGGTTATCCCGATTTGTGATGTGAACTGAAGCCGGCTTTCCGGTTTTGTATGGTCGTTTAAGTGTCCAAAATCCTGATCCAGCTGATCGTACCGCATCGCGTAGGAATTGATTCTCTCACTCAGATCACGACCAAAATTGATGGCGTCTGACTGTACCTGTGCATCCACGCTTTGCTCTACCGACTGAATATACATGCTGTTGACACCAAGCGTAACCGATCCAAGAAGGATGATGGCACCCAGACTTAATAATACCTGTCCCATTTATTTATACTCCTTTAATGTCGGGGTGATTAGTTCCAGAACGCTATGGTGAAGCGTCCGCTGTCGTCGTCTGAAGCCAGCTCGGGCAGAAAGTTTTCGAAGTCTCCGGAGTAATCAATTTTAAAACCGCCGGATCCACTGAAAGACCTTGCCGCAATCGCTCCAAGTACCGTGCCGGAACCGCCCATGGTGACGTTAGCATGGGGTGCATAGATAAGTCTCGACTGATTTTGCGAACCGCCGTCAATCGTGATGTTCTCACCTCCTGATATGATGTTGCCTTTCAAACTGCCCGAATTTCCAAGCCGTAAGTCAGCACTCTCTACATAGAGGTTCGCGTTTATCGGTATGTCGCCTCCGATGCTCAGCTCCTGGGATCCGCCGTAGGCCAAAAGAAGACTTTGCGGCATTCGGCTGTTTCCGCCCTGGTTTTCATTGTTGTTCATTGAGCTGCTGCCCGCAATCGTGAAGGTGTTGTCGATGATCAGCTGAAGATTTCCGCTGCCTTCAGAAATAATATTTAAATGTCCCTGCGGCATGTTGAAATTGCTCACTCTCAGCACACGGTCCTGATCTCCAACGACGATATTTAATACCGTATCATTCGAAATGTTGATGTTCTGGATATAAGCATCCCCCAGATTCCGAAGATCGATATTCTGGTTAGAAACTCCGCTCAGGTTTACATCAAGCAGGGTGTTGAGTCCTCCGGGAATTTCAGGGAATACGGGCATCGGTAATAGCTGTGGCGGTATTTCTGCATTCAGTGAGCCCTGATTTCCCTTAACGTGACCCGGATGCCAGAGGCTCATTTTAGGTGCAACGTTAGATGGATTTCCACCCGGTCCAACCAGCAGATTACCCATGATTTCGGCGCTCCAGTTTGTGTATTCCACTCCGCCGTCATTGGTTGCGTTTGTGTAGAGATCACCGTGAATCCGACCGCTTCCAATCGTTGCTGAAACGGTTCTTTCTCCGAATGTAATCAGTCCTAAATCCAGCAGGGGAGAGTTGCCGCTTAGTGCAGCCGTTGCGTTTCCGCGTATTTGGGCGTTGCCATCAACTGTAAGCTTGCCGCCGGAAAAAATATCGCCTTCAATAGATCCGCTGTTTATCGAAAGATAGTCTTCGGTGTAGAGAGCGAAGTCCATATCCGGCCAGTTGAATCCCGCAGCCGATGACCTCAGGCCGGCCGTGACCGTATACTCGGTACCGTCAAAACGCCCGGTTGACTCCACGATCATAAGGTCCCTTGCCGAATCATGCCTGATGTCTATGTTATAGTCACCCATCATATCCGGCCAGCTGCTGAACCCTGTTGATGATGAGCCGCCTGCAACAGGGATTTCAATGCTGCTCTCCCCATTGTTCAGATCTCTGATAACCGTCATGAGCGCACCCTGTGCAATGTTGTGCGCCTGATTAAATTCATACATTTCCACCACTCTCTCATTGCCTGAGAAAAATGTATTTCTCAGCAAAAATGAATAGGTGAACATTACTACGGACAAGCCGAGTACAAGAAGTATCGAGTATTTTCCCATGATTATGTTCGTTTTTAGCAGTTTTTTAACTTTAAAACTAAACTGCTGGTTTGATTGATTTAATGATCTTTCAAACCCATACGAATCTTCTCATGAGACGGATTACTTTTTCTCGATGGAAACTTCTGAAGAGTTTCGACTCTCATCAAAACCTACAGGAGTCTGAATCGCTACCGCTGAAATGCCTCCAGGTATTTGTATCCGCTGCCGGTGTTGAAAAGCACCACGCGCTCGTCGGATGCGATGTCGCCTTTTTCTTTTAGCTTGAGCATGGCAGCCAGCACGGCCCCGCCTTCAGGGGCAGGGAAGATGCCGGTAAGGCGGGCAATTTCGTTGCTGAAGTGCATCATTTCGTCGTCGGTTACGGCAATGGCGCTGCCGTTACTTTCGCGGATGGCGCGCAGCATCAGGAAGTCACCCACAGCGGCGGGAACCCGCAGGCCGGAAGCGCAGGTGTGGGCGCCGTTCCAGTATTCTGCCTTTTCGGCTCCGGCTTCCCAGGCTTTAACAACCGGAGCGCAACCAGCAGCCTGAACGCTAATCATTCTAGGGCGCTCGCTTCCGATCCAGCCAAGCTGCTCCATTTCATCGAATGCCTTCCACATACCGATTAGTCCCGTACCGCCGCCGGTCGGGTAGAGGATGACCTCCGGCAGGGATCCGTCAAACTGCTCAAAAAGCTCGTAGCCCATCGTTTTCTTGCCTTCAAGCCGATAGGGCTCCTTCAGAGTCGATACATCGAACCAGCCGTTTTTCTCCTTCAGTTCGCCAACGCGTTTTCCGCAGTCGCTTATTAATCCGTCGATCAAAACCACCTCAGCGCCGGCTGACTGACACTCAATCCTGAACGCAGCGGGGGTATCTTTTGGCATGAAAATATTAGCTTCCGCTCCGGCCAATGCTGCATAGGCCGCCAATGCACCACCGGCATTTCCTGCCGTTGGAATCGCAAACTTGGTTACGCCCCGCTCCAGCGCAGCATTCACGGCCGCTGACAATCCACGGGCTTTGAACGAGCCGGTCGGATTTACAGACTCATCCTTTATAAAAACATTTTCCATCCCATAAGCCTCTTTAAACCGCACGGCTTTCCTAAGCGGTGTTCCGCCCTCAGCCAGTGTCGTAAGCGTGTTCAGATCACGCTGAGGCATCATCTCGTGATAGCGCCACATATCAGTACGTCTGCCTTTCAGGTTCACCGGCTTCAGCGTTTGAGCCGCCCGGTCCACATCATACCGAGCCAGCAAAGGAGCCCCGGCCTCGCTCAGATTATGAACTTCAGAAGCATTATAGGTTTTACCCGTTTTAGAACATTCAAGATGAGACAGATACATAAGCTAATTTTAAGTTTTGAATTTTAAATTTTAAATGACAGGTTCTCCGTGAAAATCTGTGTAGAAATCTGTGCCAATCTGTGACCCTCCGGGTATTTATATAACTCTTGAGTGACACAGATTATCAGGGATTATAAAGGTGATTTTCACAGATTTTGAACAGCCCTGATTATTCCCCCTGGTACATCCATGATGCTTTTTACGGCTGTAAAGTGATGCGCATCAGGGCCGATAGCGACCAATGGTACCGGATTCCTGGTGTGCGATTTGGTGCTGAGATCTTCCATATTTCCGTGATCACTGCTCAGCACAAAGGTGTGCTCACCAAGATTCTCTAGCAGCGGCTCAAGCACCTGATCCAGTCTTCGGAGCACATCCTCCGCAAAATCGGCGTCCTGAGCGTGACCTGCCTTGTCGGTGAGATAGTACTCAATAAAGACCACATCATGCTTTGCGGCAGCCTGAAGAAGAATTCCTGCTATATCTTGTCCATCACGTTTCGGTAAATCTATATGAAGCTGATTACGCCAGTAGTCACCAAAGAACTCTGCCGTGACGGCCCGCTCCTGAATCACGTCTTCGGTAGAGTAGAGCGTTTGTCCGCTGCTTTTTACCATGAGCGTGGAACAGCTCCATCTTCGGGTTTTATTCGCCCGTTCGAAAAAAACCGGCGGGTATGCATTCATAAACACCGGGTGATGGCCGGAAGCCTTCAGCTTGTGAAAGAAACTGTCCTTTTTGAGAAAAGGCTTATTGCCCGAGTGTGGAAATGGGCCAAAATGCTTTCCAATTTCTTTCGCGGCGTTAATGCCGGTAAACAGCGCGGTTTGCCCCGTTCCGCTTTGCGGCAGACCCTCTACATCAAGATTGGCATCAACGGGGAGCAGAACCCTCTCGGGTTGAGCAACAGGCTTCCATTCTGTAGTAAGCTGCTC
Source organism: Balneolia bacterium (assembly GCA_022565795.1). Taxonomy (GTDB): domain Bacteria; phylum Bacteroidota; class Rhodothermia; order Balneolales; family Cyclonatronaceae; genus Cyclonatronum. Next base: position 21,097 of record JAIUMA010000037.1, read on the forward strand.
ACCGTTTACCAGATTTGAGATACCTTTCATTCCCCGCGTACGCGTTGAAAACGGGTTTAATTCTCCCGGGTCAGCAACACCAATGCCATCAACAAACATAAATATGATGCTCATGAAGTCACCTCCGCCGCTGATTTGAATACGAATGCCATCACCCTGTACCTCATGGCTGTTTTTCTATAATGATGGTGACCGGACCGTCGTTTACCAGCGATACATCCATCATGGCAGCAAACACGCCGGTTTCAACGGATCCGCTGAATTTGGCTTTGGTGTAGCTGACAAACTCGTCGTAAAGCTGCTCAGCTTTTTCGGGCGGAGCTGACTCTATGAAGCTGGGTCGCGTACCTTTCCGTGCATCACCATATAGGGTGAACTGAGATATAAGAAGTAGACCGCCACCCACATCGGTTACGGAACGATTCATTTTTCCGTCTTCGTCCTCAAAGATGCGCAGCTTCATCATTTTATCGGCTGCCCACTTTACAGTAGCGATATCATCATCGCGATGAACAGCTGCCAGCACCACCAATCCCTTATCTATTGAACCGTTCGTTTTTCCGTCTATGGCTACCGATGCCGATGAAACACGCTGTACTACCAATCGCATAAGGGATGTTTATTTGTGAATAAGAGTGTGGATAAAGGATATCATTTCTGTGGGAAAGTGAAAACCCGTGTTTTCCAAAATTAGTTATAAAAAGATATCTACGGCCAATATGGCGTTATCCACCGCTTTTAAAAACTTTTGAGACCGTTTATACTTAGAAACATTTTTACTAACAGCGGGTGTGGACAAGCTGTATAACTTGTGGAGAACTATGCTAAAAGAAGAAAAACCGAGTGTTTGAGTTATCAACATAGTTTTAAACATATCCACAGTTAGAATGTGAATTCATTAGAATAACTTTTTTATACACATTTCAACAGCCCCTACTACACCAACGAGTTTAAAAGTTTAAGTAAAAGTATAATAGTTATACCCTGTGGAAAGGTTTTCTTTTTTCAGGTTACGGTTTAGCCTGATGAATGCTAAATTATGCTCAACCAAAAAATCATGTATTCTCTCCCTTATGAAACCTTCTATTAGCTATAAAGACAGCGGTGTTGACGTTAAAGCAGGCGAAAACCTGGTGAACTCCATAAAAGATATGGTTAAAGAAACCCATGGCGTTGAAGTTGTAAGCAATATCGGCGGGTTTGGTGGTTTGTTTCGCCCTGATTTCAGCACGTATAAAAAGCCTGTTCTTGTAAGCAGCGTAGACGGCGTTGGAACAAAACTGATTGTAGCTTTTAAAGCAGGGAAGTACGATACGGTTGGTCAGGATCTGGTAAACCACTGTGTTAACGATATTGCGGTTTGTGGTGCAGAACCCATGTTTTTCCTCGATTACTTTTCAACAGGAAAGCTCGATCAGGATATCGCTTTTGATGTAATCAAAGGCTTTGCCACCGCTTGTAAGGAAAACGGATGCGCATTAATTGGCGGTGAAACGGCCGAAATGCCTGATATTTACAACGAAGGTGAATTTGATCTGGCCGGTACCATTGTCGGTATAGTAGATGAAGAGAAGCTCATTACCGGATCATCGATTAAAAAAGGTGATGTGCTCATGGGTCTACAAAGCAGCGGACTCCACACAAACGGCTATTCGTTAGCCAGAAAAGTGCTGTTCAGTGAATATTCCATTGACGACCAACCTGAGGGCATGGACCAGACCATTGGTGAAGCCCTGCTTGAAGTCCACCGATCCTATTTACCACACATCCGAAAGCTTAAAAACATAAATGGAGTGCGGGCATTTTCGCATATAACAGGGGGCGGCATCATAGGAAACACCAAGCGCGTAATTCCCGACGGGCTAAAAGCAGATGTAGACTGGAAAAGCTGGAAGCGTCCGGAGATTTTCAACCTCATACAGAAAACCGGTAATGTGAAAGAAGAAGATATGCACGAAGCCTTCAACCTGGGTATTGGCCTGGTTGTTATTGTTTCTAAAGAAGCCGCAGATTCGGTAACTTCCGTCCTTAAGGAAATGCAGGAGCCGGCACACATCATTGGTGAAATAACCGGCGCATAAAGTTATTTAACAGCATTTTTTTAATTTATTCGACTGATAAAACTTTTAAGTATACATCATTTATGCCAGTAGTACACTTACTCGATATCGCCCACGGAAGAAGCGGCGATAAAGGAAACGGAAGCAATGTGGGAATTATCGCACGTCATCCTGATGTCTACCCTTTTTTAGTGAAGGAGCTCACATCTGAGCGTGTAAAAGAGCACATGAAGCACGTCTGCAAGGGTGATGTGGAGCGCTATGAAATGCCCAATATAGGTGCCCTGAATTTCATACTGAATGAAAGTCTTGGCGGCGGTGGAACCGTATCGCTTAAGCTTGATGCCCAGGGGAAAACCCACGCGGCTCAGGTGCTTCGCATGAAGCTTGATGTTCCTCAGGAGCTGCTCGATGTAGTTTCTTCCGGGAATTAATGAACCTGCTTAAGCAAAACCTCTTCGCTTAATTCGATAAACCCAAAAGCAGCAAACAGAGCGTGTCAAACGAAATAAGAATCCGTTTTTCTGAAAAAGAGCTTCGGGCCATGAGTTCAGAAGAGCGGAAGGCTTTGTTTGGCGGAACTGATCCCTTCGAAAAGGACGGAAAAGCCGGCTTCAGGTTTTCAGGTATGTCAGTGGGTATGGCTCTCATTATTGCCATTGCGCTTGTTGTGCTTACAACCATGGTTATTCAGTATGTGGTTAAGCCGGAAATCGTGCCACCCCTGTCCCACGATACCTTCTCTCTTCCGCTTGATGAGAATCATGCAGCTAAAGATCAGGATATTTATATCGTTGCAGCCGGATACTGGAATCAGGGAAATTTCGAAGCGTTTATACCTGCCGCCGAGCGACTGCTTTCACTTCCGGAACTTCAGGATGAGATTCCTGCCAGAAAAGAGATTTATCTCTATACCCTGAGGGCCTACATTTTTAACGAAGAGCTTGAGCAGACCAGAAGCTATGCGCAGTTTATTCAGAGCCGTTATCCTGATGATTTCGTTTTTATGTCGGATATTTTCTACTACCGCGGTCACATCACCCTGCAGCTCGAGGGATACCGACAGGCGTATGGCGCCTTTAGAGAATCTCACATTCTGGGCGGACGTTACGAAGAGGAGGCCGGTCGCGCTATGAATAAAATTGACAGCATGAGCCGGCCATTGTGGTAATCTTCAGTAGAATTAGCTCTCCAGCTTGATCCACATCACTTCTCTTGGCCCGATGGTTGCCGTTCCCGGTTTAACTTTTTCTCCGGTGATGAGCTCCGTGGCTGAATTCCATTTATAAGGAATTTCATACTCCACCTCGCGGGCAGCCACGTTGGCTACAATAATAAGCTGATGCTTTTCATCCGGTGATGACCGCCACATCGCAAATATCTCGCTTGGGGTATCCAGCACGTTCTTCCCACCCTGCGGATCAAAAGCTGGCTCTGATGTACGGATTTTGAGCAGCTTCTTCCAGGCATTAAATACGTCGTGGTTGTAGCAATCTGGATCTTCCAGACGCGCGGTGAGCTCGTCGATGTCCCACCTTTTGCGATTAATTGAGCGGACGGTTCCTTTTTGGCTAACTCCTTCATGGTCATTTTCAGTACCAAACAGGCTGTGAATATAAATGGCCGGAACGCCCCTGAAACTCATCATAAGCGCCTGAGAGCAGAGGAATTTTTTAATCTGCTTCTGTCGGTCACCGGTTTTGATGTCTTTAAAAGCATCGAAATAGGTGATATTCAGTTCATAAGGTGATTTGGTGCCGTCGCCGTTTTCTTTATATGAAATATGTCCACCTCTGCGCTGGGCTGCCATCAACACTTTTTCAAACTCTTCTGGCGGAACCAGACCTTCGAGCGGGCGAACGCCAATCCCGTCGTGTGAAGCCGCAAAATTGAAATAGGTACAACCTTCCGGAGGTGTATTCAGGCTTTTAGACCATTCCGTGAGATAAGATGCATTTTGGGTGATGATAGCATGATACAACAGAGGAGGCAGGGAGAAATTATAGACCATATGAGCTTCATCGCCATCACCAAAATAGCTGATGTTTTCTTTATGCGGAACGTTGGTTTCGGTAATAATAACCGTTTCCGGAGCGATGGCTTCAACCACGTCCCGAATGAGTTTCACAACCTCATGAGTTTCTTCAAGATGTATACAGCTGGTGCCTTTTTTCTTCCAGAGGAAAGCTACAGCATCGAGGCGAATCACCCTTATTCCCTTACTGAGGTAAAACAATAGAATATCGATGAACTCAAAAAGTACGTCCGGATTGGAGAAGTTTACATCAACCTGATCCGGGCTGAATGTTGTCCATAAGTAGTAAATACCACGATTCGTGGCAACCGGAGAAATAAGAGGAGAGCTTCGCGGCCTTGTAACCATGCGCACATTTTCGTTCGGATCTACCATATGGAAAAAATCTTTTCCAAGCCCTTCACCCACTAAAAAGTCTTTGAAATAGTCGCTTTCGCTGGAAACATGATTAATTACAAGGTCAGCCATCATTTTGAAATCTTCCGACATGGAAGTAACGTGATCCCATTTACCGAGATCTTCTCTCACCTTACGGTAGTCAATTACGGAAAATCCGTCGTCTGAGGAATATGGGAAAAAGGGCAGAATATGAACATGATTGATGAGTCCCTTGAAATGTGTCTTCATAAAGTTATGAAGGGTTTCGAGGGGGAATTGTTCCCCTTTTGTATTTGTAAGGGAATCTCCGTAGGTAATTACATATACATCCTCGTGAGAATAGTAAAATTTGCTGGCCGGGGAATTCTGAATTTCGCCATAGGAGGCAATCAGGGACTGAAGCCTGGTTGCAAGCGCATCTGATGAATCGTTATAGAGAAACTGAAGACGGTTCTTGATTTTAGTAAAGTCGTTTTCAGTAAGCTGCATAGCATTAAATTGATTTGGGTAGTTACGATGAAGGATTGAAGTAACAAAAAATCATAGCATACATCAAGCATATAAGTTAATGTTACGTAATTAACTAACTGATAAATTTGTTCTTACGTTCGGGTTATAAAGAAAAGCAGATGAGATAACTTTTCAATAATAAGTGCAGCTTTGGGAAGGGAATAAAGTCGCTGTTAAATAAAACAATAAAGGCCATCTTCCGATGACCCTTATTTTAAGTTTGCACCTTATTATGCACCTATAAAAAATCAAAAACTGGATTACTGCTGGAGCAGTCAATTCCTTACGAAAATACGAAATGACTTACATTAATAAAAATTAATTTAAGCTCTTTTATAGACATGCGACAGATCTACTTAAGTCCAGTTCGAAGTAATTTATAGAAAAGTCGCTTGATTGTCTAATTAAAATTGACCGATGAAACTAATTTTACCAAATTAGGCTTATTAAAGCTACATTTGTTACTTAAGCGTTAAATCTATTACCAGGTACTTGAGGTAATTTTACGTCCATTAGTTTAATTTTCAGTAGCTTATAAACTAACCTACCCTTAACCTGAATCGTTCGGACATTGGAAAAAAAGCGTGTAAAACAAGCTTTCAGAAATGAATACCACAAAGGTATCGTAAATCTGATTTACACCTATGGTGTTGTATCGAACCGATTGCAGCAGCATTTCTCTGATTTTGATCTGACTACACAGCAGTTCAACATCCTGCGAATATTGCGCGGTGCATACCCTAAAGCATGTACCAATTCGCATATTAAAGATCGAATGCTGGATAAAAACTCGGACGTTACACGAATCATTAACCGACTTATTACCCGTGACCTGGTTGCGCGCTGTAGTTCTGAAGAAGATAAGCGCAAAGTCGAGATAACGATTCTCGATAAGGGGCTCAGACTTCTTGAACAGATCGATAAGGTCAGCTACCTGGAAGACGATATATTGAAAAATCTATCCGAAGATGAAATCCGGCAATTTAACAGCCTTCTGGAAAAAATTAGAAAAGATAAAGCTGATATCAGCGACCAGTAGAGTATGGCACTGACCTAAGGCGCGGATATCAATACAATGTCCTGGGCAACAAGTCCTTTTTCGTTTTTGATGAGATCGAATTCGAAGATGAGATCCCGGCTTGGCAGAAAGCTGCTGTCAAAATCCGACTCAAACTGCGATACGTGCGCAAAAACCGTTTTGTAGGGTGAATCCGGTGAGCGCGAGTCGGTAATCCAAAGATGCTCATCAATTTTGTTTAAGTAGCGAAGGAATCCGTATCCGTCGCTGTGCGTGAAGTCGTAGCAAACCCCCCGTACTCTCGATCCCACGGTTCCCCACTCGTAGGGCGTTTTAATAGGAAGCAGCCCTGGAATCGTATATCCGGATACAAAAAGATCAGCCACTTTTTTAAGCCGAGACGGCATATTGTCGAAACCAATCAGCTCAACGCGCTTACCCATATTCTGAAGCGCATTAATCACATAAATGTAGCTTTCCTGATTGGTAAGCAGAATGATGCGATCCATCTGCTGGGCCTGGGAAATAATATCACAGGCCATTTCCATTTCCAACACGGATTTATCGACGCCCTCAATCTCTTCGGCCTTGTGCTCGTGAAGCGGGCGTTCAATCACTTTGTACTCGAAATCCCGCAGTACCTCACAAAACCGGCTTGTTTTCTGCCGGTAGTTCTGGTCTTCTTCAGATCGTTTCTGATCGTAGCCCAGATAGACGTTCATGCGGGAGGCCATACAGCCGTCACGACAGGCAAATTTTCTGAGAATATCGTAACGCAGGCCAAAACCGCCGTTCATAGTAACATCAATGGCGTCGATATATATGCCAACTTTGTTGCTTCGCTTCATCGGAAAATGGATTTTTAAAATAATAAATAATAATGGTGCTCCCGGTTCTGCGGTCTTAAGCCGGATTTATACGGCCAAATCATATATACAGGAAAACAGCGCTGGTAGGCTCAGACTGTAAATTAGTAGTCTGAACATAGCTGAAACCTGATTAGCTACTTTAATTTTCCGTTTTTTGTGAAAACCAAACAGCAGCTATACCTGCAAAACCGATTAACAATAACAGCACGCGGGTCAGGGAGTCATTAACGAAAAAGCCATCGAATTCATATCCGGCCCAAACAATTAAAGATGCCCAACCCATCATAAAGATAACACTCTTAACAGGATATTTCACAGGATAGACCTGATTTGAGTAGTACCAGGCAAAAAAGCTCATCAGCGCGTAGCAGCCGAGCGTGGCCAGTGCAGAGCCCATCATGCCCAGTATTGGAACTAAAAAGATGTTGCCTGCAAGCGTCACAATCGCGCCATACAGCGTAATACGTGGAAATTTGATGGTCTGCTCTTTGATGAAAATACCGGCCGAAAAATTAACGAACCAACCCTGAAACCAGTAGGCCATCAGCAGTACAGGTACAATATGAAGTCCCGCCCAGTAGCGGCTGTCGATGATGGTCCCGCCCAAGAAGGGGACCTCAATCGCAACTATCTGATGCGCATAAACGCCAATTCCTATAAAGACGGCCGCGCTCACCATGTTGAAATACAGGAACACCCTCGCAAACATTTTGGGAGAATCCTTATCTGTGGAGTAGCGCATGAAAAATGGCTGCCACGCCAGACGGAACATCTGTACGGTGAGCAGCATGAAGACGGCCAGCTTGTAGCAGGCGTTGTAGATTCCGGTGATTTCCTCTCCGGTGTAGGGCGTCCCGTAAATGGAAGCCAGCTGTTCCGGACTGAGTCTGACCAGGAAAAAGCGATCCAGCACTTCATTTATAGCAAAGCCAATTCCGTTTGGGACATATGGAAGCCCGAACACAAGCGCTGTTTTAAGCACGGCAAGGTCGGGCGCAGCTTTATACATGGGCAGCGTAACGGCCATGAGCATCAACAGGGCGGCGCCGGATGCTATGATATTGCTGATGAGAATGGCTTCGAGTCCCCAGCCCAGCGAAATCACCAGATAGAGATTCAAACCCACGTTAATCACCACGTTCACCAGCTTAATTATCGCATAGGTGAAAGATTTTCGGATGATGCGCAGATGGGCATAAGGCACAATTCCCAGAGCATCAAGCCAGAGGATGATGAGCATCATGCCGAAAAGAGAGGCTCCTCCGTCGAAATCAAGGCTCATCAGAGGCAGGATGAAGGGGCCACCGAGCCAGTACAACAGAGCACCCAAAGCGGTGGCTACTCCAAGCAGGGCAATTTGTGCAGTTACAAAAACGCGTTTGGCATCTTCTGCTTTTTGCCCGGCGTACCGAATGTAGGCCGACTCCATCCCAAACGTGTAAATCACGTTCAGAAAGACAATGGCAGCATAAATCAGGCCGATGATGCCGTACTCGGCAGGATCAAAGTAGAGCGTGTAGAATGGAACCAGCAGATAGTTGATGAACCTTGCAACCACGCTGCTCAGGCCGTAAACAAGGCTGTCTGAAAAGAGTTCTCGTATCCGGCTTTTACTCACGCCTTACCGCTCGCTCGTTTCACAAGTGCCCGTGCTGCATCAACGGCCAGCTCGTAGCTCAAAAAGCCGAATCCGGCAATGACGCCGTCAGCAGCTCCAGCCGTGAGCGACTGATGCCTGAAAGACTCCCGTGCGTGAATATTTGAAAGATGGACCTCAATTACGGGTATATCGAGAATGGCCAGCGCGTCGCGAATAGCAACCGAGGTGTGGGTGTACCCTCCAAAGTTGGCAATAACGGCATCAGTGGTGCTGTTATCGGAAGTCAGCCCCTGAATATAGTCTATGAGGTCGCCTTCATCATTGCTCTGAAAAAAGGTGAAGCTGATTCCTGGGTGATTGGTCCTTAGCCCTGATTCAAGTTCAGCCAGCGTTCCGGTTCCGTAATGACCTGCTTCGCGCTTACCAAGCATATTCAGATTGGGTCCGTTAATTACGGTGATGTTCATGCCAGCTCCTTGCGAATGGCTTCTGCGATTTCTTCCATCTCTTCTTTACTGAAGTCTGTTTTTTTACCCAGAGAGAAATCCTGCGATTTCTTATAAACTGGTATAAGGTGAATATGGGCGTGGGGCACTTCAAGTCCTTCCACAATTAAACCGGTGCGAAGAGGTGAAAATGCTTTGTCGAGGGCTCGTGCAATTGGTTTTGCGAAACGAATAAGGCTCTGCAGTCGCTTATCATCAAGGTCGAAGATGTAGTCGGTTTCTTCTTTTGGAATGACGAGCGTATGACCTTTAGCGGCCGGATTAATATCCAGAAAGGCAAAGTGATGCTCATCCTCAGCAATTTTATAGCAGGGAATTTCGCCTTTAATAATTTTGGTGAAAATAGTCATGTGTCCGGGGATTTCATTTTTTGATGGCGGTCAAAGAAACGGTTTAACAAAGCCTACTCCGAATATACACTTTTTATATACTTCAGGCTTATGATGCTTACATTCAAACAGGCTGAAGTATCTTTATTCAAATACGACAACTCTTGAGCAAAAGCACTAAAACTTTATTAATCTGCGGGGCGGGACATGCCTCACTCCCGCTTATAAAAATGGGCCGTAAGTGGAAAGCCCACGGCCTCAATATTGTAGTGGTTTCCGAGAGCAGATACCTCTACTATTCCGGAGCGGTTCCTCAGTATATGGGCGGTTTTTATAAAATAGATGAAGCAAGAATCGATATTAAAAAACTATGCCATAAATATGACGCTATATTTATTGAGGATTCAGTTAAAACAATAAATCATCCGGAAAGATATGTTTCGGGGCTAAAGGATTCGTACAAATTTGATTATCTGGTGATAAATACCGGGGTAATCAGCAAAGCAGCAGACAACCTTGATGATTGCGTGTATCCGGTGAAGCCCATGAGCAGACTTATCAAACTGCGCGACCGGATTGATGAATGGGAGGTGAAGTCGCTGTTAATTGCCGGAGGCGGACCAGCCGGTTGTGAAATTGCCCTCAATCTGTCGAATGCGTCATCACCAAAAAAGATTAAAATTGAAATTCATGAGTATAGTGACAAATTAATGTCATCTTTTCCTGATAAGCTTTCATCTGGAGTAGAATCAGTCTTAAGGGCACGTAATGTAGAACTAAAATTTAATCAACCGTGGACGGATGAGTCAAATTTGGATAAGGATTATGATGCCATCATATTAGCAACCGGAAACCGCCCCGCTATACTTTCAGAAGCTCATTCGTTTACCACGGATTCCGAGGGAAGAATACGTACGGATCAATTTCTTATGGTTGAAAGCAGCTCTTCAATCTTTGCTGCCGGAGACGTTGCTCATGCCGGAGCCAAGAGTTATCCTCAGATAGGTGTGCATGCGGTAAAGCAGGGCGTGACCTTAAGGCATAATGTACTTGCTCATCATTTGGGAAATCCGCTTAAAGCGTACAAACCATGGAAAATAGCGCCGCTGATTATTTCAGACGGCTGTGAAAACGGCTATTTTGTGACATCAAATAAAGTATATTCAGGCAGGTGGGCCATCATCCTGAAATATATGCTCGACATGAAATGGCTGGAACGGTACACGAAGGCTCCCCACGAACGAAGATCGTACGTTGAGCTTTTGAAGGATGCTATGAAAAGAACCCAAAAGTCTTAAACCATAAGATTATGACCCGGAAAATTAAATACCATTTGTTCCGCCACTTTTCAGTAAGCAAACCCAAAAGAAAGCCTGTGGGGCAGATACCGGGTACAGCTATCCATACAGGCGAAAAGAAAATGGACGATGTGCTCATTACGCTTCATGAGTACAGTGAGTCGGATCATAAAAGCAGGGAGATAAAAAGTCCGGATGAGATAACAACATCGCTTGAATCTCATGTGAAATCCTGGATACAGGTGAGGGGATTGCATGATGTTGAGAAGCTGAAACCAATCTGGAATCACTTCGATATGCATCCGCTTATTCAGGAGGATATTGTAAATACGAGTCAGCGGCCAAAAATTGAGCCATACGACGATATGGTATTTATTGTGATGCGCGTAATCATGCCGCAGGATATGCCTGAAGTAACAGAAAAAAAGAAAAAAGGCTCATCGCCAAAACACAGGCCGCTTCATTCTGAACAAATAGCCATCATCGTTACGCCAACTTCAGTAATTACTTTTCAGGAGAGCGAAACGTCACTTTTGGAGCCGGTTGTGAAACGGCTTATTAGTGTAGGTACCCGGCTAAGAAAAAATAAACCTGATTACCTTACCTATGCTATAGTCGATACAGTAGTTGATTACTACTTTCAGGCGCTGGATGTTTTAAGTGAGGAAATTGAGCTGTTGGAGGAAAAAATTATCCATAGAGCCGAGGAGCATGATTTGCAGCGTATTCATGCGCTTAGACGCGATTTGATTTACTTTAGAAAATCCGTCTGGTCTATGAGGGATGGTCTTAACTCCCTGATTCGGGATGAATCAAAAATCATACATAAGGATACTAAAGTCTTTTTCAGGGATGTGTACGACCACATTGTGCAGGTAATCGACAGTATTGAAAATCACCGCGAACTGGTATTCAGCTTGTATGACATTTATATGTCAGGATTGTCGATTAAAATGAATGAAGTAATGAAAGTGCTTACTATCATTGCCACAATTTTTATTCCATTAACCTTTATAGTAGGTATTTACGGGATGAACTTCGATCCGGACTCCAGCCCGTGGAATATGCCGGAGCTCGGCATGTATTATGGCTATCCCGCCTCGCTGCTGTTCATGCTGCTGGTGTCGCTTGGGATGCTCTACTTCTTTCGCCGAAGAGGATGGA
>JAIUMA010000038.1 GCA_022565795.1 Balneolia bacterium
GAACGGCCTGATAAATCGGCAGATTTTCATCGGCTGTGTTGCTGTAGGACACGCCCCGAAGCAGAATTTTATCCCCCCGGCGCTCCCACTGTACCACCTGCTGACCCGCCAGACGGTCGCCGCCCCAGCCCAGGCCTTCGGCGGTTTTAGCAATCCGGCTCATGATGGCCATATCGCGGCCGAGCATCTCGTTGGGAATTTCGTAGAAAATTTTGTCACCGTACTGATGTACTGTAAACAGCCCTTCATCGCTTTGTGCCCCGGCGGGTATGGCCTGAGCTTGTGATGATGACGGCCTGTTTTCAGAAGCGGTAGTTTGATCCGTTGTCTGGCAGGCAGTGTTCACAAAAAAGATAGCCACCGATAAAACAAGCAGCCTTTTAATCGTAGAAAGTGATGTCATAGAGATCGAAATGTTTGGTTTTAGAATCGAGTCTCTAAATACTGAGTTCTGTGCTGATACGCAAAGGGATGGACAACTTTTAACTGTCCGCACCATTGGGCCGGTGTGCTCACTGCTTATACTTGCACCGCTATTGCTGTTTGGGGCCTGGCCTGGCCACTATGCATCAGGCAGGTTTGGCGTTTACAGTTTGGAGTGGCGCCAATGACTTAAAAATCTTGCTTTAGCTTCCCCAGTTTGTAAACACGCCTACTGCCATTTCAGCCCATATCCAAAGGAAAAGGAGAACGACACCCAGAGCTGCGAATAATCGGTGTTTGCGCGAAATCCTGCGCGCCGCAAGTACATAAACCGATCCTGAGGTAAACAGAAGCGCGCCCATTACCAGAAAGTCAGTCAGGTCCCACATCACCTCGCTTGTGAACAGCATGGCGACAAGGGGAATCAGCAGAAATATGCCGCTGAAGGCAGCAATAACCAGAAAAACGCGGTTTTGCGCTAAGAGGGGCTTGGTCATGAATCGGTCTCCGGACTAAAGGTGGGTTTTTGACATCAATGGATACATAAATATACGATCCGGATAGCTATATTTTGTGATCAGGCTCTGTGGTTTTAGCGTTTTCATGTTTAAGGGCACCTCAACTGCGTCATCTGGTCTGCATCACTACTTCCAAAGCTAATCAACCATGTCTCGTTAGTATAAGTTGTATACCAAATTAGTTTAAATGAAAGTTTAAAAAGCCTGCAGATTTCCTGAGTGTATTAAATGGTTGTTTGAAAAGGGTATTCGTTATATTTTTAACGACTCTTTACTACTGATTCTGAAATCTTCTTAAACGTTTACTATTGTGCAAATATCAGGCAATAGGTTTTTAAGTTTTTCGATTGAGAAACCATAATAATTATCATGTATTATTGCCTGTTACCTTTGAAACTTGTTCTTGTTCTTACGCTTACACTTCTTACAGGTATTCCCTCCACATTTGCAACTCATAATAGTGAATCTGATAGCCGCCGGACCATTTCCAACGAGAAGACAGGTATCATTGAGTTTTCGGTTCAGGCTGACTCCCTGTTCTTGTATCTGAACGAGAATTACCGAAACCGAATAACCATCACGGATGGGATGACGCTCAGAGCACCAATCGGAGCCAATAAGCTTGAAATTTTCGGCCCAACAATTCCGGACAGGACTGAATTTATTTTTCTGAGAGAAGACAGAACTTATTCACTTATCCTGAGAAACCGTTTTATCAGAGAAGACCAGCCGAATCCTATGTACGCCGCATACCGTTGGGATGCCAACCTGATGATGTTCAGTGAAGAAGACACAGAAATCTCCGTTTTATTTACCGATTATCGTGCAACCGGCGCGCTGAAAGCCAAGCTGCCTCCCGGAACTCACCGCGTGCGCTACGAAAGCTCCACGGGCAGAGTAACAGAGCGGTTTATTGAGGTGAACCGCTATGAACTTTTAATCGATGAAAGGTATTTCAGACCCAGAAAAAATATTACGATAATGGCTGGAATCGTGCCGGGTGGGAGTCAGCTCTATAAAAGACAGCCAGCCAGAGCTGCTTTGGCTTTTGGTCTTGTTGGCGTTTCAACCGGCCTGGCTATTCATTACAATCAGCAGTTAGGAGCCGACGGCAGACGGTTTGAAACAGCGCTGAACCGCTATCAATGGGCCGACAACGCCGAAGATGCACTAAGATACGGGAATGAGCTGGATCAGCTTGCCCCAAGGATAGACGGGCACAGAAGAAACAGGACAATCTTTGGCGCAGCCGCTCTTGTTTTTTACGCGGCTCATATTTTTGACACATTCCGGGAGCCCGATTCCGGATTTGCCCAAAGACGCACCTTTAATCCCTACCGTGACTTCTCATTCGATATGCAGAATGATATTATAACGGCACACCTGCAACTGCGATTCTGAGCTATGACGTCATCTAATTCTTTCCCCTTCTCATGGTTCCTGTTTGCAGGTTTCCTTTTTACAGTTGCTCTTGCAGCTTGCAATACGGTCGATACCGATTTTAAGAGAGACAACCCAATTGATCCGGTCCTACCGAAGATCGAGATATTAAGCCCGGAAAATGAGTTCATCAACCATCACAACGACACTCTTTTTGTAGAAATTCAGGTTCAGGATGTTAACAGCCCGCTTGACGAACTCGAAATAAATGTTTCCAGCCACAGAGACGGTTTTTTAACATCTGTTCGTCCAAATTCTTCCGGTTATGCGAATATAAACCTCACAGGCTTGTCGATCAGTACCCATTACATTAAGGCAGAGGCAACCAACACCCTTGGGAATACCCAGGCAGATTCTGTTTTTGTTCGTAACAACGCTGCACCTGCTGTTAATATGCTGACAGCAGAATTTGTTGAGGGTTTCTACAATGAGCTGACGTGGGAGCAGAGTCCGGATGATGAGTTTCAATATTACGACCTGTATAAGATTAACTCTTTAGGAGCCTCCAGAAATATTGCGAGAATTACAGACCGAGGTGCTACAACCTACAGGCACCCTGCCCCCATTGACAGCCTTACTACCTATTTCATAAAAACGTCTTCCACATTTTACCAAACGCCGCATACAGGCCGGTCGAAGGATATTCACCGACCGGCTTTTTTTGGTATGCAGGGAGCACAGTTTTTTTCCGCGATTCACTATCCAAACATACCTGTTATTATAGTAAACAAGAGAGTAACCTCCTTCTTTCATAAGCTCATTGCGTATAATTATGTCCGAAACGAAATAATAGCTGCCGATATTCCGGACGGATCGAGGATTCTACAAATGGCAGCGGGTAAGAATGGTTCTGTTCATGAAGTTTATATAACAAAAGCCGTAAATCCGGGGCGGCTTTATATTTATGATGCTCTGACGATGGAATTGATTGAATACATTAATTCTGCATGGCCCATTAGCCAATTGTTTACTGACAACAGTGGAAACCTAATAAGACGCAGCAACAATTTGATTCATGTTTCAGGAAGGAATGAGTTTCCTGCATTTAATTCACAGGTCACTATTAACTCCTACAATGCCACCATTTCTGTTTCGGGAGAAAGCAATGAAATTTACCACAGGACCCTTGGCCATACCCGACAGGTTCGGCATATGCACTATGATAATAACGGAAACGTATCCGGACTGAACGGACCTTATAGCGGACTGGATTTTTCCGGGGCGACAGTAATCCATCCAAACGGTGACTATCTGGTTACGTCATCACAAGCAAAAATCATAGATAAAGCACCCTCATTAGAACACCTGGAAACACTCAAATTAAATGCCAGTTATATCGGCTTCACCTTTGGCAGAACCGGAGATATTTTATTCGCACTTGACAGCAGAGGCTGGGTCGATGTATATGAAAATCTAAGTCTCACCGACCATATCGAAGTTGATATGATTCCGGAGCGCATTTTCTATAATGATGGTACTATTGTGCTCTTCGGAAAATCTAAACATTTATCCGGAAATCACAGAGATTACTATGGTGTCGCTGCCATACCTGTTAACTATTAGATTTGCTGAGAAAAGCCCTGATTTTTGCACTTAACCTTACATTTACTTGTACGTTCTACGCCCCTTGGTAATTCATCCGCTGAGCTGGAAACCCTTTAAATCATCCTATGAAAACGTTTATAATCATACTCCTTGTTTCGCTTTTATGGATTTTTAGCGCCTGCGACTCACCTACACGCCCATTCAATAATACGAATGTAAATGATCCTCAGTCTGGACGCTTTGTACCAACCGAAACAGAGAATATACACCTGCATGCAGATTCGACCGGTGTAATTACAATCACATGGTTCGAGACTGAAAGCGCAGCGGAAAAGATCATTATTGAAAAATCTCTTGGCGACTCACTTAGCTACGTATCAATTGCCGAACTCAGTCCTGATGTAAGATCTTTTAAAGACTCCTCCTTAGTTGTGCAGAACGAAACATTCTACAGGGTTTCCGCATGGGTGAGACCCTCAAAAGTGGATATACTGCTGGAAAAAGCAGAAGCAAAACTCGATATCGGCGAAATTTTTGACCTTGAGCTACAGCTCATTGATGACCAAACGAGTTTAGAGCTTAAATGGAAAAGTACATATCCATTTTTCACCCACTTTGATATCACATCCAATTACTATCTGAACGATCAACAGGAAAAGACAGTCCGTATCGAAGCTGACGGGCGGAACCACAGCTTTACAGATCATTTTAAAAGTATTGAGTTTAACGACAGAACCTACACTGTATCAGCTGTCATTAAGCATGATGACACCGAAGAGATTGTTTCTGAAATCGAAGACGTTTTCGACACAGCCTCTGTTTTCAAACCTCAAAGTGGCCGGATTATCATTCTTAATGAGACAGACTGGATCGTTACATGGGAGGGCGCTCCGTTTTTTGCGACAGGCGTAGAGGTAACCCGGGAGAAAAACGGGGAGGATGATCTTGTATTCAACTTGCCGGTCACAAGGACTTCACTTACTGATCGTGAGTTTGCGCGTCAGGCAAATCAGACTCAGGAGTTCAGGCGTTATTTGATTCGATACACGACGGGAGAATTTAAAAGCGAGCCCGCGCAGGTAAGTTCAGCAGTAACCGTAAGCAGGCCTGTAATTAACCTTGCAGGAAGCCAGCAGGATACGCCATCTTCATTTACCCTTAGCTGGAGCGTAACTCCGTCGTCCAGAGCATTGGTGAACGAATTCGTGATTGAGCAAAACACAGCAGAGGACGGCCGGTCATTTGAAGAAATTGCGAGGGTCGACGGCAACGTAACGGAGCTTATCATAGACAACCTGGAACCTGATGAGCAGATCGAATACCGCGTACGATCACGTACATCAGCATATAGTAACCCAACGACATTCGTCTACAGTAACGACTACCAACCCGACTTCACTCTGCCAACCGGGATGAGCTCCGTAACGCGAATGGAAACCAGTTCCGACAATCGGTATCTGGCAGCAGTCTCCCATGAAGGGGGAGCCAGTAATCCAATTATCATTTACGATTTGGTTACGCAGCAACAAGTTTCCTCGATCAATATTCACCTCAGACAAATCAAAGACTTCGCCATCAGCCCTGATGATGATTTCATATACTTTACGGTACCCTCCCAGAGCACTATATATCAGGCCGATTTTCCTTCAGGCAATAACATTGCAGCAATTATTGAAGACGCCAGTGTTTTCAATAATGGCGTTCACGGGTTAGCTATCAGCAGCGACGGATCGTTTCTCGTAGGCGTTGGAGGCAGCATTTTTGTTAAACGGTGGAATCTTAACACGTTCGAACTCGTGTTCACATACAACAACACCAGCGCCCCTTTCAACCCGGATAAAAAACCAGCCATTTCCCCCGATGGCAAATTTATAGCTGCAGGTGGCTCCAGACCCTTAATTTTTGATGCAGAAACCGGTGAAATTGTTGAGTTTTTATTTCCTATCCTATCAGACTTCAGAGACTTACAGTTCAGTGCTGACGGCACCTATGTTTCATTTGTCACTACTTCTTCAACAGGAACAGACGCGTTTATTTATTCAACGGCCAATTGGGAAGGTGTGCACACCTTACGCGATGCTTACAGAATCGCTTTTCATCCTCAAAATTCTGACATTCTGCTCTCGGGCGAGGCACGTAGCTTAATTTTCGACGCAGAGACTCTCACCATTACCGACTTAATTTCGGATGAAGAAGGCTTCGGATTTTCACCAGATCCGCGTCATGCGCTTTTATACATAGATGATGATACCGTGGCGCTGGTTGACGACGACAGTTCAATACAGATCTGGAAACGAAGTAACACTGAAGGCTGGAGGTTCATCAGGTAAAGGTAAAGGCAAAGGCAAATCCAGCCTTTAGTTTTTATTGCCTTTTTGGAGCTGGAAGAATTTATAAGCTGAAAAGTAAGTCCATCCGGGGAGTTATACGAAATCCTGCTTTCATTTAAACGGGCACGCACGACGCTTCCCCCTGAACCGCGGAAACGCAGCCTACTGAAGAAAAGTCCAGCCTTGCTGTGTGGTTTTCTGCCAGATATTAATCGCGGTATGATCTGAATTTGCCCCAGCCACCCTGTTATCGTCTAAATATAGATTCGACTGAAACCAGGCCAGACCAATACCGAGATTATTCGTATTCACAATTATATCGTCAACCCTCATTTCCAGCAAATCATACGTAAAAGATCGTATGGTTCCCGCTACAACTAGCCGGGGCTCGGTAGGGTGAAAGCTAACTCTGTGTGCACCGACCAGCTCAGCAGTACGCTGCCAGTTGTTTGTCGAGTATACATAGGTTCTCGTATTCCAGGTGCCGAGTACATCAACATAGGCATAATATTGGCCGTCGTTACTAAAATGACCATCAGCAGTATTCCGGGTTGTCGTAGACAGCGTGTGCATGAGCTGTCCATTAGAGGCGTCAAAAATATACTGTCCATATCCGGCATATGCACCATCTGGTGAAATAGATAACTTACGAGCGGGGTAAATAGTAGTATCGCCGAAATAAGTGAGATACTCCTCCTGAAACGTCTGCAGGTTCCAGCGCTTTATAAAATCAAAGCCTGCGCCTATCATAAAAGAACCATCGCTGCTTATTCCGATTTTCCGTACCTGAGAGTTGTTGTTTCCTGCATTTGTAATCACCTGTTCAATATTATTTCCCGAGGGAAAATCTGCCCTGTAAATCACCCCTTGTGTTCTGGCGATAAAATAAATGTGCTCTTCATCAGGACTTAGCACAAAATCGGAAATCCGGTGCGAAGGTATGCTTATGCTCGCAACTGTTTCCCTGTTTACGATATCCTGTATCTGAATAGGGTTTCCATCAAGAGCATTGGAAGATACCAACACTATATACCGGTTATCGTTGGTGGTCTCCAGGGTGTTTATAAAGCTTCCGGCCTGTGTCTGAAATGTATAGTAGGGAGTATAAAAATTGGTGAATTTAAAGGTTTCGCCATTACTGTATGCCGACGAAAGCGTGCGAACCCTGTACGTGAAAGACTGTTCCGCATTCGTATTGGTATCAACAAACTCCAGCACGTCGCCACTCACTACTCCTATTTGGGAGAACCCAGAGTTATTTCCCGATAAACTTCGCTCTATAATAAACTCTCTACTTAGAGTATTGCCCGGAGCAGCAATCTCCCAAGTAACTCTTAACGAATTCGGATCGCTTTGATTGGAAACGGACCGAGTTAACTGAGGAGCCTGAATGGTAAGCCCTCGGGTTAGCGACACCGTTTCAGAAGTGCTGTTTTCGGCAAGGAAACGAAGCTCATACTCCCGAATCTGTCCCGAGTTTGCCGGGGGCCGAATAAAAAAATCATCGAGATAGCTTATAGCTTCGGCTGGAAGGTCAATCACGATATCGTTATGACCGTTTCTTACCCTGGTAAGCTCAATTCCGGTTACAAAAGACGGACTTTCATCCCATCTTACATCCCATTCCACTTCATCAAGAATAGATACCCTGAATCGTTTAGGGCCAAATAATGACTTCGCATCGAAAGATGTGGATAGTTCGGAGATTTCCAGATGGGAGTCCTCATAATCAATAATGGCAGTAACGGTGTACTCTCTTATTTCAAATTCCAAATCCGGCAGCGGCAGTTTATAGCTATGGCTGATACCATCTGCTTCAATACGGACCGTATTCTCACCATCTTCTGCAACGGTATAATCCGATGAAATTTCGAAATGCGTAAAGAACGGATAGGTAGTCTGCCAGGTAAGCAGCAGCATATTTTCCTCGCCCAGGTATTCGTTTTGCAGGTTGAACATCTCCCCTATATCGAGATTACCACTCTGCGAGGAGCTAATCTTTATGCCGTCATCGTCGGGCCTGCCTTTCCAGGACGTAAGCCTGTAGATTGTCTGAGGAAGGAATACCCTTGAGGAATCTACAAAGCGGTCCGTCGAAGGATCGAATTCCGCAATCATCACAAAATTCAGTGAATCACCTATTGATTTTTCAAGAAGCAGATGGTCTGCAAATTCATCCTGCTCAGGCCACACGATGGTTACATTGCCTGTGGTATCGGCGGCAACAAACAGCTCTTCTCCTTCAGACGGCCGGAAATTGGGCGAAAGCGGATCGTTTGCGTTCGTGTTGTTAAAAGGTCTTGAAGGCGAGTCACATGCGGCCACAATCCCCGCAAGAACTATTAAAGCTAATACAGTATACGTTTTCATATCGTGTTTCAGAAAGAGGCCTGAAAGCCAATTACAGGTTGCCTGTACACAGGATTGAAGTCCATGTATGGATTAATAATGCGGCTTGAATCCCTGAAGCCGATAGACGGGGCGATAAAACCATCAACGATATTTACAAGGTAGAGGACTGCTGTTCCGTAGATAAATACATCCCTGATGTTGGCATATCGCTCCGCATCATCTCGTGCGCTTTGTGCCCGGATACCCAGTTCATAAGCTTCAGATACGTCTCCCGCGCTAGCGTAAAGATCCGCCAGCTCATTAAATTCATCATAGCGCTCACGGTACAGGCTATCATAATTGAAGGCCAGAGCCGTGCCTCCAAGCAGGCCGGTAATAAACGAAGCCGCTTTAATATTCTGCCCCTTGTAAAACTGGCTCCCGCCCGGAACCCAGCTTAGCGCCATGGATATCGTTCTCGATGGCTGCAGCATGCGGCGATGAGAGTGAAACAGCGATTCATCGTCATCAGCCCGGAATGTCTTTCTGAACGTTGCGCCGCTGCTGTGCACACCCAAAACCTCAAATCGACCCGTGGTATCTACCGTCGCGAAATGAGTTCCGATATACTCCGCGTTTATATACAATTCTGTTTCAGGATCTGAAAGAATGAAGTTATTTGCTCCCCAAAAAATCCGGGGATAACTGCTCATCCCAATCAGCCTCGAACGTCCGGCAATGGGCACCAAAGAAGCGCGCCAGCCTGTTACCTCGTTTTCCTCAATCGTAAAGCTGGCTGTCTGATCGACATAATACCGCTGGATAATTCTGAGATCGGCAGAGCCAACAGGAAGTGCAAGCGTGTCTCCCGAGGCAAAATGAAGCGCTCCTTTGAAATCATCGTTGATAACCACATAGGCGGAATCCATACCGGCCACCGCAATTCTCAAATAGCCGTTCAAAACCTCATCTTCTGAGTCATTATCTATTGCCTGGGAATACGATGCCTCTGCCAAAGAAATAAGCAGCAGCAGAGCAAGGGGTAAAATCAGTTTTTTCATTAATCTAATTAAGCATACAGTCAAGCTTGTTCTAATAATATACTAAACAGATACATGAGCAGAGCTTGACAAATAAAATCCGGAACTGTAATAGTGAAGCCCCGGACACATAATTCAACAATAGTTAAAGCGAGTAAAAGGATAACATAATCTCTCTTTTCTAACAAATTATTATTGGATTTGAAGTTTTTAAAAAGAGTGTTTCGGATCCAAACCGTATCCCCCATTCACATCTGATGCACTATGGCCTCTATGTTTTTGGTAATAACATACCTGAATCAACTTATTCATAGCTGATTACCATTTTTATTACCTAAAGCTAAACTTAATAAATCTTAATTGAGTATTTTTAGCTGTTCACCACACGCTATCTACATTCATTTGGCCGTATTTATACAACATCGAGATATGAGATTTAACGAGATTGAGCTTCCTCTGCCTGATCTGATTATACAATCAGAAGATTTTATCATTTCTGCATTCGACACAAAACTGAACTGTATTTACGTAAACAAGTCTTTAGCAAATATTACTGGTTCCGAACCCAGTGATTTAATCGGAAATACCCTAAAAGATCTATTTAAGCCCGAAGACTCAGGCCAGGTCCTTGAAGCTGCAAATAAGTGTTTAATTGAGCAGGACTCTCAACAAATAAGTCAGATACGGATTTTAGCCAAAGCTAGTTCATTCCGGCTAATCAAGGCCGAGTTTTTCAAACTCCGCAGCGACAACTCTAAGCCTGAAGGAATAGTGATGGTCGGCAAACTGCTCTCAAAAAAACCTATGGAAGAGAAGCCCGAAATATGGCAGACATTAAATAACTTAGACAAACTAGCCTGGACTGTTGATACCGAGGGAATAATCAACCATGCTTCAGAAGCCTGGCATGAGCTTTCAATTCACCCTGGTTCTGACTTGGTCGGTAAAAAGCTGCTTGGTCTGATTCATCCGGATGAGACAGAGCGGGTTCAAGACAGTCTGACACGGTGTGCAGGATCTTCAGAAAACATTTGCCGTCTTCAATACAGGTTTAAAGACGGTCTTGGTGGATGGGCCTGGCATGAAACCAATTTAAAACCATTAAGTAATGGACTTGTTCTTGGAATTACGAGGGATATTAGCGAACCTCAGACATTATCAGTAAAAAAGGGTAACCATATACCAATACTCCCGGATCTGCAGTCCTTCTATGTTATCCGATTAAACCTTCAGGGAGAATATAATTATGCTAATCAAAAGTACCTTGCCACCTTCGGCTACAACTATCTAAAAGAGAATGGAACGTATGAATACAAGGGAGTTTATGCATTCAACTCGGTATATAAAGATGATGTTTCGGTTGTACAGAACGCAATAAAAAAGCTGCATAAACATCCATCAAAGGTTGTACAGACAGAGATTAGAAAACTGCTTGAAAACGGCGATATTGGTTATACGCTTTGGGATATGTCATTCATTTCTGATGAAAATCGAATACCTGTCGAGATTCTATGCATCGGGATAGATAATACCGAAACCAAAGCTATGGAGTATCAGGAAATTCTGCTTAAGGAATCCGAACAGAACCATATGGGTCTTGTTAGCCTCATTGAAGACAATGAAGAAATAAACAAGGCTTTGAATCGAAATCTGAAATTTCAGCAGGCAATTTCAGAAGTATCCACTTCCTTCGTAAGGACTACACAAGAGAGTTTCGTAAGCGACGTCGAGCAAATGCTTGAAAAAGCTGGTTCATTATTTAATGCCCTTAGAGCCTATTTACTTCTTTTAACAGACGATTCAGAAAGTATAAGCGCTATACATGAATGGAGTAATAGCAATGTTGAACCACTTAAAAAAGGTGAGATACAAAAAATCCTAACGTCTAATATCAAAGATCTTAAGTCAAAGCTTGAAAGGGAGAACTTTGTGCATCTAATCGATGATGATGTAACTTTTTCTTCTATTAGCAAAAGCAGGAGCGAAAGCACACTTCTATTAATCCCAATAAGAAATAAACATCAGATTTGGGGTTTAATTGGCTTTGAAATTCCTGCTAACAGTGAGCTTTGGCCAGATGAACACTTGAATGGTTTAAAAGTACTGGCGAACATTGTTGCTGAACTTCTACAGAAACAAGAAGCGGAGCAGAGACTGCAGGCTGCAAGGGAAGAGTTGTATAAAACCGTTCTTGAGATTACCAAAAACGTGGAAATTGGAATGTGGTCCATGGATATGGATGATAATATACTCTTCATGAACGATGCTACAGAGTCTATTACAGGCCATACGGTTGAGGAATGGCATCAGAATCCGGAATTGTGGGAAAAGGTTTACCTTGGCAGCGAGTCTGATATTGTAGAAAACGCACGTACAGAGGTAATGCAATCAGGAAGCCACGAAAGACTTCAGAAACTAATAACGAAGCATGGTGAGCAAAAAACCGTTAAGATACAGCACAAGCTTGTAAAGAATAAACAAGGTAAACCTATTCGTATCGACTCTACATCAACAGACATCACCAAGATTATTGCATATCAAAGAAGGCTTGAACAACTTAACGATGAGCTAAATGCATTCAGCTATACCATCTCTCATGACTTAAGAGCACCATTGAGAAGTATTGAAGGATATACAGAAATAATTAAAGAGGAGTATTCTGACAAACTTGACGATTCAGGTAAACATTTCTTAAATAGGATTCAGAGTTCGTCACAGAAAATGTCTGAGTTAATTAACGATCTTCTTGAACTTTCCAGGTTAAGCACGAAGAGTACTGATAAAAGGAAGATTGATATTTCGTACGCTGCTGCACAGACGATGGAAATGCTTCAGGAGAGTTTTAATTTAGACTCCGAAAAGTTAAGTTGCACAATCGAGCCAAAAATGTATGGCATGGCCGATCCTACCCTTATTAAACTTGTTTTGCAGAATCTGTTGCAAAATGCAATTAAGTACTCTGCAGAAAAAGGCGATATAGCAATCCATATTGGCAAAGCCACAATCAACGAGAGAGAGACTTTTTACGTGAGCGACTCAGGTGTAGGGTTTGATATGCGCTATGTCGATAAGCTTTTCAAACCTTTCCAAAGGTTGCATTCAAAAAGTCTCTATAGTGGAACAGGTATTGGGCTGGCAATCGTAAAACGAGTAATAGATAAGCATGACGGACAAATATGGGCCGAGAGTGAGGTTAATAAAGGAAGTACATTTTACTTCACTCTCGGCTAAATAACCCGGTTTTTGTATTGAACAGAAATATCAAACTAAAGGTAAACCAACGCAGATTGATTTTGCGATGTCTCTATAATTAAAACAGGTACAACTTTGCCCGGAGCTCTTCTTAGTTCTTTGCCGTTTGAAGAACATCATCCGGAACGTTAAATAGCACTTCGTGTACATTCACGATTATACGAACTGAATCTTTTACTTTGCCAATTCCGGATAAAAACTGGCTCTTACCATTTTTTCCAACGGTAGGCACGTCTTCAATTTGCGATCCATCAATATCGGCTACTTCAGATACTTTGTCTACTACAATACCCATTTGATAGTTGTTATCCTGGATAACAATAATACATGTTTCATCAGTATCTTCAACTGCAGGCAAACTAAATCTTGAGCGTAGTTCCATAACAGGAACAATTTTACCTCTCAGATTTAAAACACCCCTTATATAATCGGGCATTTTGGGAACAGGTGTAATTGCCATCATTCCGATTATTTCCTGAACTTTTAATATTTCTATTGCATATTCTTCTTCTCCTAGGAAGAAGCTCAAAAACTTACCCCCCTCAACCAAAGTAGCTGCTTCTGTATTGACTGCAACTTTAATCTTCTCAGTTTCCATGACTTTTTTCCTTTATCATTAGTTTATGTCTACAGATACCTATTTGTTTATCGGCTTTATCATAAATTACTTAAGGAAACTCCCGCCGATGCTAATAAATGGAGCACATTTTATTTAAAGGCGAAAGATACTCCCAGACCCAAATAATGTGGAATCTCCGAACTTAAGCTTAGACCTGAATGGAAATCTATCTGTACCGTATTAATTGGCAGAATTAATACAGCTAATTCTACAGCAGTGAAGTAATTTTTCGCATTAATACTATAAATTGAATATAACTCAGTAACCAAAGAGATTTTATCCGACAAGTTAATTTCAGCACCCAGTGCAGTAGCAGGTAACCACTCTCTGTTATTCTCATCATGCTCAGATTCAATCTGCACACCACCAAAATTTGAGATCATGTCAGAGATATCAATTTCCCACATAACCCCAACCAAATGGTCCAGAGCAAGCATATTGCCACTACTAAAACCGCCTAATCCTACAATTAGCGTAAGCTCTAATGCTTCCGTCTCAGTTAATTTTACTTTGCCACCTAGCAATGGCCACTCAGTCGCGATTTCATTTTGGCCGTGGTGTTTTTCAAAACCATCCCACTCTATAAATATTTCAATTTTGCTTGTTAAACCGGTACGTAAATTAATCTGAGGCATATTACTTAATTCAACCCCTAAGTTACTTCGAAATAAGTAACGATAGCCGGTTTCGACGTATAGTTCTCCTACTGGCACGGTATAGGTTCCTGTTGAGAAACCTGGTCTGTCCGGAACAATAGCTTCCATCTGCGCACAAACTTTATACGGCAGCAAAATGATTGAGATTACAAGCACTGTTTTATAAAGCAACGGCAAATACAAAATCGTCACCCTCAATCCTATTCAATCAATTTATATTTAGTAATTGAAACTCACTCTAATTTGCTGACAGATGAATCTGTTTCTTGGAAGTCTCTTTTTTGAGCTCCCGCATTATTCCACCCATTATCTCTCGTCCCATTGGCTTCACTAGGTAACGATCTTCCAAACCATATCTTCGGGCAAGATTTCTGTCTTCGTGGCTTTCCGAACTTGTATAGAGATAAATATTTAGTTTTTTAAGCCAACCTAATTCTTCAATTTTTCTTAGAAAATCCCAACCGTCCCAAACGGGCATCATTATATCGAGAAGAATTACATCGGGAAGAGGCTGCTTATCTTTAACGCATCGCAGAAGATACTCAAAGCCATCACGGCCATTTTTCTCAACCTTAATTTGGCTTACATTCGCTGTTTTCTGAATCATTTTCCTGGTAATCAGAATCGTTATATCGTTATCTTCGATGAGAAGTAGCTGATTAATTTTTGTCATCTGAATAAACCTGAACGATTAGTGTCTGCCTTAGCTAAATCTGTGCAAAACCGAGTGCTCTTTAAAACAGGGTGTGATGAGCCCTTTTGAGACTCATCATACCCGTTTAACCGTATAGCTTTAAATTTTAGCTTTAGAAATCGCTAAAATCATCTTCCTCTAGTGGTATCAATTCCCGAACGCTTTTCTTTGTCTTTTGAGAGCTTGAGCTTGTCCCATTAGAACTTTTGGATGAGGCTCCGTTACTACTGTTGAATTTGGGATATGTCGACTCGGGTACTGGTCGCCTGGGAGCTGACGCTCCTGAACCCAGCCTGCCCTTCATATTAGAGATAATATTAGAACCTGAACCAAATCCTGAGGCTCCCTCATTTCCCCTTCCAACCAGCTCTACAAGTTGATTAACGATTTGTTTGAGCTCATTTGCCTGAGAAGACAATTCTTCAGCTGCACTTGCGCTTTCCTCACTTGATGAAGCGTTTTGTTGTACAACTTTATCCATCTCAGTCATTACTGAATTTATTTCAGAAATTCCGGTTGCCTGCTCTTTGCCTGCTGCAGCGATTTCCAGTACTAGTGTACCTACCTGAGATACACTGTCTTTAATGAGCGATAGATTCTCTGAGACTTCATTAGCTACCTTAGCTCCTCTTTCGCTGCTTGTGTGCGAACGCTGGATTAATTCGGATGTATCCTGAGCCGCCTGCGCACTTCTCTGAGCCAGATTTCTAACCTCTTCAGCAACTACCGCAAAGCCTTTTCCTGCTTCACCTGCACGAGCGGCCTCAACAGCTGCATTTAGGGCCAGAAGATTTGTTTGGAAGGCAATATCGTCGATAGTTTTAAGGATTTTCGAAGTCTCTTGCGATGCTTCCTGAATATCGCTCATAGCAACAGACATTCGCTGCATAGCTTCTACACCTTTGGCTACTCTTGGCTCGGTCTCTTTTACTGCCAATTCTGCCTGGTGGGCATTTTCGGCAGTCTGCTTTGTTTGCGTACTCATCTCTTCAAGTGAAGAAGTCGTTTGCTGCAATCCCGCGGCCTGCTCACTTGCGCTTTCAGACAGCTCCTGGCTTGCTCCGGAAAGCTGCTCGGATGAAGCATTTACCTGATCTGCTCCGCTGTTTAGCTGATCTATAACCCTGCGCAGATTATTGCTTATAGACCTGCTCATATAGAAACCTAGTACAAGGGCAACACCAACACCAAGGAATAGTCCTATAATGGTAATCACGCTTACCATTACAGCATTGGATGTCGCTCTTTCAGATTCATCTCTGGCATATTGGAGGTTCATAGCTACAACTTCTTCCAGCAGCCCATCTAACTCTAACTGGGATGCGTAAAGATTTCCAAGTAACAAGCCCTCAGCTTCTCGCATGTATTCCAGAGCCTCATTAGACAATACCAACATGCCATCAAAAGCGGCGAAAACGTCATTCATTGCCGGTATAAACTGCTGAGAATACGTTTGGCGCGCCTGAGTCATATTGCCATTATCAACTTGTGACTTGATCTGAGCAACAGACTGGTGGAATCTTTGGTGTGGTTCATCAAACTCTCTGATTAGCTGCTGAAGCTGAGCATTATCGGTACGGAGATCCGGGAAATAGCGACCCGCATTACATGCCGTATAATCTTCTCCTCCGGGAAATAATCCAGTATTCATATGAAGCATGTGAAGCACCTGCTGAACCACTGCGTAATGGTCTTTCTGGAACATTTCAAGACGCCGTGAAAGGTTTACAGGGTTATCTATGCCTCTTTGGTCAAATGCCCTGGACATCTCTAAAAATAATTCAACATTGCCATTCCAGTCTCTGTGAATGCCCGCAAACCTGCTCCAAACGTTAGCTTCATTAGCAGATTGTGGCAAGATCTCAAATGCAGCTATATCTTGATTAAACTCTTCCATAGACTGATTAATCTGGCTATAGTATTGCCTTCTGTCTGAAAAAGCTATACCAGGAATACTTAAAGTTCTCATCAAGCTATTGATCTCTTCCATACTAGCTTCTGAACTCTGGATATAGTTTACACTTGGAAGGCGTACCTCAGTAATCTCTTCAATACTGTCTCTAAGAACATATGCACCGCCAAAGCCCAGTAAAGCTACAATCATTGTTATGGCAGCCATCGCCATAAAAGAAGCCATCAGCTTTTTACCAATGGTCCACTTGCTGCCCGTTGAATCCCCATTAAACGTTTTCATCCTGACACCTATTTAAATTACGGTTAAACATTGTTTTCTATCAGTTCAGTCTTATAAGCACAGAACCTGAACTTTTTGTATTGCCTGGTTTTCCAGAAGGATTATGCAAACACAATTAATAATCTGATGGTGTTACTTTATTATCGGAGCTTTTGGAAAATTCTTAAACGTTTTTCACCTAAGTCGTTACGTTTTCTTGAAACCGGCAAAATTTAATCTGATTAGCAAAAGCAAGGTGCTTCTGCCTCATTATGCTCGGCATCATTAATAACGGAGCTTTGTATTAAAAATTAAAGGCTCCGTTATTAATTCATTTTCGGCAAATAAATAACGGAGCCCATTTTTAAAACCGGAAAAAATCGTCTTATGATTGCAATATAACCTACCTGTACTAAGCCCGCTTTAAAAGACTAACTATCTTCTTTTTGAGGTCTTCAGGCGTAAACGGTTTATGGAGGAACTCGGCATTCTGGGACTTGATATACTCAATCCGTTTTTCATTGCTTTCTGTCGAGATAATAAAAACGGGAAGTGCTTGACTTTCCGGGTTATGCCTTACCCGTTCAAGCATCTCCAGACCGTCCATTACAGGCATATTTACATCAATGAGCAGTACATCAACCGAATGGCTTTCCATTAGTTTCAAAGCCTCCTGACCGTTCCCTGCCTCAAAGTAACCGGATACATTTAGCCCGGAAAGCCCAAGGGTCTTTTTAATCATGCGCCTCATTATGGGGCTGTCATCAACAATTAGGATATTCAAGCTCATGCTTCAACCTCTCAGGTTTTTTTCTTTTAATTCGTTCATTGTAATTGTGGGCGTTCTGCCAATTCGCGCATTATAGCTCCTGAAATCGATTGCAGCGGCAAAATTCTGTCAGCAGCTCCCAGCTTAGCTGCCTCCTTCGGCATGCCATATACAACCGAGGTAGCTTCATCCTGAGCATAGGTACTGGCACCCTTATTCTTCATCTCCAGTAAGCCTTTAGCCCCGTCGTTTCCCATTCCGGTTAGAATAATTCCCGTTGCATTTTTTTCCGCAACTTTTGCAACTGAGTTAAAGAGCACATCTACACTTGGCCTGTGAAAGTTGACCGGTGGCCCCTGCTTAATTTTTACGTAGTATTTAGCCCCTTTCTTCTCAAGTATCATATGAAAATTACCCGGAGCAAGCAGAGCCGTACCACTCTGTACGAGATCCCCGTCGACAGCTTCCTTTACGTTTATCATGCACAGGTCGTTAAGTCTGTCGGCGAAACTTTTTGTAAAAACAGGAGGCATGTGCTGAACGATGACAATACCCGGAATATTTACGGGCAAATCTCTCAGAACCATTTCAATTGCTTTTGTTCCTCCTGTAGAGGCGCCAATAGCAATTAATTTATGTGTCGTAAGTGCCAGTCCTCTTTCGATCTGACCTGAGAATTTTTTCGTTCCGGAAGCTGCAGGTGATTCTTTATAAACCTGAACCTTCGCCATAGAAGCAGCGCGCACAGCTTTTATAATATCCCTTGCTACATGCTGCGTGGAATAAGCAGAACCGGGCTTACAAATTACATCAACAGCTCCGATATGTAGCGCTCTCATTGCGTTTTCACTGTTTTTAGGCACAAGAGAACTTACTACCACAACCGGCAAAGGGTAGTGTTTCATAAGCTTTTCAAGAAAAGACAAACCGTCCATACGAGGCATTTCAAGATCGAGTGTAAGCACATCGGGTTTGAGCTCGATAATTTTTTCTCTTGCCACAAACGGATCTATGGCGGAGCCTACAACCTCAATATCAGGCTGCCGATCTAATTCATCTGTAAGTACTCGCCTGACTAATGCAGAATCGTCTATTACCAAAACTTTAATCATCAGTCTGCATCTTTAAAATAAATGGTCACTTTAGCTATCCCCTCATCTACATAGGCCTCAAACTTCTCATGCCCGTATCCTTTAGATTCAAAAAGCTTTTTGTTTTTAAAAGATCCGATTTCAGGAGGGTTTATTTTGCATATTTCTCCATTTTTAGCAAAGAAGGGCACAATATTACCACAAATAATGTTTGCTATCTCGCATAAAGCTGCATCTTTTTCATCTTTACTTGCCGTGTCTTCACCAAGCATATTAGACGCAAGAGCATGGTATAAATCATCATTTACAGCAATAAAAACAGCACCTTCTGCGGCGCCCTCAAATGTAATGACAGAGCTTGTTAGTTCATCATCAGATACATTGGTATCTATTCCCATTTCTTGGAGCTCATCCGCTTCAACGGGGAACATATAACATGTAACCTCAAGAGTACGATAAACCGCTTTACTTACATAAGATTCAAGCTTTTCCTTATCAACTAACATCTATCCCTCCCAGCTTGGCGAGCTCTTTTTTTAACAAGACTTTAGTAAATGGCTTATGGACAAAACCAAGACCTTTTCTAATAATCGCATCTACCCGTTTATCGTCGTTTTCTGTTGAAACAACTATTACAGGTATATCTTTCAAGTCGGGCCTTGACATAACATGCTCAAGCATTTCCAGCCCGTCCATAACAGGCATATAAATATCTACAAGGAGAAGATCAATTTTTTGGGAATTGAGCACATCCAATCCCTCCCGACCGTTTTCGGCTTCTAAAATGTCTCCTATATCAAGATTACTATCCAGCAGTATTTGTTTAATAATGCTTCTGGTAATCTGCTCATCTTCTACTATCAGTACGTTCAAATTCATCGGTTTTTATTTATGCATTGCTGACTTTAGTCATCACATACACGAGTTTGTCTCTAAG
This sequence comes from Balneolia bacterium, assembly GCA_022565795.1. GTDB lineage: Bacteria > Bacteroidota > Rhodothermia > Balneolales > Cyclonatronaceae > Cyclonatronum. Next base: position 19,819 of record JAIUMA010000038.1, read on the forward strand.
AGCCTCGGGTTTGAAAGGCTTTTGAAGAAATTCGAAGCCCATAGAAGAAACAAGTTTTAAGGTTTCTTCCTGAGCATCAGATGAGACTACAATAATTTGAGTCTCGGAACTATTTACGTCCTCCCGCAAATAATCAATCATTTCAAAACCGCCCATAACCGGCATATTTAAGTCCATGAAGATTAAATCATAGATTTTATTTCCGGCCTGTTTAAGGCCTTCAATGCCATTCCCTGCAGTGTCTACCTGATAGCTTGAGAGGCCAATCATTGAAAGCGACTTTTTGATGATGCTTTGCATTACTTCACAGTCATCAACTATTAGAATATTCAGATTACCTTTCATCAGTTTTAGAGATTAAGTTTATTGGCAAGGGACTGGGCCTTATTTATTTCTACTGGCTTTTTATTAATCAAAACCAAACCATCGGAAAGCTGCACCGACATGGTTCTTGAAATTGAGCCGCCAACATCCTGGAAGTCTATCATATATCCATTTTTCCAGAGTAGTTTTCGTAATGTCGTAAAGTTTCTTGCACCAATTTTAAAGTAGTCGTCATTCGATGATGTTTTCATACTCGCACCACCGGCAACTATTATTTTAATCCTGCTTTTTTCTGCCCCTAATTCATAAAAATCTCTTAAAAGTACCGAAAAACCGGAATCCACAAACATTGCCGGTTTAATTTTGGCTTTCTCTGGATCTTTACCCGAAAATGGAAGCATGGTATGAAGTAAACCTGCTATCTGAAGAGCCGGATCATAAACCACGATACCCAGACAGCTTCCCAGAGCATAGGTTATTATCGTTTCCTGAGGGTTGGCAGAAACTCGCCAATCACCTACTCCGACTACAGATCTCATAATTATTTCCCGATTTTCTGATAGGCTGCAGGTAAAATGGTTCGAAACCCAATATCTTTATTGGTAACGCTCTCCGAATGTCCTACAAAAAGGTAGCCTCCTGGTTCTAACATGTGATAAAAACGCTCAACAAGCTTTCTTTGCGTCTCTTTATCAAAGTAAATCATCACATTACGGCACATGATAATTTGAAACGGCCCTTTCATAGGCCATGGTTTAAGCAGGTTTAGTCTGCCATAGGTAATAAGGTTCTTAATAGGGGTTTTCACTTCATAGCTATTCGATGATTCCGGTATTTTAGAGAAATATTTCTTCAAATAGTAGTCCGGCATTTCTTTCAGCTTGTCACTTGTGTAGATACCCTGTTTGGCGTACTGAACAACTTCACTGGAAAGGTCTGTAGCTAGAATTTTTACTGGTGGATTTCCTCCTGTCCCATATCCCTCTTTTAATAGCATCGCCATTGTCATAGGCTCCTCGCCCGAAGAACAGCCTGCAGACCACCATTTTACAGATCGATTACCAAGCTTGGGAATTATTTCACTTACCATATAATCGTAATGAGAACTTTCCCTGAAAAAGCTGGTCTTGTTGGTAGTAAGGATATCTATAAAGCGACCAAACTCTTCACCCCGCTCATCTCTTTCGATATAGTCTAAATATTCGCTAAAGGAACCTAGCTGCAAAGCCCTTAGTCTTTTCATTAATCGACCCCTGACCAACGCTTGCTTACCTTCATGCAGGTTAATACCGCAAAAGTCGTAAACAATTCGACGAATCTTATCAAACTCAGAAGGCTTTAGATCCGTCTGGCTGCTGGCAGAAATTGTTTTTTTTAAGGTAGACTGCATTTTTATAGCTCCTGATAAGTTTTGTTTTACAAATCTGATAAATGACCCATACGAATCTTCGGTCTATCAGATTCAGAAACATCTATTAGCTGGCAAGCGCAGCCGTGTCTATAATCAAACCTACTTTTCCATCGCCAAGAATGGCGCCGCCTGAGATGTAATCCATTTTGACGTTCATGTTTATGGATTTCCCTACAAGCTGCTGCTGACCGATTATTTCATCTACCAGCAGAGCATAAAGCTGATTATTATTTTTTATAACTAGCAATGTTCCTCCCTCCAGGTCTTCCTGTGCTCCGCTAATCTCGAACATTCTGTGCAGTCGAAGTACCGGAACAGAATTGCCCCTGTATTTGACCTCCTCAGCGGAACCAAGTATTGTGAAAACCTCATCTTGTTTCACCCTGAAAGTCTTTTCAATATTTATTGTTGGTATAATAAACTTCTGAGTCCCGACGCTAACAAGCATTCCGTCTGTAATTGCCAAAGTAAAAGGAAGCTCCAGAGATACTTTTGTTCCTTTTCCTTCATCCGACTCGACCTCTACCTTACCCTGTAGCTGGTCTATAGATCTGCGAACAACATCCATGCCTACCCCCCTGCCTGACAACTCCGTCACTTTATCTACCGAAGATAGTCCCGGATGAAATATTAGCGCACATATCTCTGAGTCTGTAAGTTTTTGGTCTTCATTTACGAGCTTTTTATCTATGGCCTTTTGAAGCACTTTTTGCTTATTGATTCCCCTGCCGTCGTCTTCAATTTCAATTACGACCTTACCGCCTTCCTGATAGGCTCTCAGCCAAATATTAGCTACAGCCGGCTTAGAGGTCCCTGAACGCTCATCCGGTGTTTCGACTCCGTGATCGATCGAGTTTCGGAGCATGTGTACGAGTGGCTCATTAATTATATCGACCATATTTCTGTCAATTTCTGTATCGTCTCCAAAGGTCGTAAGCTTTACGTTCTTTCCACCTTTTCTCGACAAATCACGAACAAGCCTGTTCATCTTCTGGAAAGTCGCCTTTAGGGGTACCATCCTGAGTGTTAGACTTGTGTCCTGTAGCTCACGCAGAATTTTTGAGGTGTGGTTGATTTTCTTCATCAACTCCGAGTCCTTGCCTACCGTCTGGTCCTGAGAAACTACAGAGTGGGCAATTACCAGTTCCCCAACCATATCAATCAGACGGTCTAATCTTCCGAGATTTACCCTGACCGTAGAATCCTGTTCGCTTTTTTCGACCTTAGGCTCTTCTTTACTCACGTCCGAGAAGCCGTTACCACCTATTTCGAGTATTTCAGGAATAGGAACACTTTCATCTGTCTCAGCTTGTTGCTCATGATCGGTTGGAGCAGACTCAGAACTGTATTTCAGGACTGCCTCTTTCGGTTGTACCCCGTTTTCTGCTATGTCTTCAAGTATGTTGAACAAGCGCTTGTACTCGTCGGATCTCGGTATAATATCGCCCGCTGAAACAGTGCTGATTTTTTCCAGAAGCTTTTTAATTACATCGATGGAATCCAGACTAATATCGGCAGCAGCTCTGTCGAATTCGAGCTCTCCATCGCGCACATTACTCAATAACGTTTCCGCTAAATGGGTAAAGTCTGATACTGGGTCCAGCCCCATAAAAGCCGAAGTCCCTTTTATAGTGTGAAACGACCGAAATATGGTATTGATGAGTTCCTGATCTCCCGGGCTGCTTTCCAGCTCGAGTAAGGCTGCTTCTGAAGCATCGATTAAGTCGCTACACTCGGTTATAAATTCACCGATCATATCAAGATCCACCTCGGATGAGACGACAAATTCATTTACGTTTTCTGCCTCCTCCGGCAATTCACCGTTCTCTTCTACAACATTAAGAGAAGCTGTCTTAACAGCGCTTGACTCAACAGCGTCTTGGTCCGGAGCATCCCCCCAATTTACATCTTCCTGTGCCTGAATCGCATACTCTATTTTCTCAGAGACTTTTAGCAACCACTCGTTATTTACTTCAGTGCCCCCGGTTATGGCCAGGTTGACTTCTGCTTTAACCTCACTTATAAACGAGGCCACTTTACCATTTGTGGAGTCGATGATGGCTTCAGCAAGCGGAACCAATGCTTCCAACTCCTCGGGCTGCGAATCATCTCCTATGGCCACTATGGCAAGTGCAAGATCATTAAGTGTTGCTGCGGGCGCTGGCGTCGCCTCTTGCTCTTCTGATGTTCCATCCTGCTCTGTATCGCTCTCTTGTTCAGACACAGACTCTGCCTCAGCTTTAGCAGAGGGTATCGCGTCCAAATCAACAACTTTATCTGCAGATTCACCACTACCGGAAATGGCTTTTTCCATAAGCTCACAAGATCGTTCGAAGTCTTCAACGGGAATATCACCATTCTTGAGCACGTACTCCCGAATGGTGTTAACCGAATGCATCGTTGCATTTTTAACGGTAATGAAAAACTCATCTTTCTCATACAGATGTATCATCCCCTGCCAGGCGAGGTCCATAAGTCGTTTGAGCTGCACCCCTGATACATCCATATTACCGGATATCTCTTCAAAAGCTGCCCCAGCTACCATCACCCCGTCACGATCATTTGGCCACACGTCGGCAAGTTCACGTATTACATCAGCAAGCTTATCGATATATTTCTCGTTGTCTTCGAACATTACAATACTCCCTTAATTTATCTTGATTCGCTCAGAGCCATATTTAACCAAAAAACACCGTTATTAGCCTCGAACTTCATTTTTTTTGTGGGTGGCTTATTGGGCATAAACAAGGTTAGATCACTGCCTCGCGTGGCTGTAGGCAATGACGATTGCCCTCGGAATCCGATTGTTTCGATATTAGCAGCTACTTCTCCCGCTAGTATATTTGATATTTCACCAACCAAGTCGCCCATATCGTCACTCTCGAAAGGGAGCTCCATACCTACAAATACCTCCGATAGCGCAACGGCTGTCTCCTTTGGGAATGCCAGCATTAGCGTGAGCGTATGCTCGGGATTAAAAACCGCAATATTGCCAATCATGCCATTAAGAGGACCGCTTTGAGTTTCGCTTTCGTTGTATACTGGCGGCTCGCCAAGAATAGATTCGAATGTATTGATTACCGATTGCTTAACCAGGTCTACGATTTCATCCGGAATAGTACGCGTTGGTGTCTTGTTTTCAATCATTGGAACAGTCCCCTTTAGGATTTAAGTATATTGCTGAAAAAGCTTTTCTTTTCGGCTTTTTCTTTCCCGGTAATAAGGTTGCCGCTATCATCGAAGTAGCGTTTTATAGTTTTATGCATTTTATCTGCTGTAAATGGCTTTGTGAGATACTCATTAGCACCGCCCTCATTAAGCGCTATATCGACTTTACCCATCGACTTTTCGGCAGTTACCATAATAATTGGTATATGATCTGTATCTCCTCTTTCACGCAGTGCTTTAGCAAATTCCACACCGGTCATTTTGGGCATATTCCAATCCAAGAATATAATTTGAATATCGTCGGTGAACTGCTCTAATGCATCTTCACCGTTCATAGCCTCGACATACTCAAAATCAGCAATCATTAATTGATCGAGCGCGCGCTTTACTGCGCTCCTCATAATTTTTGAATCGTCGACCACAAGCGCTTTAATATTTGCCATAAACTTATTTTTTGTGTTATGCGATTAGAAAAAAACATATTGGGAGCCAGTGCTTAAAGGAGCATTCAGAATGCCACACTAGCATTGGTTTCAGCATATTAGCATCAAAGCAGGCAAGGACTACAGCAGGGGCATTCAAAAAGCACCTTCTGGTTTTCTGTTTTGATAAACTAAGTCATCTTATTTATCGGCACGCCGGTAAAAACCTTAATGCTTTATTTACCCTACTAACCTGAATTATTCCATGGGAGTCTGCTGATACAAACTCCTATTTCACCGAAATCCAGACGTACCCATACTTGAGAGCCGTCAAAATAAAAGAACTTTTAATGCATGAATGGAAAGCAGGGGCCGAAACCTGTACACAGCCTGGTACACTCAATATTTGCCTGAGATGATAGTAAAGAATAGAAGCGTTTAATCAGTTAACCAGCGGGAGCATTAAAAGGATACTCGCTTTTCCCCCATCTAGTTCACTGTAGCTAAGCGTACCCTTTAAAGCCAGGAGGGCTTTTGATTTGAATGAGATATCAGAAGCTTCAGACTCAGTATCAGAGCTATCTTTGTACCTGGTCGAAAATTTGTCTCTGAGCAAAAGATCACTTAGGTCAGATGCCGGCCTTTCGGGTCTGCTGATTACAATTTGTATAACCCCATTAGAGCCAGAACGCGTGCAGTTTATTTGTACAACGCTTTCTTTTGCCGAATAGCGAGATATAGTAAGGACGATATTGTATAGGAATAGCTTTAGCAGGCATATATCTGCTGTTACATGCATATTTTCTGATCCAACGGAAAATCCGGTGACCATTTTTTGCTTCTTTAGACTGAACACCTGCTCCGCTTTGGAACATACTTCCGTAAGCATCCACTGAAGCTGAATCTGCATGTCCGGCAATGAATCCTGATACAGATTACATTCAAAAGCGTTTTCGAGCTGTTGAACCAGTTTGCCTATGTGATCAACTCCGGAATCTATACTGTTTCTGTACCGCAGAGCCTTATCTATTTTCGGGTTTCCGGAAAAGGCAATTTGCATAAGTTCAAGATATCCGGATGTAGCGCTTAATGGTGACTGCACATCGTGAATAGACTGTAGAAGCAGGTCGCGCTGCAGGGCATATTTAAGCTTAAAACGTTCGATTTCGGTCTGCATAATTTGCATATTAGGTAATTGAGCACCATTGAGTTACAGTACGAATAAAACCTATCGGCCAAATCCGAAAAATCTTAACGCGTGTCTCCGTAAAAAGAAGTTAAATGGCGGGTGTAAGATTCAGGAGAGATATTAAATACTACATTTGCTTTCCCGCATATTAACTGCTAATCAATGAGTTTACACCAAAATAGTATAAAATGCCCATGGAATGCATATATTTCGTTAAAGACTTTTCCTTAGAGCCGTATCCCGGTCTATTACTATGGATGTTTTTGCGGTGCACGGTTATTCCGCACTGAATGGGATAATGGCTAACCTCTCTTTATTAAGTGAGATAGCAAAATTTTGAAATTGTACAAAATCAATTCCTTAGAATAAACTTTTTACCTGGGAATGGGTTCCAGCTGCTGATGACAACCAACAAAACAATCTTTATAATTGATGATGAGCAGGATGATGCTTTTCTAACCAAAAGAGCTCTCCAAAAAAAATCAGCCTATCCTCTCGATATCCATATTTTCAGCTCAGGTGAAGACCTCCTGCGATATTTACAAGCCCAGCCGGATGATACAAAAGCAGCATCCGACTTAATAATTCTGGATATTAATATGCCGGTAATGAGTGGATTTGATGTCTTAAGGCATTTACGAGCTGATAGCCGGACTAAATTTACACCAGTGGTGATGCTTTCCTCCTCCTCAGAACAGATTGATATCCGTAAAAGCTACGAAGGCGGAGCGAACAGCTATATCCAAAAACCTGTAAATTACAGCCAATTTAGCGATATAGCGGCTCTGGTAAATCAATATTGGCTACATATTAATCTAAGCCCGAAATTTCACTAAATACATTTTCTACCCATTTTGTCTGTAAAAACCCGAATACTGATAATTGAAGATTCTTATGACGACAGGGTACTTCTAAAGTACCAGCTAAAGAAAGGAGGGCTTAATCCAGATTGTCATTTTATTGAAACCAGAGATGAGTTCGAGGAAGCGCTCAAATCAAATGAATGGGATGTAATAATCAGCGACTACAATCTTCCCGGGTTTGACGGCCTGACAGCCCTGAATATGCTTCGCGATTCAGGTTCAGATACGCCATTTATCCTGATTTCAGGTGCTGTAGGAGAACAGCTTGCTGTTGAAATGATGAAGTCTGGCGCAAACGACTACCTGATGAAAGACAATCTGGCTCGTTTGGTACCGGTCATCGATCGTGAGTTAAAGGAGGCCAGAAACAGGTTAAAGCAAAAAGAAGATGAAGCACAAAGACAACGTCTTGAAACCATTGTGCGCCAAAGCATCAATGAGGTCTATATTTTCAATAGCACAACACTGAGGTTCGAGTACGCCAACAAGAGTGCCTTAAAAAATCTGGGCTACACACATGAAGAAATTTCCTCGCTCACACCTTTTTTTTTAAAAAAAGAATACAACAGCGAAAGCTTTTCCACCCTACTCGAACCACTTTTAAACGGATCAAAAGAACAGATCCTTTTTCATACAACACATCAGCGGAAAGATGGATCTGAATACCCGGTAGAGGTGCAGCTACAAATTATTCGTGAAGAAAAGGAGACTTTCTATGCTGCAATTGTACTCGATCTTTCAAGCCGGAAAAGAGATGAAAACATCATTCAGAAACAAAAAGAGCTGGCCAGTAAACTAGTTCAGATAAGCAAGCATAAGTCTGAATTTATTGCAAACGTGAGCCACGAGCTGCGTACACCTCTGAATTCTATACTCCTTCTTAGCAACCTGCTTGGGAAGAAGCTTAAGCTCGATTCAGAAGATAAAAAGGCGGAGTATGCCGATGAAATCCACAACTCCGCAGTAGGGCTTATGGAGCTTATCAACGAAATTCTGGATATCTCAAAAATCGAGGCCGGCGAAATGAGCTTCAAGATTTCTGAAGTAAGCGTTGAGGCCATTATAGATTCACAGATTAAATGCTTCAAACATGTCGCTGAAGATAAAGGACTCACACTTGATGTTGGTCATAGCACTTCAACAGGCACTATAATTAAAACCGATTCACTTCGCCTGCAGCAGATACTAAAGAACCTTCTTTCTAATGCGATTAAGTTTACGGATGAAGGAACGGTAAACCTCACCGTGTACCATCCGGAACCCGGTGAAATAGCTGCCTTTCTGCCAAAAGAGCAAAACGGTATCTCGTTTACCGTTACAGACACAGGTATTGGCATTGGGGAAAAAGACCATTTGCAGGTTTTTGAGGCTTTTCATCAGGTTGATGGTTCTGCGGAGAGAAGGTTTAGCGGAACCGGTCTTGGTCTAACGATAAGTAAAGATATTGCCAATACGCTGGGGGGTACCATAAAGCTGCAAAGCGAACCAGGAAAAGGAAGCAGCTTCACACTTTACCTGCCGGCAGACAGCACCCCGTACGTAGAGGCAAAAATGGCCAGAGAGAAAAATGAGGCACTATCTCCTGAAATACCTGAAATCATGAGGGAATATGCATCACTAAGCAGGAAAAATGCTCGTCGGATCCAAAGAGACGACGGCAGGTTTCAGATATTACTGGTAGATGACAGCGAGGTCCACGGTGAGGCCCTTAAGGAGCTCCTGGATGACGACCGTAAAGTTTGCACCATGGCTCATACAGCCAAACAAGCATACAGCACAATAGAGCAAGGGCAAATAGATTTAGTGATACTGGATTTGGGTCTGCCGGATGCCGATGGCTTTGATGTGGTAAAACACATTCGCTCATCATACTCCAAAAGCGAGCTTCCGATAATTATTTACTCCGGACGTTCAATGCCCGATGGCCTCGACACGAAAACAGACGACATGCTGAATGCATTCATCACTAAGTCTAGCGGAAGTTTCCAAAAGGTAATGCAAACGGTAGATTTTTTTGTGAATCGTGCAAATTCCCATCAGGAAGAGTTGATTACCCCCCCGGAAAACGGCAGCACTAAAACCAAAACCATATTGATTGCCGATGACGATAAACGGAATATCTTTTCGCTGCAAAAAGCGCTGGAAGGCTATAATGTAAAGATAGCGACTGCCGGTAATGGGCGTGAGGCTTTCGACTACGTAATGAGCGGCAAGCCGGCAGACCTCATCCTTATGGATATGATGATGCCCGTAATGAGTGGGTATGAAGCAACTGAGAAGATACGATCCCTGGAAAAGTGGAAATCTCTTCCCATTGTTGCGGTGACAGCACGAGCTATGCCCGAAGATCGTGTCAAATGCTTTGAGGCCGGTGTTTCCGATTACATTAGCAAGCCAATAGACCTGGATATCTTAATAAAAACGATCTCCAGGTGGATTAAACTGTCCGAAAAATAGCGCCGGAACTGGTCTCATATAAATCGCATTTATCGACATTCTTTCTAAGAAAACATAAAAATCCTTGAGCCCTGAACCTGTTTAGCTCTCTATCAACAATAATTTCTCAAATTCAGCTATAAGATGAGTACGTAGCCCAGGGCCAGTACCGAGCAGACCAGCGCTGCTACAGACAGGGAAACCGCAAGCTGAAATTTACGTCCCTCAAATTCCAGATCTGCCAGAATAGACATCACAAGAGGAAAATTCACGCTTAAGCCTTCAAACTTAAGTGAAGCAAAGAATGCAGCTCTGTTTCCGGCCTCATCTACGTAGCTGTACTTTTTGTTAAAATGATAATAGAGTCTGCCGAAGATCATATCCTCTTCAACCCCACAGTCTTTGGCTACTTGACCTATATCGATAGGTACACGTACGCGGGTAATCCTGTCCGGCTCCGTTCGGGCGTACTCTTTAAAGTTTTTATGGTATCGTAAATAAATGGCCCTCAGGATTTCACGGTCTGATGGTATTTTCTTCATTTCACATACTCTTAAATTTATTCTTTGTACAAAGCGTGCTTCTTATTTCTACTTATCGGAGCAAAATTGAAAATCTTTAAAAATTTCCGATAGATTCACGAAACAATTCCCTACTTACCTACCTCAGAAAACCGAGTACAGCCTGAGGTGCAAAATTCGCCTGAGCCAGCGCAGATATGGATGTTTGCTGTAAAATTTGAAGCCTGATCGATTCGCTCTGTGCTTTTGCAAAATCGGCGTCCATAATACGACTGATTGCAGACGAGTTCGCGCTTATCGATCTGGATAACGTCACTTCCCTTATGTTCAGTGAGTTTTGCGCAATACCAATCGCGTTAAAGCGCCGGGACATACCGGATATAGCTCTGTCGATATAGGATATAAAATTACGGTACGCATTCGCATCGAAAGATGATAAATCCATGCTGCCCTGACCGCTTTCAAATCCTGCTGTGCTGGTCTCAATAGTTGGATCCACTCCATCCGGAGTGCCGGACTCAGTAAAGATGATGGAGTTTCCATCTGAGGAAATGGTGTGACCGGCAAACGAGATAACCTGTGCGAGGCTTGCTGCCTGTTCAACGGCCGTTGCGCCGGTAAAGTCAGTACCCATTACGTAGTTTGATCCTGCTACGCTAAAAGTTTCCCCATCTTGAAATGCTGATGTAATATCTATTGCATACACGCCGGCATCAGCTGACGTTACCGGAGCAGACTGCTGATCCAGGCTAAAGTTACTAACCCCTCCGGTAGGATTACCGCTACCGTCCGTAAGGTTTACTGAGATGTCGTTGATTGATATATCTGAGGCTGAAGGAGTATTTTCTGTTAAGGTAAACCGGCCGTTGAGGTTATTATAAACTGCGGAATAGGTGCCTTCAGCATTTATGGCATCCTGTAATACAAAAAGGTTATTAAAATCGTTGAAGACGCCGAAGGTGTAAGTCGCACCCGCAATTTGAATCGAACCGGATGTTACATCTCCGATGGATAAATCAAAGCTATACACACCGGGTGTGCTCGTGCCGCTCGGGTTTAACGTAGTAACATCACTTACCTGACCGACCGGTTCCGGCCCGACAACCGCCTGAGAGCCTGAAAACAACTGACTGATGTTAAGAGCATCCAATTGTGTATTAATGGTGCTTGATGCCCGTTCGCCTGCCTGAAACGTTAATGAAAGCGCACCCGAAAAGCTTCCGTTATTACCATTGAGCAGCTGGAAATCCTGATACACGGTTTGATTAGCGATATCATTTATGTCCTTGCCGATTGCGGCAATCTGTTTGCCTATAAATCCTCTTTCTGTACTACCCAGCGAATCGGTTGAGGCACGGGTTGCCAGCGTTTTCATTTCAATCAGACGTTCCATCACCTGATCGAAACCGGACTCGGCAATATTTAAAACAGACCTGGCGTCACCCACGTTATTCATCGCCTGCTCCAGACCGGCAACCCGGCTTCGCAACTTATTGGCAATAGAAAGACCGGCGGCATTGTCTTCCGCACGATTAATTTTCAGTCCGGTTGAAAGGCTCAACAGATTTTGGCCAAGGGCTTTATTTACCCGGTTCAGGTTAAAGCGGGCGTTAAGGGACTGAATATTTGTATTGATCCGATTTAAATCTCCAAATGCGGACATACTCCATTATCAGATATTTTAATACGTGGCGGAACGTAGTGAACCAGCCTATATAATTATCGGCTCTTTTAATCTACGCTTAATATCCGGCAGTCGATTTTTACAGATAAACCCTTATAGCCAATACTTTATCTAAGAATGGTAATATCAGCCACGCGCTCATCCTGTATTTTATACTGCAATGGAGCCAAAGAAAAAGCCCCTTCCTGTTTGGAAGGGGCCTTCATTCTTTTGTCCTTGAGTTTTGGAAGGGATAGTGTTTCTAACACTCCCCTTCCACTCTCCTGATTATCCGTTATCTACT